>NZ_MRCP01000003.1:0-577636 GCF_002303975.1 Pseudomonas sp. ACN5 | reverse complement strand
CACCTCTTTTTCAACTTCCCTGGCGCTTCGATGACCTGAAGCAACCTGCTGCCGAAAACTGCGTAACTCTTTGTTTACCAAGGAGTTTTCCGTTTCGACTGCGCCGGAAGTGGGGCGAATTATAGGCCTCCAGAATCTGCCGTCAACACCTATTTTCACAAATCTGTCATATAGGTCAAAAAAGCCCGAAAACGCGAAGGCCGACCCCAAGGGGTCGGCCTTCTTTTGCCCTTCTACTTACAAGCTGGGGAACGCGAACTGCGAAGCTTCATGGCTCGCACGCTGCGGCCAGCGCTGGGTGATGGCCTTGCGACGGGTGTAGAAACGTACACCATCCGGGCCGTAGGCGTGCAGGTCGCCGAACAGCGAACGCTTCCAGCCGCCGAAGCTGTGATAGGCGACCGGCACCGGCAACGGTACGTTGACGCCGACCATGCCGACTTCGATCTCGTCGCAGAACAACCGCGCCGCTTCGCCGTCACGGGTGAAGATGCAGGTGCCGTTGCCATACTCGTGATCGTTGATCAGCTGCATGGCTTCTTCCAGGCTGTTGACCCGAACAACGCACAACACTGGCCCGAAGATCTCTTCTTTATAGATACGCATCTCTGGCGTGACGTTGTCGAACAGGCAACCACCCAGGAAGAAGCCTTCTTCATGACCGGCCACGGTCAGGCCACGACCATCCACCACCAGCGTCGCGCCGGCGGCTACGCCGTCTTCTACATAACCGCTGACTTTGTCACGAGCCTGGCCAGTCACCAGTGGGCCCATGTCCAGACCGCAGGAAGTACCGGCACCGATTTTCAGCGCCTGGATTTGCGGAACCAGTTTGGCCACCAGAGCGTCTGCGACCTGGTCACCGACACACACGGCCACGGAGATCGCCATGCAGCGCTCACCGCAAGAACCGTAAGCCGCGCCCATCAGTGCGCTGACAGCGTTGTCCAGATCGGCATCCGGCATCAGTACAGCGTGGTTCTTCGCACCGCCCAGGGCCTGAACGCGCTTGCCGCGCTTGGTGCCTTCGGAATAGATGTATTCAGCAATCGGCGTCGAACCGACGAAGCTCAGCGCCTTGACTTCCGGCGCTTCGATCAACGCATCCACCGCAGTCTTGTCGCCGTGCACCACGCTCAGTACGCCTTTAGGCAAACCGGCTTCCAGCAGCAACTGGGCAATCAGCAGCGTCGAGCTCGGGTCACGCTCGGACGGCTTGAGGATGAAGCAGTTGCCGCAGACGATCGCCAGCGGGTACATCCACAGCGGCACCATGGCCGGGAAGTTGAACGGCGTGATACCGGCGACAACGCCCAACGGCTGGAAGTCAGACCAGGCATCGATGTTCGGGCCGACGTTGCGGCTGTACTCGCCCTTGAGGATTTCCGGAGCCGCGCAAGCGAACTCGACGTTCTCGATGCCGCGCTTCAATTCACCGGCAGCATCTTCCAGGGTCTTGCCGTGCTCTTCGCTGATCAGTTGCGCGATACGTGCTTCGTTTTGCTCCAGCAGTTGCTTGAAGCGGAACATCACCTGGGCACGCTTGGCCGGTGGCGTGTTGCGCCAGGCCGGGAATGCAGCCTTGGCCGCGTCGATGGCGCTCTGGATGGTTTCGCGGGTCGCCAGCGGCAACTTGTGAATAGCCTGACCGGTAGACGGGTTGAACACATCAACCGCGCGACCGTTCTCGGTCACCAGTTCGCCATTGATCAAATGCGGAATAACGCTCATGGAAGCTCCTGAAAAGTTGTCCACAGGCGCCTACGAAATGACGCCTGCTATATAGATGCTTTGTGTAGGAGCGAGCTTGCTCGCGAAGATAGTGAGGGCGCCGCGTTCATCCAGGCAGCCCGCATCATCGTTAACGTCCATCGCGAGCAAGCTCGCTCCTACGGGTGTGTTGTCAAATCAGTCGATCTTGCCCAGCACTTCGCCGACCGCGTCGAACAGGCGATCCAGGTCCTGCGGCTTGCTGTTGAAGGTTGGGCCGAACTGCAGGGTGTCGCCGCCGAAGCGGACATAGAACCCGGCTTTCCACAGCGCCATGCCGGCTTCGAACGGACGCACGATCGCGTCGCCGTCACGTGGTGCGATCTGGATCGCACCGGCCAGGCCGAAGTTGCGGATGTCGATAATGTTCTTGGTGCCTTTGAGGCCGTGCAGCGCATTTTCGAAATGCGGTGCGACGTCGGCCACGCTCTGCACCAGGTTTTCCTTTTGCAGCAAGTCGAGTGCTGCCAGGCCCGCCGCGCAAGCCACCGGGTGTGCCGAATAGGTGTAGCCATGGGGGAACTCAACCGCGTACTCAGGCGTCGGCTGATTCATGAAGGTCTGGTAGATCTCGGAGCTGGCAATCACCGCGCCCATCGGGATCGCGCCGTTGGTGACTTGCTTGGCAATGCACATCAGGTCCGGGGTCACGCCGAAGGTGGTGGCGCCGAACATGGTGCCGGTACGGCCGAAACCGGTGATCACTTCGTCGAACACCAGCAGGATGTTGTGCTGGTCGCAGATTTCACGCAGACGCTTGAGGTAGCCCTGTGGCGGAACCAGCACGCCAGCGGAACCGGCCAATGGCTCGACGAATACCGCCGCGATGTTCGACGCATCGTGCAGTTCGATCAGCTTGAGCAGTTCGTCAGCCAGGGCGATGCCACCCTGCTCCGGCATGCCACGGGAGTAGGCGTTGCTTGCCAGCAGAGTGTGCGGCAGGTGGTCGACGTCCATCATCGCCTGACCGAACAGTTTGCGGTTGCCGTTCACGCCGCCGAGGCTGGTGCCGGCAATATTCACACCGTGGTAGCCACGGGCACGGCCGATCATTTTGGTCTTGGTCGACTGACCTTTCAGGCGCCAGTAGGCACGGACCATCTTCACCGCGGTGTCAGCGCACTCGGAGCCCGAGTCGGTGAAGAACACGTGGTTCAGGTTGCCCGGGGTCAGGTCGGTGATTTTCTCGGCCAGCTGGAACGACAGCGGATGACCGTACTGGAAGGCTGGCGAGTAATCGAGGGTGCCCAGTTGCCTGGCGACCGCTTCCTGGATTTCCTTGCGGGTGTGACCGGCGCCACAGGTCCACAGGCCCGACAGCGAGTCATACACCTTGCGGCCCTTGTCGTCGATCAGCCAGCTGCCTTCGGCGCCAACGATCAGGCGCGGGTCGCGCTGGAAGTTGCGGTTGGCGGTGTAAGGCATCCAGTGAGCATCGAGCTTGAGCTGGCTGGCCAGCGAAGTCGGGGCGTTTTCAGGCAAGTTCATGGGCAAAACCTCGCAAGGCAATAGGCGGCGTAAAGATTGAAAACCGTTGTTGCAGCTAAATTGCCACGGGGATAAAGTCTGTGAAATGCAACTCTTCTAATGTTCAGTCAGCCAATCACTAAACTTTTGAGTAACCCGCATGAGCGCTCGCCGTCCCGATCCGCTGGCCCAGGTCAGCGACTTTGATATTCGCCTGCTGAGGATCTTTCGCAGCGTGGTGGAATGCGGCGGCTTCTCCGCGGCTGAAACCGTGCTGGGCATTGGTCGTTCAGCGATCAGCCAGCAGATGAGCGATCTGGAGCAACGCCTCGGCCTGCGCCTGTGCCAACGTGGACGCGCCGGTTTTTCCCTGACCGAGGAAGGTCGCGAGGTCTATCAATCGGCGTTGCAACTGTTGAGTGCGCTGGAAAGCTTCCGCACCGAGGTCAACGGCCTGCACCAGCACTTGCGTGGCGAATTGATCATTGGTCTGACGGACAACCTGGTCACCCTGCCCCACATGCGCATCACCCATGCCCTTGCACAGTTGAAAGAGCGCGGCCCGGACGTGCAGATCCAGATCCGCATGATCGCGCCCAATGAGGTCGAACAAGGCGTGCTCGACGGTCGCCTGCACGTCGGCGTGGTGCCGCAGGCAAGCGCACTGTCGGGGCTGGAGTACCAACCGTTGTATAGCGAACGCTCGCTGCTGTATTGCGCGGTCGGCCATCCGCTGTTTTATGTTGACGACAAACAACTGGACGACGAACGCCTGAACAGTCAGGACGCCATCGCCCCCACCTTCCGCTTGCCAGCGGAGATCCAGGCCCACTACCAGGCGCTCAATTGCACCGCCAGCGCCTCGGACCGCGAAGGCATGGCCTTCCTGATCCTGACCGGACGCTATATCGGTTACCTGCCGGATCACTATGCGAGTCTTTGGGTACAGCAGGGCCGGTTGCGAGCGTTGAAAGCCAAAACGCGCTTCTATGACCTGAGCCTGGCCTCGGTCACACGCAAGGGGCGTCGCCCGCATCTGGTACTGGAGAGTTTTCTCGAGAGCCTGGCCGCGACGCGTTGAAATTTTGGATTACAGAAACCTGTGGGAGCGGGCTTGCTCGCGAAGAGGCCGGTACATCCAGCATCAAAGTTGTTTGACACACCGTCTTCGCGAGCAAGCCCGCTCCCACATTAGATTGCGGGGCAGGGTTTTATTGTGTGAGGACTTGTCTGAAGCCGATGGGTACGTTATCAACGCACTGGCCGTCCCACCCACCAGTTCGGAAGTGCTTATGACCTTTGAAGTCCCAGCCCACGGCGGAAAACCCGTCAGCCGCATTCGTCAGAAGAACGAAGAGACCATCATCAAAGCCGCCGAAGACGAGTTCGCCCGTCACGGGTACAAAGGCACGAGCATGAACACCATCGCCCAGAATGCCGGGCTGCCCAAGGCAAACCTGCATTACTACTTCACCAACAAGCTCGGTTTGTACGTGGCGGTGCTGAGCAACATCATCGAGTTGTGGGACAGCACCTTCAACACCCTCACCGCCGAGGATGATCCGACCGAGGCCTTGACCCGTTACATTCGCGCCAAAATGGAGTTCTCCCGCCGCCAGCCGCAAGCCTCGCGAATATTCGCCATGGAAGTCATCAGTGGCGGTGAATGCCTGACCGAGTATTTCAACCAGGACTATCGCGCCTGGTTCCAGGGCCGTGCGGGCGTGTTCCAGGCCTGGATCGACGCCGGTAAAATGGACCCGGTCGACCCGGTGCACCTGATCTTCCTGTTGTGGGGCAGCACCCAGCATTACGCCGACTTCGCCACGCAGATCTGCCGCGTCACCGGGCGCACCCGGTTGACCAAACAGGACATGGAAGACGCCGGGGACAACCTGATCCGCATCATTCTCAAGGGCTGCGGCCTGCAACCTGCCATTTAAGTAGCCATTCAGGTACGTATGCCTTTTACCCTCAGCGGTTTTTGCGAATACCGCGAAGAGATTCGCAAGAGCCGCTTCATCACCTTCGCCGCGCCGATCTCCAGCCCGGTCGAGGCCCAGGCGTTCATTGAACAGCACAGCGACTTGAATGCCTCGCACAACTGCTGGGCGTGGAAGCTCGGCGATCAATATCGCAGCACCGATGATGGCGAACCCGGTGGTACGGCAGGTCGGCCGATTCTGGCGGCGATAGAGGCACAGGATTGTGATCAGGTCGCGGTGCTGGTGATTCGCTGGTACGGCGGCATCCAACTGGGCACCGGTGGTCTCGCCCGGGCCTATGGCGGCGGTGCGAACAAATGCCTGCAAGCGGCGCCAAAGGTTGAGTTGATCAGCCGGGTGCCGTTGCGATGCACTTGCGGGTTTGCCGAGCTGGCGTTGGTCAAGCTGCGGGTGGCGGAGGCAGGTGGACTGGTTGTGGATGAAAGCTTCACCGCCAATGGGGTCGAGTTGCAGTTGGCCGTGGGCGACGCGCAGATCGATACCTTGCAGTCACAGCTGGC
The DNA here is from genome assembly GCF_002303975.1 of Pseudomonas sp. ACN5. Lineage (NCBI taxonomy): Bacteria > Pseudomonadati > Pseudomonadota > Gammaproteobacteria > Pseudomonadales > Pseudomonadaceae > Pseudomonas > Pseudomonas sp. ACN5. The sequence goes on along the minus strand of NZ_MRCP01000003.1, from coordinate 571,893 downwards.
CGATTTGAGTCGCGGACGTATTCTCTTGCAGCGCTGAAAACAAGAGCAAAAGATCGCAGCCTTCGGCAGCTCCTGCATGGGATCGTGCTGCGATCTTTTGGAGCACGCCGCTTTTCCACTTATTCCATATTTGCCCACATCTGCTGTGCACCCGGCTGTGGATAACCTGAGCACATACCGCTGTAACCCTTCTGTCATGCGGCTTTGCGGACTTTGCTCAATTTTCGTCCAATCTGCCATCAAGCGCATCAAATTCAAGCAAAAACAAACAGTTACGGCGGTTTATCACCTTTAGAAGAAAGCCACCCAGTGCTTATGCCCATGCCTTGAGCTTGCGCACAAATACTGTGGAGCAATCTGTGGATAACCCGTTCATGGCCGTCTCGGCACCCTGCACGGTATGGCCTGTGGTCGATTGATCATTTTTTGAGCAAAACCCCACGAGCAAAATCAGGGCTTGATTTGCACCCTTGCCCCCATGTGGTGCCGGGTTCTGCGTGGTTCATTTGAAAACTGCATACTCAACGCCTCTGCTCGAAGGACTTCGATGTTTTCCTGACCTAGTGGCCAGAAAATTGCTTTATCCACAGGCACAAGTCCAACAGCACCGAGCCTGTCATGCCCAATCACGCTCCAATCCCGGATCCGGTTCCGCGCCTGCAACTGCGCAGAATCAGCAAACGCTACCCCGGTTGCCTGGCCAACGATGCCATCGACCTGACCATTGCCCCTGGCGAGATCCATGCCCTGCTTGGCGAAAACGGCGCGGGCAAAAGCACGCTGATGAAAATCATCTACGGCGTCACCCAGGCCGATTCCGGCGAGGTGATCTGGCAAGGTCAGCGGGTAACCCTGCGCAACCCGGCCCAGGCGCGAGGTCTGGGCATCGGTATGGTGTTCCAGCACTTCTCGCTGTTCGAAACCTTGAGCGTGGCACAGAACATCGCCCTGGCCATGGGCGCGGCGGCAGGCACACCCAGACAACTTGAGCCGAAGATTCGCGAGGTGTCGCGACGCTATGGCATGGCGCTGGAACCGGAGCGACTTGTCCACAGCCTGTCGATCGGGGAACGGCAACGGGTGGAAATCATTCGCTGCCTGATGCAGGACATCCGCCTGTTGATTCTCGATGAACCGACTTCAGTGCTGACGCCGCAAGAGGCCGACGACTTGTTCGTCACCCTGCGCCGGCTCGCCGCCGAGGGTTGCAGCATTCTGTTCATCAGCCACAAGCTCGGGGAAGTCCGCGCGTTGTGCCAGAGCGCGACGGTACTGCGCGGCGGACGCGTGACTGGACATTGCGTGCCCGCCGACTGTACGGATCAGCAACTGGCGCGCCTGATGGTCGGTGAGGCGGCGCAGCTGAACGCAAACTATCCGAAGGTGACCGGGGGTGATGCGTTCCTTGAGGTACATGGATTGTCCTGGCACAACCCGGACCCGTTCGGGTGCTCGCTCAAGGACATCAATCTTGAAGTGCGCAGCGGCGAAATCGTCGGTATCGCCGGTGTCGCGGGCAATGGCCAGGACGAGCTGCTGGCTTTGCTCAGCGGCGAACAACGCCTCAATCGCAACGAAGGCGCAACCCTGCGCTTTGGCCAGGAACCGGTTGCCCATTTACACCCTGACGCACGTCGCAGACTTGGCCTGAGCTTTGTCCCTGCCGAACGCCTGGGCCATGGCGCGGTGCCAGCGTTGAGCCTGGCAGACAACGCGCTACTGACCGCTTTCCAGCAAGGACTGGTGAGCAAGGGTCTGATCCGGCGCAGCAGAGTCGAAACGCTGGCCGAGGAAATCATCCGCCGTTTCGGGGTCAAGACACCCGATAGCCAGACCCCGGCCCGCAGTCTGTCCGGCGGCAACCTGCAGAAATTCATCCTCGGCCGGGAAATCCTCCAGCAACCCAGGCTGCTGGTCGCCGCGCACCCGACCTGGGGTGTGGACGTCGGCGCGGCCGCCACCATTCATCGCGCCTTGATTGCCTTGCGCGATGCCGGCGCAGCGATCCTGGTGATTTCCGAAGACCTCGACGAACTGTTCCAGATCAGCGATCGCCTTGGCGCCTTGTGCGGCGGTCGCCTGTCGGCACTGAACGCCACGGTCGATACGCGCCTGAGCGATGTCGGCGGCTGGATGGCCGGCCAGTTCGCTGCCCCTCAATCACTCGCATCCGCCACGCGCTAACGGAGTGTCACATGCTGCTTTCTCTTGAACCCCGTGGCCAGCAATCGCGGCTGATGCTGTGGTGCTCGCCGTTGCTGGCGGCTGCGCTGACCCTGGGCTGTGGATCGTTGTTGTTCATCGCGCTCGGGCATGACCCGCTGCTGACCTTGCACACACTGCTGATCGCTCCGGTCAGCGACCTGTATGGCGTCTCTGAATTGTTGGTCAAAGCCCTGCCGATTCTGCTGTGCGCACTGGGCCTGGCCGTCGCCTACCAGGCGCGCATCTGGAACATCGGTGCCGAAGGTCAACTGCTGCTCGGTGCATTGGCCGGCAGTGCGCTGGCGGTCAACATCATTGATATGCAAAGCCGCTGGGCGCTGGTGGCGATTCTGTTAACCGGCACCCTGGCCGGTGCCGCCTGGGCCGGCCTGACGGCGTGGTTACGCACACGCTTCAACGCCAATGAAATCCTGACCAGCATCATGCTCAACTACATCGCGCTGAACCTGTTGCTGTTCTGCGTTCACGGTCCGTTGAAGGATCCCGCCGGGTTCAACTTCCCCGAGTCAGCGATGTTCGGGGATGCCAGCCGCTTGCCGCTCTTGCTGGAGGATGGCCGGGTTCACGCCGGGGTGTATTTCGCCCTGCTCGCCTTAGTGGCGATGTGGGTGCTGTTGCAGAAAAGTTTTGTCGGCTTCCAGATCAAGGTGCTCGGGCTGGATAAGCGGGCCGCCGGTTTCGTCGGTTTTCGCGAGAAGCGCCTGATCTGGCTCGCGCTATTGATCAGCGGCGGTCTGGCCGGCCTTGCCGGTGTGTGCGAAGTCACCGGGCCGATCGGTCAGCTGGTGCCGCAGGTCTCGCCGGGCTACGGCTATGCGGCGATCACCGTGGCGTTTCTCGGTCGCCTGAATCCACTCGGGATCCTGTTTTCCAGCCTGTTGATGGCGCTGCTGTACATCGGCGGCGAAAGCGCACAAATGAGCCTGAACCTGCCACAAGCGATCACCCAATTGTTCCAGGGCATGATGCTGTTTTTCCTGCTGGCCAGTGACGTGCTGATCCTCTACCGGCCGCGCCTGAACCTGCGCTGGACCCGTCGTGCCCGAGCCACCGCCGTACACGCAGGAGCGTTGTGATGGATATCGATCTGCTGAGCAATATTTTCTACGCCATGGTCCGCTGCGGTACGCCGTTGCTGCTGGTAGCGCTGGGAGAACTGATCTGCGAGAAAAGCGGCGTCCTCAACCTGGGCCAGGAAGGCATGATGCTGTTTGGCGCGGTGATCGGTTTCATCGTCGCGTTCAACACCGGGCACCTGTGGCTCGGCGTATTGCTGGCGATGTTCGCCGGGATGCTGCTGTCATCGCTGTTTGCGCTGGTGGCACTGGTGTTCAATGCCAATCAGGTGGCCAGCGGTCTGGCCCTTACGATTTTCGGCGTGGGCCTGTCGACCTTTGTCGGTGCGGCCTGGGTCGGCAAGCCGCTGGCGGGTTTCGAACCCTTGGCGATTCCCTATCTGAGCGAAATCCCGCTGTTCGGGCGGATGCTGTTTGCCCAGGACCTGTTGGTCTATCTGTCGTTCGCACTGTTTGCGCTGGTGGCCTGGGTCATTCTGAAAAGCCGTGTCGGGCTGATCATTCAAGCCGTCGGGGAAAATCCCGCTGCCGCCAGTGCCATGGGTTTGCCGGTGTTGTCAGTGCGTACGTTGGCGGTGTTGTTTGGTGGCGCAATGGCCGGGTTGGCCGGGGCCTATCTGTCCCTGGCGTACACGCCGATGTGGGCGGAGAACATGAGCGCAGGGCGCGGCTGGATTGCCCTGGCGCTGGTGGTGTTCGCCAGTTGGCGGGTGTGGCGCCTGCTGCTCGGCGCGTACCTGTTCGGGCTCGCCAGCATCCTGCACCTGGTGGCGCAGGGATTGGGGCTGGCGATTCCGTCGAGCCTGCTGGCGATGCTGCCGTATGCCGCGACCATTGTAGTGTTGGTGCTGTTGTCACGGGATGCGCTGCGGACGCGGTTGTATGCGCCGGTGTCGCTGGGGCAGCCGTGGCAGGCCGGGCATTAGGTGGTGACCGGGCCGGCCCCTTCGCGGGCAAGCCCGCTCCCACATTTGACCGGGTTCGGGCTTGCTCGCGAAGGGGCCCGAACAGGCAACACCTGAGCCACGCCCCACGCCAATTCAAACACCAGAAAAACCACCAACAATGAACTCGCACCCTGGATCAGGGCATAGGCCTGCCAGGCCGAGAACAGGAATCTGGCCACGGCGTCATACCGTCCGAAAACCTGCTGCGGATCACGAATCCGCAGCACCGCCCATACGCAGACGATCGAGCCCAACAGGTTCGCCATCAACATATGCACCGGTTCGAACGCTGGCAGCTCACCCGGCAAACTCAACGCCTGGCTCAGCGCAGTCAAAACCCCATGCAACGCCGCAAAACTCCACGGCGTGACAAACGCGACCGTCACAATCAGGTCGTACCAGGCACTGCCTTGCACCAACCGGCGATATTGCGTTGTAGTCCACATCGTCATTGCTCCATCAATTCAGGGAGCAACAAGGCTAAAGCCTGGAGTATGCTCCAGGGTCAAGCCCCTTCGAGACGTCATGATGCGCATCGGTGAATTAGCCCGGGCCAGCGCCGTCAAGCAACTGCTGCAAAACAAACTCAAACTGATCGAAGCCCGCATGGCCGAACTCGGCGCGCTACGCGAGGAGTTGCAACAACGGCTCGGGCAACAGTGTCCATTGAATCCACGATCCTGAATTTTCAAGGAAGCCACTCATGTCCAAGGCAAAATCCGCACTCATTATCGGCGCCTCCCGGGGGCTTGGCCTCGGGCTGGTGAAAACCCTGCTGGCCGATGGCTGGCAAGTCACCGCCACCGTGCGCGACCCGCAAAAAGCCGAGGCCTTGCAGGCCCTGGGCAAGGTGCGGATCGAACAGCTCGACATGGACGATCAGCCCGCGGTGTCCGCCCTGAGCCAACAACTCAAGGGCGAGGTGTTTGACCTGTTGTTCGTCAATGCCGGGGTCAAGGGGCCGGATGTCCAGACACCCAACGGTGGTGCGACGATGGCCGACGTCGGCCAGCTGTTTTTCACCAACGCCGTGGCGCCGATCAACCTGGCCCAGCGTTTTGTCGAACAGATCCGCCCGGACAGCGGCGTGCTGGCGTTCATGAGTTCGGTGCTGGGCAGCGTGACCATGCCCGATGCGCCGGAGCTGGCGCTGTACAAGGCCAGCAAGGCGGCACTGAATTCCATGACCAACAGCCTCGTCACTCAGTTGGGCGATACAACGCTCACTGTGCTGTCGCTGCACCCGGGCTGGGTGAAGACCGACATGGGCGGAGAAGGCGCGGACATCGACGTCGAAACCAGCACCCGCGGCCTGGTCGATCAGGTGAATGCGTATGTCGGCAAGGGCGGACACCACTTCATCAATTACCGGGGCGAAACCATTCCCTGGTAACCCCTCAGATCAAAATGTGGGAGCGGGCTTGCTCGCGAAAGCGTCGTGTCAGCCAACATCAACGTTGCAGTTGCACCGTCTTCGCGAGCAAGCCCGCTCCCACAGTATTACTCTTCGTCTGGTCGGGTTGGGCTTGCCCACCAGAGCGTTTTGATCGAAACTGCCCACCTCGCCTCCCCGGCGAACCTGGATCAGCAGACAGGGCAACACTGAGCTGGCAACCCTGAACCCAACTTTCAGAGGAGCCGGCCAACATGCCTGCGACCCGTACCTGGTTAAAAAATCCCCTCGCCATTTTCACCTCCAACGGTCTCGATGCCCGTGGCGGCCTGGTGCTGCAAGACGGCTTGATCGTCGAAGTGCTCGGCGCCGGCCAGCAACCATCCGCGCCGTGCAATGAAGTGTTCGATGCCCGCGAGCATGTGATCCTGCCGGGCCTGATCAACACCCATCACCATTTCTATCAAACCCTGACCCGCGCCTGGGCGCCGGTGGTCAATCAGCCGCTGTTCCCGTGGCTGAAAACCCTGTACCCGGTCTGGGCACGCCTGACCCCGGAAAAGCTCGCCCTCGCCACCAAGGTCGCATTGGCCGAATTGCTGCTGTCCGGCTGCACCACCGCCGCCGACCATCACTACCTGTTTCCGGAAGGTCTGGAAAACGCGATTGACGTGCAAGTCGAGAGCGTTCGTGAACTGGGCATGCGCGCCATGCTCACCCGCGGCTCCATGAGCCTGGGCGAAAAGGACGGTGGCCTGCCGCCGCAACAGACCGTTCAGGAAGGCGAAGTGATCCTCGCCGACAGCCAGCGGCTGATCGCCGAATACCACGAGCGCGGTGACGGTGCGCAAATCCAGATCGCCCTGGCACCGTGCTCGCCGTTCTCGGTGACCCCGGAAATCATGTCGGCCAGCGCCGAACTGGCCAACCAACTCGACGTGCGCCTGCACACCCACCTGGCAGAAACCCTCGACGAAGAAGATTTCTGCCTGCAACGCTTCGGCCTGCGCACCGTGGACTATCTGGACAGCGTCGGCTGGCTCGGCCCGCGCACCTGGCTGGCCCATGGCATCCATTTCAACCCGGACGAGATCGCCCGCCTCGGCGCCGCCGGTACCGGTATCTGCCATTGCCCGAGCTCGAACATGCGCCTGGCCTCGGGTATCTGCCCGAGCATCGATTTGACTGACGCCGGCGCCCTGCTGGGCCTGGGCGTGGACGGTTCGGCCTCCAACGATGCCTCGAACATGATGCTCGAAGCGCGCCAAGCCCTGTACATCCAGCGCCTGCGCTACGGCGCCGAGAAGATCACCCCGGAACGCGTGCTCGGCTGGGCAACCAAAGGCTCGGCCAGCCTGTTGGGCCGTACCGATATCGGTGAACTGGCGGTGGGCAAGCAGGCCGACCTGGCACTGTTCAAGCTGGATGAACTGCGCTTCTCCGGTAGCCATGATCCGATCTCGGCCCTGCTGCTGTGTGGCGCCGATCGCGCGGACCGGGTGATGGTCGGCGGCAAGTGGCGGGTGATTGACGGGCAGGTCGAGGGGCTGGACCTGAAGGGCTTGATTGCCGATCACAGCCAGGCGGCGCGACAGTTGATTGCCGGGACCTGACACAACACCGATTGAAACTGTGGGAGCGGGCTTGCTCGCGAAGGCGTAGTACCAGTCAATACTCATGTGACTGACACACCGCCTTCGCGAGCAAGCTCGCTCCCACATTGGTTTTGCGGTGCTCTTAGAGTCCCAACAGCGACAACATGATAAACGTCGCAAACAACACGAAATGAGTCATGCCTTCGATGGCGTTGGTTAGGCCGCGACGATGAAGGCGATCAACGCCAACAGCAGGAAGCCTTCTTGCTTGAGGGTGGTGAGCATGGCGAGCCTTTTTGCCGAGTGGTGCCGATGAGCTACGGACTGCGGGGTGACGTTAACGTTTCGTTTTACCTTAGCGCACCAGAGGGTGGCGTGAGGTTGGTCAGATGCACTGCGTTGGCTCTGGTGTTGAAAAAGATCGCAGCCTTCGGCAGCTCCTACAGAGCTACGCGAAGCCATGCAGGAGCTGCCGAAGGCTGCGATCTTTTGATTTTGTTGTCCGGTTGGTCAGCCATTTGCATTGCCCCTGCCAACCACAGAACAAAATGGAGCTCCAGTTCATGCACAACCGTCCGTTGAAGAAGCTGCTTTGCGCCGTTACCGCCGCCATCGGCCTGAGCGCGAGCCTGAGTGCCAGCGCCAACGACCCGCTGAAAGTCGGCTTCGTTTACATCGGCCCGATCGGCGACCACGGCTGGACGTATCAGCATGAACAGGGACGCAAGGAGCTCGCGGAAAAATTCGGCCCGCAGATCACCACCCACTATGTGGAGAACGTGGCCGAAGGGGCCGACGCCGAGCGGGTGATCCGCAACATGGCCAAGGACAAATACGACCTGATCTTCACCACCTCCTTCGGCTACATGAACCCGACCGTGAAAGTCGCCAAACAGTTTCCCCAGGTGACTTTCGAACACGCCACCGGCTACAAGCAGGCCAGGAACCTCGGCACCTACCTGGCACGCACCTACGAAGGTCGCTACGTCGGTGGCTTCCTCGCGGCGAAGATGACCAAGACCAGGAAGATCGGCTATGTCGCCTCGTTCCCGATCCCGGAAGTGATCCGCGACATCAACGCCATCCAGCTGGCCTTGAACAAGTACAACCCCGGTACCGAAATCAAGGTGGTGTGGGTCAACTCCTGGTTCGATCCGGGCAAGGAAGCGGATGCCGCCAACGCACTGATCGACCAGGGCGTGGACGTGGTGTTCCAGCACACCGACAGCCCGGCGCCAATCCAGGCCGCCGAACGTCGCGGCGTGTATGCCGTGGGCTACGCTTCGGATATGGCGCACTTCGGGCCGAAGGCGGTGCTGACCTCCATCGTCAACGACTGGGGGCCACACTACATTCAGGCAGCCCAAAGCCTGATCGACCATGACTGGAAGTCCCAGGACTACTGGGGCGGCTTGAAAGAGGGCACGGTTGAGTTGCCGATCAGCGACCTGGTGCCGGCTGCGGTGAAAAGCGAAGCCGAACAGCTCATCGCCAATATCAAGAGCGGTACGCTGCAGCCGTTCACCGGGCCGATCAAGGATCAGGCCGGCGTCGAAAAAATCCCGGCGGGCGTGAGCGCGACCACGGCGGAACTGGCGTCGATGAACTACTACGTGGAAGGCATGAAGGCGGAAATACCGAAGTAACACTTCAACCACCAAACAAACCCCCTGTGGGAGCGGGCTTGCTCGCGAATGCGGTCTGTCAGACAACGGAGATGTTGGATGTACCGGCCTTTTCGCGAGCAAGCCCGCTCCCACATTGGAAATTCATCGCTTTCAAGGATTGCGCATGACCAGCCTCCCCATCATCGACATCGCCCCGCTCTACAGCGACGACCAGAACGCCTGGCCAGCCGTGGCCGCACACATCGACCACGCCTGCCGCGAGTGGGGTTTCTTCTACATCAAGGGCCATCCAATCAGTGCCGCGCGCATCGACGCCCTGCTCGACCACGCCAGACGCTTCTTCGCCCAACCCACTGCCGAAAAACTCAAGATCGACATCACCCAGAGCCGTCACCATCGCGGCTACGGCGCCATCGCCACCGAACAGTTGGACCCGAGCAAGCCCAGTGACCTCAAGGAAACCTTTGACATGGGCCTGCACCTGCCGGCCGGCCACCCTGATGTACTGGCGAAAAAACCCTTGCGCGGCCCCAATCGCCATCCCTCCCTGCCCGGTTGGGAAGCGCTGATGGAGCAACACTACGTCGACATGCAGGCCCTCGCACAAACGCTGTTGCGGGCAATGACCATTGCGCTGGGGATTGAGCGCGATTTCTTCGACACTCGCTTCAATGACCCGGTCAGTGTGTTGCGAATGATCCATTACCCGCCGCGTCACACGGCCAGCTCCATCGAGCAGCAAGGCGCCGGCGCCCATACCGACTACGGCTGCATCACCCTGCTCTATCAGGACGCCGCCGGTGGGTTGCAGGTACGCAACGTCAAAGGCGAATGGATCGACGCGCCCCCCATCGACGGTACGTTCGTGGTCAACCTCGGCGACATGATGGCGCGCTGGAGCAACGACCGTTACCTGTCGACGCCGCACCGGGTGATCAGCCCGCTCGGCGTGGATCGCTATTCGATGCCGTTCTTCGCCGAGCCGCACCCGGATACCCGCATCGAATGCCTGCCCGGTTGTCAGGATGCATTGCACCCGGCGAAATACCCGGCCACCACCTGCGCCGGGTTCCTGCTCTCGCGCTTCGCCGATACCTACGCCTATCGACGGGAACAGGCAGCGGTGTGATGAACCGCCTGGTCAGGTTTTACCAATTGTTGCGGCAACCCTCTGTAGAATGGCGACCATTGCACCTGATGAGAAAAGAATCATGTATGACTGGCTGAACGCCCTGCCCAAGGCAGAATTGCACCTGCACCTGGAAGGTTCGCTGGAACCCGAGCTGTTGTTCGCCCTGGCCGAGCGCAACAAGATTGCCTTGCCATGGAGCGACGTCGAAACCTTGCGCAAGGCGTATGCCTTCAACAACCTGCAGGAGTTCCTCGACCTGTATTATCGGGGGGCCGATGTGCTGCGCACTTCCCAGGATTTCTATGACCTGACCTGGGCGTACCTGCTGCGCTGCAAAGAGCAGAACGTGATTCACACCGAACCGTTCTTCGACCCGCAGACCCACACCGACCGTGGCATCCCGTTCGAAGTGGTGCTCAACGGCATCGCCGCCGCGCTGAAGGATGGCGAGCAGCAGTTGGGAATCACCAACGGTTTGATCCTGAGCTTCCTGCGCCATCTGAGCGAAGACGAAGCGCAGAAAACCCTCGACCAGGCGCTGCCGTTCCGCGACGCGTTCGTCGCCGTGGGCCTGGACAGCTCCGAGATGGGCCACCCGCCGAGCAAGTTCCAGCGCGTGTTCGACCGTGCCCGTCACGAAGGCTTCCTGACCGTCGCCCACGCCGGTGAAGAAGGCCCGCCCGAGTACATCTGGGAAGCCATCGACCTGCTGAAAATCCAGCGCATCGACCATGGCGTGCGCGCCATCGAAGACGAACGCCTGATGCAGCGGATCATTGACGAGCAGATCCCGCTGACCGTGTGCCCTCTGTCGAACACCAAACTGTGCGTGTTCGATCACATGTCGCAGCACAACATTCTCGACATGCTGGAACGCGGTGTAAAAGTGACCGTGAACTCCGATGACCCGGCGTACTTCGGCGGTTATGTCACGGAGAACTTCCATGCCCTGCACACCCACCTGGGGATGACCCAGGACCAGGCCAGACGCCTGGCGCAGAACAGTCTCGATGCGCGGTTGGTAAAACCCTGAGCAACACCGCAAATCCAACTGTAGCTGGCTTGCCAGCGATGGCGCCCTCTCATTCAACAATGATGGCGAATGTGGCACCGCCATCGCCGGCAAGCCGGCGCCTACAGTGCCATTTCCAACTCGGTTTCCAGGGCAAAGCGATGAATTTCCCGTTGCCCGGAGGCCGTCACCTGCAAGGCTCGGGAATCGTTGGGCAGGCTCAGCCACCCCGACTGCAAGAACAGCTGCAACAAGGCGGCCCCCAGCGAGCCGCCCATGTGCGGGCGTCTTTCGCTCCAGTCAGGGCACGCGCAGGCAACCCTGCCGTTGTGATGGGCCAGCGCCTGGATGAACACTCCCCGTGCCGCCAACTCCGTCGCGCCCTTGAGCGTGACCGTAACCCGCTGATCCGAATGTTCGATCCAGCCCGCTTCCAGCAGTCGCTGATACAGGTCGGCGGACAGGGTACCCCCCAAGTGATCGTCGCACAGCCGGGCACTCAGCAGTGACGAGCGCACTGCCCGGGGTTTGACGAGTGGCGCATTACGCTTGAACACCTCCGGAATATCCTGGTGCGCGCTGGCGAAGGTCGCGCTGGCCAGCGCTTCGATTGCCGCCCCGACCTCGGGGGCAGCCATGCGGAAGAAGCGTTTGCGGCCACGGTTTTCAACCCTTAACAGACCTCCAGCGGACAAACGTCCCAGGTGTGCACTGGCCGAAGACGGTGACAGGCCGGCCAGCAATGCCAGCTCTTCGGTTGCTCGCGCCGAACCATCCATCAAGGCCCACATCATTGCGCTGCGCTTTGGGTCAGCCAGCAATGTGGCGATCTGGCTGATGCAAGGTGCATGTTCCATGTATTCACTCCCTGTTGAATCGTTTCGTCTTCTGACCAGAAACATCTTGACCAGTAATGTGTCGTCGGCCAATCCGTGGAAACTGCCATGAATCCGGCAACGCCTTGCTCACCCATTAGCGCTGCCTGGCCGATGCCGCGAAGGTCAGAAGGATGACCGTGCTGCCGGGCCGACTCGAACGTGGACCCGCCATTGGGGATCGACGCTACTTACATGATGAGAGCGCTAGTATATGCGGGTTGGTCGGCGGATCCTGTCCTCCGCCCGGCATAGGTGGTGATAGTTCCTGAGGGAAATTTCTCTTTTTTTGTGCGACTAATGATCGATATCCGAAAAGCCCGGAAATTGACTGCTCAATAGAGCGCATCGGCTGACAAGCATTTCGCGCAACAGGTTCACCGGCTTACTCAATTGCGCGCGATGGGCGCACAACAGATTCAACGGTGCGCGCTCGCAGAGCAGTTCCGGCATCAGCACCTTCAAGCGCTCGGCCAGTACATCGGCGGCGACATCGAGCCAGGATTTGTAGGCGATCCCGGCACCGGCCACGGCCCAAAGGCGAACGACATCCGCATCGTCACTGAAGCGATCGCCGCTGACGGTCAGGCTGACTTCGCGTTTGCCGTCGTGAAAACTCCAGTGATCGTGGACCCTGCTGCCGAGCATGTACAACAGGCAATTGTGCTGTGCCAGTTGCTCCAGATGTCGCGGTTCGCCGTGGCGAGCCAGATAGTCGGGAGCGGCGCACAACACCCGGCGGTTCTGCGGGGCGATGGGCAGCGCCACCAGGCTGGAGTCCTCCGGTTCACCGTAGCGCAGGGCAATGTCTACCGGCTGGCGGAACAGGTCGGCGATGCGATCACCCAGCAGCAGGCGCACGGTCAGTTTCGGATGCTCGCGCTGAAACTGGTCAAGCCAGGGCAACAGCAGATGGCGGCCAAAGTCCGACGGCGCCGACAGTTGCAGAACCCCGCTGACCTGGTCCTGACCGCTGGCCAGTAATCGCCGGCCCTCGTCGAGATTGCTCAAGGCCGCGCGGGCGTATTCGAGAAAGCCCTCGCCCTCGGCGGTCAAGCGCAAGCTGCGGGTCGAACGGGCCAATAGACGGGCGCCCAGTTGCTGTTCAATGCGCTTGAGCGCTGCACTGGCCACCGCCGCCGACATGTCCATGCCCCGCGCCGCGGCGGACAGACTGCCCAGGTCCGCCGCCCGGACAAACAACTGCAAGTCATCGAAACGCAGCATCAAGTGCACCGATTATCAAAAAAACATTGAAAGAGACTGCTCTTTTAGCCGGTTTTATCTTCCGGAGAAATAGCCAATCATCTACCCCATCGAATCGCTTCTTTATTAGTGTTCAGGAGTCGTCCATGAAAGCCATTGCCTACTACGCCTCGTTACCGATCAGTGATGACAAAGCCCTGCAAGACATCGAGTTGCCGGAGCCGGTTGCCGGCCCTCGCGACTTGCTGGTGGAAGTCAAAGCCATCTCGGTCAACCCGGTGGACACCAAGGTGCGCCAGAACGTCCAGCCCGAAGGCGGTGCAGCCAAGGTGCTGGGCTGGGACGTGGCTGGCGTGGTCAAGGCGGTGGGCAGTGAGGTGACGCTGTTCTCGGTCGGCGACAAGGTGTTTTACGCCGGCTCCATCGCCCGGGCGGGGGGCAACAGCGAATTGCATGTGGTGGACGAACGCATCGTCGGCCACATGCCCAAGACCCTGGGTTTCGCCGAGGCCGCCGCCCTGCCGCTGACCGCGATCACGGCGTGGGAACTGTTGTTCGAACGCCTGCAAGTGCGCGAAGGCAAAACCGACGAAGGCCAGAGCCTGTTGATCGTCGGCGCGGCAGGTGGCGTGGGCTCGATTCTTACGCAACTGGCTCACCAGCTGACGGCCCTGAAAGTCATCGGCACCGCTTCGCGTGCGCAGACCCAAAGCTGGGTGAAAGAGCTGGGTGCCGACCTGGTGATCGACCATGGCCAGCCACTGAGCGAAGCACTCAAGCGGGCCGGTGTGGATCAGGTCACCCACGTCGCCAGCCTGACCCAGACCGACCAGCACCTGGACCAACTGGTCGAGGCATTGGCGCCCCAAGGCAAGCTGGCACTGATCGATGACCCCAAGTCGCTGGACGTGACCAAGCTCAAGCGCAAGAGCCTGTCGCTGCACTGGGAGTTCATGTACACCCGTTCGCTGTTTGAAACCGCGGACATGATCGAGCAGCACAACCTGCTCAATCGCGTCGCCTGGCTGATCGATGCCGGAACACTGAAAACCACGGTGGGCGAACACTTCGGCACGATCAATGCGGCCAATTTGCGCCGTGCCCATGCCCTACTGGAAAGCGGCAAGGCCAAGGGCAAGATTGTGCTGGAAGGGTTTTGAAACGCTGTAAAAAATCCCTTTCCGGTTTCATCCTTTCTGCGTTTTTTCGTCTGCGACCGGAACGTCCCGGTCGCAGACAACCCCTTTGGACGCCATCGAAAAGTCGTGTTTTTTTTAGTTACAAACCGTCAGTCCGACAGTTGATCCTTGTCACAATGGTGCTCGTATTCAGGACTACAATCGAATCTCCTGCGAGGCAGTCTTTTGCGTAACGTCTTTTACAAGAGGAGTTCGGCTGTGAAGATCCTGATAAAAGAATTGGCAAAATCCCAGTGGCAAGTCCGCTTAGACCAGCATGCGGTGACGTTCCGCAGCGAAGCAGAAGCTCGCGCTTTCACGCGTACCCTCGAAGCCCGTATCCAGGCCCCTCACCAGATCCCCATCCTCCACCCGCAGCGTGCTGCCGGCTGATTCCGGCCTCAAACCTGGGCTTGCGCCAGCGCCCGGGCATTTTGCAAACGCCGGGTGAGCACCGCAGCGCTCACCACCAGCATTCCGCACAGGCTGATGACCATGGCCATCGGCACGGCGCTGCCATCGTGCAAAACGCCCACCAGCGCGGAGGCGCCGGCCGCCACACTGAACTGCAGGCAACCGAGCAGCGCCGACGCGCTGCCGGCCCGTGCGCCCTGCCCGCTCATCGCGCAGGCGGCGGCGTTGGGGCTGATGCAACCGAGGCTGGAAATACAGACGAACAATGGAATCAGCAGCGGCCACAGGTGGGCCGTATGCAGAGCGCTGACAGCGAGCAGGGTCAGACCGGCCGCGAGATAAACCCACACCGCGCGCGCCAGCAAGAAGGTCGGGCCACGTTTGGCCAGCAGCCGCGCGTTGACCTGCGCCACCAGAATGAAGCCCGCCGCATTGGTACCGAACAACCAGCCGAAATGCTCGGCCGGAACGCCGTAGAGCTTGATGATGATGAAGGGTGAACCGGCGATGTAGGCAAACATCCCGGCGATGGCGATGCCCCCGGTCAAGGCGTGGCCAAGAAATATCGGGTCGGCCAGCAACCGACCGTACTGGCGCAGCGCGCCCGACAGCGGTTGGCGCGGTATGTGGGCCGGCAAGCTTTCCGGCAATCCCGTGGCCACCGCCAGCCCCGCCAACGCACTGAACCCGGTCAAGGCCAGGAAGATCGACTGCCAGCCAGTGGTGTTGACCAGCAACCCACCCAGCAAGGGCGCGAGGATAGGCGCGAGCCCCATCACCAGCATCAACTGTGAAAAGACTTTCGCCGAGCCCACTGCATCACATTTGTCGCTGACTACCGCCCGGGAAATCACCATGCCCGCGCAGCCACCCAAAGCCTGGACGAAACGGGCACCGATCAGCCACTCCAGATTCGGCGCATAGGCGCACGCCACCGAGGCCGCGGTGAACAGGCCGACACCGGTGAGCAACGGAATGCGTCGCCCGAAACGATCCGCTACCGGGCCATAGGCCAACTGACCGATGGACAAGCCGAGGAAGTAGGCCGCCAACGTCATCTGGACGTGATTTTCGTCCGTGCCGAAAGCCAGCGCCATGGCCGGGAAGGCCGGCAGGTAGAAATCGATCGCCAGCGGACCGAAGGCGCTCAAGGCGCCGAGAATCAGAATGGTACGGAAGTTCATCAGGCATCCAGTGAGGCAGGAGTCGGCAGCCCGACAGTCTAGCCGCGCATGGACGCCTTGAACATTCCGGTAGCTCGCTAACTATCAAAATCAGGCCAGTTTGGCGCCATACCCCTCCTCGCTGATCGCCTCGATCACTTGCTGGGCAGTCAGCGCACTTTCGACACCGACTTCTTTAGCCGCCAGATCGACCCGCACACTGGCCGCCGGGTCCTTGGCCTGCACGGCCTGAGTGATGGCCTTGACGCAGTGGCCACAAGACATGCCTTCAACGTTGAACACTTGCATGGGATGACTCCTTTTCCGAGGGTTGAGTCCAGCTTCGAGCTTGCCACCATGGCAAGGTCAAGTTCTGAAATTAGCTGCCGGGCTGGCAATCGGCGCGACGCTCGGCCAAGCTGCGTCCATCAATGACTCGAACTCAGGAGATTCAGCCATGCGCTGGTCGGTTTTCAGCCTGTTTGGCTTTCTCAGCCTTTTCTCCGCCGTGCCTTCGGTCAATGCTGCCGGTCAGGATTATGGCGTGCTGATCATTTCCCGCGAGCGCCTGGAAGTCGCGACCAGCTGCGAGATCGGTGTGTACATCCAGGACCAATTGGCAGCGCGGCTGTTTCAGGAGCAGAGCACCTCGTTCAACCTGCCGCCCGGCATCGTCTCACTGCGCCTCAAGTTACTCCCGGGGCAGATGCCGGGTTGCAATCCGGGCATGCTCGCGCCGGGCTCTCAGGACATCCAGCTCAAGGCCGGGGATGTGCTCAAGTACCGGATCGCGATGACGCAGGAAGGGATGTACCTGAAACGCGCCGGTCTCGGCTACTGACCCACAACCCTTGTGGGAGCGGGCTTGCTCGCGAAAGCGGTGTGTCATGCAACATTGATGTCGACTGACACGACGCCTTCGCGAGCAAGCCCGCTCCCACATTCACTCAGTGGCACGTCTAAGATTGGCACTTGACCTTGCCAGCATGGCAAGGTTGATCCTGTGGTCATCTACTACAGGGAGTGCGACCGATGTCCGAATCCACCACGTTCGACCTGCCGATTGCCGGCATGACCTGCGCCAGTTGCGCCGGGCGTGTCGAGCGCGCCTTGAGCAAAGTCATTGGCGCCAGTGCCGTCAGCGTCAACCTCGCCACGGAACAGGCCCGGGTCCAGGCACCCAGCGACAGCCTGCCAGCCCTGATGGATGCCGTGGCCAAGGCCGGCTACAGCGTGCCGCAGCAAAGCCTGGAACTGAGCATCGACGGCATGACCTGCGCGTCCTGCGTCGGTCGGGTCGAGCGGGCGCTGGGCAAGGTGGCGGGCGTGAAAAGCGTCAGCGTCAACCTGGCCAACGAACGCGCCCACCTCGAACTGCTCGGTCAGGTCGATCCGCAAACCTTGATCGCGGCCGTGACCAAGGCCGGTTACACCGCCAGCGTATGGGAAGCCGAACACCCGCCGGCCGACAATCAGCAACAGCGCCTGCATCGCGAACGCCTGGCCTTGATCATGGCCATCGTCCTCGCCTTGCCGCTGGTCTTGCCGATGCTGCTGCAACCGTTCGGCGTGCACTGGATGCTCCCGGCCTGGGTGCAATTCGCCTTGGCCACGCCAGTGCAATTCATCTTCGGTGCACGGTTTTACGTCGCTGCCTGGAAAGCCGTACGCGCCGGGGCCGGCAACATGGATTTGCTGGTGGCCCTGGGCACCAGCGCCGGTTATGGCTTGAGTGTGTATGAATGGGCCACCGCCGCCGGGCGCATGCCGCACCTGTATTTCGAAGCCTCGGCGGTGGTGATCGCCCTGGTATTGCTGGGCAAGTACCTGGAAAGCCGCGCCAAGCGCCAGACCGCCAGCGCCATCCGCGCCCTCGAAGCCTTGCGCCCGGAACGGGCGATTCAGGTGCTCGATGGCCGCGAGCAGGAAGTCGCCATCAGCGCCCTGCGCCTTAATGACCTGGTGATGGTCAAACCCGGAGAGCGCTTCCCGGTCGATGGCGAAGTGATAGAAGGCCAGAGCCACGCCGATGAAGCCCTGATCAGCGGCGAAAGCCTGCCCGTGCCCAAACAGCCCGGCGACAAAGTCACGGGCGGCGCGATCAACGGTGAAGGCCGGTTGCTGGTGCGTACCCAGGCCCTCGGTGCGGAAACCGTACTGGCACGGATCATCCGCCTGGTGGAAGACGCCCAGGCCGCAAAGGCGCCGATCCAGAAACTGGTGGATAAAGTCAGCCAGGTGTTCGTGCCCACCGTGCTGCTGATTGCCCTGGCAACCCTGATCGGCTGGTGGCTGTATGGCGCGCCGATGGAAACCGCGCTGATCAACGCCGTCGCGGTGCTGGTGATCGCCTGCCCTTGCGCACTGGGCCTGGCCACGCCGACGGCGATCATGGCCGGCACCGGCGTGGCGGCACGCTACGGGATTCTGATCAAGGACGCCGAAGCCCTGGAGCGTGCCCATGAGGTCAGCGCGGTGGTGTTCGACAAGACCGGCACCCTGACCTCCGGCGCCCCGCGCATTGCTCATCTGAGTGCCATCGACGGCAATGAAGCGAGCCTGCTGCAACGGGCCGGCGCCCTACAACGCGGCAGTGAGCATCCGCTGGCCAAGGCTGTTCTGGATGCCTGTGCCGAACGCCACTTGACGGTGGCCGACGTCAGCGACAGCCAGTCCCTGACCGGCCGCGGCATTGCCGGCACACTGGAGGGGCGTCGCCTGGCCCTGGGCAATCGTCGCCTGCTGGAGGACAGCGGCTTGAGCGCCGGACCGTTGGCTGACTCGGCGATCGCGTGGGAACAAGAAGGCCGGACCTTGTCCTGGCTGATCGAACAATCCCCCGATCCCCACGTGCTGGGCCTGTTCGCCTTCGGTGACACCCTCAAGCCCGGCGCGCTGCAAGCGGTGCAGCAACTGAGCGCACGGAACATCAGCAGCCACCTGCTGACGGGCGATAATCGCGGTAGCGCCAAGGTGGTGGCCGAGGCGTTGGGCATCCAGGACGTGCATGCCGAAGTGTTGCCGGCGGACAAAGCCGCGACGGTCGCCGCACTGAAAGAAACCGGCGTGGTGGCGATGGTCGGCGACGGCATCAATGACGCCCCGGCACTGGCCGCCGCCGACATCGGCATCGCCATGGGTGGCGGCACCGACGTCGCCATGCACGCGGCCGGCATCACCCTGATGCGTGGCGATCCGCAACTGGTACCGGCTGCATTGGAGATCAGTCGCAAGACTTACGCCAAGATTCGGCAGAACCTGTTCTGGGCCTTTGTCTATAACCTGATCGGCATTCCGCTGGCGGCGTTTGGCTTCCTCAATCCAGTGCTGGCCGGTGCAGCCATGGCCTTGTCGAGCGTCAGCGTGGTGAGCAATGCGCTACTGTTGAAAACCTGGAAACCCAAGGACCTGGAGGACAACCGATGAACATCGGCCAAGCGGCCCGCCACAGTGGCCTGAGCGCAAAGATGATCCGTTATTACGAATCCATCGGCCTGCTCAAGGCGGCCCATCGCACCGACAGCGGTTACCGGGTGTATGGCGATGACGATCTGCACACGCTGGCGTTCATCAAGCGCTCGCGGGACCTGGGGTTTTCCCTGGAAGAAGTCGGCAAGTTGCTGACCCTCTGGCAAGACCGCCAGCGCGCCAGCGCCGATGTGAAGGCTTTGGCCCGTCAGCATATCGATGAGCTGAACCGGAAGATCCGTGAATTGGGGCAGTTGCGTGATACGTTGCAGGATCTGGTTGAACACTGCCATGGCGACCATCGGCCGGATTGCCCGATTCTGAAAAACCTTGAGTCGGGATGCTGTGCCGAACCGGTTCGCCCCTGAACCATTGATGCTAAATGCAGCGACGCCTTCGCGGGCAAGCCCGCTCCCACAGGGTTTGTGAATGTATGGAGCAGATGTGGGCAACTCGATCCTTGTGGGAGCGGGCTTGCCCGCGAAGGCGGACTGTCAGGCGACAGAGGTGTTGGATCTGCCCCCACAAAAAACCCGGCCGAAGCCGGGTTTTTCTTCAGCCGATCACTGCATCCACGGCGGAGGCGGTTCTTCGGTCTTGCCCGGCGGCGCATCGTCCGCCGCGCGAGCCGCTTGCTTGCGTTCTTCATCCAGGCGTGCGGCCTCGATTTCGCGCATGATGCCGCCCACATCGGCCAGCTCTTGCGTGTCGGCGAACTCGCCGGTCAGGACACTGGCCGGGTGCAAGGTGCCGGCCTCGTACAAGGCCCACATTTCCTTGGCGTATTTGGTCTTTTTCAACTCCGGCGCAAACCGCCCGAAGTAGGACGCCATGTTGCCCACGTCGCGCTCCAGCATGCTGAACGCGTGGTTGTTGCCCGCCGCGTCCACTGCTTGCGGCAGGTCGATGATCACCGGGCCGGTCGGCGTCAGCAGCACGTTGAACTCGGACAAGTCGCCGTGCACCAGACCGGTACACAGCATCAGCACGATCTGCGAAATCAGGAACGCGTGATATTCGCGGGCCTGGTCCGGTTCCAGCACCACATCGTTCAGACGCGGCGCGGCATCACCGTACTCGTCGGCCACCAGCTCCATGAGCAGCACGCCTTCAAGGAAGTCGAACGGTTTGGGTACCCGCACACCGGCATTGGCCAGGCGGAACAGCGCCGCCACTTCAGCGTTCTGCCAGGCGTCTTCGGTTTCCTTGCGGCCAAACTTGGAACCCTTGGCCATCGCCCGGGCCTGACGGCTGTTGCGCACCTTGCGGCCTTCCTGATACTCGGCCGCCTGACGAAAACTGCGTTTGTTCGCCTCCTTGTAGACCTTCGCGCAACGTAACTGGTTACCGCAGCGCACCACATAAACAGCTGCTTCTTTACCACTCATGAGTGGGCGCAGCACCTCGTCGACCAGACCGTCCTCGATCAGGGGTTCAATGCGTTTTGGAGTCTTCATCAGCTTTTATTGTGGGTCCTTTATTACCAAACACGCGAAAGTCATTCGTTATACGGCAATCCACTCACGGGGGGGAGGGGTTGCCGACTTATGATCATTGCAGAAGCACACAATGTGCCGATTTCATCGGATAAAACCGACGACCGCCACGGATCGTTCCAGATCATAGCCGAGCCTGCGTCACTTGTTGTGCAAGGGCAAAGAGGGCAATTGCGACAGAAGCTGACTCCACAGTTCGTACCTTCCGTAGGATTTTTCCCAACAGGCCTCAATTTCCTCCGACAACAGCCGAAGTCCTTAGTGACAAAGTGATTTGTCCGACAATCGCTGCCACAACAAAAGCGATGCCGCACTCAAGGACCCGGGTTGACCAAGAACGATTACGGCTGCCAATAAACCGCGAGTCATCTGCACTGCGTGGGCCTACAAGAAAATCTGGAGCGCGGATGAACATCAAACAGAAGTTGACCTGGGCGTTTGCAATCATCGCCTGCCTGCCCGTGGTGCTGGTCGCCACCCTCGTTGTGCTGAACCTGCGCAGTGATGCCAGAGACGAATTTATCGACGGCAGTGCCCGAGAGATTCGTCAGGTCAGCAACGCCATGCAATTGTTCTTTGACAGCATCAGCCAGAACGTCGATTACCTGGCCAAGCAGCCGCTGATCCGAAACTCCGACGACAGCCTCAAGACTTACATGGCCGCCAACGCCGAGAGTGTTCCCCAGGGCGAGATGGACAAGAAGGTCTTCACCCTGCTCCAGGACCTGGGCAACAGCCACCCGTCCTACGCCTATGCCATCCTTGGCACGGCGGCGGGCGGCTACGTGTCGTGGCCGGATGATCCGAAGCTGAACAACTACGACCCACGCCAGCGCCCCTGGTACAAGGCCGCCCAGGCCAAGCCGGGCAAGCCGTTTCGCACCGAGGCTTACTACTGGGCCCAGGACGACGCGACCTACGTCAGCACCGTGCGCACCATCGACAACAAGCTGGGCACCAACGGTGGCGTGGTCAGCATCGACGTGACGCTCAAGCAGCTCACCGAAATCGTCAAACAGATCAAGCTCGGTGAAACCGGCTACCTGATGCTGCTGGAAAACACCGGCACGGTCCTGGTGGATCCGAAACAACCGGAACACAACTTCAAACCGCTGAACAGCCTGGGCGAGGGCTACGCGCAACTGGCCAAGGCCGGCAAGGGCCTGGTGGAAGTGGAGTTGAACGGCGAGCGCTACATGGCCAACGTCTGGCCGTCGGAGCAACTGGGCTGGACCTTCATCGGCCTGATCAAACAGAACGACGTGATGAACTCCGCGACCCGGTTGACCTGGTTGATCGCCATCATCGCCGCCGTCCTGGCCGTCATCTTCGCCATCGTCGGCGCCAGTTTTGCCAGCCTCATCGTGCGTCCGATCCGCAGCGTGGCCAGCGGCCTGGAAGGCATCGCCCAAGGCGAAGGCGACCTGACCCAGAACCTGCAAATCCGTGGCAACGACGAAACCGCGCAGTTGGCCAACTGGTTCAACCAGTTCCTGACCGCGATTCGCAACCTGATCCAGAACATCGGCGGCGCGGCGGGCAAGATCCTCGCCACCTCCAAGAGTTCGACCCAGGTCTCCAGCGACATGGCCGAAGCCGCCGGACGCCAGCGCGAAGCGGTGGACATGGTGTCCACGGCGTTCCACGAAATGGTCGCCACCGCCAACGAAGTTGCGCGCTCTTGCAGCCAGGCGGCGGAATCCGCCGACAGTGGCCAGCGCCAGGCGCGCGAAGGTCAGCAACAGATCGATGCGGCGGTGAACAGCGTTGATCGCCTGAGCCAGGAAATCGAACAGTCAGCCCAGTCGATGCAACAACTGGAGCGCGACAGCAACGACATTCAGTCGATCCTGGGGACCATCCGTTCGATCGCCGAACAGACCAACCTGCTGGCGCTGAACGCCGCGATCGAAGCGGCCCGGGCCGGTGAACAAGGCCGCGGCTTTGCCGTGGTGGCCGACGAAGTACGAGCCCTGGCCAAGCGCACGGCCGACTCCACGGCGGAAATCGACGGACTGCTGGGCAACCTGGCCAAACGCACCAGCCAGGTGACCCAACAGATGCACGCCAGCCTGGAAGTGTCCCAGCAATCGGTGACGCGCATCGGTGAGGCGCGCAACAGCTTCGGGCAGATTCGCGAGTCGGTGGATGTGATCCGTGACATGAACACCCAGATCGCCACGGCGGCGGAACAACAGCATCAAGTGGCCGAAGACATCAACCGGCACATCAGCCAGATCCATGGCGATGCGCAACTGGTGGCGGAATTGGCCAACTCGGCACGCCTGGACTCCCAGAGCCTGGCCGGGCTGTCGAACGAGCTGGACGGGCTGGTGCGCAGGTTCCGCACCTGATTCGCAACAACACCACTGAAGGTCGTCTGTAAACACGACACTTGTGAACATAGGAGATCAATTGTGGGAGCGGGCTTGCTCGCGAAAGCGGTATGGCAGTCAACATTGATGTTGAAGCTGATGCCCTTTTCGCGAGCAAGCCCGCTCCCACAGTTGTTTTAACTCAGCGTTCGATGATCGCGGTCACACCCTGCCCACCCGCCGCACAAATCGAAATCAGCCCCCGCCCCTTGCCCGCCGTATCCAGCAACTTCGCCAGGTTGGCGACGATGCGCCCACCGGTGGCGGCAAACGGATGCCCTGCCGCCAGTGAACTGCCCTTGACGTTGAGCCGACTGCGGTCAATAGAGCCCAACGGCGCATCGAGCCCCAGACGGGTTTTGCAGTACTGCGGATCCTCCCACGCCTTCAATGTGCACAGCACTTGCGCGGCGAAAGCTTCGTGGATTTCGTAGTAGTCGAAGTCCTGCAAGCTCAGGCCATTGCGCGCGAGCAAACGCGGCACGGCGTAGACCGGCGCCATCAACAACCCTTCGGCACCGTTGACGAAATCCACCGCCGCCGCCTCGCCGTCACGCCAATACGCGAGAATCGGCAACCCTCGCGCCTTCGCCCATTCCTCGCTGCCCAGCAGCACCAGTGACGCCCCGTCGGTCAGCGGCGTGGAGTTGCCCGCCGTCAGGGTGCCCTTGGCGCTTTTCTCATAGGCCGGCTTGAGTGCGGCGAGCTTTTCCAGGGTCGAATCCGGGCGCAGATTGTTGTCGCGGGTGAGCCCCAGGAACGGCGTCATCAGATCGTTGTGCCAGCCTTCGGCATAGGACGCCGCCAGTTTCTGATGGCTCTCAAGCGCCAATTGATCCTGGGCTTCGCGCGGGATGTTCCAGGTCTGGGCCATCAGCTCGCAATGTTGCCCCATGGACAACCCCGTGCGCGGCTCACCGTTGCGCGGGAACTCGGGGATCAGATGTTTGGGGCGCAATTGCAGGAAGGTCTTCAGTTTGTCGCCGGTGGTTTTCGCGCGATTGGCTTGCAGGAGGATTTTGCGCAACCCTTCACTGACGCTGATCGGAGCATCCGAGGTGGTGTCCACGCCACCGGCGATGCCGCAGTCGATCTGGCCCAGGGCAATCTTGTTCGCCACCAGCAACGCCGCTTCCAGCCCGGTGCCGCACGCCTGCTGGATGTCGTAGGCCGGGGTGGCGGGCGACAACCGCGAGCCGAGCACGCACTCGCGTGTGAGGTTCATGTCCCGCGCCAACTTGAGCACGGCGCCGGCGACCACTTCGCCGATGCGCTGGCCATGCAGGTTGTAGCGCTCGATCAGACCCTCGAGGGCAGCGGTGAGCATCACCTGGTTACTGGCCGTGGCGTAGGGGCCGTTGGAGCGGGCGAAAGGAATCCGGTTACCGCCGATGATCGCGACGCGGCGCAGCTGGGTCATGAGGAACTCCTGATGAATTATCTGAACTGAACACTGCCCCTTGTGGGAGCGGGCTTGCTCGCGAAGGCGTCGTGTCAGTCGACATCAATGTTGCATGACACTCCGCTTTCGCGAGCAAGCCCGCTCCCACAGGGACTGCGTGCACCATAAGTCCTGCGACAAACTAATCTGCTGTAACCAAGCGTAGGCCTTATCTCGTGGATCGAACGACTGATCGCCATTCATGGTCCACACTTTGAACCTCAGCTTTCGGAGCGCGTTCCATGTCTGACCGCTATATCGACTTCGCCAATTCGTCCATCGGCCATCGCCTGGTCGGTGCCCTGGGGTTGCCGGCACCGACTCGACTGGAGCGCTGGCAGGCAGGCCGGCTGCGGCCCGTGGAAGGTGCGCTGCTGATCGGCGGCGGGCCATTGGCGGAACACGTCAGTGCCTTCGCCAACCGCCTGACCGACGCGATCTACAGCTACGGCACCGAGCCTTCGATGGCCACGGCCTGGATTCCCGGCCACGGACCGAAACTCAAGGCCGTGGTGTTCGACGCCAGTGACCTGCTGCACACCGATCAGCTCAAGCAACTGCGTGAGTTCTTCCAGCCGTTGATGAAGAACCTCGATCACTGTGCGCACCTGGTGATTCTCGGACGCGATCCGCAAACCCTGCGTGACCCGTTCGCCGCCAGTGCCCAGCGTGCCCTGGAGGGATTCAGCCGTTCCCTGGCCAAGGAATTACGCAGCGGTGGCACCCTGCAATTGATCTACGTCGGCGAAGGGGCCGAGGCGCAACTGGAAGGTCCGCTGCGGTTTTTTCTCTCGCCCAAAAGCGCCTTCGTGTCCGGGCAGGTCATTCGCCTGAATCCGTGCTCGACGCCCGTCAGCGACTGGACGCGCCCGCTCGCCGGGCGTAAGGCACTGGTTACCGGCGCAGCACGCGGCATTGGTGCCGCCATCGCCGAGACCCTGGCCCGTGACGGTGCCGACGTCATCCTGCTCGACGTGCCCGCGGCCAAAACCGATCTCGAAGCCCTCGCCGCACGCCTCGGCGGGCGCAGCATCAGCCTCGACATCTGCGCCGAAGACGCCGCCGCGCAGTTGATCGAACAATTGCCCGACGGCCTCGACATCGTGGTGCACAACGCCGGCATCACCCGCGATAAAACCCTGGCCAACATGACCCCGGACTTCTGGGACGCCGTACTGGCCGTCAACCTCAACGCACCGCAAGTGCTGACCAAAGCCCTGCTCGATAGCGGCGCCCTGCACGACAACGCCCGGGTGATTCTGCTGGCCTCCATCAGCGGCATCGCCGGCAATCGCGGGCAAACCAACTACGCCGCGAGCAAGGCCGGGCTCATAGGCCTGGCGCAAGCCTGGGCGCCGCTGCTCACCGAACGCGGCATCAGCATCAACGCCGTGGCACCGGGATTCATCGAAACGCAAATGACCGCGCACATCCCCTTTGGCCTGCGTGAAGCCGGACGGCGCATGAGCACCCTCGGCCAGGGCGGCCTGCCACAGGACGTCGCCGAAGCCGTGGCCTGGCTCGCGCAACCGGGCACCGGCGCATACACCGGGCAAGCGTTGCGCGTATGCGGGCAAAGCGTTCTGGGGGCTTGAGGATGATCACCGACTGGCACACTCTCAACCGCGAACCCAGCCTCCCGGGGTTGTACGCACGAGCGGCGACACGGCGAAAAATCACCGGCACCACCCTGCCCGATTCGGGTTTGCGCTGCTGGGTCGACGTCGATCCCAGACGCCTGGCGGCCTATCGCAAGGTCTGTGGCTTTGCCGACAACGGCCTGCTGCCGCCGACCTATCCGCATATCCTCGGCTTTGCCTTGCAGATGCAATTGCTCACGGCCAGGGACTTCCCGTTCCCGCTGCTGGGCCTGATTCACCTGAGCAATCGGATTCGTCTGCTACGCCCCATGGGCGGGGTGAATCGGGCGCGTGTCAGCGTGCAGGTGCAGAACCTGCAACCCCACGCCAAAGGCGCGACGTTCGATTTGCTGACCACCCTCGACGATCAACTGGGGCCGTTGTGGGAGGCACAAAGCCGGATGCTCTGCCGCGGCGTCAAACTCGAGGGCGAACCACTTGAGGAGAACCTGGTAACGAGTCTGGACATGAACGAAGTCGAACACTGGAAAGCGCCCTCGGACATCGGCCGGCAATACGCCAAGGTGTCCGGCGACTACAACCCGATCCACCTGAGCGCGGCCAGCGCCCGACTCTTCGGCTTCCCGACCGCCATCGCCCATGGCCTGTGGAACAAGGCGCGCACGTTGGCGGCACTGGCCGGGCACCTGCCTGTGGCGAACGTCGAGATCGCCGTGCAGTTCAAGAAGCCGGTGCGGTTGCCCGGTGAGGTGACGCTGCTGGCCAGCGAGCCGGGGGCGAGCGGGGACTTTCAGTTGGTGGGTGTCGGAGAGCTGGAGCATATGGTCGGGCATTGGCGGCCGGTGGCCTGACAAGGCCGATGCCTGTGGCGAGGAAGCTTGTCGGGCGGGCGCTACGCACCCGAGCGGGAGGACTCCCTCGCCACAAAGCTCCGTGGTCAGTCTTGCGGATCGAGATTATCCAACGCCCGGTTCACCGCCATCTCACCCAGCATGATCACCTGCGCAATCCCCAGCAGCGTATTGCGCTGCGAGCCCTGCAGAAAACCCGCGAAATCACTCGCCATCACACTCGCCGACGCCAGTGATTCACAGGCGTGGGCCAGCAGGGTTTCGGTGTCGATGTTCGGGGCGATGACGAACATCGTGCTGGGTTTGTGCACGGCGGGTTGTTTGGGTGGATTGGGGGTGGGTTTAATCATCGTTGCACCTCTGGGATGAAATGGAGCCACGTCCAAATTGCCGCGAAGCAAATTGGGGTGGCAGCTGTACGCGGGTTCGCGGACCGATCCCAGAGGCAGCTCGGCATACCCGAAGGTATCCCGCGCACAGTCGCCATGACACAGAACGACAGACACAAGAAAGTGTTGTCGTCAGGTGGAGCGATTATGCCTTAGGAATCGAGCCGCGACGCCCGGACGCTGAATTTTCAGCGACCGACAAAGGCTAGAGATCGCGCTTCCGACGGACAACCTGAAAAGCGTGTCAGAGGTGTCCTCGGGACTTGAGGAAAACTACACAGGATTGGTTGACTGTAAGACCGCCTTCGCGGGCAAGCCCGCTCCCACAATGGGCCGGGGTAAACCCACGCCTCTTACCACTCATCAGGCAGAGCGTTAGCTCGCCTGCAGCTCTTGATCTTGATCCAACCGCCCCCTCGGGAGGCCTCGTGAGTCGCCGTCAGGGCGAAACCATAAGCGGCCATTACCGCAGAAACGGATATGTACACAAAATCAGTGCGCCGCAAACCACTGCCGCATCCCGGAATTACTGGGCGACAAGGCCAACGCCAACTGCGTCCGCTTATGCATATGCGTCAACCTCAACACCTGCGACACATACAACTTCACCGTGTTCTTGATAATCCCCAACTCACACGAAATCTGATAATTGGTCTGTCCCTTGCCCGCCTGCCTGAAAAGTAGACGTAGTTTCCGGCTGTGAACATATAAGGGCCGACTAGTGGAGCCAGGTGAATGTCAGCATCAGCCCCACCCGCACGAACGGTGCAAATGACTGTTTCTTTGACATTTCAGGCGCCATATAAAAAAGCAGGTTCTAAGCCCCTGACTCACAGGAGCCAGACTCTTGACGCTAGCAGCAGCCAGAAAACACTGGCCAATCCAGCACCCGTAAACGTGCCGGGCACGTGCATACCGTCCGTCGCAAGACCCGGGGCGGCCATGAGTTTAAAGCTCTGCACTCGGTAAAAACCTCCGTTTTGGCGGAATGATTCTATGCTGACATTACTCAGTGATAGTCAGGGTAGACGCACTCATGAAAGCCAGACTCCCCCACAAACAAAAAGGTGCCGCCGCGATAGAGTTCGCCCTGGGATTGCTGACCGTCGCCATTCATTACCCCGCCAATAAAATCAGCGCCGTCATTCCGTTCCTGAACCTGCCCGGCATCGGTCGGGTACCCAATCTGCCGGCGACCCTCACGGCCAGTGCGAGCCTGCAATTTTGAGTGCCGGGGATAAATTGTTCGGGCGCCTGCTCCACCGCCACCCGCCGCCCCCACCGGAGCCGCCGGAAACACTGCGGGTGCACAGCTTCGGATTGCAGATGCAGCTCAATGCCGATGGGCGTGTCGTTCAATTGAGCGGTCCGCTGCGGCACTTGCTGGCCCAGCATCCCCCCGGCACACAGGAACCACACCTGCTCGACTTCCTGTTGCCCCACAGCGGCCTCGTCATCGAAGGCGCGCCGGCGCACTGGCAGGGACAAACCCTGGACCTGGACTTCTACAGTCTCAATGGTCCGCCCCTGCATTTGCGCGGCTGGGTGCAACCCTTGGCCGATGCCTGGCTGTTGCAGATGCTCGACATCGGCGACTTGTTGCTCGAACGCCGGCAATCGCGCAACCGCGAGCAATGCCAGGTGCTGGTGCTGCAAATCGCCGAACAGCTGCGCCTGTGCAGCCTGACACGTCTGCCCGAGATGCTGGGCGAACAACTGCAAAGCCTGGCCCAGCGTTTTCAGATCCCCTGCATTGCCCTGGCCTTGCTCGATGAGCAGGAGCAGGGTTGGCAGATTCACCAGCACTACACGGCTTTCGATGCACCGCAGCTATGGCAAAACGACCAGCGCCTGGGCACGGGGCTGGACAGTTTGAGCGGCTCGGCACCCCAGTACCTGATCCCGCGCGAACACCCGCGCCTGCAAGGCACGTTCGGCAATAACGATGGCTTCGCCGTGCCCTACCACGATGCGCAAGGGGTGGTCGCCTGGTTGCTGTGCGGTTTCTACACGCCGCAACAACGCGCCCCCGATGTCACCGAACGCGATTGGCTGCAAATCACCGCCGCGCTCGCCAGCCCCTTGCTTGAACGCTTGCGCGAGCACCGACATCACCTGCAACTGGAACGCCTGGAGTCGCTGCAAGCGTTGCTGGGCACAGGCTGGTGGGAAATTTTCAGCGACAGCGAAGAGGTGCAGTTGGCACCTTCGCTGGCGACGAACCTGAACCTTGGAACATCGCGTTTATCGGTACAGGACTGGCTCGACCAGGTGTATCCCGCCGACCGCGAAGAGCTGCGCATCCGTCTGCAGGACTTGCAGGTGTCGGGCATGCCACTGCTGTTGTGCGTGCGCCTGTATCGCCCCGACGATGCACTCGAACCCGTCTGGTATCGCCTGCAAGGCCAAGCGCTGGGCGTGGGCAAAAACCGTCGGCTGGTGGGTTTCATGCACGACATCAGCGACATCAAGAATCAGCAGCAGAGCGCCGCCGCTGCCCATGCACGCCTGGACAATCTGATCGCCAGTTCACCGGCGGTGATTTATGTACAGCGCTATGACGAAGGCGCTCTGCAACCGGTGTTCTTTAGCGACAGCCTGCTCCCGTTGCTCGGCTGGACCCTGGCCGACTGCGCACCCGGGGCGCTGGTGGAGCGGGTACACCCCGACGACCGCCTGCAGTATTTCGAGCGCACGCGACGGCTGCTGCGTGAAGGCTCGGTGCGCGCCCGCTATCGGCTGCGCGACAGTCAGGGTGACTATCACTGGCTGCTGGATGAAGCGAAATTGTTGCGCGACGACCTCGGCTTGCCGGTGGAAGCCGTGGGCTTGTGGCTGGACGTCACCGAAGCGACCCTGGCGGCCGAGCAGGTCAGGCAGAGTGAGGAACGCTACCGAATTCTGGTGGAAGACTCGCCGGCGATGATCTGCCGCTACCAGCCGGACCTGACCCTGACCTTCGGCAACCGCCCGCTGGCCACCTATCTGGAATTGGCGCCCGAGCAATTGCCGGGGGTGAATCTGGGCAACTGGATGTCCGGGGAACAGCGCGAGGCATTCACCCGGCGGCTGAACCAGTTGAGCCCGGAGTTTCCGGTCAGCACCGCCGAGATCAACCTGCAACTGCCCGGGCGCGAACACGCCTGGTGGGTCTGGTCCGATCGCGGGGTATTCGACGAACAGGGACGCTTGCTCGAGGTCCAGGCCGTAGGACGCGACAACACCGAGGTACGACGCTCGCAGCAGCAGCTCACACAAAGCGCGAAAATGGCCACCCTCGGTGAAATGGCCACCGGCCTGGCCCATGAGCTCAACCAGCCGTTGAACGTGATACGCATGGCCATCGTCAATGTCCTCAAGCGCCTCAGCAACGGCGACGTACAGGTCGACTACCTGATCGACAAGCTCACCCGCATCGACAGCCAGGTGCAACGCGCCGCGCGGGTGGTGGACCACATGCGGGTGTTCGGCCGCCGCTCGGAAATCGAGCAGCAACCGTTCAACCCGGCCCAGGCCATCGAAGGCACACTGGCGCTGTTGTCCGAAGGGATGCGCGGCAAAGGTGTCGACCTGCGCATCAGCGAGACCGGTTTTGATGTGCTGGTGCGCGGCTACGTCGATCAGCTTGAGCAGGTGCTGATCAACCTGATGGTCAACGCCCGGGATGCATTGCTCGGCAAGCGCGAGGCCAACCCCGATTTCAAACCGTGGATTTCGGTGTACGCCGAACGGGATACACACGCGGTACGCCTGTGGGTCGAGGACAAC
This sequence comes from Pseudomonas sp. ACN5, assembly GCF_002303975.1. Taxonomy (NCBI): domain Bacteria; kingdom Pseudomonadati; phylum Pseudomonadota; class Gammaproteobacteria; order Pseudomonadales; family Pseudomonadaceae; genus Pseudomonas; species Pseudomonas sp. ACN5. The sequence goes on along the minus strand of NZ_MRCP01000003.1, from coordinate 540,659 downwards.
GGCGGCGGTATCGACCCGCGTTTGCTGGAGCGGATTTTCGAGCCGTTCTTTACCACCAAACCGGTGGGTGTCGGCACCGGTCTGGGGCTGTCGGTGAGCTATGGCATTGTCGAGAACATGGGCGGCAAGCTGAGCGTCAGGAACTCCGCCGAGGGCGCGCGTTTCTGCATCGAACTGCCGATTGTGCTGACGGACTAGATCACCTGGGCTGGGCGTCCCGTGTGACAACCGAGGTTGGCACCCACCTCGACCTGGTTCAGGTCGATCCCCAGGCTCGCAAGTGTCGAGCATAAAAACCCCTGTGGGAACACAGGGGTTGAGAGACTGGCTGATTCTAAGTGGCGTGCGGTGGATAGTTGGCCAATATCCGCGTGACTGTTTCCAGGATGGCATCACGACGATCCGACGGGTTCGGTGTGCGGCTGAGTATCTGTTCGTCACTGCCACGCCACACCAGTTTGCCGTCCTTGCCATCGAGCAGGTCGATCTGGATGGTCGCTACCTTGTAGCTGACATTACGGGTTTCGTTATACATGGGCGCGCCGTAGTAGCCATACCACGGGTACCCCCACCCGCCGCCGTAGTTGGTGGTCACCTGCTGTTGCCGCTCTTCGACAATCAGGTAGGTCTGCACATTCAAGTCACCCTTGGCACCCGCGGCGGCCGGGCGCAGACCGCGCTGGTCCAGTTGATCGGCTACCGCCTGACGGATGCGCTGTTCGGTCAGGTCGCTCTTGATCCGTGGATCATCGGGACGGTATTGCAGGGCGGGTTCTTTCCACGTCCAGCTGCGATAGGCAGCAAAGTCGCGGCTGGCGTCGAAGTCATGATTGACCTGGTTGGCGGCGCAGGCACTGAGCAGCGCGACCATGGCCAGTAGTATGAAACGGCGGAACATGATGGTTCTCCTGCGAAATGCTTCTTATCTACAGAAGCTAACTGGGAGGATACGCCGACATCGCCTTTTCCACAGCCTCCCGTATGGCATCGGCGCGCTCGCTTTCGCTGCCCCGGTTGCCGGTTTCAGCGCTGGAGCTCCATATCGGCTGACCGCTTTTGGCGTCAAACATGTCCACCTGAACCACCACGACCTGTTCCGAATAGGTGCGTACGATCGGCACGCTGCCGTACATGCCGTACCCCGGTCCGTAGCCACCGTAACCGCCGTAGTAACCGTAATCGTCCTGAACCTGGCGCAAGCGGGTTTCCAGGCGCAGGTCGGCGCTGACAAACAGGTCGGCCGGACGATTGTCGTGCAACGGGCGCAAGCCGCGTTGGTCCAGCGCATTGCTGACCGCTTCGGCAACCTGCGCCGAGTCCGCCCAGGCCGTGCCCGGTGGCAGATGCCCGTCGAGCCAGGCCCAACTGCGGTAGCGCCCATAGTCACGGGGTGCTGCCGGATAAGCGCTACGGTCGAAAGTCTTGGCGGCCTGGGGCGGTGCCGGAGGCAAAGGGTTGGACGTGGCGACATAAGGGTTGCTGCCCTGACAGGCGGCCAGCCCCAGGCAGAACAGCAGTACACCTGAATGACTTTTCATTGCGTGCTCCGATCAGACAGGCCGACAGATCCAGTGCAAGTAACGTCCAAGCCCGGCATAGGCTGGATGACGGCGGTGGGCCAGTTCCATTTCCAGCAGGTCCACCAACTCGGCGCGAGCCTGGAATTCCACCGGCATGTAATCGTGAAAAACCCGCACGCCACTCTGGGTTTCGACCCGCCATAGACCTTCAAGTTGCGCCGCCAGTTCACGCGGATCAAGGGGCTGCTGCGGGGTCAGGCTCTGTTTTTCACCGGCCATGTCGTTCTTGCGCATCTTGCGGAAATGGCCCTTGAGCAAGTTGCGGTAGATCAGCGCATCGCGGTTGTAGAACGCCAGGGACAGCCAACCATCGGCCTTGGTCAGTTGATGCAGCACCGGCAGGATGGCGTGGGGTTCGGCCAGCCATTCCAGCACGGCGTGGCACAGCACCAGGTCGTAGGGCTCGGTGAGCTGCCCTAGCAGTTCCTGCCAGGGTGCCTGAATGAAGGTGGCGCTCTGTCCGGCATCGGCGAAGCGTTGGCGGGCGCCTTCGAGCATCGGTTCGGCAGGTTCGGCGAGGGTCACCTGATGGCCACGCTGGGCCAGCCACAACGACATGTGGCCAAGGCCCGCGCCGATGTCCAGCACACGCAGCGGGCGATCGGGCAAGGCTTCGGCCAGATCGGCCTGCAACACCGCCAGACGGATCGCACCTTTGGCACCGCCGTAGATTTTTTCGGCGAAACGGGTCGCCAGTTGATCGAAATGACGGTCGCTCATCAGCTGAACCTCCGCTCGCTGTCCGCCAGTTTGCTGCGCACCACGGCCTCCATGTCCAGGCCCAGCTCGCTGCACAGCAGCAACAGATAAAGCACGATGTCACCGACTTCCTGCCCGGCATGGGCGAGTTTGTCCGCCGGCAACTGGCGTGACTGGTCTTCGGTCAACCACTGGAAAATCTCCACCAGCTCGGACATTTCCACGCTCGCGGCCATGGCCAGGTTTTTCGGACTGTGAAATTGCCGCCAGTCATTGCGGTCACGGATGGCGTGCAGGCGTTCGGTCAGTTCAACAAGGTTCATCGGGCTCTCCTGAAGGCGTATAGCTTCGGGGGGATGACGAGTGAAGGCAAGTGACAAAGATTGAGCGGTTGGCATTGTCTTTTTGTGGGAGCGGGCTTGCTCGCGAAAGCGGTTGTCCAGTTAATAATGATTCGACTGACACGCCGCCTTCGCGAGCAAGCCCGCTCCCACAGTTACGGTGCAACCCTCTATGCTGGTGGGAACTCGGCAGCATGATCGACAACCCAAGGCTCAATTCTCTTTAATCAGGACGTTCACTCCATGCAGGTAGAAGGTTTTTCCGAATGGCTCGGCCAGGTACTCGGCTCGATCATCCGCTTCATCGTTGATGGCCTCAGTGGGCTGTTCAATCTGTTGAGCAACGCCAGCAGCAATTTTGTCGAAGGCTTGTCCCAGGCGCTGGGCATGGAGACTTCGGTCGTCAGCATCGTGACCTTGATCCTCGGTCTGATTCTGCTGTGGACGGCGATCCGCGCCTTTCTCAATGCATCCTTCATCATGGGGATCATCTGGTTGATGCTGGGGCTTTGGCTGCTCAGCTGGATCATCCACTGACCCCACCGGACACTGTGGGAGCGGGCTTGCTCGCGAAGAGGGAGTGTCAGTCGAATCAATATTGACTGGACGACCGCTTTCGCGAGCAAGTCGGATCGCCGCACCGCCGCTCCCACAATTGAATACACGGCATGCTCTGAATCTGCCGCTACAATGCCCGCTCCCCCAAGGAGCCTGCATGTCCGACCTGACCGCCGACTGGCGCGACCGCCCTACCCATCGCCGGGTCTGGGCACTCGCCGCGCCGATGATTCTTTCGAACATTTCCGTACCGCTGGTGGCACTGGTCGACAGCACCGTCATCGGTCACCTGCCCCACGCCCATCAACTCGGCGCCGTCGCGGTCGGGGCCAGTCTGTATACCTTCCTTGCCTGGGCCATGGGTTTTCTGCGCATGGGCTCCACCGGGTTCGCCGCCCAGGCGGCCGGACGCGGGGATGGTGCGGCCTTGCGGCAGATTCTGTTGCAAGGCCTGTTGCTCGCCTTCGGCCTGGCCCTGGTCCTGGGTGCTGTGGGCGTGCCGTTGAGCACAGCGGCGCTGCACTTCATGCAACCGTCGGCGGAGCTCGATCAGCTGACCCGCGAGTTTTTCCACACCCGCCTGTTCGGACTGCCCGCCGCGCTGGCCAGTTATGCACTGGTCGGCTGGTTTCTCGGCACCCAGAATGCCCGGGCGCCGCTGGCGATTTTGCTGAGTACCAACCTGGTCAATATCGCCCTGAACCTGTGGTTCGTCCTTGGCCTCGAATGGGGCGTGGTCGGTGCCGCCCGGGCCTCGGTGATTGCCGAATGGACGGGGGCGCTGATCGGCTTGCTGATGACCCGCAAGGCCCTGCGTGCCTATCCCGGGCATATCGTCTGGGCGGCATTGGCGCTGTGGCAGAGTTGGCGGCCATTGCTGGCGGTCAACCGCGACATCTTCATCCGCAGCCTGGCGCTGCAATCGGTGTTTTTTCTGATCACGGTGCAGGGCGCGCGGCTGGGCGACGCCACGGTCGCGGCCAATGCCCTGCTGCTCAACGGTTTGCTGCTGACGGCCCATGCCCTTGATGGCCTGGCCCACGCCGTGGAAGCGCTGTGCGGGCACGCCCTCGGCGCCCGCGACCGCGATGCCCTGCGCCGATCATTGGTGGTGGCGGGCGGCTGGTCGTTGCTCGCGAGCCTGGGCTTTGCCGCGCTGTTTCTGTTCGCCGGGCATTTGTTCATCGAGATGCAGACCGACATTCAAAGTGTGCGCGACACCGCGTTCATCTACCTGCCCTACCTCGCCGTACTGCCGCTGATTGCCGTCTGGAGTTACCTGCTCGACGGCCTTTTCATCGGCGCCACCCGCGCCAGGGAAATGCGCAACGGCATGCTGCTGACCGTGGTGCTGGTGCTGCCTTTCGGCTGGGCACTGCAAGGCTGGGGCAACCATGGCCTGTGGATAACCTTTTTGCTGTTCATGCTGCTGCGCAGCCTGACCCTCGGCGTGATCGCCTGGCGCCTGCGCCGTCACGATGGCTGGTTTGCCGGCAGCACTCACTGAGTGGCTCGAGTTCATGGCCAGGGTTGGTCGTTCTGCCACCGGTGGCGCAGGCTATCGAGGCGCTCCTGCTGAGTCCTGCCCGGCAATGGCTGCATGGGCACGGCGTCGGGATACTGCAAACGTAGCCATATCCAGCCATCCAGTACCGGGCGCTCGCTGAAACCCAGCGCCAGTCCTTCCTGCACACGGGCCCACAGGCGGGAGAAATCGGCCCCGGTGGATCGGTTCCAGCGCCAGGCATGTTGTTCAAGCAGGCAGGTTTGCAGTTTTTCCTGTTGCCCGGCACTGAGGCTCTCCTCGACGGCCAACGGGCTGACCGCCAGCCCGGGGTTGGATAAACGCTGCCACCCCTCGCATCCCGTTGCGCGATCGGCCCAACTGCCGCCGAACCAACGCAACTGCTGGATGGGCCCTAGCCAGCGACTCAGTTCAGCGGCATCGCAAGCATCGAAAAAATAGCTGGCCGTGATCGGGTTGTAATAGTTCAAAAGGGCCCGGTGCAAGCCAAGCGTAACCGTAAGCATGCGCCGTAAATGCGCGAGCAACGGCGCAGCGCCGGCCTCGCTGACCATCAGCAATCCGGGCCAGCGTTGGCCGTCGACGATGCACAGATCGGCCAGTGCCGGGCAGGTGCGCAGATCGACCAGGACCGGCCCCTGCGCTCGCAGCGCATGCCACTCCGTCCTTTCGAACAACCCATACCACCGGGCTTGTGCAAACATCTGCCGAAGCGTGACACCCGCCTGCGGCGTGCCCGGCACATCCAGCAACAACCACTGCGGGGGCGCCTCGGGCGTGCGTGCGACGATCATGCTCCAGAGCTCTGGCCAAGCTGCGTCGCCAGACGACAGGTGCACAACGCCTGTGCGCAATGATTGAAACTGCCACCGCCGGGCAGCAGGCACAGCATCAGCAGCGGTTCTGCCGAGTGCAACCATTGCTCCAGGCCCTCATCAGGGGTACAGATGACCTGGGGAGTGTCCGCGCTCATCTCCTCGATCGTTGCCGGCGCATGCAACACCCCGGTTATCTGCGGCTGATCGGGATCACCTTCGACAAAACTCACGACCAGCTCGGTTCCTTCGCGCAATGGCGAGTACGTCTCGGCCTGCAACGGCCCGGCCAATGGCAGCCAACAGTGACTGGGCGCTGCCCCCTCGCCCTGGTAAAGCCAGTCGAATTGCACCGGTACCGGCCTTGCCGGGTCGGGGCCTTGCTCATCGACCTCGACGACCCACGCCCGCTGCAGGCTGTGCATCTGGGGTTTGCTCGTCGCGCAGGGCAGCTCGAAGCGGGCCGGCCATTGCAGGGCACGGGCCTGGTTGTAGTAGGGCGTCGCCGTATCCTGGCTGCCCCAATGTTCAACGTGGGTCACCAGCCAGAGCCGATTGCAATCGGCAACCGGATGACCGGACAGCGGCATCACCCGACCGCTGCGCAAGGTCGCCAGGTCTGTCCGGCACTCGACACATTGCGCCGCTGTCGCAGCGCTACGCTGGCGTTCGAGCTGCCGCACTGCCGGCCGATCGCCCTCGCAGCGCAATACCGCAGGCTCTGCGGTGCGAAAATGTTGCTGATCGTCGCTGAACACCACGCAGCCCCCTCCGACCCAGTTTTCGAAGTGGTAATGCAGTCCTTCCTGGGCGCACAGTCGCTGGACAAATTGCAGGTCCGACTCTTGATATTGCGTGCAGAAATCCCGGGGCGGGTGGTCGCCGCTCAGCGCCAGGCGTCGATCTTTACCGGTAATGCCGTGCTCCTTGAGCACCTGATCGAGGATTTGCGGCACCGAACGGGCACTGAAGATTCGTTGGCTGAAGCGCTGGGCCAGACAAGCCAGTCCTGGTCCCAGGCGCACCTGGCATAGTCGGGGCCCCGAGGCATGATCACGCTGGACGAGTTCATGCAATTGTCCATGCACATGGTTTCCGGCTGGCCCGAAATGCAAGGAGGCCGGGCGGTACAGCAAACTGGCAAGGTCAAGCACCGGGTCATCGATCAGCAGCTCCAGGTCGAACACGAACGGCTCGCTGATGGCTTCTCTACCGGTAAAGGCCAGGACCTCAAGGGAGTCGGGCAAACCTGCAACATCCAGACGAAATAACGGTTCGCTGACTGGATTGAACATCGGCGTTTCTCTACGGGAGGGGCGGCCGGGGATTCTCGCTGAGAGACATGGCCGAGTAGAGTGCCGAAATACAACTTAGGAAATAACCTACGCGAAAAGAAGACCAAATGCGCTAAGTAGTCGAAACGCAGGTAATTTCCCATGGAATCGGAGAATTGCCGCACCAGGTCATCTGAAATTTCCGAGGCAGAAGGAAAATTTTCAGACAACCTGATGAGCGTGGAACTTACCTCAGGAAGACAGGTAAGACGAACGGGTCAGACCCAGACGCAAGGCATCGAGGAACTGCGTGCGCTCGGTTGCGCTGATGCGGGCACTGGCGCACTTGTCGCGGTAGTGAGTCATCAACTCCTCCGGCGACAAGTGCACGTAACGCAGCATGTCTTCGATGGTGTCGTGGGTTTCGATACCGGCGTGGTACACGCTGCCGTCGGCGTTCTGGTAGATATTCACCGAGTCGGTGTCACCGAACAGGTTGTGCATGTCGCCAAGAATTTCCTGGTAGGCACCGACCAGGAACACACCCAGCAAGTAGTCCTCACCTTCCTTCAGCGCGTGCACCGGCAAACTGGTTTCGATGCTTTGCTCGTCGACGTACTGGTTGATCTTGCCGTCGGAGTCACAGGTCAGGTCTTGCAGCACCGCACGACGCAACGGCTCTTCGTCGAGGCGGTGCAGCGGGATGATCGGCAGGACCTGATCGATGGCCCAAGTGTCCGGCAGGCTCTGGAACACCGAGAAGTTGCAGATGTACTTGTCGGCCAGTTTGTCGTTGAGTTCGTCCAGCACCTGACGGTGGGAACGCTGGCGCGCCTTCAGCGAGTTGTGCAGGCGACGGCACACGGCGAAGTAGCATTGCTCGGCCAGGGCTTTCTCGGCCAGGGTCAGCTTGCCGTCGGCGTACTGGGAGGCAACATCGCTCATGTAGTGCGTGGCGCGCCAGTAGGTTTCGGTGACCATCTCGATGTCGGTCGGACCCAGAAGGTCCACCAGCCACTGTACGGTTTCCGGCAGCGCTTCCTTGTTCTCGATCTGTGGCACGTCGTCGTTGTGTTTCTCGACGTCGGTCACCTGGATCACCAGCATGGCGTGGTGCGCGGTCAGGGAACGGCCGCTTTCGGAGAAGATGTTCGGGTGCGGCAGGCTCTGCGCATCGCAGAACTCCTTGAGCATCCCGACCACGACACCGGCGTAATCGTCCATGTCGTAGTTGATCGAACTGGCGTTACGCGAGTGCGTGCCATCGTAGTCCACGCCCAGGCCGCCACCGACATCGATGTGGTCCACCGGCAGGCCGAGGTTGCGCAATTCGCCGTAGTAACGGATCGCTTCCTTGAAGCCGTGCTGGTAGTCCGCCAGGTTGGCGATCTGCGAGCCCATGTGGAAGTGCAGCAGGCGAATGCCCTGGTCCAGGCCGGCCGCGCGGAAACGCTCGACCACCGAAAGCAGTTGCGCCGCCGACAGGCCGAACTTGGATTTCTCGCCGCCAGTGTCTGCCCACTTGCTCGACGCCAGGGACGACAGGCGCACGCGCAGGCCGACCTGAGGCTTGACCTTGAGCGAGGCCGCTTCTTCGATCACCAGGCCGACTTCGGATTCTTTCTCGATCACGATGAACACGTTGTGGCCGAGCTTCTGGCCCATCAGCGCCAGGCGGATGAACTCGCGGTCCTTGTAACCGTTGCAGACGATGGTGCCGCCCTTCGGCGCCAGTGCCAGCACCGCCAGCAGCTCAGGCTTGGACCCGGCTTCCAGACCGATGGAAACGTTCTGGGTGGCGATGATGTTTTCGATCACCGCTTCCTGCTGGTTCACCTTGATCGGGTACAGCGCGGTGTACTTGCTCTGGTATTCCAGACGCTCGATGTTGGCGTCGAATGCGCCCGTCAGCTGACGCACGCGGTCTTGCAGAATGTCCGGGAAACGGACCAGCAACGGCAAGGACAGGCCACTTTTGCGCAGCTGGTCGACTTGCTCGAACAGGTCGATAGGCGAGCTGCTCGGACCGTTCGGACGAACTTCGACGCGACCGGCGTCATTGATCGCGAAATACCCGGCCCCCCAATGGCGAATCCCGTAAACACTGCGGCTGTCCGCAACTGTCCATTGGCTGCCATCGTCTTTGCGTGTGCGTCGTACGGACATCGAAGTCCCCTATAAAGAAGTCATAGTGCGTCGCCTGGATTCAGGCCGGCGCAGTCTAAAGAATGAAAATGACGGTTCGTCAACGAGGCAATAGACCCCGCCGACCGCAGTGAGTTTAGAAACCGGTCATGAACAGGCTCTGTGAAAACCATGTGGACGGCGCCAGGCCTGAATGCCATCAGGACCGGATCAAGCCGAGGGTGGTTTTCACAGAGGCTGCTAGCCGCCGGATTTCTTCGCCTTGAAACCGAGCTTGATCAGTTCTGCCAAGAGTAGCTCGACATGATCGCCCTGGATTTCGATGACACCGTCTTTCAACGCCCCACCGGTTCCGCAACGCTTCTTCAACGTCGTGGCCAGTTCCTTGAGCGCATCTTCAGCCAACGGTACACCGGTAATGGTGGTCACCGTCTTGCCGCCACGGCCCTTGCTTTCGCGACGCACGCGCGCAATGCCGTCGCCGGCCGGGATAACGGTCTGTTTGCAGATGCAGGCGTCCACCGGTTTACAGCATTCCGGGCAATGACGACCTGCGTCGGTGGAAAATACCAGGCCGCCCAGGGCGGCGAAGGATGCGGCTTTTTTGGCCACCGGCAATCCTCTTCGGAGGACAAAGACTGGTCGCAGCACTTGGGAAGGCTATCGACCGCGAAGCCCCACTCAGGCAGGGGCAGCGCTACTGAAACGGCAGAGCTTTTTCGAAACACGCTAACGTCCATCGGACAAAACGCGTCTTCTCTGTAGGAGCGAGCTTGCTCGCGATGAACTCAAGGACGACGCGTTCATTCTGGATGCCCGCGTTATCGTTGACGTCCATCGCGAGCAAGCTCGCTCCTACAGTTACAGCGATACCGTTACAGTTTAAAAAGGTCGCGCAGTGTAACGGCAAAAACGCCGATTGCTAAGAGCCAATCGGCGCCAATTTATAGCTGTTTTGCGACGTTGCTTTGTTGAGCCTTCAGATAGCGCTTCAACGCCGCCAGAGAGTCCGGGCAGTAAGGCTTTTCCGCGATCTCCAGCATGACCTGATCGATGGGGATAAAGCGTGCTTCGAGCACCTCTTCCGGTTGCAGGGTCAACGGGCCGTCCCACACCGCCGAGAACGCCGAGCACCACAGGCGATTGCCCGTGTCCTCGAAGAAGAAATGGTCATGGGCGGTCAGCTCCACGCCACTCACGCCCAGTTCTTCTTCCAATTCCCGGGCCGCCGATTCGGCGTAGGTTTCACTGGCGAGCACCATGCCCCCCGCCGCCACGTCCCAGTAACCGGGATAGATCGCCTTGCTCAGGGTGCGGCGATGCACGCACAGCTCGCCAGCGGAATTGAACAACATGATGTAGGTACCGCGCCCGATCAGCCCGCGCTCGCGCAAATCGGAACGGACCAGGGCGCCCAGCAGGTTGTCCTGCTCGTCTACCCAGGCGATCTGTTCGGCATCGGAAGCCGCGCGGTGTGCGGCTTCTCTGGTGTTTTCGACCATGACTCAGCCCTGATTGAGCAGTTGACGCAAATCGATCACCGCGGCGTTGGCCCGGGAAATGTAGTTGGCCATGACCAGCGAGTGGTTGGCCAGTACGCCGAAGCCACTGCCGTTAAGGATCATCGGGCTCCATACCGGCTCCTGCGAGGCTTCCAGCTCACGAATGATCTGACGCACGCTGACCGTGGCGTTTTTCTTGGCCAGCACATCGGCGAAGTCGACTTCGATGGCGCGCAACAGGTGCGACAGCGCCCAGGCCTGGCCGCGGGCTTCGTAGAACACGTTGTCGATCTGCAGCCATGGCGTTTCGACGATTTCCTCGTCGACTTGCGGCGCCACACCCGGTGTCACTACCTCGGTCTTCAGCGCAGTGTTGAGCTTGACCCGACCCACACTGGCCGACAGCCGTTGCGACAGCGAACCCAGGCGGGTACCGACATCACCCAGCCAGTTGTTCAGGTTGTCGGCACGGGCATAGAACAGCGCGCTCTTCTGGTTCGGATCGGACAGGCGCGCCTGATAGCGGCTCAGGGAGTTGATGCCTTCCTGGTACTCGGACTCACTGGACGGCAGCACCCAGCTCTTGTTGTCGAAGTTGAAACGCGGCTCGGCCTTGGCCAGGTCGGCGTCTTCGGCGGACTGCGACTGCGAACGGGCGAAATCTTTGCGCAACGCCCGGCTCAGGTCGCGGACCTGCACCAGCACGCCATATTCCCAGCTCGGCATGTTGTCCATCCACAGGCCTGGCGGGAAACGGTCGTTGGATATATAGCCGCCTGGCTTGGTCAGCAAGGTGCCGGCGACGGTCTTGAGGGTTTCCACCGTGGTGTAGCCGACGACCATCTGCTTGCCTTCTTTCTCGGCCGCCAGTTGTGCGGTCTGCTGGACCGGGAAGAGCGCCGGCTCCTGGCTCCAGTACCAGCCCAGGACACTCGCCACCAACAGGTAGATGCCCAGCAGAGTGGCCAGCGCCCGGCTGAACAACAGACCGCCCAGGTAACTGCGGGCCTCCGACTTCGGTTCAGCAGTACGTTCAGGCGCACTGCCTGTGCGGTTCTTCCAGTCCAGCATGGCGATATCCTTTCAATCTCTTGAGTTCAACGGTTCGACCACAACCATACAACAACGTGCCTTGGCCCGGCACCCGCCATTGCACCGATGCGGAAAATTACCAAGCTTGTGGATGAAAAATGTTCCTGGCCTCCCGACGACGCTACGACCTTCAAAATCCGGCTAATGCCCTGAACTACCGCCTAAGGGAATCCCCTACCCCCCGAAACCGAAAAAAAGGGCCACTGCGCAGAGGCTGGAAAATCATGAATCTCCAAATGCAGGTCACACTTCAATTGCCGCCCCACGCCCACCAAGTGCCCTGAATAAAGCGCTTCACACCCGCACACCGCGACTTTAAAGGCCAAAACCAGACTGATCGGTCACAAACTGAATGAGGTTGCATTGCAGATTATTGACGTACAGCACTCATGTAACGGAAAAGTGATGCTAGCATAGAGCCACCAGTCGACCTCAGTGTGCACCCTAACTAGTAGTCAGGATATGACCGAGCCAGAAGACCCCAGCCGCGAGCGCCTCAAGCACCACTTTGCCCAGCGGGTAATTCATCAGGCTCGTCAGATTCTTGAGATATGGCAGCGCCTGCAACGCAGCGAGTGGTCCACCGCCGACCTGTCGGAACTGAGCGAGGCCAATCTGCGCCTGCTGCGTTTCGCCGAGCGCTTCGAACAACCGGAACACACGCAACTGGCGCGTCATATCGGTCAATCCCTGGAGGCGGTCGACGCCAACCGCGGACGCCTGAGCAGCGGTCTGATCACCGACCTCAACCGCTTGATGCAGCGCCTGTCACGCACCGGCCTGCGCCATGGCGACCAACTCGATCAAACCTTCCTGCCGCCACTGCGCAAGCCCATCTATGTGATGCTGCAGGATCACGACCGCGCCGAGCGCCTGGCCAAACAACTGGAATTCTTCGGGCTCAGCGCCCAGTCCCTGGACAGCGTAGACGCGTTTCGTTCGTCGATGGTCGAGCGCTTGCCCGCGGCGATTGTCATGGACGTGGACTTCAGCGGCCCCGGCGTCGGCCTGAAGCTGGCCGCCGAAGCCCAGGAAGGCCTGGACCATCGCTTGCCGCTGCTGTTCTTCAGCCTGCACGAAACCGACACACCGACCCGCCTCGCCGCCGTGCGCGCCGGAGGCCAGGAGTTCCTCACCGGCACCCTCGAAGCGTCGAGCCTGCTGGAGAAAATCGAAGTCCTGACCTGCGTCGCCCAGTACGAACCTTATAAAGTGTTGATCATTGACGACTCCCGCGCCCAGGCCCTGCACACCGAGCGCCTGCTCAACAGTGCCGGGATCGTCACCCGGACGTTGATCGAGCCGATCCAGGCCATGGCCGAACTGGCGGACTTCCAGCCGGACCTGATCATCCTCGACATGTACATGCCGGCCTGCACCGGTACGGAACTGGCCAAGGTGATCCGTCACAACGACCGTTATGTCAGCGTGCCGATCATTTACCTGTCGGCCGAAGACGACCTGGACAAGCAACTCGACGCCATGAGCGAGGGCGGCGATGACTTCCTGACCAAACCGATCAAGCCCCGGCACCTGATCACCACCGTGCGCAACCGCGCAGCAAGGGCCCGCAACCTCAAGGCACGGATGGTCCGCGACAGTCTCACCGGCCTGTACAACCACACGCACATCCTGCAATTGCTCGAAGACTGCTCGTTCCGCGCCCGTCGCGAGAACAAGCCACTGAGCTTTGCCATGCTCGACATCGACCATTTCAAACGGGTCAACGACAGCCACGGCCACCCCATGGGCGACCGGGTGATCAAGAGCCTGGCGCTGTTTCTCAAGCAACGCCTGCGCAAAACCGACTTCATCGGCCGCTACGGTGGCGAAGAATTCGCCATCGTCATGCCGGACACCGATATCGAAGCGGCCTACAACGTGCTCGATGAAATCCGCCAGCGTTTTGCCGAGATTCATTACCCAGCCCAACCCAAGGACCTGTGGTGCACCTTCAGTGCCGGGGTGGTGGAGTTCTGCGAAAGCTCCGACAGCCTGATGATGGCCAGCCTGGCAGACGAGGCGCTGTACCGTGCCAAGGGCGGCGGACGCAATCGCGTACAGGCCGCCCGCACATCAAAGCAAAGTGCCACTTTTTCATCGGAATCGACCGATTCGGTCATAACCCTGTAACAGAAACGCAATAACTTCAGGCGCTTACCATTTCTGCCGTTGGTAGTCCTTAATGCGCCTGAAGCTGCTGACCAATCTCAATACCCTCCTTTTGGTGGCCGTGTGCGTGGCCCTCGGCGCTACGCTGTGGTGGTCGCAAAAAGCCCTTGAGCGTCCGTATCTATTAATGGAGCGCTACCTGGGCCTGTCGCAGCAGTTTCAGAATGAAGTCGCCCGCAGCGTCGAGGATTACCTTGGCAGCGGCGATGCCCTGCGCCTGAACAGTGCCGCCCAAGGCATCGACAGCCTGCAAAAACAACTCGGCGAATTGCCACCCGCCCTGGCCGAGGCCTTGCGCCCGAGCCTGTCGACCCTTGAAGAATTCAGCAAAACCGACCTGCTGGCCGCCGGCAAACTGGCCGGCGATCCGCAGGCCCTGCTGCTGCAGGCCGAACGGGAACTGGGTGCCAGTCTCGATCAGCTCAGCCAGTACGCCAGTGGCAATGCCGCCTATCTGACGCCGCTGCTCATCGCATCGCAGCACCTGGGCAAGTTGTCCCTGGCGCGGGACAAACTGGTCAGTAGCGGCCGCAGCGAGCTGGCCGCCGACGTCGAACGTGAAGTGACCAACATCCGCACCCAGGCAGAAAAGCTCGATGCCCTGCCCTTGCTGGGGGTGACCTCCAGCAGCGAATCGAACGCCGATGATTTCGCCGCGATGATGGGTCTTGAGCACCAGGAAAAAACCGTCGCCGAAGATGCCGGCGTCGGCCTCAAGCGAGAGCTCAACAGCCTGCTCACCCGCTACCCGGCCGAGCTCGCGCGCACCCGCGATCAAATCGGCAAACGCGCTGACCTGAGCAGCGCGACTCACCTGAAAATCGCCGACGTGCAACAGGCCATCGCCGGACTGGAACCGGTGATACGCGCCCAGCACGGGCAGATCCAGGGTGAAGTACGGCTGATGCAAGGCGTGATGATCGGCTTGATTCTGTTGATCGCGCTGCTGATCGACACCTTGCAGCGCAAACTGGCCCGGACCCTGACCAACCTCGCCCCGGCCCTGTCGACCTGGGCCGAAGGTGACTTCAGCCGCGACATTCAACTGGGCAACACCAACCGCGAACTGCATGACATTGAAGCCTCGCTCAACCGCCTGCGCGCTTATCTGGTGGACCTGGTAGGGACCATCCGCCTCAATGCACAGCAAGTGGCCGGCAGCAGCCGCACCCTGGCGGACCTGAGCAATGATTTGCATGACGGTGCGCAACATCAGGCCGGCGACACGGCGCTGATCCGCGACTCTCTGAGCGAACTGGAAGCGACCATTCAGCAAGTCGCCGGTGACGCCAGCCAGGCCGCCGACGCCAGCCGCCACGCCGGCCTGGCCGTGGAGCACGGACAGAAAGTCATCGGCCTGAGCCTTACCGGCCTGCATGCGCTGGTGGATGAAGTGCAAGGCAATGCGCAAATGATCGAACACCTGGCCGAGGAGTCGGCCACCATCGGCGGCGTGTTGACGGTGATCCGCTCGATCGCCGACCAGACCAACCTGCTGGCCTTGAACGCTGCCATCGAGGCGGCCCGGGCCGGGGAAATGGGCCGCGGCTTTGCCGTAGTGGCGGAAGAGGTGCGCTCACTGGCGCAACGTACCGCCGGGGCCACGGCAGAAATCCAGACGCTGATCGCCGGGCTGCAAACCGCCGCGCGGCAGTCGGTGGAAGGCATGCGTGCCCAGGTCGAACACGCCGAAGCCACGGCCAGCCAGGCCCAGGCCGCCGATGGCGCGCTGGATAAAATCGTCGGGGCGATCCAGACCATTTCCGACACGGCGGTGCGCATCGCCGATGTCACCGCCCAGCAAAGCGGCGCGGTCAGCGAGATTCGTGATCACAGCGAGCGGATTCATCAGTTGGGCGGGGATAACTTGCTGCGCATTGGCGAAGGTCGTGAGCAAGGGGAGAACCTGCTGGTGCTGGGTGGGCGATTGCACACCGCCGTTCAAGCCTTCCGCGTCTGACCGACCGCCTTCGCGAGCAAGCCCGCTCCCACATTTGATCTGTGCACGACACAAATCCCCTGTGGGAGCGGGCTTGCTCGCGAAGGCGCCAGATCAATCACCACAGATTCCCAGCCTGCACACCCCGCTGCTGTCCGCTATCATCCCCCCAATTCCGATACGCGAGATCGTCATGCGCCGTTTGCTCTGCCTGCTGCTTTTAGTGTTCGCCCTGCCGGCCAGCGCCACCGGCTTGCTGGAAAATCGTCCCAATTCGACCCTGGGCTCGATCAACAACAGCGCCGACTTCCTGCCCGTGCGCGAAGCCTTCCAGTTGAGCCTGGTAGAAAGCACGCCGCAATCGATCAAGCTGCGCTTCGTCGCCACTGAAGGCTATTACCTCTACCGTCACCGCTTCCAGTTTCGCGCCGATCCGGCCGAAGTCGTGCTCGGTGCGGCGAAACTGCCCGATGGCCAGAAAAAGCACGATGAGTACTTCGGCGACGTCGAGGTGTACCACGGCATTCTCGACGTCGAACTACCGCGCACCGATCAGCGGGCCTTCACCCTGGCCGTGACGTATCAGGGTTGCGCCGACAAAGGCCTGTGCTATCCGCCGGAGACCGAGCGCCTGAGCATCGACGGCAGCGGCGCGGCGACGACGACGACGACGGCATCTCAATGGAGCTGGCGCGAACTGGCATTGTTTTTCCTCGCGGGCCTGGGCCTGACGTTCACACCCTGCGTGCTGCCCATGCTGCCGATCCTGTCCGGGGTGGTGCTGCGCGGCCAGGTCGGTGGCTGGCGCGGTTTCAATCTGTCACTGGCCTATGTCCTGCCGATGGCCGCGTGCTTTGCCCTGCTCGGCGCGCTGATGGGCCTGTTCGGTGCCCAGCTCAATCTGCAGGCGCGGCTGCAATCGGCCTGGGTGCTGGTGCCTTTTGCGATGTTTTTTGCGCTGTTCGCGCTGGCGATGTTCGGCGTCTTCGAACTTAAGCTGCCGCACGCCATCAGCAGTCGCCTGGACCGCATCGCCGGTCGCACCGAAGGCGGGTCACTGTGGGGCGCCGCGGTGTTGGGCGTGGTCTCCAGCTTGCTGGTTTCCCCCTGCGTTTCGGCACCACTGGCCGGCGCGTTGCTGTACATCAGCGCCAGTGGCGATGCGCTGGGCGGCGGCCTGAAACTGTTCATGCTCGGCCTCGGCATGGGGGCACCGCTGTTGCTGGTGGCCACCGGTGGCGCAGCCTGGTTGCCAAAAAGCGGTCCGTGGCTGGTCTACGTGAAAAACGCGATTGGCGTGTTGTTGCTCGGGTTGGCCGTCGGCCTGCTCAGTCGCGTCCTGCCGGGCCAGGTCACCTTGCTGCTGATCGGTTTGCTGGCCGGCGGTGTCGGCCTGTTCATGGGGGCGCTGGAGTTCGTCTATAAACCACCACGCAAACGTCTCGGACAGCTGCTCGGCATGTTCCTGGTGTTTTACGGGCTGGCCTGCTGGTACGGCGCGTTCAGCGGCCAGACCGACCCGTTCAACCCGATAGGCCAGCCTCGCATCGTCGACAACCGCGGCCAGGAGCAAACCACCAGCGCCTGGCAAACCGTCAGCACGCCAGCCGATCTGGACCGCGCACTCGCCGACGCACGCTCCTCCGGCACACCGCTGCTGCTCGACTGGTATGCCGACTGGTGCATCAGTTGCAAAGTCATCGAGCGTGAGGTGCTGGACGACCCTGTCGTCATCGAACGCCTCAAGGGTTACCGGCTGATCCGCTTCGACATCACCGCCAGCAACGCCGAGCAACGCGCCTTGCTCGACCGCTACCAGTTGTTCGGCCCCCCGGCCCTGATGTTTTTCGGCAAGGACGGCGTCGAACGCGTCGATGTGCGGGTGATCGGCGAGATCAACGCCAGGGACTTCGCCGAACGTGTTACCAGGGCGAATGACCGCATTTAATCAAGCAGTCATATATTTCGCGCAAACATCGGTCATCGTGCTGCCTATTGCAGAGAACTGGACAGTCACAAAGGCTTTGCGGCATAGTCGCCGGGTTCTGACAATTGCTCACAGAAAATAAAGGAACAGCCGATGGCGACCCTACTGGTTCTGCACGGACCCAACCTGAACTTGCTCGGCACTCGTGAACCGGGCACCTACGGCGCCACGACGCTGGCGCAGATCAACCAGGACCTGGAACGCCGTGCCCGCGAAGCCGGTCACCATTTGCTGCACCTGCAAAGCAATGCCGAGTACGAATTGATCGACCGTATTCACGCTGCCCGCAGCGAAGGCGTGGACTTCATTTTGATCAACCCGGCAGCTTTTACACATACAAGTGTCGCATTACGTGACGCGCTGCTGGCGGTGAGCATCCCATTCATCGAAGTGCATTTGTCCAACGTGCACAAACGCGAACCTTTCCGCCATCACTCTTACTTCTCCGACGTAGCGGTGGGAGTGATCTGCGGCCTTGGCGCCAGCGGTTATCGACTGGCCCTGGAGGCCGCCCTGGAACAGCTTGAACAACAAGTTAACCGCCCCTGACCGACCCTTGGGAGTTGATGATTCATGGATATCCGTAAAGTTAAGAAACTGATCGAATTGCTGGAAGAGTCCGGCATCGACGAGCTCGAGATCAAGGAAGGCGAAGAGTCCGTACGCATCAGCCGTCATAGCAAGACCCCGGCTCAACAGTACTACGCGCCGGCTCCAATGCATGCTCCGGCTGCTGCGCCTGTCGCTGCCGCCGCTCCGGCTGCCGCTGCCGCACCTGCTGCTGCCGCCGCACCAGCGCTGAACGGCACCGTTGCCCGTTCGCCGATGGTCGGTACGTTCTACCGCAAGTCTTCGCCAACCTCGCCGTCCTTCGTTGAAGTCGGCCAGACCGTGAAGAAAGGCGACACCCTGTGCATCGTTGAAGCCATGAAGATGATGAACCACATCGAAGCTGAAACCAGCGGTGTGATCGAATCCATCCTCGTCGAAGACGGCCAGCCGGTTGAGTACGACCAACCGCTGTTCACCATCGTTTGAACCGCGGAGAGCCTTTGATGACTGCGAAGTTGGAAAAAGTTCTGATCGCCAACCGCGGTGAGATCGCCCTGCGGATCCTGCGCGCCTGCAAAGAAATGGGCATCAAGACCGTCGCCGTTTACTCCAAGGCTGACAAGGAACTGATGCACCTGGGACTGGCAGACGAATCCGTCTGCATCGGTCCGGCATCGGCCGCCCACTCCTACCTGCACATTCCGGCAATCATTGCCGCAGCCGAAGTGACTGGCGCCACCGCCATTCACCCGGGCTACGGCTTCCTTGCGGAAAACGCCGACTTCGCCGAACAGGTCGAGAAATCCGGCTTCGCGTTCATTGGCCCGAAAGCCGAAACCATTCGCCTGATGGGCGACAAGGTATCGGCCAAGCACGCCATGATCGCAGCTGGCGTACCGACCGTTCCGGGTTCTGACGGCCCGCTGCCGGAAGACGAAGAAACCGCTCTGCGCATTGGTCGCGAAGTGGGTTACCCGGTGATCATCAAGGCCGCTGGCGGCGGCGGTGGTCGCGGCATGCGCGTTGTGCACAAGGAAGAAGACCTGATTTCCTCGGCGAAACTGACCCGCTCCGAAGCAGGCGCGGCGTTCGGCAACCCGATGGTCTATCTGGAAAAATTCCTGACCAACCCACGCCACGTGGAAGTCCAGGTTCTTTCCGATGGCCAGGGCCAGGCTATCCATCTGGGCGACCGCGATTGCTCGCTGCAACGTCGTCACCAGAAGGTTCTTGAAGAAGCGCCGGCACCGGGCATTGACGAGAACGCACGTCAGGAAGTCCTCGCACGCTGCGTCAAGGCGTGCATCGACATCGGCTACCGTGGAGCAGGCACTTTCGAGTTCCTGTACGAAAACGGTCGTTTCTACTTCATCGAGATGAACACTCGTGTCCAGGTAGAGCACCCGGTTTCGGAAATGGTCACCGGCATCGACATCGTCAAGGAGATGCTCAGCATCGCCGCCGGCAACAAGCTGTCGTTCACCCAGGATGACGTGGTCATCCGCGGTCACGCGCTGGAATGCCGGATCAACGCCGAAGACCCGAAAACCTTCATGCCGAGCCCTGGCACGGTCAAGCATTTCCACGCTCCAGGCGGCAACGGCGTTCGCGTCGACTCGCACCTGTACAGTGGCTATGCCGTTCCGCCGAACTACGATTCGTTGATCGGCAAGCTGATCACCTACGGCGCAACCCGTGACGAAGCCATGGCGCGCATGCGCAATGCGCTGGACGAGATCGTGGTTGACGGGATCAAGACCAACATCCCGTTGCACCGCGACCTGACCCGCGATGAAGGCTTCTGCAAAGGGGGCGTGAACATTCACTACCTCGAGCACAAGCTGGCTGGCGAGAAGCACTAAGCTTTAGCTGGCACATGACAAAGCCGCCTCCGGGCGGCTTTGTTGTATCTGGACATTTCATCAGATAGGTGGCTTTGCACAATCCCTGTGGGAGCGGGCTTGCCCGCGAAGACGTCGGCACATCCAACATCAATGCGACAGACAGTACGCATTCGCGAGCAAGCCCGCTCCCACAGGCACAGCGGACTCCCACAAAACCCCCGCTCTCGCGTAAACTTGCGTCCTTCTCGCAGCCCGCCTGGCTGCAATCAACATTTTTCAAAGGTGCCCGCCATGCCTTGGCTGCAAGTACGTCTCGCCATCAGCCCAGAACAAGCCGAAACCTATGAAGACGCTTTCCTTGAAGTGGGCGCCGTGTCGGTGACCTTCATGGACGCCGAAGACCAGCCGATCTTCGAGCCGGAACTCAATACCACGCCGCTGTGGTCGCACACGCACCTGCTGGCCCTGTTCGAAGGTGGCACCGAGCCCGGCCCGGTACTGGCCCACCTGGAGCTGCTGACCGGCAGCCCGCTGCCTGAACACCACAGCGAAGTCATCGAAGACCAGGATTGGGAACGCAGCTGGATGGACGGATTCCAGCCAATGCGTTTCGGCCAGCGCCTGTGGATCGTGCCGAGCTGGCACGCCGCGCCGGAACCTGACGCAGTGAACCTGTTGCTTGATCCGGGCCTGGCGTTCGGCACCGGCACCCACCCGACCACCGCACTGTGCCTGGAATGGCTCGACGGTCAGGACCTGAAAGACTGCAACGTGCTGGACTTCGGCTGCGGTTCGGGGATCCTGGCGATCGCCGCGCTGTTGCTGGGCGCCAGGGAAGCCGTGGGCACCGACATCGACGTGCAGGCGCTGGAAGCGTCCCGCGACAACGCCGGGCGCAATAACATCGCTGATGAGTTGTTCCCACTGTATCTGCCGGAAGATTTGCCGCAGGTTCAGGCCGATGTGCTGGTGGCCAACATTCTCGCCGGCCCGCTGGTTTCCCTGGCGCCGCAGCTGTCCGGCCTGGTCAAGTCGGGCGGTCGCCTGGCGCTGTCGGGCATCCTCGCCGAACAGGGTGACGAAGTCGCTGCCGCCTACGCCAAGGACTTCGATCTGGATCCGATCGCCAATCGCGATGGCTGGGTGCGCATCACTGGCCGTCGGCGCTAGAATGTCCGCCTGCATAATCCGGAATGCCGCATGACCGATAGCTTCGTCACTCAGTGCCCGCATTGCCAAACCAGCTTCCGCGTCAGCCATGCCCAATTGAGCGTGGCTCGCGGCGTGGTTCGCTGCGGCTCCTGCCTGCAGGTGTTCAATGCCGCCAGGCAATTGCTTGAGCAGGCCGGCAAGGAACCACCGGTAGCGGCGCCGCTACCGCCTGTGCAGCCTGCCGAACCGCTCGAGCCATCGGCACCGCGCGCCATCAGCCAAAAGCAATGGAGCGTGACTGAACTGGACCTGGACAGTCTCGACCTCGACGAAGAACTCGCCCGGCTCGAACAGCGGGAAATCCAGCCGGCCACCGAGCTCGGTCGCCATCGCGACGACTCGCTGAGCGCCCGCCGCGACAGCACCGGGCAGGATGATGAGGAGCCGTGGTCCGACAGCCTGTTCAGTGAGTCGGCGGCCGATCGCGCGCAAGTCGACGAACCGTTAGACCACCCTGAATTGCCAGAGCCGACGGTTGAACCGGGCAAAGTCTCGCGCACCGAACCTTCGCTGTCCCTGGAACCGGTCGATCTCGACGACGAACTGCAGCCACCCCAGTTGCGCTTGCATGACCCACTCGATGCGCCACTGCACCACGAACGCCTGTCGGCCGCCGACGAGAACGAAATCGACGACAACCTGCCCTCGATCGAACCGTTGCGCAAGCGACGCGAACGCAGCGAGGCAGGCCCGCGTGCCGAAGTGCTGCAAGACCTGACCGACGACCCGCTGCAACTGGACTGGCAAAAACGCCGCTCGCCCTGGGGCCGACGGCTGTTGTGGTTGCTGCTGGTGCTGATTGCCGCTGGCGCGCTCGCCGGCCAGTACATCGCCTACCATTTCGACGAACTGGCGAGACAGGATCAATATCGCCCGTGGTTCCAGCAACTGTGCCCGCAAATCGGCTGCACGGTGCCCTCCAAAGTCGACATTGCAAAAATCAAAAGCAGCAACCTGGTGGTGCGCAGCCATCCTGAATTCAATGGCGCGCTGGTGGTCGATGCGATCATCTATAACCGTGCAACCTTTTCCCAGCCCTTCCCGCTGCTGGAACTGCGCTTCGCCGACCTCAATGGCCACCTGATCGCCAGTCGCCGCTTCAAACCCGGCGAGTACCTCAATGGCGATCTCGAAGGCATGGCGGAAATGCCTCCGCAGACGCCGATCCACATCGCCCTGGACATTCTCGACCCCGGCGCCAAGGCCGTGAACTACAGTCTGAGCTTCCACTCTCCGGAGTGAAACGCTTCATCGCTCCCCGATTGAAGTCGGCTTTCTGACTCCCCCTGGCCAACCAAACCACGGGTAATAACAGAATAACTGTTCAGATTTTGTTCAATTCAGCCTTTATCCAGTCATCGAGAGCGGGTATCATGCCCACCCTTTTTCGAACTCTCATGATCCGGCCCCACAACAGGGAAGTCCTATGTCGGCGGTACGCATCGGCCCATATACATTGCATAACAGCTTGATTCTCGCCCCCATGGCGGGTGTCACCGATCAGCCCTTTCGTCAGCTGTGCAAGCGCTTGGGCGCGGGACTGGTCGTCTCGGAAATGGTCACCAGCGACATGAGTTTGTGGAACACCCGCAAATCGCGCATGCGCATGATCCACACGGGTGATCCCGAGCCACGCTCGGTACAGATCGCCGGTGGGGACGCGCAGATGCTGGCGGACGCTGCCCGTGCCAACGTTGAAATGGGCGCACAGATTATTGATATCAACATGGGCTGCCCGGCCAAGAAAGTCTGCAACAAGGCTGCCGGCTCTGCACTGCTGAAGGATGAAACCCTGGTAACCGAGATCCTGCAGGCCGTCGTGGCTGCGGTCGATGTGCCGGTTACCCTGAAGATCCGGACCGGCTGGGACCGGGACAACAAGAACGGCCTGACGGTGGCGAAGATCGCCGAGCAGGCAGGCATTACGGCGCTGGCAGTGCATGGCCGCACCCGTGCCGACCTGTACACCGGTGTTGCCGAGTACGACACCATTGCCGCGATCAAGCAGGCGGTGTCGATTCCGGTCTTCGCCAACGGCGATATCGATTCGCCGGAAAAAGCCCGGTACGTGCTCGACGCGACCGGTGCCGATGGTTTGTTGATTGGCCGGGCTGCCCAGGGGCGGCCATGGATTTTTCGCGAGATCGACCACTTCCTGCGTACCGGCGAGAAACTCCCGGCGCTGGAACTGATCGAGGTGGAACGCATCCTGCTAGAGCATCTGGCTGCCCTGCACGCCTTCTATGGCGATGTCATGGGTGTACGCATTGCTCGAAAGCATGTGGGCTGGTATCTCGCAACCCTGCCGGGCGCCAGGGAGTTTCGCGCCCACTTCAATCGTTTGGATGGTACGGATACACAATGCGCCAACGTTCGGGCGTTTTTCGCCGAGCGTTACAAGAGCCTGACAGGGGACGGAGAGTGGGTGGCCGCATGACGATGATGACCGAGACTTTAGTGAGTGGAACAACACCCGTGAGCGACAACGTGAATTTGAAACAGCACCTCAATACACCGAGCGAAGAGGGCCAGACCCTTCGCGGGAGTGTCGAGAAGGCGCTGCACAATTATTTCGCCCACCTTGAGGGCGCTGCCGTCACTGATGTGTACAACCTGGTGCTCTCCGAAGTCGAGGCTCCCCTGCTCGAATGCGTGATGAACTACGTCAAGGGCAACCAGACCAAGGCCAGCGAGATGCTCGGACTGAACCGGGGCACGCTGCGCAAGAAACTCAAGCAGTACGATTTGCTGTAAGCATTCAATCAAACCAGAAAGGCGCCCGCGTAAAACCGGTCGCCTTTTTTGCTGACTTCCTTTGCTTTTGATGGAAATTGAGATGACCGACCAGACTACCCGCCTGCCGATCCGCCGCGCCTTGATCAGCGTTTCCGACAAGACCGGGATCCTCGAATTCGCCAAGGAGCTTGAAGCCCTGGGCGTCGAGATCCTCTCCACCGGCGGGACGTTCAAGCTGCTGCAGGACAACGGCGTTGCCGCAGTGGAAGTCGCGGATTACACCGGTTTCGCCGAAATGATGGACGGCCGGGTGAAAACCCTGCACCCGAAAATCCACGGCGGGATCCTCGGTCGTCGCGGTATCGACGACGCGATCATGAACGAACACGGCATCAAGCCGATCGACCTGGTCGCAGTCAACCTGTACCCGTTCGAAGCCACCATCAACAAGCCAGGCTGCGACCTGCCGACTGCCATCGAGAACATCGACATCGGCGGCCCGACCATGGTTCGTTCGGCCGCGAAAAACCATAAAGACGTAGCGATCGTGGTCAATGCCAGCGATTACGCCAGCGTCCTTGAAAACCTCAAGGCCGGCGGCCTGACCTACGCTCAGCGCTTCGACCTGATGCTCAAGGCGTTCGAACACACCGCCGCCTACGACGGCATGATCGCCAACTACATGGGCACCGTGAACCAGGCGGCCGACACCCTGAGCACAGAAGGCCGCAGCGAATTCCCGCGCACCTTCAACAGCCAGTTCATCAAGGCCCAGGAAATGCGCTACGGCGAGAACCCGCACCAGAGCGCGGCGTTCTACGTGGAAGCCAAGCCTGCCGAAGTCGGCATCGCCACCGCGACCCAGCTGCAAGGCAAGGAGCTGTCGTACAACAACGTGGCCGACACCGACGCTGCACTGGAATGCGTGAAGAGCTTCGTCAAGCCGGCTTGCGTGATCGTCAAGCATGCCAACCCCTGCGGCGTGGCTGTCAGCCCTGACGCCGAAGGCGGCATCCGCAAGGCCTACGACCTGGCCTACGCCACCGACACCGAATCGGCTTTCGGCGGCATCATCGCCTTCAACCGCGAACTGGACGCCGAGACCGCCAAGGCCATCGTCGAGCGCCAGTTCGTCGAAGTGATCATTGCCCCTAGCGTCAGCGAAGAAGCCCGCGCCATTGTCGCCGCCAAAGCCAACGTACGCCTGCTGGCCTGTGGCGAGTGGTCGGCTGACCGCGCCGCTGCCTGGGACTACAAACGCGTCAACGGCGGCCTGCTGGTGCAGAGCCGCGACATCGGCATGATCGGCGCCGACGACCTGAAAGTGGTGACCAAGCGCGCACCGACCGAACAGGAAATCAACGACCTGATCTTCGCCTGGAAAGTCGCCAAGTACGTGAAGTCCAACGCCATCGTCTACGCCAAGAATCGCCAGACCATCGGTGTCGGCGCCGGCCAGATGAGCCGCGTGAACTCGGCGCGCATTGCTGCCATCAAGGCAGAACATGCCGGCTTGCAGGTAGCCGGTTCGGTGATGGCTTCCGACGCATTCTTCCCGTTCCGCGACGGTCTGGACAATGCGGCCAAGGCGGGCGTGACTGCCGTGATCCAGCCAGGCGGCTCGATGCGTGATGCTGAAGTGATTGCAGCGGCCGACGAAGCCGGCATCGCGATGGTATTCACCGGCATGCGCCACTTCCGCCACTGATACGACGATCAACTGTGGGAGCGGGCTTGCTCGCGAAGACGGCGGCACATTCAATATTGATGTGACTGAAACACCGCTTTCGCGAGCAAGTCGAATCGTCGCACCGCCGCTCCCACATAAGAGCATCCCAGCGGTGCTATCAAGAATTAGCGTCATCCGAGGTTTTTGAAATGAATGTTTTGATCATTGGCAGCGGCGGCCGTGAACACGCCCTGGCCTGGAAAGTGGCTCAGGATCCGCGCGTGCAGAAGGTGTTCGTGGCGCCGGGCAACGCCGGTACCGCCATCGAAGCCAAGTGCGAGAACGTTGCCATCGACGTACTGGCGCTTGAGCAACTGGCAGACTTTGCCGAGAAAAACGTTTCCCTGACCATCGTCGGCCCTGAAGTGCCGCTGGTTGCCGGTGTTGTGGACCTGTTCCGCAGCCGCGGCCTGGATTGCTTCGGCCCGACCGCTGGCGCTGCGCAGCTGGAAGGTTCGAAAGCCTTCACCAAGGACTTCCTGGCTCGCCACAAGATCCCGACTGCCGACTACCAGAACTTCACCGAAATCGAGCCTGCCCTGGCTTACCTGCGTGAAAAAGGCGCTCCGATCGTGATCAAGGCCGACGGCCTGGCCGCCGGCAAAGGCGTGATCGTCGCCATGACCCTGGCCGAAGCCGAAGACGCCGTGCGCGACATGCTGGCGGGCAATGCCTTTGGCGATGCCGGTTCGCGCGTGGTCATCGAAGAGTTCCTGGACGGCGAAGAAGCCAGCTTCATCGTCATGGTCGACGGCAAGAACGTGCTGCCGATGGCCACCAGCCAGGACCACAAACGCGTCGGCGACGGCGACACCGGTCCGAACACCGGCGGCATGGGTGCTTACTCCCCGGCGCCAGTGGTCACCGCCGACGTGCACAAGCGCGTCATGGACCTGGTGATCTGGCCGACCGTGCGCGGCATGGCCGAAGAAGGCAACGTCTACACTGGTTTCCTGTATGCAGGCCTGATGATCGACAAGGCTGGTAACCCAAAAGTCATCGAATTCAACTGCCGTTTCGGCGACCCTGAAACCCAACCGGTGATGCTGCGCCTGCAGTCGAGCCTGGTGTTGCTGGTCGAAGCCGCCCTGGCCCAGGCGCTGGATAAAGTGGAAGCGCAATGGGATCCACGTCCGAGCGTCGGCATCGTTCTGGCCGCTGGTGGCTATCCTGGTGACTACGCCAAGGGCACAGCCATCAAGGGGCTGGATGCAGCCGCCGCACTGGAAGGCAAGGTTTTCCACGCCGGTACGGCGCTCAAGGACGGTCAGGTAGTGACCGCCGGTGGTCGTGTGTTGTGCGCCACAGCCATGGGTGCCAGCGTCGACGCTGCACAGCAGCAGGCCTACAAGCTGGCGGCAACGATTGACTGGGAAGGCTGTTTCTATCGCAAGGACATTGGCTACCGCGCCATTGCCCGCGAGCGCGGCGAAAGCCAGGAATAAGGTAGACACCGCACCAGGCAATGAACACGGTTCATTGCCTGGCTATTCCGGCGCCGCGCATCGTTATATTCTGGCATCAACCTATCGAAGGGATTTCGCCGTGCGCTGGCTCAGGATTGCCATAAGCTTAACCGTCACATTGCTGACCCTGCTCTGCATGCTACCGGCCCAGGCCGCGCAAGGCAGTGGCTGGGCGGTATTGCTCGACGAACAGGGCGACCTGCAACTGAGCGACATCCGTTCCGCACGCTACACCAATCAATTCAGCCCCATCGAACTCGATCGCATTACCGCGGCTGAACCCGATGGGGCGCTATGGTTGCGATTCAAGCTTGCACCGGGCAAGCACGAACAGGTGCTGCGATTGTTCGCGCCTGACCTGCGCCAGTTCAACATGTACGTACTGGACGGCGACAAGCTGATCGACCAATCCAGCACAGGCAACGAACAGCCCCAATCCGAGCGTCCATTGCCCAGCAGCGACTTCATGCTGCCGCTGCCGCAAAGTGACAGCCCGCTGGACGTCTACCTGCGACTGGCCTCCGACCACCAGTTACGACCCTACATCACCCTGCAATCGGCGGTCATCGCGGCTGCCAACCAGAACCAGACGCTGATCTATGGCCTGCTGTTCGGTTGCATCGCCATGCTGATCCTGCACAACCTCATCCGCTACGCCTACACCCGCTCGCACAGCGCCCTCTGGCTGGCAACGTGCGAAGGGCTGTTGATGCTCAGCCTGCTGCTGTTGCTGAACCTCGCCGGCCCCTGGCTACCGGACTGGCACGCACTGCAGACGCCGGGGGCCTACCTGGCATTGCTGCTGACGGCGCCCTGCGGCCTGATGCTTGCCTATCGTTTCTTCTCCCCGCTCGGGCCGCACCCGCTGAACCGGTTGCTGCTCGGCGAGGTCCTGCTCATCACCGCTTGCGGCCTGATGCTGCTATTCGTCAATACCTTGCCGCTGAACTTCATTACCTACGGCCTGGTAGCCCTGGCTGGCCTGACCATGCTGTTCATCAGCGCCTATCACTGGCAAAAAGGCTATCGCCCGGCGCGTCTCTTCGTGGCGGCCATGGTGGTGTTCAACCTCGGGACCCTGGTCATCCTGCCTGCGCTGTTGGGGCTGACCCTGGTCGAACCCCATGGCCTGATCACGACCTTGCTGGTATTCATCTGCATCAGCGGCCTGCTGATGAGCATCGCGTTGAGCGAGCGCCAGCGCCGCATCACCGAAGACCGTTTCAGCATCAGCCGCGACCTGGCGGCCAGCAATGCCGAGGTCAACGCCAAGGCCGAGTTCCTGGCGAAGATCAGCCATGAAATCCGCACCCCGATGAACGGCGTTCTCGGCATGACCGAGCTGCTGTTGGGCACCCCGCTGTCGGTCAAGCAACGCGACTATGTGCAGACGATCCACAGCGCCGGGAACGAGCTGCTGACACTGATCAACGAAATTCTCGACATTTCCAAACTCGAGTCCGGGCAGATCGAACTGGACGATGTGCAGTTCGACCTCAACGCGCTGATCGAAGACTGCCTGAGCATCTTCCGCGCCAAGGCCGAGCAGCAAAACGTCGAGTTGATCAGCTTCATCCAGCCGCAAGTGCCTCGAGTGATCAGCGGTGACCCGACACGCCTGCGCCAGACCCTGTTGAGCCTGCTCGAAAACGCCCTGAAAAAAACCGACGAAGGCGAAATCCTGATCGTCGTGGCGCTCGACGAGCGCAACACCAAACCGCGCCTGCGTATCGCCGTGCAGGACAGCGGCGAGCCGATGGACGCCGATGAACGCGACGCCCTGATGCACGCCGAACTGCACAGCCGGCATTTTCTGTCGGCCACCCACCTGGGCGGCAACCTGGGTCTGGTGATTGCCCGGCAACTTATACGCTTGATGCAAGGGGAATTCGGCATCAAGAGTGGCAGCAACCAGGGCAGCACCCTGTGGCTGACCCTGCCGCTGGATCCGGATCGCCTCGAACACCCGACCTCCGACCTCGATGGCCCGCTGCAAGGTGCACGGGTATTGGTGGTGGACGACAACGACACCTGTCGCAAGGTGCTGGTGCAGCAATGCAGCGCCTGGGGCCTGAACGTCAGCGCCGCGCCTTCCGGCAAGGAAGCACTGGCACTGTTGCGCACCAAGGCGCATTTGCGCGATTACTTCGATGTGGTCCTGCTGGACCAGAACATGCCCGGCATGACCGGCATGCAACTGGCGGCCAAGATCAAGGAAGACCCGAGCCTGAACCATGACATCCTGCTGATCATGCTCACCGGCATCAGCAATGCGCCGAGCAAGATCATTGCGCGTAACTCCGGGATCAAGCGCATCCTCGCCAAACCGGTGGCCGGCTACACCCTCAAGACCACCCTGGCCGACGAACTGACCCAACGCAACAAAGGCCTGGTCGTCACGCAATCACTGCCAAGCGGCCCGCCCCCGCCGGTCAAGGTCCCCAGCGATTTCCGCATTCTGGTGGCCGAAGACAACAGCATTTCGACCAAGGTGATCCGCGGCATGCTGAGCAAGCTCAACCTGCAACCGGATACCGCCTGCAACGGCGAAGAAGCCTTGCAGGCGATGAAAGCCCAGCGTTACGACCTGGTGCTGATGGACTGCGAAATGCCGATCCTCGACGGCTTCTCGGCCACCCAGCAATTGCGTGCCTGGGAAGTCGGCAACCAGCGGGTCCGTACCCCCGTGGTGGCATTGACCGCCCACATCCTGGCCGAACACAAAGAGCGTGCGCGCCAGGCCGGCATGGACGGACACATGGCCAAACCGGTCGAACTGTCACAACTGCGTGAATTGATCGAACACTGGGTCGCCCAGCGTGACCAGCAGAATCGCGCAACGACCCAAACGTCCTGAGCCGACAGACTGCGCAACCCCTGATAGACTCCCCCTCGACTTCCCTCGCCAGTGAGCCCGGCACCATGCTCCATGTGTTGTTCAGCGTTTACCTGAAGATGCTGGTGCTCTACAGCCCATTCTTCGTGTTGTCCTGCTTCATCAGCCTGACCCGTGGTTATTCGCGCAAGGAACAGCGTCGACTGGCCTGGAAAGTTGCAGTCGCCACACTGGTCTCCAGTGTGCTGCTGTACTTGTTCGGCCGAGTGATTTTCAGTGTTTTCGGCATTACCGTGGATGCGTTCCGCATCGGTGCCGGTAGCGTCCTGTTCATCTCGGCACTCGGGATGGCACAAGGTAAATCGGCAGTACAGACCGACAACGTGCAGCAGGATGTGACCATCGTCCCGCTGACCATTCCACTGACCGTCGGCCCGGGCACCATCGGTGCGTTACTGGTGATGGGCGTGAGTCAGCCGCACTGGGACGACAAACTCACCGCCATTGTCGGCATTGCCATGGCCAGTTTTACGGTGGGCGTGGTGCTGTTTTTGTCCAGTCGAATCGAGCGCATTCTCGGTGATCAGGGATTACAGATCGTCAGCCGTTTGATGGGGCTATTCGTATGCGCACTGGCGGCGCAGATTATCTTCACCGGGGTGAGGGGCTATCTGGTGCCTTAGCCCCCTCTAAGCAAGCTGCACCGCGTGTTCGCCGACCTTGATGCACAGTGCCTGCCGTTGCGGCCCTAGCCACCGCACTGTGTCTTCTCGGAATGCCGTGTATTCGTTGACAGCAAATCGGGCGTGAAGAAATGAAGTCATCACACCTCCCGCTACGCGATTCAAAGCGAAGTCTTGCCCGATAAACTGGCCTTCAATCGGCTGATCTGTTTCAAAGAACACGGTGGCCAATGTTAAAAAACCATCAGCCTCGACTACGCCTGCCAGCACTCTCACACGATGAGTACGCTTGAGATTGTCTTCGATACCGACTGAATGAGTCCCACTCTCCAATATCGATTGCTCACGGAAAACCCCAGCCCCCAGCGACTGTACCGGCAGTTGCGCAATCATGCGCAGAGCACTTCCCATCAGAAGGACTTGCTGAGCGGACAGCCTTGATTGAAAGGCTGCATGCACAGCGTCATACACGGAAAAAATCGTAACGCCTGATCGAGGGAACATTCCTGAGGTTGCCCCCTGGTCATGGAACTGCCAGCCACAAGCGCCCAGCGTATCCACGAATACTTCGGCCCATTTGACGTGGGCGTGACCATTCGGAAAATCTTCCTCGGCGGTGAGTTGCGCAAACAAGACAGTGTCAAGGCTGTCCTGCAGGGCCGCAGGCGACAACGCCTTCGACATCAGCAAAACGCTGCCTGAATTTATTACTACGGAGTACGTCATTCGCTTTCCTTGATTCAGGAAAGCCAAAGGCCGAAAACCTCTGGCCTCGTTCCTTCACTTGCGCCGGCTGAACCGCCTGACCAACACATCTTTTCGGTGCTCGCCAAGGTACTCTTCGATGTCCGACTTGATTTCCGCATAACGGGCAGGGTTGAACGTTACAAACGACTTTCCGTGAAAGATTTCCAGGGAAGAAGTCCTCCAGTCGACAAACAGCGCACCGCCATCATCACTACCACCCTGATGATCAACCGCGCCTACCGCGATCAGGATAATTCCGTTGGCCATTTGCTCGCAGGGGATAGTGGTCAGGCGTACGCCTTCCGTATTCTTCGCTTCAAGGTTGAACAGATTTAGTGCATCTGGCTCTTTCTTCAATGCATCCAGCGTGGAGTTGGTGATTGCACTGAGCACAGTTGCGCCAGGAATTGCGGCCTTTGCAGCCTCGATGGCAGCCTGGATAATATCGACCATGACATTATCCATCGTGATCTTCAGCGAAGTGGCACTGTACTTTGAGTAACCTTTATCTGGAACGAAACACCCCAACTCTTCCAGACACTTGGTAAAGGCGTGATACCAAGCCTTGGGATCCTTATTCCCGGGCACTTCGTAATTGGCTTCCATCTTCGACATGGTTATCAGGTTTTCAATGATCGCCATGTTCTCGATGCTGATCTTGTCACCGTAGCCAATCAGACTATTGCCCAACACCAGCGCGTCCAATTCCTTGGTAGGACTCGAAGCGACCGACGACATCAACGACATTGTGCGCGGCCGCTTGGCCATGGCACTTTTACGCATCTTAATGCATGCCCTTACAAAATCAGCACTTTTCGAAAAGCTTACAGAGCTTTCAAAATCATCCACAAGTAATACTCCTTTATTTATTAACAAGCGCTCCATCCAGAAGCGCCTTAAAACTAACGCAGTTCACTCCAACCATCAACCACAACTAAATACAACATATGTATATCAATCATTACAAACTAGCGAGACACGTATTCAACAACAAACAGACACCACCAACCAGGCCATTATTAATTAATAATGGCCTGGCGTTATTCAGCAGTCCGGAATAGTAACTATTGAATGGGGGTAAGCTTGTCGCCATAACTGCGTGGCGTGTACACCCAGGTACTACCGTCCAGGCGAGGGAACACACGAGTTGTCGAAGACCCGATGAGCACCATTGTCCGCATGTCCACCTGATCGACACCCAGTTGACCCAGCGTGGTCACCCGTAACGTCTGACCCGGACGGCCAATATCCCGCCCCAATACGACGGGAGTTCCCGGCTCACGGTGCTGGCTGACAATCTCCAGCGCCCGGCCCAATTGCCATGGGCGTGAACGAGAGATCGGATTGTAGAAAGCCAGCGCAAGATCAGCTTGCGCGGCCAGGTCCAGACGTTTTTCAATGATCGACCAGGGCTTGAGATTGTCTGACAGCGACAGCACACAAAAGTCATGCCCCAACGGCGCACCGGCCTGGGCGGCCGTCGCCAGCGAGGCTGAGACACCTGGCAGGATTTCGAGATCGACGTTGTGCCAGGCAGCATCGCTGGACTCGTGAAGCGCCTCCAGCACAGCCGCGGCCATGGCAAAGACCCCCGGATCACCGGACGACACCACCACCACCGAACGCCCTTGAGCCGCCAGTTCGAAGGCGTGACGGGCACGCTGCATTTCTTCGCGGTTATCCGTGCAGTGCAACACCTGGTCAGCCCGGAATGGCCCGGCCATGCGTACGTAAGTTTCGTAGCCGAGCACATCGTTGGCGCGAGCCAGTTCTGCCTTCACCGCCGGCACCATCAAGTCGGCAGCGCCTGGCCCGAGGCCAATCACCGCCAGCCGTCCGCGCGGTCGGCCGATCTGCGATGGCTCCAACGGCTGCTCGGCGACTGCAATGGCAACCACGTCATCGCCGACGATGGATACAGGCCTGATGGCATGATGCACCAGCTCACTCGCCGCACCTGCAGCGCTGACAAAACGCAACGGCACACCCAGCTCGAGCGCCGCTTCGCGCAACGTGGAGCCGACCATTTCACTGTCGGCGGCCAACAGGCAAGCCACCGATTGCACTGCGATTCCGGCCTGACGCAAAGCCTGGCGAATGGCGGCCGATGCATTGGCCACTTCGCCCGCCACGGCAACCAGCACGTTGCGTGGATAGATCCGCAATTCGTCGGCCGCTGGCGCTCGCTCGGCATGACCGACGTGAACGATCAGTCGCGCGTGTTCATTCTCAGGCAATTGCGCTTGCGCCAACCACGGTGCAGAACCTTCGATGCGCACCGTTTCACCCGCCAGCAAATCGGACACGAAACGCTTGCCCAATTCCAGATCGCCCAAGACATACCCACTGGGCGGATTGAGCAGGCAGGTGCCGAAACGCAGTTCACCGCTGGTGGTGATCGCCGCCGAGACTTCCAGTGCGGCGGCAATCTCGCGCGCCATCACATTCACGCCGCCAAGACCACCAAGCAGAGGCACCACCGCACTGCCGTCTTCGGCCACGGCCAGCACTGGCGGCTCGGCGCCTTTTTCCAGCAGCAACGGCGCCAGCGTTCGGATCACGATCCCGGCTGCGCACAAGGCTATGATCGGTGTGTCCTGTTGATAAAGCTCACGCAGGGTCGCACCGAATTCACGGTAGACGCGATCAGCGCCCTCCACCCGCCCGGTCAGGCCGTGGATCAACGCTCCCGGATAAAACTGCTGAATTTTCTGTGCGGTCGCGAGGCTGCCATTGCCGAGAATGACAATCGCCGGAACTGGACGGGTCATCAGCCTTGCCACCTTTCACCGGGAACGATGATCAACGAGAAGTACGGCGAAGACATCGGCTCGACCTGATCCAGCGGCACGATCTTCTGGTTGGCCATGGTTGCGCGTTCGACGTACAGCGCTCGCTCGGCCAGGCCGAGTTCCTCCAGCACCTGGCGGACCTTGGGAAAATTGCGTCCCAGTTTCATGATCACCGCCGCATCGGCATCGGCCAGGCGACGCTTGAGTTCGTCGTGCGGCAGCACACCGGACAACACCGACAGACTCTGATTGCGATACACCAGCGGCGCACCGAGCACCGAAGCACCGCCGAGCATCGAACACACCCCAGGCACGACTTCAGCCTGATAACGCTGGGCGAGCCGGTCGTGCAGGTACATGTAGGAGCCGTAGAAGAACGGATCGCCCTCGCAGATCACTGCCACATCGCGACCTGCGTCGAGATGCGCGGCCAGTTCTGCGGCAGCGTCATCATAGAAGTCGCTGATCACTTGCTCGTAGGACAACGGCGCTGGCAAGGCTTCAGTGGTCACCGGGTACACCAGTGGCAACAAATTCTGTGCGTCCTGCAGGTGGGCTTCGATGATACCGAAGGCGTTGCCCTTCTTGCCCTTGGCGACGAAGTACGCTACTACAGGCGACTCGCGCAGCAGTCGCAACGCCTTGACGGTAATCAGTTCCGGATCACCGGGACCGACGCCAAGGCCGATCAAACGTCCAGGTTGCTGCATCATTCGATCTCCGTGGCGAGGGCATTGACGGCGGCGGCAGCCATGGCGCTACCGCCCAGGCGACCCTGCATGATGACAAACGGCACGCCACGGCTGTCAGCCGCCAGCGCTGCCTTGGATTCGGCGGCGCCGACGAAACCTACAGGGAACCCGAGGATCAGCGCCGGTTTCGGCGCACCGGCGTCGAGCATTTCCAGCAAATAAAACAATGCCGTCGGGGCGTTGCCGATGACCACCACGCTACCTTCCAGATGGGGACGCCACAGTTCCAGCGCAGCGGCTGAGCGGGTGTTGCCCAACTCACGGGCCAGTTCCGGAACGCTTTCGTCGCGCAAGGTGCAGATCACCGGATTGTTCGCTGGCAACCGCGCGCGGGTCACGCCTTCGGAGACCATTCGCGCATCGCACAAAATCGGCGCGCCGGCCGCCAACGCATCACGCCCGGCCTTGCCCGCCCCTTCGGAAAACTGCAAACCGTCGATGGCCTCGACCATGCCGCAGGCGTGAATCACACGGACCGCGAGTTTCTCCAGATCGGCAGGAATTCGGTCGAGGTTGGCCTCGGCGCGAATGATCGCGAAGGAGTTGCGATAGATCTCCTGACCGTCGCGGATGTAATCAAGCATCAAGGGGGCTCCGTGAGCGAGCGTCGAGCAAGGCCGCGACCGCTTCAATAGTAAGGTTGTGTGCGTGCAGCGCGCCGATACCCGGCTGCGCTGCGTCGCGAAAATATAGATCGTAGTGACCGGGGGCGACGGCCAGCAACGTGACGGGCGCGATATGCGCGGCGGCGCAGGAACGCGGGCAACCGCTCAGGTGTATGTTCAGCGCCGGTCCGTGGCGGCGCAGCAGCGCGGCCAACTGCAGGGCATCGCCCTTGGTCTCGGCCAGGCCTTTGGCGCAACCGTTTGAGCCGGTGCAGGCGATCAGCCGGGACAATGGCTGATCGGCTTCGCACTGCAGACCCAGACACTGCAGTCGCCGAATGACCTCAGTGGCATTTTCCGCGCGAACATTGGGCACCAGCAGACTTTGCCAGGGTGTGAAGCGCAGACTCGAATCACCGAGCTCGCAGGCCACTTGCGCCACGCCCCGCAGCATCGTCGGATCGAGCCGTCCCAGTGGCGGGACAGCCCCCACATAGACAACGCCGGAGTCGGCCTGGGGATGGGCGCCGATGTGCAAATCGCTGCCAGCCGAAACCCGCTGCCAATCGACAACCGCTTGCATCGATACACACTCAGCCAGCCGAAGCAGAACGTGCTCGATGGAGTACTCGGTCAGCAAATGACGCATCCGCGTCTGCTCGGGGCGCGCCCGTTCAAGGAACAACTCAAGCACCGCGACTACCAGGGCATGGCCATCGTCGAGCGCGACCGAACCGGCCGGTTGGTCCGTCGGGCATCCAGCCAACCCAAACGCCAGCCGTTGCTCACCGTTTCGCTCGAAGGCCGCGAGCCACAGGTCGTGGGGATGCTCAAGCATCGCCAGAGCCTCGCCGCCATCGAGTTGCACAGCGAACTTGGCACTGAGATCGTGAAAGCGTTCCTGCTGTTGCACCGTGGCCAAAATCCGATCGGCCAGCGCACGGGTATCGAACAGCATCTGCCGATCGAACCCGGCGGCAGGGCTGAGCATCAGATTGCGAACATCATCACCCGCCGCATGGCTCGGGCCCAATCCTGCGGCAAGCAGGCAGTCGATCAAGGCGGCCTGTTCGTTGCCGATGCCACGAATCTGCAAGTTGCCGCGGTTGGTCGCCTCGATCACACCACCGGCATATCGCTCGGCTGCATCGGCCACCGCGAAGGCCTGCTGTACGCGGATGGAACCACTGCTGAGTTTGATTCGGCAAATGCCGCCGTCCAACGCCTGGACGATACGCAGCAACCCGGGACAGGCCGAAGGGCGTAAAGGGTTGGATTTCTGACGAGGATTCACTGGATGACCGGTACGAGGCGAAGGGCAGCATTATGCCTGCTTTGTCAGGCGGGATGAAAAGTCCAGGCAGATGGACGACGAAAAGCGCCTGGCTCCGGCGTCAGAGTGTTTGTTCTGGCGCACGGGTCGTACTGACTCATGTCAGGCATAAACGCCGCAAAAAACACTCACAACAAAAATCAACTTCACAACCCGCTCTTATTTCAACCCTCTATCGACTCCTGTACTTTTAATTCGCAAACAGCAATAGCAAACAGCTAACTATCAGGAGCAACCCATGAGCAAAAACAGCCTGTCTGGAGCATTAACCGGACACAGCCTTACTTCATGCATAGACGAACTTTCACTGCAAGATCACAACGACCTTACCGATTGCACACAAATAGCCACAAAATCCGCTGACATGCTTTGTAGTCGCTTCACTGATTCGTCAACGTGGCTGCATGAGTATGTAAATACGCTGGATTTCCTGGGTTGGTCTGTCTTTGAAGACGCGATTTTCACCCGCACCCGTAGCGTCATTTCACAAAGCGTTGCGCACTTTCTGGTGCAAAGCGCTGAAGGCATGCGGGACTCCCGACAAGGCAATGCCATGATAGACACGCTCGACGCGCTGAAGCCCGACAAATCGGCGCTGTTTTCACTGGATAAAGAGAGTCTTATGGGAGAAGGTTTTCAGGTAATACCTGCACGCTACGATTCAAGGGGGTTCCTTGAAATAGCCGTCTTTAATCTTGAATTGGTAGTAACCACAAGAAAAAGTGGTTTTTTGTTCTGGAACTGGGAAGATCAGGATGCACAAATCACCCAGCGACGGGCCAGCCTTAAACTGGACAGATACAAACTCGAAAATAAAAAACCGCTGATTGAAAAAAAGCTTCGCGAGATCACCATGAAGAGATTCGAACTGCGCAAGCCATCATAAGATTGAATATCCTGACACTTGAACGGTGTCATCACGGTCAAAAGCACGCCTTCACCCGATGACAACAGGCGAATGCCGCGCCGCGGTATGATGCGCAACCGCCAGCCCGGCACGGACCGGCTCCGTGATTTGGCTTCGATTGATAGATGAGGAACAGCATGACCCCCTGGCTGACAGTAGTAGGCATCGGAGAGGAAGGCTTCAAGGGGCTTGGAAAAAATGCCCGACATGCTCTGCTGAAGGCTTCGCGGATCATTGGCGGTCAACGACAACTGGATCTGCTGCCAGCCTGCATCCGTGGCGAACGGCAAGTGTGGCCAAGTCCCTTTTCCCTTGAACCGGTCCTGGCCCGACGTGGCGAGCCCGTCTGCGTCCTGGCCAGCGGTGATCCAATGTTCTATGGCGTCGGCGCCAGCCTTGCCCGACAACTCCCTGCCAGCGAAGTGCTGACGCTTCCCGCGCCCTCCTCATGCTCACTGGCAGCAGCGCGAATGGGTTGGCCCTTGCAGGACGTGGTCACCCTTTCGGTGGTGGCCCGGCCGCTCGCCGCACTCAACGCCCACCTGTCCAGCGGCGTGCGCTTGCTGGTATTGAGCAACGACGGCCGCAGCCCCGCGGCCATCGCTGCACTGTTGCGCGAACGAGGCTTCGGCCCCAGCCGTCTCACCGTGCTGGAACACCTGGGCGGCGAAGCCGAGCGGCGTATCGACAGCATTGCCAGCGACTGGAACGCCCCGCTGATCGCCGACCTGAACCTGGTCGCCATCGAATGTGTCGCTGAACCGAATACACCTCGCCTGTCCCGACTGGCCGGACTGCCGGACTCCGCCTTCAGGCACGACGGTCAATTGACCAAACGCGATGTGCGCGCCATCACCCTCGCACGTCTGGCCCCGATCCCCGGCGAACTGTTGTGGGATGTCGGTGCCGGCAGTGGCTCGATCGGCATCGAATGGATGCGCACCCACCCCGGTTGTCGCGCATTGGCCATCGAGGCGGATGACGGCCGCCAGGCGTTGATCGAGCACAACCGCGATGCCCTCGGCGTTCCCGGCCTGCAACTGGTTCGCGGCAATGCGCCGCAGGCCCTGGCCGGCCTGGAGCGACCGGACGCGATTTTCATCGGCGGCGGTGTCACCCGTGAAGGCGTGCTGGATACGTGCTGGGCCGAACTCAAACCCGGTGGCCGGCTGATTGCCAACGCAGTCACCCTGCAAAGTGAAATGACCCTGATGGCCTGGCGCGAGCAACACGGCGGAGAGCTGACGCGAATTCATATCGCGCAAGCACAACCGCTGGGCGACTTTGACACCTGGCGCCAGGCCCTGCCGATTACCTTGCTGGACGTGACGAAGCCTTTCGATGCGTGACGAAACCGCCGAACAACCCGCCCCGCTGCGCAGTGGCCTGACCACCGGCAGTTGCGCCACCGCTACCAGCCTCGCTGCCGCACGCTTGCTGTTGGCCGGTGTAACAGCCGACGCGGTGGACATCGTGCTGCCCAAAGGCAAGCACGTGCAGATGCGCCTGGAGTTCTGCCGCCTCACCGAGGACGGCGCCGAAGCGGGAACCCTCAAGGACGCCGGCGACGATCCCGACGTGACCCATGGCGCCCTGCTGTACTCCCAGGTGCGCCTGAGCGCCGAGCCGGGGATTCGCTTCCATGCCGGCCGCGGCGTTGGCACCGTGACCCGGCCCGGGCTGGTGCTGGGGGTCGGCGAACCGGCGATCAACCCGGTGCCACGCAAAATGATCGGCGATCACCTGGCCCGGCTGGCCGACGAGCTCGGTTATGCCGGCGGTTTCGACGTGACGGTCAATGTCGAGAATGGCGAGGCACTGGCATTGAAAACCATGAACCCGCGCCTGGGCATTCTTGGCGGACTGTCGATACTCGGCACCAGCGGCATCGTCCGGCCGTTTTCATGCGCGGCCTACATTGCCTCGATCCACCAGGGCATCGACGTGGCAAAAACCAACGGTTACCTGCACATCGCCGCCTGTACCGGCAACGCCAGCGAAGACACCATGCGCCAGGTCTACAACCTGCCGGAAATTGCCCTGATCGAAATGGGCGACTTCGTCGGTGCCGTACTCAAGCACCTGCGCAAAGTGCCCGTGGACAAGCTCAGCCTGTGCGGTGGTTTCGGCAAGATCAGCAAACTGGCAGCCGGGCATATGGATTTGCACAGTCGTCATTCGAGCATCGACCTGCCGCAACTGGCGCAATGGGCCGCACAGGTCGGTGCCGATACGGCATTGCAGCAAAGCATCCGCGAGGCCAACACCAGCCAGCAGGCACTGGCCATGGCCGCCGCAGCCGGGGTCGCCCTGGGTGATGCAGTCTGTCAGCACGCCCTGGACTTTGCCCGCAGCGTGGTGCCGGCGCAGGTTCAGGTGGAAGTCTTTGCCATCGATCGCCAGGGCGGGATTGT
This sequence comes from Pseudomonas sp. ACN5, assembly GCF_002303975.1. NCBI lineage: Bacteria > Pseudomonadati > Pseudomonadota > Gammaproteobacteria > Pseudomonadales > Pseudomonadaceae > Pseudomonas > Pseudomonas sp. ACN5. The sequence goes on along the minus strand of NZ_MRCP01000003.1, from coordinate 500,422 downwards.
CGGCCATGCAGGCGCTTTTCAATGAAGCGCATCCTGTTGCTCGGCGGTGTGACCGAAGCCTTGGCCATTGCCCGCACGCTGGGGCCGCAGCACATCTATAGCCTGGCCGGTATCGGTCGGGTGCCCACGGACCTGCAATGTCAGATCCGCGTTGGCGGTTACGGCGGTGCCGAGGGTCTGGCGCAATTTATTCGCAATGAGGGTATCGGACTGCTGGTCGACGCCACTCACCCCTACGCCGCCCAAATCAGCCAGAACGCTGCGACCGCCGCGCGCTTGAGCGGTATTCCCTGCTGGGCGCTACGGCGTCCGGCCTGGCAAGCCCGGGCGGGTGATGACTGGCGGGAAGTCAGCGATTGGGCCGAACTGATCGAGGCCCTGAAACCCTTCCGCCGACCGCTGTTCACCCTCGGCCGCGAGCCCCTGCAACACCTGGATGAAATTCCTGCGGAGCAATTCTGGACCCTGCGCGCGCTGGATATCTATCCGGGCAACGAGCGCTGCGAAGTGATCGGCGCACGGGGACCGTTCCTGATCGACGATGAGCGCGCGTTGTTCGAACGTCGGCAGATCGACGTATTGATCAGCAAGAACAGTGGCAGCACGGCGACCGAGCCGAAGCTGGAAGTGGCGCGTGAGCGTGGGGTGCCGGTGATTGTTTTGAAGCGGCCGGTGTTGCCTGGGGTTGAGCGAGAGTTTGCGGCGGTGGCCGTGATACTGCAGGTAATGGCAGAGCAGCAATTGATCTGATTTTTGCGAACACGTCAGGACGCCTTCGCGGGCAAGCCCGCTCCCACAGTGGACCTCACTGAGCACAAATCCATGGCCAGACAAAGAAACCTGTGGGAGCGGGCTTGCCCGTGAAGGCGCCATCAGTGGTGACGCAAAGATTGGAACCTACCCGTCACTCCGACTTTACGTACAAACCTTTAAGGAACGACTGAATCTCTGAGATTCTGAACAATGTTTAAGCGGTGCTAGCATTCTGGAATTCGCGGCTATCATGAAATCAATGACCGCGGTGCAACGCACTGCGACACCAAACCGCACACCGCGTTTTTACTTATCGGCCCTGATCAGGCTAAATAGCCCGCGCCTGATCGCCCACCCAAACGGATTTTGTCCCATGTCCCGACAACGGCTCGCAATTGCCTGGATAGCCTGCTTCGCAGTGCTGTTCAATTTGCTCGCCATGCCGATGTCCGGAGCGATGGCGCAAACGTCGAAGTCACCTGCCGAACAGTTGTTGTGGGGCAGCTTCTGCAGCGCCAGCGGCACCAGGATGGTGGCGATTTCCATCGGCGACCTTGAACAGAAAGCCCCGCAGAACGACGATCATTCCAATATGCAGCATTGCTGGTGCTGCTCGGGTTCTGCGCCATTGGTGGCGTTGCCGGGACATTCGCCACAGCTGTATTTCGCGCACTTCGAATCCAACCGAAGCTTGCCTGCCACCTCGCTCGACAGCCCGTCACCGCGCCAGCAATGGCCGAGTCTCAACCCCCGCGCGTCCCCTCTGGTGTGATTTTTTCTCGCAATTGACCTGCGTTTAAATCGTTCCGGAGAACTGCCATGTTGAACAAACTCATCGTTCTGGCCGCGTTGTTGCTGCCTGCCTGCTTTGCCAATGCCCACGAATACAAGGTCGGCACGCTGGAAATCGCCCATCCGTGGTCTCAGGAGTTGCCACCCAATGCGCCCACCGTTGCGGCGTATTTCGTGATCGACAACGAAGGCATGACCGCCGACCGCCTGCTCAGCGTCGATACCCCCATTGCCGGCGAAGCGCAATTGCATGAGCACGTGATGCAAGGCGACATGATGAAAATGCAGCACGTACCAAGCGTGGAAGTGCCCGCCGGTGGCGAGGTCACTTTCGCACCGATGGCCTATCACGTGATGTTGCTGGGTCTCAAGGACCGCAGCCTGCTGGTTGACGGCAAGCGCTTCCCCATGACGCTGCACTTCGAGAAAGCCGGTGACGTGACGGTCGAAGTCGCGGTGCAGAAGCAGGCGCCGGACGGCATGCAAGCGCACATGCACAATCCATAATCGCCTGAACTGAAAACGCCCATGCGCCCGCTTAGCGCCAGGTCATCCAGGCCACGCAGTCAGGCATTGAGCCTGACACGCGGCAGCTGGATCAGCCTGTTCGCCATGCTGATGATCTTTATCGGTCCGCTGATTTCCCAGTCGATGCCGATGGATTCGCGCGCCATGTCGATGAGCATGCCTGCAGGTATGAGCATGGACATGTCGGCGATGGAGCATGCCGACCACGGCAAGCAAACCTCTGCCGAGCATTGCCCGCCTGCCCCGGGGCACCATGTGCTGTGGGAAAAGTGCGGCTATTGCAGCCTGCTGTTCAATTGCCCGGCGCTGACCGGCGGCGTGTCCTTCGCCAACTTCGTCATTGCACCCGTCAACACCTTCACCACACCCTCTCCGCGCCTGGGCCATGCCCGGCTAACCGTCTTCCCCGGCGCCCGCACCCGCGCCCCGCCTTCCGTCGCGTAAACACCCACCTCCGATCTCACACGGTCCGCAAGACAACCCAAGCAACCGGTGGGAGCGGGCTTGCCCGCGAAGAGGGAGTGTCAGTCAACGTTGATGTCGCCTGGCACACTGCTTTCGCGAGCAAGCCCGCTCCCACAGGGAAAGCTTCAGGCTGCCGGCCGTGTCGTTTACGACTGTTCGATGGAAATTTCATGTCCAGGTTTTCTGCTGACACAGGCTTGAGCCCAGCTCAAGTCTCCATGGCCCAAAACGAATCCGGCATTCGTTTCAGGCACGCCACTGCAATTTTGTGCAGTGCATTGCTGGCGCCTTCCGCGCTGGCCGATGAACACGCCGGTCACACTGAAGAACTGAGTCCGACGGTGATTACCGCCGTTGCCCCCAGCTCGCCATTGACCATCGTCACCAACCCCAAGGACCCGCGCCAACCGGTGCCGGCCAGCGACGGCTCGGATTATCTGAAAACCATTCCGGGCTTCGCCCAGGTGCGCAACGGCGGCACCAACGGCGACCCGGTGCTGCGCGGCATGTTCGGCTCGCGCCTGAACATCCTCACCAACGGCGGCATGATGCTTGGCGCCTGTCCTGGGCGGATGGACGCGCCGACCTCCTACATTTCGCCGGAAACCTACGACAAGCTGACCGTGATCAAAGGCCCGCAAACCGTGCTTTGGGGGCCGGGCGCTTCGGCCGGCACCATCCTGTTCGAGCGCGAGCCGGAAAGCTTCGGCGAACTCGGCACGAGGGTGAATGCCAGCGTACTGGCCGGCTCCAACGGGCGCTTCGACAAACTGGTGGACGCCGCTGCCGGCGGGCCACTGGGCTACGTGCGGGTAATCGGCAACACCGCACATGCAGACGACTACCAGGACGGCAACAACGACACCGTCCCATCGCGTTACGACAAATGGAACGGCGACGTCGCACTCGGTTTGACCCCGGATGCCGATACCCTGCTGGAGCTGACCGCCGGCAAGGGTGACGGTGAAGCGCGCTACGCCGGGCGCAGCATGGACGGTTCGCAGTTCCTGCGCGAAAGCCTCGGCCTGCGCTTCGAGAAATCCAGCATCGGCGATGTGCTGGATACAGTCGAGGCGCAGGTCTATTACAACTACGCCGACCACGTGATGGACAACTACACCCTGCGCACGCCGTCCGGCACCGGCATGATGGCCGGCCCCATGGCCTCCAACGTCGACCGCCGCACCCTCGGCGCACGGATCAAGGCCACCTGGCGTTGGGCTGATGTGCAGCTGATCAGCGGCATCGACGCACAGACCAACGAACATCGCCAGCGCAGCGCCATGGGCATCGACACCTACAAGGACCTGCCCTACACCAAGGATGCCGACTTCCATAACTACGGTGCGTTCGGCGAACTGACCTGGTACGCCACCGACCGTGACCGCTTGATCAGCGGCGCACGCCTGGACCGCGCCTCGGCCAAGGACTATCGGCAGACCATCGGCTCGGGAATGATGACCCGCCCGAATCCGACCGCCGACGACACCCGCGCCGACACCCTGCCAAGCGGCTTCATCCGCTACGAGCATGACCTGGCCGACAGCCCGACCACCTTGTACGCGGGCCTCGGTCACACCCAGCGGTTCCCGGATTACTGGGAGCTGTTTTCACCCAAGTCCGGCCCCGCCGGTTCGGTGAATGCCTTCGATTCGATCAAGCCGGAAAAAACCACCCAGCTCGATTTCGGCCTGCAATACAAGACCGAAACACTCCAAGCCTGGGCCTCGGGTTACGTCGGGCAGGTGCGCGATTACATCCTGTTCAACTACACCCCGACGATGATGGGCACGACCTCGCAAGCCGAGAACATCGACGCACGAATCATGGGCGGCGAACTGGGCGCCGCGTACAGCCTCACTGAACACTGGAAAGCCGACGCGACCCTGGCCTACGCCTGGGGCAAGAACAGCAGCGATGGCTCTGCATTGCCGCAGATGCCGCCGCTGGATGCCCGTTTCGGCCTGACCTACAGCGAAGACAACTGGAGTGCCGGCGCACTGTGGAGAGTGGTCGCCGCACAAAACCGTATCGACCAGAACAAGGGCAACGTGGTCGGCAAGGACTTCGGCAAGACGCCGGGGTTCGGCGTGTTCTCCCTCAACGGTGCCTATCGGATCAACAGCAACTGGAAGGTCAGCAGCGGCGTCGACAACCTGTTCGGCAAGGCTTACGCCGAGCACTTGAACCTGGCAGGGAACGCCGGTTTCGGCTACCCCGCCAATGACCCGCAAGCCATCAAGGAGCCGGGGCGCACGCTCTGGACCAAGGTGGATATGAGCTTTTAAGAGCATCGCGGGCAAGCCCGCTCCCACATGGACAATGTTGAACCTGTGGGAGCGGGCTTGCCCGCGATCGGTTGCGCAGCAACCGTAAAACAAACAACTAAAAAATCCAGCCAAGCGGAGCACACGTGATGAAACAGCCAAAAGTGAACTTCTACAACCTGGCCTGGCGCTGGCATTTCTATGCCGGATTGTTCGTTGCGCCATTCATGGTGATGCTGGCCCTGACCGGCACCATTTACCTGTTCAAGCCGCAACTCGACTCGCTGATGTACAGCAGCCTGCTCAACGTGCCGGCCGGTCATCACACTGTCCCGGCCGACGACCTGCTCAAGCGGGTAAAAGATGCGTATCCCCAGGCCACGATCAAACAGTACCTGCCACCGGTCAATGCCGAACGTAGCGCCCAGTTCGTCGTGCTCAACGACGGCAACGAGCTGAACGTTTTTGTCGATCCGTACCACGGCGACATCCTCGGCGAGCAAGATGCCAAGAAGAACCTGCAAGCCATTGCGCGCGCGATTCACGGCGAGCTGATGATCGGCACCGTCGGCGATCGGCTGATCGAACTGGCCGCCGGTTGGGGTGTGGTGCTGGTGGTGTCCGGGGTATTCCTGTGGTGGCCGCGCGGTCAGGCCGCCGGCATTCTGTGGCCACGCCTGAGCAGTCGCGGGCGGGTGCTTTGGCGTGACTTGCATGCCGTCACCGGATTCTGGGGCGCCTCCCTGCTGCTGGTGATGCTGCTCAGCGGCATGACCTGGACCGGCTTCTGGGGCCAGCAATACGCTGCCGTGTGGAACGTCTTTCCGGCGGCAATGTGGGACAACGTACCGAAGTCCGACGTCGAGGCGCGCAGCCTCAACAGCGCCACCCGCCAGACCGTGCCCTGGGCCATGGAAAACACGCCGATGCCAATGTCCGGCGACCACGCCGAGCACATGGCCCACGACGGTGCGCACGCCGGCCCCGCCGCGCCGACTATCAGCCTGCAAGACGTACAAAACATCGCTACGCAGAGTAAGGTCGAACCGGGCTACAGCATCACTTTTCCGAAATCCGCAACCGGCGTGTTCACCATCTCGGTGTTCGCCGACGACCCGCGCAATGACGCCACGTTGCACATCGACCAGTACACCGGCAAGGTTCTTGCCGATGTGCGTTTCGAGCACTACGGCGCCGTCGCCCGCGCCACGGAAATCGGGGTGATGCTGCACGAAGGCAAGATGTTCGGCACGCTCAATCAAATCATCGTTTTGCTGATCTGCCTGATGATCCTGCTCAGCGCGGTCAGCGGCGTGGTGATCTGGTGGAAGCGTCGTCCGCAAGGAAAACTCGGCGTACCACCGCTGCGCCACGACCTGCCGAAATGGAAAACCGCCATGGTGATCATGTTCGCCCTCGCGGTGGCCTTCCCGTTGGTGGGCGCTTCGCTGGTGGTGGTGTGGGTGCTGGATCGTGTGCTGCTGTCGCGTTTTACCCGGCAGACTGAGAACGCCTCATCTTCATCATGAAACAGCTGAGATGCGCGGGGCTCAAGGGGCTGTAAACTGCCCCGCACGTCACCCTCTAGCATCAAGGGTGTCCTTTCGGGCCTCTTCGCGGGCAAGCCCGCTCCCACAGGATTCACGCAACTCCTGTGGGAGCGGGCTTGCTCGCGAAGAGGCCATCAGCTTCACCTCAAGAGTAACGGCATGACCTCGCTGCACCTCACCAACCTCACCTGGTCCCCACTGGGCCACGGCCATTGCCACCATCAGTTCCAGCTGCGTGATGCCTCCGTGCACGTGGCCGCGGGTGAGTTCGTCGGGTTGATCGGCCCCAACGGCAGTGGCAAGACCAGCCTGTTGCGTTGTGCCTGGCGCTTCAGTAAACCGGAGCACGGTGAGGTCAGGCTCGATCACCAGAATGTCTGGAAGCAATCCTCGCGCTGGTGTGCGCAACGCATCGCCGTGGTCTTGCAGGAGTTCCCCGACGCCTTCGGCCTGACCGTCGAGGAAGTGGTCGCCATGGGCCGCACGCCGCACAAAGGCCTGTTCGATGGCGACACGCTCGAGGACTCGACACTCATTCATCAGGCGCTGGAGTCCGTCGGCCTCAAGGGCTTCGATGACCATGAGTTCGCCACCCTCTCAGGCGGTGAAAAACAGCGGGTAATCCTCGCCCGCGCCCTGGCCCAGCAACCGCAACTGCTGATCCTCGACGAGCCGACCAACCACCTCGACCCACGCTATCAGCTTGAGCTGTTGAAGTTGGTCAAGCACCTGAACATAGGCACCCTGGCGAGCATCCACGACCTCAACCTGGCGGCGGCTTTTTGTGATCGGCTGTACGTGATCAACCATGGCCGCATCGTCGCCAGCGGCACGCCGCAAGAGGTGCTCACCACCGCCCTGCTGCGCAATGTGTTTGGCGTCGAAGCGCTTATCGATGACCATCCGCTGCACGGCTACCCACGAATCACCTGGATAACCCAACCATGAATTTGCGTTCCCTGCTGCGCTCCGGCCTCTGCCTCGTGATGCTGTCGATCAGCGCCCAGGCCTTGGCCGAAGCCACCCATTACCCGCTGACAGTCAAAAGCTGCAACCGCGAAGTGACCTTCACGCAAGCACCGCAACATGCCCTCAGCCACGACATCAACATGACCCAGATGATGCTCGCCCTCGGCCTCAAGCCGCGGATGGCCGGCTACAGCGGCGTCAGTGGCTGGAAGGCCGTGACACCCGACATGCAGTCGCTGCTCGACGGTCTGCCGGAGCTGGCGGCCAAGTACCCGTCGGTGGAAACCCTGCTCGATGCCAACGTCGATTTCCTCTTCGCCGGCTGGGACTACGGCATGCGGGTCGGCGGCGATCTCACTCCGCAAACCCTGCAGCCGCTGGGCATCAATGTGTATGAGCTGAGCGAATCCTGCGCCTTCGTGATGAAGCGCCCACCAGCCAGCCTCGAAGACACCTACAACGACCTGCGCAACCTCGGCAGGATCTTCGACGTGCAGGACCGCGCCAACGCCCTGGTCGCCCACATGCAGGCGCAAGTAGCGGACATTCGCAAAACCCTGCCCGCGCAAAGACCGCGGGTCTTCCTGTACGACAGCGGCGAAGACCGGGCCATGACCTCAGGCCGCCTCGGCATGCCGCAAGCGCTGATCGACGCCGCTGGCGGGCGCAACATCCTCGATGATGTCGACGCAAGCTGGACCCGGGTCAACTGGGAAAGCGTGGTCGAACACAATCCACAGGTGATCGTGATCGTCGACTACAGCGAAATCACTGCCGAACAGAAGATTCAGTTCCTGCTGGCCAACAAGGCCCTGCAATCAGTGGACGCGATCAAGCACCGGCGCTTCATCGTCATCCCGTACGTACAGGCCACGCCGGGCATCGATAACGTGCTGGCGGTCGCCACCCTGGCCAAGGGCTTTCACAGCGAATGATCAACCGTCGCTACGCCCTGTTGCTGATCGTCCTCGGTACCCTGTTGCTGGTGTCGTGCGTAGTGTCCCTGGGTTTCGGCCCGGCGCGGGTACCGCTGGACGTGGTGTGGCGCATCCTGCTGCACAAGCTGTTCGGTTTCGGTGTGCAACACTGGAGCCCCGGGCAGGAGCATATCGTCTGGCTGATCCGCGTCCCGCGCATGCTGCTCGGTGCGTTGGTTGGCGCAGGGCTGGCACTGATCGGCGCGGTGCTGCAAGCGGTGACGCGCAACCCCCTGGCTGACCCGCATTTACTCGGCGTCACGTCCGGCGCGACATTGGGCGCGGTGATCGTGGTGTTGCATATCGGAGAAATCGTTGGCCTGCTGACCTTGCCGATCGCCGCCTTCATCGGTGCATTGCTGAGCATGCTGGTGGTGCTGATGATCGCCAGCCGCCACGGTCGCCTCGACAGTGATCGCCTGTTGTTGTGCGGCGTGGCGGTGTCGTTCGTGATGATGGCGATCGCCAATTTGTTGCTGTTCCTGGGCGACCATCGAGCCAGTTCGGCGGTGATGTTCTGGATGCTCGGTGGACTCGGGCTCGCGCGCTGGGAATTGCTGGCGGTACCGACCGCCAGTGTGTTGTTCGGGCTGGTGTTGCTGCTGGGCATGGCGCGACCGTTGAATGCGCTGATGGCCGGTGAGCAGACGGCAGTGACCCTGGGCCTGGATGCGCGCACCGTGCGCCTGCGGGTATTTCTGATTGCATCGCTGATGACCGGGGTGCTGGTGTCGATCAGCGGCTCGATCGGTTTTGTCGGGCTGATGGTGCCGCACATCGCGCGGCGTCTGGTCGGAGCTGAACACCGAAGAGTGCTGCCAGTGTGCGTGTTGCTCGGCAGCGTGTTTCTGGTCTGGGTCGACGTCGCCGCCCGGACGATGATCGCGCCCGAAGACTTGCCCATCGGGGTGGCCACGGCGGCGATTGGCGGGTTGTTCTTCATCGGTTTGATGCGACGTCGTTAACGCCATGTTTAATTAAAACAACATTCAAAACTGCATCTATGCCTGGAAAAACCTCGTATTGAGTTAGCACTTAACAAATCCATTACCACGCTCATACTCCGCTCCCGCGAGTTGAATAATAAAAAATACTCGCGCACTTCAACAACGATTGTTCCTACAGCTTAATCGTCACAACTCCTACAAGAGCGGAGAGAGGTAAACATGTTAAAAAAACTCATCATATCCACCGTACTTGTTTCAACGCCTGCATGGGCCGCCAAGCCACCCTTTACTGGCGTTGACTACAGCGGCCGATATCAATGCACCGGGATGGACAGCCATATCGGTGCGTTTGAAGGTGTTGTCGACATGAAATTCAATGCCGAACAAAGTACCGGCGAACATGGCGCCTACGGTATTACCCTGACGTTGCCCGACAACTCCCGGTATGACGGCTTTGCCGCCGCCAACTCGAGTTCCCTGGCGATTTACTTTGCCCATACGGATCCGTCGCTCAAGGACTACGGTGTCGGGATAGCGAACATCGCTTCCACGCCTGACGGAAAAACTTCATTCACCAAGTACTACTACGGCCCGGAGTACAAAGGTGGCGGACATGGTTTTGAAACCTGCATCAAAAGCTGAGCTGATGCGCCGCTGACCTTGTGGGAGCGGGCTTGCTCGCGAAGAGGGTGTGTCAGACAACATCAATGGCATCTGAAACACCGCATTCGCGAGCAAGCCCGCTCCCACAATCGATTGTTGTTGCTCACACAATCTGCGCCCCAATCTGGCGCAACGCTTCGCACCAACACGCCTGCCGCGATCCTTCCTGGTGCGCCATCAATCCGCACAACCGCTCTAAAACGCTATTCCCCTACCTTTCCCCGACCGGGCACAGCCCTTGCTAAAGACCCTTCAGTAGTCCGCATCTGCCAACCAAGAAAACTCATAAGTTCATGGAGATCGCACAATGAAGCGTCGCAGTTTGATCAAGGCTTTCACTCTCTCGGCATCCATTGCCGCAATGGGCATGACCTGGACCGTCCAGGCCGCCGAGACCATCAAGGTCGGTATTCTGCATTCGTTGTCCGGGACCATGGCGATCTCCGAAACGTCATTGAAAGACATGGCGCTGATGACCATCGACGAGATCAACGCCAAGGGCGGCGTGAACGGCAAGATGCTGGAGCCGGTGGTGGTCGACCCGGCGTCGAACTGGCCGCTGTTCGCCGAAAAGGGTCGTCAGTTGCTGACCCAGGACAAGGTCGCCGTGGTGTTCGGTTGCTGGACTTCGGTGTCGCGCAAATCGGTACTGCCGGTGTTCGAAGAGCTCAATGGCCTGCTGTTCTACCCGGTGCAGTACGAAGGCGAAGAGATGTCGCCGAACGTGTTCTACACCGGCGCCGCGCCGAACCAGCAGGCGATCCCCGCCGTTGAATACCTGATGAGCGAAGAAGGCGGCAGCGCCAAGCGCTACTTCCTGCTCGGCACCGACTACGTCTACCCGCGCACCACCAACAAGATCCTGCGTTCGTTCCTGCACTCCAAAGGTGTGGCCGACAAGGACATCGAAGAGGTCTACACCCCCTTCGGTCACAGCGACTACCAGACCATCGTCGCCAACATCAAGAAGTTCTCGGCGGGAGGCAAGACCGCCGTCATCTCCACCGTCAACGGCGACTCCAACGTGCCGTTCTACAAAGAGCTGGCCAACCAGGGCCTGAAAGCCACCGACGTTCCGGTCGTGGCGTTCTCGGTCGGCGAAGAAGAACTGCGCGGCATCGACACCAAGCCACTGGTGGGCAACCTCGCTGCGTGGAACTACTTCGAATCGGTCGAGAACCCGGTGAACAAGAAGTTCGTCGATGACTGGAAAGCCTACGCCAAGAAACACAACCTGCCGGGCGCCGACAAAGCGGTGACCAACGACCCGATGGAAGCCACCTACGTCGGCATCCACATGTGGGCGCAAGCGGCAGAAAAAGCCAAGTCCACCGACGTCGACAAAGTCCGCGAAGCCCTGGCCGGCCAGACCTTTGCTGCGCCGTCCGGTTACACGCTGACCATGGACAAGACCAATCACCACCTGCACAAGCCGGTGATGATCGGTGAGATCCAGTCTGACGGTCAGTTCAACGTGGTGTGGCAGACCGAAGGACCGATCCGCGCCCAACCGTGGAGCCCGTTCATCCAGGGCAACGACAAGAAGCCGGAGTATGCGGTGAAGAGCAACTAAAGCCATTGGGTGTCGGGGCCGAACATGGAGTTCAGACCCGACACGATTCCTGTGGGAGCGGGCTTGCTCGCGAAGACGGCGGCACATCCAACAACTATGTGACAGACACACCGCTTTCGCGAGCAAGCCCGCTCCCACATTTAGTCCGCGCAAGGCCAAGCATATGCCCACTGCCCTCTACCGCTTCCTCCTCGCCATCGCACTGTTGCTGCCGATGGCCACCCACGCCGGCGACGCCGAAGACTTCGTCGCCGCCAATTCCGTGCAGCAAGCCAAACTTCTGGAAGCCTGGGCCGCGCAACCCGATCCGGCCCGTATCGAGTTGATCGATGCCCTGCAACAAGGCGAACTGACCATCGACGGGCAACCGAAAACCCTGCGCCTGAACAACCGCCTGCGAGGCCTGATCGACTCGGCCCTGGCCAGTCATCAGTTGCTCGCCGCCGACGCCAAAATCCGTCTGGCCGCCGCGCAGCAATTGCAGAAGAGCGCCAAACCGGCGCAGTTGAAATTCCTCGACCAGCAACTGGCGGGCGAAACGGATGAAGGCGTCCACGCCGCCCTCAGCCTGGCCCTGGCCAATCTGCAACTGGTCGACGGCGATCCGGCCGTGCGCCTCGCTGCCGTACGCCTGCTCGGTGAAACCGGCGATCCGCTGGCCCGCACCCGCCTCGAAAGCCTGCTGGAGCCGGGCGTTGAAACCGACGCGATGGTGCGCACCGCCGCTGAAACCAGCCTCGCCCAGGTCAAGCGCAAACTGCTGGTCGGCGAGATGCTGGGCCAGGCGTTTAGCGGGATGTCCCTCGGTTCGATCCTGCTGCTCGCGGCATTGGGCCTTGCGATCACCTTCGGCCTGCTCGGTGTGATCAACATGGCTCACGGCGAGATGCTGATGCTCGGCGCCTACTCGACCTATGTGGTGCAACTGATGTTCCAGCGCTTCGCTCCGCAGGCCATCGAGTTCTATCCATTGATCGCGCTACCCGTGGCATTTTTCGTCACCGCCGCCATCGGCATGGCGCTGGAGCGCACGGTGATTCGCCACCTCTATGGCCGCCCGCTGGAAACCCTGCTCGCCACCTGGGGCATCAGCCTGATGCTGATTCAGCTCGTTCGGTTGCTGTTCGGCGCGCAGAACGTCGAAGTGGCCAACCCGGCCTGGCTGTCGGGCGGGATTCAGGTGCTGCCCAATCTCGTACTGCCCTACAACCGCATCGTCATCATTGCCTTTGCGCTGTTTGTGGTGGTGCTGACCTGGCTGCTGCTGAACAAGACACGCCTGGGCCTGAACGTGCGAGCGGTCACCCAGAATCGCAACATGGCCGCCTGCTGCGGCGTGCCCACCGGACGCGTGGACATGCTCGCCTTCGGTCTTGGCTCGGGCATCGCCGGCCTCGGTGGCGTGGCCCTGAGCCAGATCGGCAACGTCGGCCCGGACCTCGGCCAGAGCTACATCATCGACTCGTTCCTGGTGGTGGTGCTCGGTGGTGTCGGCCAGTTGGCCGGTAGCGTGCTGGCGGCATTCGGCTTAGGGATAGCCAACAAGATTCTCGAACCGCAGATCGGTGCGGTGCTCGGCAAGATCCTCATCCTCGCGCTGATCATTCTGTTCATCCAGAAACGTCCGCAAGGCCTCTTCGCACTCAAAGGACGGGTGATCGACTGATGAACCAACCCCTGCTCGTTACCGCGACCCAAAAAGCCGGCCCCAAAGTCTCGATTGCCATCGGCGCAGTGATCCTCATTGTGTTGCTGGCGTTACCGCTGCTGTCGTTGTTATCGGTGGACAGCACGCTGCATGTTTCAGCCTATACGCTGACGTTGGTAGGCAAGATTCTCTGCTACGCCATCGTCGCCCTGGCGCTCGACCTGGTCTGGGGCTACGCCGGTCTGCTGTCCCTGGGGCACGGCCTGTTCTTCGCCCTCGGCGGCTATGCCATGGGCATGTACCTGATGCGCCAGGCTTCGGGTGATGGCTTGCCGGCGTTCATGACGTTCCTGTCGTGGACTGAAATGCCGTGGTTCTGGACCGGCACCAGCAGCTTCCTCTGGACCCTGTGCCTGGTGGTATTGGCGCCGGGGTTGCTGGCATTGGTGTTCGGTTTCTTCGCCTTCCGTTCGCGGATCAAGGGCGTGTATTTCTCGATCATGACCCAGGCCCTGACCTTCGCCGGCATGTTGCTGTTCTTCCGCAATGAAACCGGTTTTGGCGGCAACAACGGCTTCACCAACTTCCGCACCATTCTTGGCTTTGGCATCACCGATCCGGGCACCCGCGCGGTGCTGTTTTTCGCCACGGTGCTGTTGCTGGTGGCGAGCCTGTACATCGGCTGGCGCCTGGCGCAAAGCAAGTTCGGGCGGGTGCTGACCGCACTGCGCGATGCGGAGAACCGCCTGATGTTCTGCGGCTACGATCCGCGCGGGTTCAAGTTGTTTGTCTGGGTGCTGAGCGCGGTGTTGTGTGGCCTGGCCGGTGCGCTGTACGTGCCTCAAGTCGGCATCATCAACCCGAGCGAGATGTCGCCGACCAACTCGATCGAAGCGGCTGTGTGGGTCGCGCTCGGCGGGCGCGGCACCTTGATCGGTCCGTTGCTCGGTGCCGGTGTGGTCAACGGCATGAAGAGCTGGTTCACCGTGGCGTTCCCCGAGTACTGGCTGTTCTTCCTCGGCGCGCTGTTCATCGTCGTGACCCTGTACCTGCCCAAAGGCGTGATCGGTCTGCTGAAGAAAAGAGGTGAATCATGAGAATCACGGCAACCGCTGAATTCATGCTCGAACCGGCGTTTTTCCCCGTAGAACCCAACAAGGACGCCGGCAGCAGCCGCGACGCCATCGGACTTGGCCAGCGCGCCGGCAAAGGCCTGAATACGCGCCACGGCACCATCCTGACCCTGGAAGACATCAGCGTCAGCTTCGACGGCTTCAAGGCGCTGAACGATTTGAACCTGTACATCGGCGTCGGCGAACTGCGCTGCATCATCGGCCCCAATGGTGCGGGCAAGACCACGCTGATGGACGTGATCACCGGCAAGACCCGCCCCAGCCACGGCAAAGCCTGGTTCGGCGAAACCCTGGACCTGACGCAGATGAGCGAAGTGCAGATCGCCCAGGCCGGCATCGGCCGCAAGTTCCAGAAGCCGACGGTGTTCGAAGCCTTGAGCGTGTTCGAGAACCTGGAACTGGCGCAGAAAACCGACAAGTCGGTGTGGGCCAGCCTGCGGGCGCGCTTGAGCGGCGAGCAGAAAGACCGCATCGCCGAAGTGCTGGACACCATTCGCTTGACCAACTCGGTCAATCGCCCGGCCGGCCTGCTGTCCCACGGCCAGAAACAGTTCCTGGAGATCGGCATGCTGCTGATGCAGGACCCGCAATTGCTGCTGCTCGATGAACCGGTGGCGGGCATGACCGACGCCGAAACCGAATTCACCGCCGAGCTGTTCAAGCGCCTGGCCGGCAAGCACTCGCTGATGGTGGTGGAACACGACATGGGCTTCGTCGGCTCGATTGCCGACCACGTCACCGTGTTGCATCAGGGCAGCGTGCTGGCCGAGGGCTCACTGGAGCAGGTGCAGGACAACGAGCGGGTGATCGAGGTGTATCTCGGTCGCTGACGCGACAGCTACAAGCTTTCAGCTACAAGCGGCAAGTTAAGAGCGAAAAGCGGTCCGGCTTTTTCTTGCAGCTTGTAGCTTGCCGCTTACAACTGCCCGGAGGGCCCTATGCTACAAGTCGAAAAACTGCACCAGTACTACGGCGGAAGCCACATCCTGCGCGGCCTGACGTTTGACGTGAAAATCGGTGAAGTCACCTGTCTGCTCGGGCGCAACGGCGTGGGCAAGACCACCCTGCTCAAATGCCTGATGGGCCTGCTGCCGGCCAGGGAAGGCGCGGTGAACTGGGAGGGCAAACCCATCACTGCGTTCAAGCCGCACCAGCGAGTGCATGCCGGCATTGCCTACATACCCCAGGGCCGGGAGATCTTCGGCCGCCTCACCGTGGAAGAGAACCTGCTGATGGGGCTGTCGCGGTTTCCCGGCGGCGAAGCCAGGGAAGTCCCGGCGTTTATCTACGAGCTGTTCCCGGTGCTGCTGCAAATGAAGCAACGCCGGGGGGGTGACCTGTCCGGCGGCCAGCAACAACAACTGGCCATCGGCCGCGCGCTGGCCAGCCGCCCTCGCCTGCTGATTCTCGACGAGCCCACCGAAGGCATCCAGCCGTCGGTGATCAAGGAGATCGGTGCCGTGATCAAAAAGCTCGCGGCCCGGGGCGACATGGCCATTTTGCTGGTGGAGCAGTTCTACGATTTCGCCGCCGAACTGGCTGACCAATACCTGGTGATGTCCCGGGGTGAAATCGTGCAACAGGGGCGTGGTGAAAACATGGAAACAGAAGGCGTACGCGGGCTCGTTACCATCTGAGCCGTCACGCTCCGCTTCTTTTGCCACGGCACCAATTTGTCGCGCCGAATTTGCGACTGCGCACGCTATTGGTGCATCACGACACTAAACAGCCACCTCCTGCCTGCAATGCCTTGCGGCACAGCCTTTGCAAACATCCTGATGACCTCTCGACAAGCATTGACTATGACTCTTCCGGCTTCAGGCGTTTTGTTTACCCCCAGTTGGCATGCCGAACTGGAACTGGGCTACGCCCGATTCGACAACACCACGCGCCCGGTCCAGCGCCGGCACAAAGGTCCGCTGCGGGTACAAAAACACCTGTATGCCGAGGGGCCGGAAGTCTGCCAGCACATCATCGTCCACCCACCCGGCGGAATTGCCGGCGGCGATCGACTGGACATTTCGGCCAGCGTCGAGGGCAATGCCTGGGCGCAAATCACCAGCCCCGGCGCGGCCAAGTGGTATCGCGCTGCCGGCCCGGCCTTTCAGCAACTGAAGTTGAAGGTGGCGGCCGGTGCGACACTGGAATGGCTGCCCCAGGAGACGATCATTTTCAGTGCGGCCCAGGCTGAACTCAGCACCTTCATCGACCTTGAAGGCGATGCGCGTCTTTTCTACTGGGACGTCGTGGCCCTGGGCCGTCCGGCCAGTGGCGAGCGCTTCGACCTTGGGCATTTCCAGGCACGACTGGATGTGCGCCGCGACGGCCAGTTGCTCTGGCATGAACGTCAGCGCATTGTCGGAGCGGACGGTTTACTTGATTCGCCCATCGGGCTCGACGGGCAACCGGTGTTTGCCACGTTATTGGTGACGGGTGAAATCGATAGCGAACTGCTGGAGTCCTGCCGCTCGCTGCCCAACGACGTGCGCGGGGATTTGACCCAGTTGCCGGGGTTGCTGGTTGCACGGTGCCTGGCGAGTGAGGCGTTGTTGGCGCGGGGATGGTTGATTGAACTTTGGAAGTTGTTACGCCCCGCCCTTCTGGGTCGCGAGGCCGTATCACCCAGAATATGGAGCACCTGAAATGCGATCGAATGTGGGAGCGGGCTTGCTCGCGAATGCAGTGGGCCAGTCAGCATTGATGTTGGATGACACTCCGCATTCGCGAGCAAGCCCGCTCCCACAGGAATTGTGTTCTCAAATTGAATGACTGTTTAACTGCCGATTATGGATGTCTACGATGGACCTGACCCCACGCGAAAAAGACAAGCTGCTGATCTTCACCGCGGGCCTGGTGGCCGAGCGGCGTTTGGCGCGCGGCGTGAAACTCAATTACCCGGAAACCATGGCCTATATCTCCGCGGCCCTGCTCGAAGGCGCCCGTGACGGCCAGACCGTGGCCGACCTGATGCACTTGGGCACCACCCTGCTGACTCGCGAACAAGTGATGGAAGGCATCCCGGAAATGATCCCGGAAATCCAGGTCGAGGCTACCTTCCCCGATGGCACCAAACTGGTCACCGTCCACCAACCCATCGCCTGAGGCCGCGCCATGACTTACCACATCCGCGATGCCGTGCCTGCCGACTTGCCGGCCATCTGTGACATCTACAACGACGCCGTGCTCAACACCACGGCGATCTGGAATGAACAGGCGGTCGACCTCGGCAACCGCCAGGCATGGTTCAGCGCCCGGCAATCCCAGGCTTACCCGATTCTGGTGATCGTCGATGGTGAAAATTCGGTACTGGGCTATGCCTCATTCGGTGACTGGCGACCTTTCGACGGTTTCCGCCACACCGTCGAGCACTCGGTCTACGTGCGCAGCGACCAGCGCGGTAACGGCCTCGGCCCACAACTGATGGAAGCGCTGGTCGAGCGCGCCAAAGGCTGCGGCAAGCACGTGATGGTCGCCGCCATCGAAAGCGGTAACGCCGCGTCCATTCGCTTGCATGAGCGCATCGGCTTCATCACCACCGGGCAAATGCCTCAGGTCGGCACCAAATTCGGCCGCTGGCTGGACCTGACGTTCATGCAACTGACCCTCAACCCCGGCGCGCAGCCGCCAGGCATCAACCAGGAGTAATACCCGATGAACGCCGCCCAACTGCGACGCGTCAACGTTGAAAGCTTTGCGCACTATCGTCAGGGCCTGATCGACCTGCTGCTCGATGCCGTCGGCTACGGGGCCAGTGTCGGCTTCATGGCCGGCCTCGATGCGACCCAGGCCCACGCCTATTTCGATGAGGTCCAGGACAACCTGAACAAGGGCAATCTGTTGCTGTGGGTGGTGGTCAAGGACGAACAGGTGCAGGCCAGCGTGCAGTTGGGCTTGTGCCAGAAAGCCAACGGTCTCAACCGCGCTGAAGTGCAAAAGCTGCTGGTGCGCGAACATGCCCGGCGTCGCGGTCTGGGCCAGCAATTGATGAACGCTCTGGAGGCCGCCGCCCTGCAGCACAAGCGCGGCATGCTGTACCTCGACACCGAGGCCGGTTCGCCCGCCGAAGCCTTCTACCAATCGCTGGGCTATACCCGCGCCGGTGAAATTCCCGACTACGCCTGCGACCCGAGCGGCCGCTACAAACCGACTGCCCTCTATTACAAGATTCTCCAAGGAGCCCAATGATGATTCCCGGTGAGTACCAGATCCAGCCCGGCGACATCGAACTCAACGTCGGCCGCCGCACGATCAGCCTGAAGGTGGCCAACAGTGGTGATCGGCCGATCCAGGTCGGCTCGCATTATCACTTTTTCGAAACCAACGACGCCCTGGCGTTCGACCGTGCCGCCAGTCGTGGCATGCGCCTGAACATCCCGGCCGGCACGGCGGTGCGTTTCGAACCGGGGCAGAGTCGGGAAGTCGAGCTTGTCGAGCTGGCGGGGTTGCGTCGGGTTTTTGGGTTTGCGGGAAGAATCATGGGCGACTTATAGGTCGACTTCAGCTGCAAGCTGCAAGGAAGAGCAGTTTGTGGCGCCCCCTATCTGTTTTTACTTGAGGCTTGCAGCTTGAAGCTTGCAGCTCAATTACGAGGAACGAGTAATTGAAGATTTCCCGTCAAGCCTACGCCGACATGTTCGGTCCCACCGTTGGTGACAAGGTGCGCCTGGCCGATACCGAGTTGTGGATAGAAGTGGAACAGGACTTCACCACCTACGGCGAAGAAGTGAAATTCGGTGGCGGTAAAGTCATTCGTGACGGCCAGGGTCAGAGCCAGTTGCTGGCCGCCGACGTGGTCGACACCCTGATCACCAACGCGCTGATCGTCGATCACTGGGGTATCGTCAAGGCCGACGTCGGCCTCAAGGACGGGCGCATCGCGGCGATCGGCAAGGCCGGCAACCCGGACATCCAGCCCAACGTCAACATCGCCATTGGCGCCAGCACCGAAGTCATCGCCGGTGAAGGCATGATCCTCACCGCTGGCGGCATCGACACCCACATCCACTTCATCTGCCCGCAGCAGATCGAAGAGGCATTGATGAGCGGTGTCACCACCATGATCGGTGGCGGCACCGGACCGGCTACCGGCACCAATGCGACCACCTGCACCTCCGGGCCGTGGCACCTGGCGCGCATGCTCCAGGCCGCCGACGCCTTCCCGATGAACATAGGCCTCACCGGCAAGGGCAACGCCAGCTTGCCGGAGCCGTTGATCGAACAGGTCAAGGCCGGTGCCATCGGCCTCAAGTTGCATGAGGACTGGGGCACCACACCCGCGAGCATCGACAACTGCCTGAGCGTGGCCGACCGGTTCGACGTGCAGGTGGCGATCCACACCGACACCCTCAACGAATCCGGTTTCGTCGAGACCACCCTCGCCGCCTTCAAGGGCCGCACCATTCACACCTATCACACCGAAGGTGCCGGTGGCGGTCATGCGCCGGACATCATCAAGGCCTGCGGCTTTGCCAACGTGCTGCCGAGTTCGACCAACCCGACCCGGCCGTTCACCCGCAACACCATCGACGAACACCTCGACATGCTGATGGTCTGCCATCATCTCGATCCGAGCATTGCCGAGGACGTGGCCTTCGCCGAAAGCCGCATCCGCCGTGAGACGATTGCCGCCGAAGACATCCTCCACGACCTCGGTGCGTTCTCGATGATCAGCTCCGACAGCCAGGCCATGGGGCGGGTCGGTGAAGTCATCACCCGCACCTGGCAGACCGCCGACAAAATGAAAAAACAACGCGGGCCGCTGCCCGGCGATGGTGAGGGCAACGACAACTTCCGCGCCAAGCGCTACATCGCCAAGTACACCATCAACCCGGCGATCACCCATGGCATCAGCCATGAAGTGGGTTCGGTGGAAGTGGGTAAATGGGCGGACCTGGTGCTTTGGCGGCCGGCGTTTTTTGGCGTGAAACCGACGTTGATTCTCAAGGGCGGTGCCATCGCGGCCAGCCTGATGGGCGACGCCAATGCCTCGATCCCGACACCGCAACCGGTGCACTACCGCCCGATGTTCGCCAGCTACGGCGGCTCGCTGCACGCCACCAGCCTGACCTTCATCAGTCAGGCGGCGCAGGAGGCAGGCTTGCCTGATGCGCTGGGTTTGAAGAAGAAAATCGCGGTGGTCAAAGGTTGCCGCGACGTGCAGAAAACCGACCTGATCCACAACGACTACCTGCCGAACATCGACGTCGATCCGCAGACCTATCAGGTCAAGGCCGATGGGGTTTTGCTGTGGTGTGAGCCCGCTGAGACGTTGCCGATGGCCCAGCGTTACTTCCTGTTCTGAACCGGCAACCACGACACGAGCAAAGGCCTCGCACACCCTGTGGCGAGGCCTTTGTTTTTTCCGTGATTACTGAACGGATTCAATCCGCAGCCGATCCAGCTTGGCCCGAATCATCGCTTCCCGTGTCAGTTTTTTCAGCAACTGCGTAATTTGCAGATCGATGTCATCCAAGGCTTGAACATATTCCTCGTCAGTCATCAGCTTGCCGTTCGCAAAGTCAGTTTCACTTTTGCCCAACTCACTGCACAACCCCTTGATTTCCGCCTCCACCGCCGCCTTTCCCTCGGCAGTGAGCCGCGTACCTTCGGCCCTGCGCTGCAACGCATCCTGTAAATCGATAGTGGCGTCGATCCTGCGCTTCAAGCCGTTCAATTCTTCGCGGTAAGTAGTCTCCAGCCAGGTTCGCCAGAGCGGTTGCTCGAAGACGCGATCAATCAGCAGATCACCTTCCTCCAGTGCCTTGATCCGCTGGAACGCTGCTTCGATCATCTCCTTGCTCACACCGGCGATGTTGCGAAACTGCATGCCCCGCGCCTGCCACGGCAGATCCAGACGCTCTGCCAGATCGGTCATGTAAGCCAGGTGCACTTCCACTTCATCGATAGTGCCGGTCGCATCGCCATTGGCGTCGTAGCGACGGAACCGTTCGCCGTTAGCCAACCGCTCAGACACCCGCTGACGGGCAATGGCGCCGAGTTCATCGAGCCGGGACTTGCCCAGGGCCAGTTCCAGCAATTGCGCCTCGATCAGGTCCGCACGCACCAGGGCGTAGGCTTCATGCACCATCACCTGCACGCCCATGGCATTGAACAGTTGCGTGCCGCCATCCACGCACTCGGTGGGCGTTGCCGCCTCGTTGAACAGTTTGCTTCGCAGTTCACTGTCGCTGGCCATGGCTTCGAGCATGCGCCAGACCTTGGTCGTCAGTTCCGTCTGATACTCACCGCCGGCCTTGAAGTCGGCGGACTGGGTGAGCTTGCGCAGTTCATTGAAAAACGGCACCGAACCAAACTCGTCTTCAACGTCGTTCCAGACTTCCTGTTTTCCCTGCCATTGCCGCTCGGTCATGCCCATATCCCAATCCGCGCTGTCGAGTACGCCTCGGGGCGGATAAGGACGCTCCGGGTCCATTCCGACCGACTCGATGTAAGACTTAAGGATCTCGAGATTCTCCGACGAGATCCAACGCGGGCCCCGGCTGATTACGGTGCGCGCCAGTAGCTCTGCGCGAAATGAACCGGGTGCGACCTCGGGTATCCGACTGATCGGGTTGCCGCTCAAGTCAAGGTAGATACTGCGCGGTCGCGATTGCGAAAACAGCCCGACGGGCCAGCTGTCCAGTCCGGTTTCGCCCAGCAACAACACCTGCAAATGCGGCATTCGGCTGATGTTCGGAATGAGCTTGAGCGGGTTGCCGCGCAAGCGCAGGACTGTCATGCGCGTCAGGTTTTTCAGGTGATCGAGCGCCAATGCATCCAGTTCAATGTTATTGCGGTCAAGAAACAGGTGAGTGAGATGACGCATGTCTTTCACCGCCTGCGGAAGCGTCGTCAGCAGGTTGTCTTGCAGATTGAGGTGGCGCACCTGATGGAACGGGTCGAGGAACGACAGGTTCCCGGAACGCAACTGCCCACCGCGCAGGCTCAGGCTGGTGACATGATCGAAGTTGGCCTCCAGTTTCGGCAGGGTTTCCAGCAGTCGGTTCAGTCTGGGAATGTTGTCCAGACTCAACGCCTGCGGCCGCACTACCCCGAAAGCCTCGATGCCCTCCGGCCCGGTGCGCTGCCAGCTTTGCCTGAGCGTTTTGTAGATGTTGTTTCGCGCATGCCATTCCGCCACGCCCGCCGGGGTAAAACGAGCGGATTGCGTCGGCGAATTCATCCAGCGTTGCAGGGCGCGGTTCAATTGGTTGAACTCGGCCTCCAGCACGGTCAGCCGCGCATGCACCGTCCCTTCGCCCTGACCGAAACCCGCCAGCAGTGTCTCCACTTCCTCCGAGGTAAAATCCGGATACAGTGCATGAGCCCGTTGTCGCAGCCCCACGCCTTGCGATGCTTGTCGGGCATAGCCACGCATGCCGCCACGCAAGCGCATGACGCTCGGGTCGTAAGCCGGCCTGGTGATCGGGTTGTCCCGCAGAATCAGCTCAAACCGGGATCGATCCAGCGGCTGCGTCCTGACCGCTTGCTCAAGGCGTGAAGACTCATGGATTCCAAAGCCAAGCGCTGTGCGCTCGGAGTCGGGCAAGGCATGCAGCACCGCCGCGTACAGATTGTCCGCACCGTGCAGCTGTTGATCGCTGCCGTCCCGTGCCTCGTATTGGCCATCCTCACCCAGGACCAGCACTTTGCGGGTCGTCGCGTCGACGGGGCCGAGACTGTCGGTCAGCGATCCCGTGAATGAATACTCACGGATTTCCAGACGCAGATCCGCCGGCCAGCCCGGCAATGCGGCCAGCGAGTGCAGCTCCAGGCGTGCGGTATCGCGACTGTGCAGTCCGTCGAGGTACAGGCCTTCATAAGCCCGTGTCACACGCAGTTGTTCCGCCGCCTCCCGAGCTTGTTGAGCCAGTCTCAACGGAACACGTTTTTTTTCGTTCAAATGCTGCACATCCGAGGGATGCGCTTCACTCAGCAACTCCTGCGCCTGACTGACAGAGATATCAGCCCCATCATCCTTGAGCATGTTCACCAACGGGTCGTCCGACCGGGTACGGCGCTTGTACAACAGGTCGAACAACTGACTTTTGCGCTGACGCGCCAGCGCCGCCCATTGATCACACAGTGCCTGTGCACGTTTCGCCTGGTCACCGGAATACCCTTCTCCAAGCAGTTCGCGTAGCGCTGTTTCGTCAAGGAAACCGACCACCCGTTCAGGCAACTCACCCGCAAGCAGTTCAGACCAGGTCATCTGCAAGGTATTGGTCGCTGAAGCATTGGCGTAGCCTTCCTTGATCGATACACCGGTCAGGCCCGGTCCCTGGAAGACTTCAATGGCCTTGTCGCCGGGCCAGCCGCGCAATTCCGTCATGAGTCGAAGCGAGTAATCCGCCCAATCGTTACTGATCCGATGGGCCAGAATCTGTTGCGCACCGGCTTCGGCATCGGCATGGGCCTTGAAGCGCTTGAGGGTATCGGCCAATGACGCGGGCGGGGTTTCATGTTCGACATGAAGTCGGCGCAGCACGTTTTCATGTACGCCGCTGGCAGTCAAAACCTGCTCCAGGGTCTCATCGGACAGCCCCTCCACCGAAGCGCCCAGACGCCTGAGCACTACACGCCGATCCCATTCGAGCGGTTGATCGAGTTCGGTCTTCCAGCTGCCGGCACCGTTGTGCTCCAACAGCGGCTGATAGGCATCGGCGCGAGTCGGGTGTTGCAGCCGGTGCTGGCCGGTTTCCGGGTCTTGCCTGACGGCATAGCATTTGTCATCGAGGCGCAGCAGGTCTTGCTCCTGATAACGGTACAGCCCTGTGTCACCGGCCTTCGCCCCATCGGGCAATGTGATCGATTGCTCATAGGGCGCAAGGTCAGGGTTCCACAACCGCTCCTTGCCGCCGACTTCCACTGGCTTGAGCCCCTCGACAAACGGCGACACCTTGATCGGTACGACAGCGGTGCCGGGCAACACATGTCCGGCGCCCATCAGTGTCAGTTGCGCGAAGTTGATCAAGACCCCGTTGAAGTACGCCGAAGCCTGTTCCTTGTCACCCTTGCTCCAGTCCTCGACGCCTTCGGCAACCTCGGCGAGCATTTGCGCGACCATGATGCCAAGCATGGCTTCACCCAGGCCCGGCACCAGCATTGCGGCGAAATTGAAAACATTCCAGCCGATCGACAGGTAACCGGTCAGGCGCTTGAAGCGTGCGTTGGCATCTTCGTCGCCGGTCGGTACGGCGATCAGCCGGGCATCGGCGATGGCCTTGTTCCGCCGCGCCACAAACAGGGTGATCCACAGATCATCCGCGATCTGGTTGGTCACCGGTTCTGCATCGGGATTTTCGACCGCCGTTTCACGCCACCACGGGCCCATGTCCAGCGGTTCGCGCTCATGCCAGGTGTAGGTCGTGAGACGTTCTTTGACCCGGGCGAAAAACAGCCCCTTGTCCTTCTGCGCCACAAACCGGCTGAAAAACGCCTGGTAATCCGTATTTCTCAACTGCCCCAGGAGCGCCTTCATGAACGCGGTCAGTGAGGGATACTCCTTCAACGGATGGTCAGGATCATCGGGCACATAGGCGATCAACGGACCGCTTACACGACTCTGTTGATAGATATCGTCGCGGCGCAACAGTTCATCGCTCAACCCCTGCGGCCCATTGGCGAAGAAGGCTTGCAGCAGTTTGAATTGATCGTATTCCCGGCCCGGCAGAACAGGAATGCGGCGCGACCAGTCGATCCAGAATCTCAACAGGGCCGGCGTCAACGCTTCAACTTCGCGCTTTATTTGCGATGGCTCGCTGACCGCGCTGAACAACACGATGCCGGTCAACCGAAAACCCATCAGCGACAAGCGATGAGCATGCAACGGCCGGTCGTACAGCGTGACGTTTGCCTGCCCCTCACGCACCTGGCCCAGTTTGCCGTAGGCATAGTCACTGATATCGCCCTTCAATCGGGCAATCAGTGCGGCCACATGAAAGGCCGCTTGTTCACTGGCCACCGAGTCTTGTTGCAAGGTTCGCCGTGCTTGCGGGGTATCGGGCAACAGGACGGACTTGATGTGCCGCTGGTATTGCCCGCCGATGTCCAGGCTGCGGCACAACGCGGCAAAATCCGGCAGGGCAATGGCCGATTCCAGGCTGAGACTGCCCCGGCTGTCCTTACGGTAAATACCGGAGCTGTTTCGGAACGCCCCTTCGACGGTTTCAGCTTCCTCGAAGTTGTGCAGCGCCGCCTCCAGCAAGGTGGACTGGCGGACGCGACTGGCGCCGGTGTCGATGCCGAATATGATCGTACTGGGCACCTCGAGCTGCACGCTGAGTTCGTCGACGCGTTCAACGGAGCTGAAATTCGCCTGCAACATCTCACTGACCAGTGGTTCGGCGAAGGCCTCAATGTCGTGTTGCAAGCTGCCCAGGGTTTTGTCCAGTACGCCCTGCAAACGCCAGCGTTCCTCGATCAATTGCTTCAAGTACTGGCGGTCGATGACCCGTGCTCCGCTGTACCATTCGGGCATCGCCGGCCTCAGGGTTTCAAGGGATTTGAGCCTTGCAAGCGGGGCATTTTTCAGGGCACCCGGTATCCCGTCGAATACGCGACGGTAATGCACGCCCTGGTGTTCGACGCCTGTGGTTTCAATCGTTTGCTGTGAATGGCTTCCATGCAATTCAGACACTGTTACATCACCTTGATGGCTGGATTTGAACCCACAGCTTCGCCAACCCGCCCGCCAAACAAAAGCCCAAATAACCGTTGGGCCGCCCCTGGAAAAAGGCTTCCACCGTTCGAAATTCAAAGAGCCTTCAATACATAAGTACCGCCACAGTGGCCTGGACTTATGCCACCGAACGAGCGGTCGTGTTTTTTCCGGCAAAGGGACTACTATTCGATTCGCTGCCCCCGATTCATGCTCAGGTAACCGCCATGCGTCTTTCCGAATTCATCGTGCTACAGGTTGATCGCATCGTCGATGAGTGGGAGCAGTTCGCCAAAACCATCACCCCGGCCGCCGAGTCCATGGACAGCGCCGCCTTGCGCGACCATGCCCGGTCGATCCTGCTGGCCGCGGCCCGGGACATGTGCAAGCCCCTGACACCCTCCGAACAAGCGGCCAAGGCACGCGGCGAAGGCCCGGAGAAAACCCCGAGCCTCGACGAGGCCGGTGCCAGCCATGGCGAGTTGCGCCATACCGTGGGTTTTGATCTGGTGCAGATGACCAGTGAATTCCGTCATTTGCGCGCCTGTGTCATCCGCCTGTGGGTCAACAGCCTGCAATCGCCTGACCTGGCCTACTTCCAGGACATGATCCGCTTCAACGAAGCCATCGACGAAGCCCTGGCCGAATCCACCGCCGCCTATGCCGAAATGGTCAACCGCTCCCGTGACATTTTCCTCGCGATCCTCGGTCATGACCTGCGCGCGCCCCTGCAGGCGGTGAGCATGTCCACCGAAATCCTGCTGCGCAAAGCCGCACTGGAAGGTGATGCGCTCAAGTGCGCGATCAATATCCAGCGCAGCACCGGACATCTGGCAGTGATGGTCGGGGATTTGCTGGAACTGGTGCGCAGTCGCCTGGGCAAACATCTGCCGATCGAACCGGCGCCCATGGACCTGGCTGAAGCGGCACGGGACGCGATTGCGCGGGCCTGTGCCGGTCAACCGGAGTGCGATCCGACCCTGACGGTACAGGGTGACACCCGCGGTACCTGGGACCCGCGCAGGGTCGATCAGATGCTGCAAAACCTGATCGGCAATGCCTTGCAGCATGGCTCGAGCAAACGTGAAGTGACCTTGACCCTCAAGGGCGAGGCCGACGGCGTTCGGCTGACGGTGCAGAACGACGGAGTCCCCATCCCCTGCGATGCGATCCCGACCATTTTCGACCCGCTGGTGCGCAGTGCCAGCGAAGAACTCGGCGAGCCCACTACCAGCCTTGGGTTGGGGTTGTTTATCGTCAAGGAAGTGGTCGACGCCCATCAGGGGACGATTGAAGTCAGTTCCAGTGAGAGGGATGGCACGACCTTTACCGTGGTGTTGCCGAGGACAATATAGAGCCATTGTGGCGAGGGGGCTTGCCCCCGTTGGGCTGCGCAGCAGTCCTGAAACCAGACACTGCAGTTTTGTCAGTTGTACCCAGTCGTTCGATTGGCGGGCGCTTTGCACCCGAACGGGGGCAAGCCCCCTCGCCACAGAGTTAGTGTTGGTTACTACTTGAGGAACTACTCCACCAACAACCGCCCCAACCGCTGCTTGAGCATGCGGTTCTCGGCGCGCAGCTGCTGCACTTCTTCGAGCAGGTCCAGCGCCAGGGCGACGCCTTCCCACTCCAGGTCAAGGTCGCGCCGCAGCTTGGCGGCACGCTTGGCCAGGGTCAGCTCATAGTCGTTGAAAACCCAGTCCTTGGGCTGAGCGCCCTGAGGTTCGAGGATGCCGTGCTCGACGATTTCGATCACGTAGACGTCCGACAGCTCGGTCGCCTCACAGAATTCTGCCATGTCCAGTTGAACGATCAGGGGACTGCTCATTGTCAGTGACTCCTTGGTTCTAAGGGATCAAAAATGCTCTCGCGGGTCGAACGCGGCTTTTTTCGCCAGTTCCTGCCACAGGGCCTTGATGTCATCGTCGGATTTCTTCGGCATCACGGCCTTCAATTGCACGAACAGGTAACCGCGCTCACCGGCCTTGTTCATCAGCCCATGGCCCTTGGCGCGCATGCGCTGGCCGTTCTGGCTGCCGGCCGGCACCTTGAGGTTGATCTTGCCGGTCAGGGTCGGCACGGCGACTTCGGCCCCCAGCGCCAGCTCCCACGGAGCCAGTGGCAAGGTGATGATCAGGTTATCGCCTTCGACGTCGAATTTCGGGTGCGGTGCGAAACGGATCGTCAGGTACAGGTCGCCATTGGCGCCGCCACCCACACCCGGAGCGCCCTGCCCCTTGAGGCGAATGCGCTCGCCGTCGGCCACACCGGCCGGAATCTTCACGTTCAGGCTTTTGCTGGTGTTGCTCACATGCTGGCCGGCCGCGTTGTACTGCGGTACCTGGAAGGTGACCTTCTTCGACTCGGTCGACAGTGTTTCTTCGAGAAAAACCCCAAGCTCCATTTCCACGTCCTGCCCTCGACGTCCGGTGCTGCGACGCGACTGTCCACCACCACTGAAACCAGGCCCACGGTTGCCGAAGATCGAACTGAAGAAGTCCGAGAAATCGCCCGTGTCCTGACCACCGCCACCGAAACCGCCACGGCTCTGCCAGCCCGGTGGCCCCTGGAACGGTTGGCCGTGCTGGCCATAGCGGCGCAGATCATCGTATTCGGCGCGCTTGTCGGCGCTTTTCAGCGCTTCATAGGCTTCCGAGGCGTCCTTGAACTTGGCCTCGGCGTCCTTTTCCTTGCTGACGTCGGGGTGGTATTTGCGCGCCAGCTTGCGATAGGCGGCCTTGATCGCCTTATCGTCTGCGGTCGGCTCCACACCGAGAATCTTGTAATAGTCTTTGAAGTCCATCGCGGGAATCACCATCCGTTATCAAATCGCGCCACGGGCCACAGCATGCGCTTGTTTGCAGCCGTTGGTTTGACCGATCTCAAATTTGTGACCGGGCGGCGCGGCAGAAGTTTATCGGCAGCCGGCGGGGCTTCTTGCGAGCACGCCCGCGGCTGTCCGGTTGATGCAGGGTAGTTTGGGGGGGATGCCCCATCTTTCAAGGCATTGTTTGCGAAGAATTAGCAGATAACCGGCCTTCGAATCTGGCGCGCACTGGCATACACTGCGCGGCCGTTTTTTAACCGGAACCTGAAAGACATGAACAACGCATCTCCAGCCCGTGCCGTGGGTATCGATTTTGGCACGTCCAACTCCACCGTCGGCTGGCTGCGCCCCGGCGTGGAAACGCTGATCGCGCTGGAGGACGACAAGATCACCCTGCCGTCAGTGGTCTTCTTCAATATCGAAGAACGTCGCCCGGTGTACGGTCGGCTGGCGCTGCACGAGTACCTGGAAGGCTACGAAGGCCGCCTGATGCGCTCGCTCAAGAGCCTGCTGGGCTCCAAGCTGATCAAGCACGACACCAGCGTCCTGGGCACGGCCATGCCGTTCAAGGACCTGCTCGGACTGTTCATTGGCCAGCTCAAGAGCCGTGCCGAAACCGCCGCCGGTCGGGAATTCGAAGAAGTGGTGCTGGGTCGTCCGGTGTTCTTCGTCGACGACGACCCGATGGCCGACAAGGAAGCCGAAGACACCCTGGTCGACGTGGCGCGCAAGATCGGCTTCAAGGAAGTCTCGTTCCAGTTCGAACCGATTGCCGCGGCATTCGACTACGAGTCGACCATCGAGAAAGAAGAGCTGGTACTGATCGTCGACATCGGCGGTGGTACGTCCGACTTCTCCCTGGTGCGCCTGTCACCGGAGCGGCGCGCTGTGGATAACCGCCAGGACGACATCCTCGCCACCGGCGGCGTGCACATCGGCGGGACCGACTTCGACAAACAACTCTCGCTGGCCGGCCTGATGCCACTGTTCGGCTATGGCAGCCGGATGAAGAGCGGCGCCTACATGCCCACCAGCCATCACATGAACCTGGCGACCTGGCACACGATCAACTCGGTGTACTCGCAGAAATCGCAACTGGCCCTGGGCAGCATGCGCTACGACATCGAGGACACCGGCGGCATCGATCGCCTGTTCAAGCTGATCGAACAGCGCGCCGGCCACTGGCTGGCGATGGAAGTGGAAGAAACCAAGATCCAGCTGACCCACGCCGACAACCGCCACGTGCCGCTGGACCGCATTGAAGCGGGCCTGAGCGTGGACTTGAGCCGTGCGCTGTTCGAGTCGGCCATCGACAACCTGCTGGAGCGGGTGCGCAACAGCGTCACCCAATTGCTGACAGACGCCGATGTCCGGGTCGATCAGGTCGACACGGTGTTCTTCACCGGCGGCTCGAGCGGCATCCCGGCGCTGCGCAACAGCGTCTCGGCGATGCTGCCGAAAGCGCGGCATGTGGAAGGGAATATCTTTGGCAGTATCGGTAGTGGTCTGGCGATCGAGGCTGCGAAACGTTACGGTTGAAAAGCAGCTGTGAGCTTCAAGCTGCAAGCTTCAAGTAGGAGCAGGTGCGGTGTTCGCTCCTGGCTTTGACTTGCAGCTTGCAGCTTGAAGCTTGAGGCTCGTAGCTGCTCTTAAACCATCCCCACCTGCTTCAACTCACTCTTCAGATACGCGTAGTAAATCGGCCCCGCCACTACCCCCGGCAGGCCGAACGCGGCCTCGAACACCAGCATCGCCAGCAGCAACTCCCACGACTTGGCACTGATCTGCCCGCCGACGATGCGCGCGTTGAGGAAGTATTCGAGCTTGTGGATAACAATGAGGTAACCCAGCGCCGCGACGGCGACCCAGATCGACAGCGACAGACCGACGATGGTGATCAGGGTGTTGGACATCAGGTTGCCGATCACCGGCAGCAAGCCGAGCAGGAACGTCAGCACGATCAGGGTTTTGGTCAGCGGCAGCTTGATGCCGAACATCGGCAGGATCACCGCCAGGAAAATACCGGTGAAAATGGTGTTGAGCAGGGAAATCTTGATCTGGGCGAACACGATGTTGCGAAACGCCTGGACCAGCAGGTGCAGACGATCAAACAGCGCCGCCGCCAGCGGTTTGCGCTTGGTCAGATCCGGTACACGCTGCAACGCAATGATCGCGCCCAGCACCATGCCGATCAGCAAGGTCACGAACATGTGTGCCGCATCCTTGCCCACCAGTTGCAATTCGCTCAGGTGCTTGCTGACCCACTCGCCAATGGCCACACGAAACTCGGCGGCACTGGCCGGCAGGTAGGCGTCGATGAACGGCGGCAGTTGCCCGCGTGCGCGGTCGACCACCCCCATGAATTTGTCGAGGGAGGCGCCGGGGTTTTCCGCCTCGTGCAACAGGAAGCTGAAGGCACCGGCAAAGATCAGCGACAGTACGCTGACAATCAGCGTCCCCAGCAATGCCACCGCCAACCAGCGCGCACGCCGGCCTTCGATCAGCCGTTGCAGTTGCGGAGTGAGCATGTTGACCAGTTCGAACACCAGCAATCCGGCGAGCAGGCTCGGCAGCAACCGCAGCGGCAGGACCAGCAGCAGCCCGCCAAAAATGATGACCCAGCTGATGACCAGCAAAACTTGACGCTGAGAAAACGTTGGCATACAGCCTCAAAAACGAACGGCGTAAAAAGGATTGGCAGTCTGCCAGCGATCCGGTGCGAGCACTAGGGATTGTGTGGCTCGACCTTGGTCGGGGGCTGGGCAAATTTTGACATTCCCCAGACAGCCCATACATCGCCGATCACCTGTGGGAGCGGGCTTGCTCGCGAAGGCGCCATCACCTTCAACATTGTTGTGACAGGTACACCGCCTTCGCGAGCAAGCCCGCTCCCACACTCGACTGAGTTGATCCCTGTGAATTATTTTTTCTTCAGGCAATCACTCATGAACGCCTTGCGCTCATCACCCTTGAGGGCTTTGGTGGCGGCGTCGGCGTTGCAGGTTTTCATTTTCTCTTGCTGCGGTGTCAAGGCCTTGCCGGCATCGTTTGCCGCCGGAGTAGCCTTCAGGCAGGTACTCATGAAGGCTTTGCGCTCATCGCCCTTGAGGCTTTTGGCCGTGGCGTCGGCATTGCAGGTAGTCATCTTTTCCTGTTGGGCTGTGGCGGCGAAACCCTGGGAGCAGAGCAGCAAACCGATCATCAACAACGGGACACGCAACATCGTCATGGAGTTTTCTCCTTGTTGCCACACCGAGGTGGGCGGCCTCGTACTGGAGTGTAGACAACCCCTGTTACACCTTCCTGTTCTCCAGATGGCTGCGCCGGTACTGCTCCGGCGTACACCCGGCCTGGCGCTGGAACATCGCGATAAACGCCGAGCCGGTGCTGTAGCCCATGTCGAAAGCGATTTCCTGAATGCTGCGCTGGCTGTCCAGCGCTTCGATCGCCGCCAGAAAACGCAGGCGCTGGCGCCACTCACCGAAGCTCATGCCCAACTCCCGCATGAACTGCCGTGCCAGGGTGCGTTCGCTGACATGGATGCGTGCGGCCCATTCCGCCAGCGGCCGGTTATCCCCAGGCTCGGCCTGCAATGCTTCCAGAATCCCCAGCAATCCGGGGCTGCTGGCGTAGGGCAGATAGCACTCGTGCACCGGGGCCTGTTGCAGTTGATCCACCAATACCTGGGCCAGACGCTGGTCCGCATCGCGCTCGGGAATTTGCACGTCCCGGGCGGCGAAGTCCTTGAGGATCGCCTTGAGGATGTCGCTGATGGCCAGGGTACAGGCTCGCGACGGCAGATCAGCGCACACCTTGGGCGCCAGGCACACGGCGCGGTAGTTGACCGGTTGGTGGCTATAGAAACTGTGCTCGATCTGTGGCGGCACCCACACCGCGTATTGCGGAGGCGACATGAAGCGGCTGCCCTCGACATCCATGTGCAGCACGCCGTGGGCTGCATACTCCAGCGTCCCCCAGGGATGCCGATGGGGGGCGGCGTATTCGTGGGCGTCAAAATCGGCGTAGCGGAAGTACACCGCCGACGGCAGTTCGCTGAAATCCAGCAGGTCGATGTGTTTACTGCTCATGCTGTCCGTCATCAGGGGCGAGTTGTCCGGATCGAAGTATAGGCTTGTATCCAGACAAGCGGATAATTGCTCTTCATTAACGTTCTGGTTTTTCCCGATGCAATACGCTTACCCCCTGCTGGCCATTTTCATCTGGGCCGGCAACACCGTGATCACCAAAATGTCGGCCGGGGCGATCTTCCCCGCCGAGATCGGTTTCTACCGCTGGCTGCTGGCCGGGTTGCTGTTCACGCCCTTCATGCTCAAACCAGTGCTCGCCCATTGGCCGCTGATCCGCCCGAAACTGGGCAAGATCTTTGTCCTCGGTGTTCTCGGCATGGCGGTCTATCAAAGCCTGGCGTACTTCGCCGCGAGCCTGACCTCGGCCACCAATATGGGCATCATCCTGTCGCTGATGCCGCTGATGTCGCTCGCGATGGCGATCATCAGCCTCGGCCAGCGCCTGACCATGGGAGCCCTGGCCGGAGCGGTGCTATCGTTCGCCGGTGTCCTGGTGGTGGTGTCGTCCGGCAGCCTGGGCACATTGCTCGAACACGGGGTCAACCTGGGCGACGCGATGATGCTGATCGCCACCCTGGCCTACGCGGTCTACAGCACCCTGTTGAAAAAATGGCAGCTGAAACTGCCGCCGCTGGTGCTCTTGTATCTGCAGGTGCTGGTGGCCGTGGTGGTGCTGTTTCCGCTGTTCCTCGCCTCACCGAAAGTCGGCCCGACCCTGCAGAACATCCCGCTGGTGCTGTACGCCTGCCTGCTGGCTTCGATGGTCGCGCCGTTGGCGTGGATGCAGGCGGTGGTACGTTTGGGTCCGAGCCGGACCACGCAGTTCTTCAATTTGCTGCCGTTGATTACCGCATTGATTGCAGCGGTGGTGCTGCATGAACAACTGGCGATGTACCACTTGGTGGGCGGGGTGTTGACCTTGGGCGGGGTGATTGTTTCCGAGCGCTGGACGACAGTGTTGGGGCGTAAGGTCAGCGTTGCCTGATCCAGCGCCTTCGCGAGCAAGCCCGCTCCCACATTTGGAATGCATTCCCATGTGAGAGCGGGCTTGCTCGCGAAGAACGATAACGCGGTCTAAAGTCCAGCCGCGCTTAGCCGCGCCGCATGCTCGACAAACAACCGGACCGGCACAGCCCCCTTGCCCACCAGCCCCAGCGACTGATTGACGATATCGAAGTGATCCAGTGGGTACTCATCGCCAATCACCGTGCCCAGGTGTGAGCTGTAGCGCCCGACCAAGCCGTCGCAATGCCCGGCTTCACGGATGAAGGTTTTGGCGAATAACCGACAACTGCGGTTGGTACCGTCCAGCAGATTGCGTCCGCGATCGGTAATGCCCGGCTGCAAAGTGCCGGACCAGGAGTAATAGCGCACACCGTTGACCTCCTCCGGCCCGTGACCGCCCCAGGTTTCAGGCAAGCCCTGTGGATAACGCTGGTTGAACAGCGCGACGCCAGCGGTGGTGAGGGCGTGATGGGAGGCATGGATATCCACCGGCAACTTCGGCCCGTGGTAACCGGTATCCAGCCACCCCATCAGCGTGCCGACCATTCGCAGCAAAAAGCACAACAGACGGCCACGCACGCTGTCATGGGGATAGTGTTGATGCAGGTAGTCGGCGAGCTCCGAACCATGGTTCGGCCCCGCCACAGAGGTCACCGATACCACCAGGTCCGGGCGTTTGGCCGCGGCGTAACGGGCGGTCAGCGAGCCCTGGCTATGGCCGATCAGGTTGACCTTGTCGGCCCCGGTTTCCCGCAGGATTTCGTCGATACGTGCCAGCAATTGCTCGCCGCGTACTTCGTTCGAATTAAGCGGCGAGACCTGCACAGCGAACACCACAGCCCCACCACGGCGCAGTGCCTCGACAATCCCGTACCAGTACGGATAAAGCACCAACCGGATGAACCCGAGCATTCCCGGGACCAGCACCAGCGGGTAACGCGGGGCAGAACCTTGCGACATGGGTGGACTTCCTTGTGGTCGGGTGGTGACGCAAGGCGGTAGGCAAGACATCCGCCAAGCTACGCCTGCGAAGATGACAACTCGACGACAAGTCTATGTCATTCGCCCTACTTCAACCCCGCTACGCCCGCCACGATCAGCCCGACCGAGACCAGTTTGATCACGCTCAGGCTTTCCCCCAGCAGCGCGAACCCGAGAAACACCGTGCCCAGCGAACCGATGGCGGTCCAGATCGGGTACGCGATGCTCACGGGTAACTCGCGCATGGCCAGGGTCAGGAAGTAAATCCCGCCCACAGCGGCCACCACCGTGATCAGCGAAGGCCAGAGCCGGGTGAAGCCCTCGGCGTACTTCATGCCCATGGCGAAGGTGACTTCGAACCCGGCGGCGACCAGCAGAAAAAGCCAGGCCATCTAGAACTCCCCGGCCAGCGCCAGCAAGCGCTGCTCAGCCTCGGCGGCAGAGATTTCAAAGCTGCGTTCGGCGGACTCCTCGCCCTCGGCAGCGACCACTGTGACATCGGTGATGCCGATGAATCCGAGCACCGTGCGCAGCAGCGTATCGGCATGGTTCATGGCTTCCAGCTCGCCGCCCGGACCAAAACCGAAGCCGCCACGGCTGGTGATGATCAGGGCTTTTTTGCCTTGCACCAACGGTTGGTACTGGGCCACGCCATTGTCCAGGGTGTGATCGAAGGTCACCCCTACCCGCACGATCTGATCGATCCAGGCCTTCAAGCCACTGGGTACGCTGAAGTTGTGCATCGGTGTGGAAATCACCAGCACATCATGGCCGAGCAGTTCGCCGACCAGTTCGTCGCTGAACGCCAGGTCGGCCTGCATCGACAGCGGCCGAGCGTCGGGCTCGGGGTAAAACGCGGCGGCCACGAACGCCTCGTTGACCGGCGGGATCAGCGCCCGGCCGACTTCGCGCCGGGTCAGTGGCGAGTGCGGATGACGGGCCTGCCAGGCCGTCAGAAACACTTCGGCCAAACGCCGGGAGTGCGAACGATCGCCACGGGGGCTGGCATGAACAGCAAGAATTCTACTCATCTGTCTCTCCTCAGGGCTAAACTCAAACGGCTTGTGGCTTGCAGCTTGAAGCTCGTGGCTGCACCCCTTCAAATGAGTAAAAATCAGCCAAGGTGAATCTATTTCACCTGTGGAGTTTCCGATGTTCGCCTCGCTGCCCTTGACCGCCCTGCGCGCCTTCGAATCCGCCTCACGACTGTTGAGTTTCAAGGCCGCCGCCGAAGAACTGTCCGTCACCCCGACGGCGGTGTCCCATCAGATCCGTTCCCTGGAAAGCTGGCTCGGCGTGCCGCTGTTCGAACGCCTGCCACGCCAGGTGCGCCTGACCGAGTGCGGCGAACGGCTGTTCCAGAGCCTGCACGGGGCGTTCCTCGAGGTGGCGCAAAGTGTCGATACCCTGCGCCCGCAACGCAGCGGCGCCAACCTGACGGTCTCCACTACCGCAGCCTTCGCCGCACTGTGGCTGGTACCTCGGTTGGGACGCTT
The DNA here is from genome assembly GCF_002303975.1 of Pseudomonas sp. ACN5. Classification (NCBI taxonomy): domain Bacteria; kingdom Pseudomonadati; phylum Pseudomonadota; class Gammaproteobacteria; order Pseudomonadales; family Pseudomonadaceae; genus Pseudomonas; species Pseudomonas sp. ACN5. The sequence continues at coordinate 464,101 of NZ_MRCP01000003.1, read as the reverse complement.
CTACGCCCGACACCCGAACATCAACGTGCGCCTCGACACCCACTGCGAAGTCATCGATTTGCATCAGGACGCCAGTGTCGATCTGGTGCTGCGCTACAGCCTCGACGATTACCCCAACCTGTACGGCCAGTGCCTGTTCGATGAGTCCTTCGGTGTCTACGGTTCGCCCGAACAAGTGGCGCTGGCGGTCAATCGTGCCCCGACGCTGATCAGCGTGCGCTGGCACAACTCCAGACTCTATGCCCACGGCTGGGAGGCCTGGTGCGCGCAATCGGGCGAAACCTGGCTGAGCGGTCGGCCAGCGGTGCGCGAATACGACGAAGAGCATTACGCCCTGCAAGCGGCCATTGCCGGGCAGGGTCTGGTGCTGGCGAGCAATATTCTGGTGTCCGAGAGCGTGGCCAGTGGATTACTGGCGCCTTATCGCGGGGACGTTCAGGTGGATGGCGCCGGATACAGTGCGCTGTGTGTTCCGGGACGCGAACGCCATCCACCGGTGCGGGCGTTTTTTGGGTGGTTGCGTGAGGAGGCATTGGCATCCGGTCATTCGTTGCGATGAACGCTCATCGAGCGACGAAAATAACGACATTAGTTACCAGACATACTGTTCACAAACTTAACCCGACCAACTCCCCACACCAAAACAGCAAGGCACGATATTTATCAAGTTACAACCACACCATGGACTAAACTCTCCCAGCCCTTATATTAAACTGACAGACAAGAAGTCTGCAAAACATATTAAGGACTAAACAACCATGCACTTTGAACAACAACTTGAATTTCTGGACAGCCTGCCCGCCCTGCCTGCTCGACGTGCTCGACGTGCTGCCTATGCTCAAACTCAAAGCGTCTCAGACGAACTTCCAATTGATCCAAACAAGGAAAGTGGCACCGTCGGCCCGGACATGATGAACATCTATGTACCCGGTGTATCGGTGCAAAACCGTGAAGATGTAGACAACTGCAAATTACTGATGCAAAACGCAGCATCGCAAAAATACGACATGATTAAAGAGTTGCATCAGTGGTACAACTTTTACACAGAAGGCCTGCGTAACCTCGGATGGACGATCAACAAGATTTACGCTCAGGACATAATCATTGAAAGAACCGGCCTTACCATGGATGCCGTCGCTTTTGACATACTTCAGAAGCTGGTCGGGGTAAACGCTCCTCGCTTGGCAGAACTGACTGGCAAAGCCGTGGAGGGAGTGAAAGGTGAGGACGGCCTGATCCAGATCTACAATCGTAACGCTCAAAAAGGTTCTCAAGCGGTATTTGATATTTCCCCAGTCTGGCAAACCCGGGAAGGCTCTCCGATGATGATCCTCAGCTGTACAAGTGTGGATGTCAGGGAAAGTACTCGCGGTATTCTTTGGTGGAAATCGACAACTAAATCCACCACCGTAAAATCGCAGGCAACACCGGTTTACCTCAACACTCAAGTCTATTCAAAAGTACGAAACAAGGTTCTTGAGAAACTGGGAAATGCGGCCGAAGAGTTCCTCGATGGAATTCCAGGTTTCCAATAACCAAAAGCTTTCAAATTGGCGTTGAGGTCGAATCGAGACCTCAACCCAACCGCCCCAATTGATCCGAGGCCTACATGGAATCTTTAAAATCCGATACTTACATCGTCAATGGCAATATCACGATTTTTTTTGGTACTCATGCCGAGCAATTCAAAAAAGATATTTTACACTCCAGCTTGCTGGGTCAGTTGATTGCGGACCATTCCCCCAACACCTGGCTCTCTTCCTATATAACCACACTGGGCAAATTTTACTGGGCAATCAATAAAACCAACCCCCACAATTTTCCCAACGAAACAACCAGCCTGCTAAATATCGCATCCACAGCCTTGCCTGATGCAATACAAAAAGAACGATTACAGCAACTGAGCGATGCATTATCTTCCATCGCACAGTTAGCCGCTGATACACCTGCAGGTGAAACGCTCCTGAACAGGGTTCAAAAGCAAAATGCACCCGTCGACGGTGAAGCACCCACGTTCACCGTGAGCACACTGTTCACTCTGGTTTGCGAAAATAAAAAAATCCTTTCACTCCAAATATCGCTCGAAACTACTCGCGCAGTAGGACTTGCCGTCTTTGAACAACCAATCTCTGACAAGATCATCCTGGGTGATATCGAATCCGTTTTGTGGACAACCTATCTGTCGGAAGGCAACTACGCCAAGATTCGGGATCAGGTCATTAGTAAGCTTGGAAGCAAGCCTCACACCTGCCTGTTTCCCATCGAAGCGTAACCGCTCATCACGCTATTGGCTCTCTGGTCCAATAGCGTGCACACAAACTCTTCTATTGCTTGACCGTCTTCGGCGCCTTGCCCGACTTCATCTGCTCCAGCAACGGCGCGCATTGATTCGGCTCACCACCGCTCGGTGCCACCAGCGCCAGCAACCCTGCCGCCGGTGCGGCAATCACACCCAGCGCCACCATTCCGGCGCCGCGCAGCATCAACGGCACGGCCTTGACCCCGGCATCGGGCTTCATGAACTTGCCGCGCACATACAGCGGCGAACGCAATGAAATCAGGCGCCAGCCCTTGGATTCCGGGGTGATGGTCAGGTCCAGTTGTTCCGTCGCCATGTTAGCGGTGCCGTCGATGTAGACGATGGCGTTCTCGGTGTCGAATACGAACAGCCGGGTGGTTGCCAGGCCGGACTGGATACCGAAGTCGGCGGCCGCGCAGTTGATCTTCACTTCCTTGTCGCCAAAGATCTTGCCAACCACGTAGTTGCCGACGTTCAGGCCCGCCAGTTCCATCAATTCGCGACTGATGGCGCCATCGTTGATCAGCATTTTCAGATTGCCATTGGCGCTGCCCAGCAGCCTGGCCACCGAATTGCCGCGCCCGCTGATATCAGCGTCGCCATTGAGCTCGCCAAAACTGGTTTTCATCGGCTCAAAGCCGGGGAACAACTGTTTGAGCTTGAAACCCCGCGCCGTGAGCCTGGCGTGGCCTTCCAGGGGATCGGTGTGGCCGTTCAGGCGAATCTGCGCGTCCAGCTTGCCACCGGCCACGCCGAAGCGCAGCGGTTCGAGGCTGAGCACGCCATCGGTTAGCACCAGATGGGTATAGAGGTCATTGAATGGCAATTTTTCGCTGTGCACGATGCGCTTGCCGGTGAACTCGACATCGGCGTCCATATCGCGCCAGCGGTCTGTCTTGAACTCTTCGACCGGCAACACTTTGTCCACCGGTTGTTTGCTGTCACCGCCACGGGCCTTCTGTTTGGCGTTGGAATCAGCGCCAATCAGCGGCGCCAGGTCAGCGAACAGCAATTGATTGGACAGTAGCGAGCCGCTGAGTTTTGGCCGTGGCTGGCTGGCTACGTAGGTCAGACTGCCGTGGATGTCACTCTCGCCGATCTTGCCGTTGAATTCCTCATAGCGAAACACCGCGCCACCTGGCTCGTGCAACTTGGCGATCAGATGGCCGTCGGTGGCATAGGGTGGGGTGTCCGGCAGGATTACGCCGGTCAGTGGGTAGAGGTTGCCCAGGCTGGTGCCGGCCAGTTTCAGGCGCAGGTCCAGGGCGCCGAGATTCAGCGGATCGGTCAGGGTGCCAGCCAGTTCGACGCTGGAATCGGCGATCTTCACCTGCGCCTGAAGCGGAAACGGGCGTGCCGCATCCTGCAACGCCAACAACCCGCCAATCTTGCCCTGGCCCGCGAGTTTCTGGCCGTGGTACTGGCCGTTGACCTTGAGGGCGAACGCATAATCCTGGGGGGACGAGCCCTTTTCCTGCACGGCTTTCGCCGCTTTGTCGCCGACGATATCGCTGAACGGAATCGGCTTGCCCAACGGATCGATCAGCACGTCGAGCTGCGTCTTCAGGCTCTGGTCGTCGAGGGTGACGTGGCCCTTGTCGAAACCGATCGCACCGATATCCACCACCCAACTGGAAGGCTCGGCGTTCGGGTCCTTGGGATCGAATTTGAACGTCCAGTTGGCGCGCCCGTCAGCCAGGCGTTGCAGCTGCGCATTCGGCTCGGCGAGGTCGATACGCGGGATCACCACCCGCTGCGCCAGCAAAGCCAGGGGTGAAATGCGCAACTCGACACGCTTGAGAGTGGCCATCTGCGGTTGCTTGGACCAGTCCGGATTGCCCAGGCTGATGTCCTCGGCCACCACATGAGGCCATGGCACCCAAGCGCGCCAGCCGCTTTCATCGGGCTCGGTCTGCCAGACCACCGACAGATTGCCGTTGATGGCAAAAGCGCGGTGCAGTTCTTCGGAAACCTTGGCATTGAGCGGCGGTTTGATCCGGTTCCAGTCGAAGAACACGATGATCAGCACCAGCAACGCCAACAAGGTAAGGAAGGTGGAAAGGGTCCAGACAAATGTCTTTTGGGTGCGCGTCATTGCACAGGGCTCCTGATACGACTGTGTGCCCCGACTGCGACGCACAGGTGAAACGGTGAGCCGGAAGCGGCTCGCCATGAAGTCTACGACTGATAAAGACCCGGCAGGTTTAATCGATAGACCGATTTCGCCGAATTCAGCCAGTCCAATACTGACCCATCAGTCATTCAGCGTTACCGACCCCGCACTTTTACACGTCACGAGTGAGTCGAAAATACCCAAACCAGTGCCAGACAACTCGTCGGAAACGCCCGGCCTAGAGCCTCCCCAGCAAACAATCAATTCCGTTGATTATTACCATTGCGTTTATGAACTTTTATATCGACTTATCGAGAGTAGCATTGCCCTCGTACCCACTTTTTCGCACCCCCGAGGAGCACAACAATCATGAAACGCCAATTACTGCTTAGCCTTTCACTCTCGATGCTGGCCAGCACTGCTTTTGCCCTGCCAGCAGCTGACCAGGCCACCCCACAAGTGAAACAAGACCACTCGGTGTTCAGCCAGACCGTCGCCGCCGATGGCTCCGACCGTACTCCTCAGGGTCAAACCCTTGCCGAAGGCGGTAATGATCGCCTGAAAGAAAAAGGCCTGATCACTCAGGATGGCTCGGACCGTACTCCACAAGGCCAGACCCTGGCTGCCGATGGTTCGGATCGCACCCCACAAGGCCAGACCCTCGCCGCAGACGGTTCGGATCGCACCCCACAAGGCCAGACCCTCGCTGCCGACGGCTCGGATCGCACTCCACAAGGTCAAACCCTCGCTGCCGACGGTTCCGATCGCACTCCACAAGGTCAAACCCTCGCTGCCGACGGTTCCGATCGCACTCCACAAGGTCAAACCCTCGCTGAAGGCGGTGGTGACCGTGTGATCGAACGCAACAGCGCTCTGAGCTAAGCCCCATGGCCGCCCAGAAAAAAAGCCCAATCCCCGGATTGGGCTTTTGACTTTTCAGCACTGCGCTTTATAGATGCCGCACTTCCCCGCTTGATCCCTCACAGCCGTTCGACGCCGGCAAAGCCGATTTGCTAGAGTGCGCCGCGTCCTTGTCCAGAAAACGCCCTTGCGATGCTGCCCCGCGCCGAACAGAAACAACAGACCCGTAATGCCCTGATGGACGCTGCCCGGCGCCTGATGGATGGCGGCCGAGGATTCGGCAGCCTGAGCCTGCGTGAAGTCGCGAAAACCGCCGGCATCGTTCCGACCGGTTTCTACCGCCATTTTGCCGATATGGACGAACTGGGCCTGGTGCTGGTCCGCGAAGTCGGCCAGACCTTCCGCGAAACCATTCGCCTGGTACGGCACAACGAATTCGTGATGGGGGGCATCATCGATGCCTCGGTGCGGATTTTTCTCGACGTGGTCAGCGCCAACCGCTCGCAGTTCCTGTTTCTCGCCCGCGAGCAATACGGCGGTTCGCTGCCGGTGCGCCAGGCCATTGGCCGTCTGCGCGAAGGCATCAGTTCGGACCTGGCGGCGGATTTGTCACTGATGCCGAAACTGCAGCACCTGGACATCGCCGACCTGAGCGTCATGGCGGATCTGATCGTCAAAAGCGTGTTCGCCACCCTGCCGGACATCATCGATCCGCCCGCCGAGGCCTTGCCTGAGCACCTGACGCCCCAGGCCAAGATCACCCAGCAACTGCGTTTCATCTTTATCGGCCTCAAGCATTGGCAAGGGCTCGGCAGCACCGAGTAACCTCTTGAGCAAGCCCATATCCCTGTGGGAGCCGGCTTGCTCGCGAAAGCGCCGGCACATTCAACATTGATGTGACAGGTACACCGCCTTCGCGAGCAAGTCGAATCGTCGCACCGCCGCTCCCACATTGAACCTCAGCGCCTCAGCTTGGTGCGCAAATCAAAATAAACGCACCAACTTCAACCAAAAAACCCACTTAATCGATCCCCCTCCTACGTCTCCGTCAGCCATTTCCTACGCATCATGTCGATTGGCAAGCCCCTTGCTCTAGCCTGAGCATCGTCCATTGCTGGAAGCCTTCCGATGCTGGTGATTCATCGCAGAATCGACCCTCAACCCGTCTGGGCCGCGGAACTGCACCTGACGTTCGAAGCCCGCAGCAAAAGCCGTTTGCGCTGTTTCAGTGCCGAGGGCGAAGACGTCGGGTTGTTTTTGGAGCGCGGCCAACCGCCCCTGCATGACGGCGAATGCCTGCAAGCCGAAGACGGGCGAATCGTGCGTGTCTGCGCCCGCCCCGAACAACTGCTGCACGTCACCTGCGCCAATGCCTTCGAACTGACCCGCGCGGCCTATCACCTGGGCAACCGCCATGTCGCCTTGCAAGTCGGCGACGGCTGGTTGCGCCTGCTCGACGATTACGTGCTCAAGGCCATGCTCGAACAACTCGGTGCCATGGCCTCGAACATCGAAGCGCCATTCCAGCCGGAACATGGCGCCTACGGCGGTGGCCATCATCATTCGCGCCACGGTGATGAAGACTTCAACTACGCGCCGAAACTGCACCAGTTCGGCGTACGCCCATGAACCCGGCCTGGGCGCTGCTGCGCCTGGCCAGTCCGCAATTGCCGATTGGCGGCTACAGCTACTCCCAAGGGCTGGAAATGGCTGTGGATAACGGCCGGGTAAACGACCCCGACAGTGCGCGACGCTGGATCGGCGATCAGTTGCTGTTGAATCTGGCACGCTTCGAAGCGCCCTTGCTGCTCGCCCATTGCGTGGCCGCCAGCGAGGACAACTGGGGCCAATTACTGCAACACTGCGAGGAACACCGCGCCAGTCGCGAAACCCGCGAGCTGCATCAGGAAAGCCGGCAGATGGGTTACTCGTTGCAGCAATTGCTCAACGGCTTGCCGGAACTCGACTCAGCCGCCCGCGCCTTCCTCGAACAACGCAGCGAGCCCCATCTGGCCCTGGGATGGGCCTTGGCCGCGCGTGCCTGGCAGATCAGCCCGCAGGACGCCTTGGCTGCGTGGCTATGGAGCTGGCTGGAAAACCAGTTGGCGGTGCTGATGAAGACCTTGCCACTGGGCCAGCAAGCCGCCCAGCGCCTGACCAGCGAACTGTTGCCGCTGCTTCAACAGGCGCAACAGAACGCCACTCGAATCGATCCCGATCACTACGGCAGCGCCGCTTTCGGCCTGTCCCTGGCGTGTATGGCCCATGAGCGCCAGTACAGCCGTCTGTTCCGTTCCTAGGGCCTGTTATTTTGGAGAATCACATGAACACTCAACCCCTGCGCGTGGGTATCGGCGGCCCGGTCGGCTCCGGCAAAACCGCCCTGACCCTGGCCCTGTGCCTGGCCCTGCGCGAGCGCTATAACCTGGCCGTGGTGACCAACGACATCTACACCCGCGAAGACGCCGACTTTCTGGTGCGCAACGAAGCCCTGGCGCCGGAACGCATCATCGGCGTGGAAACCGGCGGCTGCCCGCACACGGCCATCCGCGAAGACGCATCGATCAACCTTGAAGCCGTGGATCAACTCAATCGCCGTTTTCCGGGCCTGGACCTGATTCTCGTGGAGTCCGGTGGCGACAACCTCTCAGCGACCTTCAGCCCGGAACTGTCCGACCTGACGATCTACGTGATCGACGTTTCGGCCGGCGACAAGCTGCCGCGCAAAGGTGGGCCGGGGATCTGCAAATCCGACCTGCTGGTGATCAACAAGATCGACCTGGCGCCACTGGTCGGTGCCTCGCTGGAGATGATGAACAGCGACACCCAGCGCATGCGCAACGGCAAGCCATTTGTCTTCAGCAACCAGAAAACCGGCCAGGGTCTGGAACAGATCATCGCCTTCATCGAACGCCAGGGCTTGCTGAGCGCGGCCTGATCACCCCTTCAACAAGGAAGCTTTCCATGACACTGAAACACATTCTGGGCGCCCTGGCCCTGCTGCTGACGCCAGCCCTTGCCCTCGCCCATCCGGGGCACGGCGACAATGGCTTGATCGCCGGTATCAGCCATCCGCTTGGCGGTCTCGATCACCTGCTGGCGATGCTCGCGGTCGGCCTGTGGGCCGCACAGCAACAAGGTGCTGCACGCTGGGTGCTGCCATGCACCTTCGTCGGGACCCTGCTGATTGGCGGGATGCTGGGTTTTGAAGGAATCAACCTGCCTGCCCTGGAGAGCGGGATTGCCGCTTCCGTATTGGCCTTGGGGCTGGCGGTGGCGCTGGCTGTGCGTCCACCGTTGGTGATGGCGGTAGGTGCGACAGCCTTGTTTGCACTGTTTCATGGTGTCGCACATGGGCTGGAACTGCCGGACATGTCGAGTCCATGGACCTTTGCCGCAGGCTTTGTCGCCGCGACGGCGGTGTTGCATGCGGCGGGTTATGCGCTGGTGCGGACATTGCCGCAGGCGGCAGCACCGCTGATTCGACTGGCGGGCGCGGCTTCGGCGGCGACCGGGGTGTGGTTGCTGGCGGGTTGATTCTCTAGCGCCTTCCACCGCCTCTTCGCGAGCAAGCCCGCTCCCACATTGGAATGCGTACACCTGTGGGAGCGGGCTTGCTCGCGAAGGCGGCCTGACAGACACAACCTCTCTCAAGTCAGCCTCTCTGCTAACATGTCGCGCAATCGCCCTTGCCGTGACGACGCCAGCCAATGCCACCTGTTCCCCGCTCCGCCTCCCAGCCCGAATTGACCGCCCTGTTCGCCTCGGTGCAGCAGCATTTCCTGAACGTCATCGTGCCGCTCTGGCAAGGTCCGGGCTGGAATGCCGACATGGCGTTGCCTTATGAGGCGCTGGATGCCGGACACCACCCGCTGCCACCGCAACGCTACCGGGCCATGGCCTGTGCGCGGCAGTTGTATCTGTTTGCCAGCCTGATCGGTCAGGTGCCGGGCGCCGAAGAGCGTGCCGCCGCCTTGTTCCGCTCGTTGCAGCGGCACTTCCACGATGCAGAGCACGGCGGCTGGTTCTACAGCGTCGATGCTCAAGGGACGCCGCTGGATCAGCGCAAGGACCTCTATACCCATGCGTTCATCCTGTTCGCCTGCGCCCATTACTGGGACAAGGTCCGCGAGCCGCTGGTCGAGTCGGTACTCAACGCCTCGCTGGAAGTGATCGCGCAGCGTTTCGCCACGGATGACGGTCTGTATGAAGCCACGCTCGACCGCGACTGGGCATCGCTGGGCAGCGGCCCCTTGCAAAACCCGCTGATGCACCTGGCCGAAGCATTCCTCGCCACCCTGTCGGTGCGTGAAGACCTCGATGTGCAACAAGCACTCACCGAGTTATGCACAGCCATGCACGCGCGTTTTATCGATCCGCAGCACGGCGTGTTGATGGAAAAGCCGCTGGGGTCTGTGGATAACTGGTTTGAACCGGGGCATCAGTTCGAGTGGTATTTCCTGCTGGAATCCTCGGCACTGCTGCGCACTACGACCCTGCATGCCGATCTGGAAAGGGCCTTCGCCTTTACCGAGCAGTTGGGCGTCGATCAGCAGACCGGTGCGGTGCGGGCCATGCTCGACCTCGAACCAGGTGGTGGCGTCCGGGATGCCACACAGCGTATCTGGGCCCAGGCCGAGTACCTGCGCGCCCTGACGCTGCGTCCGGACAGCGAAGCGGATGTATTGCGTCAGTTGCAGGCGTTGCAGCAGCGTTCGCTGCATACCGGCGGCTGGTATGAATGCCGTGACGCCCACGGTGAAGTCAGCCGCCGCGACATGCCGTCGACCACGCCTTATCACCTGGCGACCTGTTATCGCGGGTTGGCTGAATATCTCGGCTGACTGTTTGGTTGCTTTCGCGAGCAGGCTCGCTCCCACAGTAGATCGCATTTCAATGTGGGAGCGAGCCTGCTCGCGAATGACCTCAAAGAGGTCACCTAACTGTCACTCAATCCACTTGCGATCCCCGGTAAAGCTGATGGTCAGCCATCGCGCGGCATCCGGCTCGCCAAGCTTCGCGGAAATTTCCTCGCGTAAGCTGTCCAGTTGCCCCACGCCGTCCAGCCAGTAATCCTTCGGCAATACGATGTGGATCTCGATAAAACACGCCCTGCCGTGCTTCTGCACATAGGAAATGTAGTCGTCGAAACCATGCTCGACCTTCGCCACCTCCATCACCTGACGCACCTTGTCGTCCAGCTGATCCGGGACGATCCCCAACACATCGCGCAAGGCCGGTCCGAGGATTTTGAGCGCAGGGGGGAGCATGCCCAAGGCCAGCAGAATCAGGATCATCGGGTCGACATACACCGCCCACTTGTCGTAACCCTGAGTCTTGAGCAGCAGCGCGATGAGGAAACTCACCAGCAAGCCCGCCGACAGCATCGCGTCCACCAGCCAACTGATGTTGTCGAACTGGATCAGCGATGAGTTGAGCGTGCGGTTGCGATGGCGGACGTAGAAAAAATAAATGAGCTCGACGACCGTGAACACTGCCGCATAGACGATCACCAGTCCGAGTTCGACCTCGCGGCCACCATTGATGATGCCGAACACGCCGTTGAGAAAGGCGTAAATGGCGACCAGAAAAATGAAGCTACCCTCGATCACCAGCACCATGGGTTCCAGGTGCCAGGAACCGAACTGGAAGCGCTGGTTGCTTTCCTTGGCAATCAGCCTGGCGGTGATCAGCATCAGGACCTTGATGAAGGCCGCGATCAACGAAAAGAAGCCATCGAACAGGATGGATTGGGCACCCGACACAAAACCGGTGATGATCCCGGCGAATGTCACGGCGAGCATCAGGAAGGTCGATTGTTTGAGCAGCGCCTGCTCGCCTCGATTACTCACTGGATCTCCTCTGGAACCTCTAGACCGCAGGGTGCGGCGGGGTTGTTGGGAGAGGAGTCTAGCTGATGTCCTGATTTGTCTGTTCCGGCCCCTTCGCGAGCAAGCCCGCTCCCACAGGTTTCATGTGATCCCTGTGGGAGCGGGCTTGCTCGCGAAGAACGATGACTCGGTATTAAGCCTTGCCACCACTGCGATCAATAGCAAACCCGGCCCAGGTCTGGCTCACCGGCATCAGCTCCAGGCTGTTGATGTTGATGTGCGCAGGCGCATTGAGTACCCAGAAGATGGTCTCGGCGATGTCTTGCGGCTGGATCGGCTCGGCACCGGCGTAGGTGGCGTTGTAGCGCTCCTGGTCACCGGCAAAACGCACCAGCGAAAACTCGCTCTCGCACAGGCCCGGTTCGATGTTGCTGACCCGTACGCCTGTGCCCTGCAGGTCGCAGCGCAGGTTCAGGGAGAACTGTTTGACGAACGCCTTGGTCGCGCCATACACATGGCTGCCCGGGTACGGATAGTTGCCGGCAATGGACCCCAGATTGACGATGCCGGCGCCACGACCGTGGGCGATCAGGCGTGGCAACAGCAGACGGGTGCTGTACATCAGGCCTTTGACGTTGGTGTCGACCATGGTGTCCCAATCGTCCAGGTCGCACTTGGGTGCCGGATCGACGCCCAGGGCCAGCCCGGCGTTGTTGATCAACCCACGCAGCTTGGCAAAGGACGGCGGCAGATTGGCAATCGCCTCCTCCATGGCCTTGCGATCACGCACATCGAGCACCAGGCCATGGACTTCGGTCTGCTTCGACAGCTCGGCGCACAGCGCATTGAGGCGCTCTTCACGACGGCCTGTCAGCACCAATTTCCAGCCTGCGTCGGCAAAACGACGGGCACAGGCTTCACCAAAACCGGAGGTCGCGCCGGTAATAAACAGGGTGTTGGACATCGTGTTCTCCTTGCTTCGGCTGATCGCCAGCCATTGGAATGGTAAGTCAGCAGGCAGAATGCCCGGCCTTGCCCATAGCGGCAACCGCACTTTCTGTACAAAAAACGAACAACCATCGCAAGCCCTTGGCCAGCCTGGCTTGCAGCCATGTGCGCGCACGTTATCCACAGGCCGGTCCACAGTCTTTGGGGGCAAGTGGAAAAGCTGCAAGCCGCTGTCCACAAGGCTTTGCGCGGATTTTTGAAACTTTTTTGCTTGACCCTCAATAGCCTGCCGTGTAGCCCCTGGGGATTTTCATGACTGACGGGTCAATCCAGCGATGGCGCCAAGCCAGTAACCACGGCCTTCAGCCGGGTCTTTCCAGAGTTTAATCACAGACTTATCCACAGGCTTGTCCACGCTGATTCCACCCACTTTCATCTCGAACAAAAAGGTTGACAAAGCGCTCTTCAAGTTGCGCAAAAACACTTGATCAAAAACTGAACACGCCTCTGCAGGCCACGGTTTAAAAGGCCTGCAGCCAGCTACTCCCACGTTATTCACAGCCGGCTCCACAGCAAACGGGGACAAGTCAAAACCGTGACAAAACAACTATTTGCAGCGGCTTTATGTCGCGCTTCGGGAGCTCTTGAATATTGTTTTCCACAATTTCCTGCGATCCCTGTAGAAGCGAGCTTGCTCGCGATGTTCGTGAACGATAACGCGGGAAACCAGACACCCCGCAGCGTTCTCCGGTTTATCGCGAGCGAGCTCGCTCCTACAAGGAAATTGGCGGTGTTTGGAGTGTAAAAAAGCCCCGGCGATTGCGCGCCGGGGCTTGTGCATAACCCACTGAAACTCAGTGGCCGCCGAGGTAAGCGTTACGCACATCCTCGTTGACCAGCAGCTCCTTGCCGGTGCCGGTCATGCGGATTTCGCCGTTGACCATAACGTACGCCCGGTCCGACAACCGCAGGGCGTGGTTGGCGTTCTGTTCTACCAGGAAGATGGTCATGCCGGTCTTGGCCAGTTCTCGCAGGGTCGCGAAGATCTGTTTCACCACGATCGGCGCCAGCCCCAGGCTCGGCTCATCGAGCAGCAACAACTTGGGCCGGCTCATCAGGGCGCGGGCGATGGCAAGCATCTGCTGCTCGCCACCGGACATGGTCATCGCCCGCTGGGTACGCCGCTCTTCCAGCCGCGGGAACAGCTCGAACATGCGTTGCATGTCTTCCTTGGCGTACTTGTCACCGATAGGGATGGTACCCATCAGCAGGTTTTCTTCGACTGTCATGTCGGGGAACACCCGCCGCCCTTCCGGCGATTGCGCGATGCCGTTGGAGGCGATGTAGTGGGACGACTTGTGGGTAATGTCCACGCCCTGATAAAGGATCTGCCCGTCGGCGGCCCGTGGCTGGCCGAAGATCGACATCAGCAGGGTCGATTTGCCGGCGCCGTTGGAGCCGATCAGGCTGACGGTCTCCCCTTCGTTGATATGCAGCGAGACGCCTTTCAGGGCCTGGATCGGGCCGTAGAACACGTCCAGGTCCTTGAGTTCGAGGATGGGTTTGCTCATACCACCTCCTCTTCGTCGGCGCCCAGGTACGCGGCAATCACTTTCGGGTCGTTGCGGATGTCGTCGGGACCACCCTCGGCGATGACGATGCCGTGGTCCAGCACCACGATGTGATCGGAAATGCTCATTACCATGCCCATGTCGTGTTCGATCAGCACCACGGTCAGATCGTGCTCATCGCGCAGCAGCCGGATCATCGCGCTCAGCGCTTCGGTTTCCTGAGGGTTGAGGCCGGCGGCCGGTTCGTCGAGGCAGATGATCTGCGGACGGGTGCACATGGCGCGGGCGATTTCCAGGCGGCGTTGCTGGCCGTAGGACAGTTCACCGGCCAGACGGTTGGCACAGTCCACCAGGTCCACCACTTCCAGCCAGTAGAAGGCATGGTCCAGCGCATCGCTTTCGGCCTTGCGATAGCCCTTGGTGTTGAGGATGCCGGCCAGCATGTTGCGGTTGACCCACATGTGCTGGGCCACCAGCAGGTTTTCCAGCACCGACATTTCCTTGAACAGGCGAATGTTCTGGAACGTCCGCGCCAGGCCGGCACGGTTCACCAGGTGGGTGCCGCCGAACATCTTGTAGCGCAGCCGGGTGATGAAGCTTTTTGGCGACACGAAATCGGTCGGCTTGAACGATTCGCCCAGCAACTTGATAACGTTGGTCTGTTGCCCGCGCACGTTCAGTTCGATCTTGCCGCCGGAGGCCTTGTAGAACCCGGTCAGGCAGTTGAACACCGTGGTCTTGCCGGCGCCGTTGGGGCCGATCAGGGCGAAGATCGAGTTGCGCTTGACCTTCAGGCTCACATCATTCAATGCCTTGATGCCGCCGAAGTGCATCATCAGCTTCTCTACGGAGAGTACGACTTCGCTCATGGCGCTACTCCTTTACGCGGCGTCACACCGGTACGGCTGATCCGAATCAGGCCGCGCGGTCGCCAGATCATCATCAACACCATCAGGATGCCGAACAGCAGCACGCGGTACTCGGCGAAGCCACGCAGCAGTTCCGGAGCGACGGTCAGCACGAAGGCTGCAATCACCACGCCTATGGTCGAACCCATGCCGCCCAGTACCACGATGGCGAGGATCAACGCCGATTCGAAGAAGGTGAACGAGGTCGGGTTGACGAAGCCCTGATAGGTGGCGAAGAACACCCCGGCCAGACCGGCCGTCGAGGCACCGATGGTGAATGCCGAGAGCTTGACCAATACGTGGTTCAGACCCATGGAGCGACAGGCGATTTCGTCTTCACGCAGGGCTTCCCAGGCGCGGCCGACCGGCATGCGGGTCAGGCGATGCTTGATGTACAGCACAGCCAGCACCACCAGGAACAGCACCGCGTAGATGAAGTAGTACTTCACGTCGGGGTTGTAGGCGATGCCGAAGAACTCATGGAACGGCACACCGCCGTCCTTGGCTCGCTTGCCGAACTCCAGGCCGAAGAAAGTCGGCAGCGGTGCCGGCATGCCGTTCGGGCCTCCGGTCAGCGACAACCAGTTGTTGAGGATCAGGCGGATGATTTCACCGAAGCCCAGGGTCACGATCGCCAGGTAGTCGCCGTGCAGGCGCAGCACCGGGAAACCGAGGATGCAACCGGCCAGGCCGGCGATGATCGCCGCCAGCGGCAACACCGTCCAGAAGCCCAGCCCGAGGTATTGGTAACCGAGTGCCAGGCCGTAGGCGCCGATGGCGTAGAACGCCACGTAACCAAGGTCGAGCAGGCCGGCCAGGCCAACCACGATGTTCAGCCCCAGCCCCAGCAGCACGTAGATCAGCCCGAGGATGACCACGCCCAGCAGGTAGGAGTTGGAGAAAAACGGAAACACCAGGGCAATCAAGATCACCAGCGGGATGATCCAGCGCAGCCGCGACTTGTAGTCAGGCGCCAGCACATGCACCCCGGAGCCTGTCGTTTCAAAGCCTTCGAGGATTTTCAGGCCCTGGGCTGTCTGCAGGAACATGCTCAGGGCAAAACGTCCGGCCATGACGATCGCCACGATCCACGCCACCCGGGTGGTTTCCAGGTTGAAGCCATAGCCATCGAGAACGACACCGACAATCGGCCCGAACACAATCAGGGCAATGAGACCGGCAAGAATCGCGTCAACCAGGCTTTTTTTGATATCGATTGTTTTATGAGTGGTTGAAGACATCGCTTACACCTTCGACACAAGAGGACGGCCGAGCAGGCCTTGAGGCCGAAAGACCAGAACGAGGACCAACAGCGAGAAGCTGAAAACGTCTTTGTAGTCCGAGTTCACCAGGCCGGAAAACAGCGACTCGGAAATCCCGAGAATGATCCCGCCGAGCATCGCGCCAGGCAGTGAGCCAATCCCGCCGAGCACCGCGGCGGTGAACGCCTTGATCCCGATGATGAAACCGGCATAGAAGTCGAATGTGCCGTAGTTCATGGTGATCAGCACGCCGGCCAGGGCCGCCATCGCTGCACCGATGATGAACACGTAGGAAATCACCCGATCGGTGTTGATCCCCAGAATCGAAGCCATCTTGCGGTCTTGCTGGGTTGCACGGCACATGCGGCCGAGCTTGGTGTACTTGATGATGTAGGTCAGCGCGGCCATCCCGACAAACGCGGCGACCAGAATGAAGACCTTGGTGTAGGTCAACTGAACGAAACCGGTACCGATATCAACGCGCCAGGCACCCGAGAGTAAAGTCGGAACGCCTTGTTGCTTCGCGCCTTGGGAGATCTGTGCGTAGTTTTGCAGGATCAGGGAAATACCGATCGCACTGATCAGCGGTGCGAGTCGAGTGGAGTTGCGCAGGGGCTTGTAGGCGACACGCTCGATGACCCAGCCATACACCGCCGTGACGACGATGGTGAAGATCAGCGTGCCAAGCATCAGCAGCGGGAAGGATTCGATACCGAAGTAAGCCAGCAGAGCCAGACTGATTGCCGCGAGGTAAGCGGAAATCATGTAAACCTCGCCGTGGGCGAAGTTGATCATGCCGATGATGCCATAGACCATTGTGTAGCCGATGGCGATCAGGCCATAGACCGACCCGAGGGTCAGGCCGTTGACCAGTTGCTGCAGGAAAATACCATCCATAACGCAATCTCACGCAATGAGAACCTGCACAGGTGGCTGTGCGGTTCTTCTAAGGAAAATACAGATATACGTCGGAGCAATGACAACCACGATCAGGCTGGCCACCACCGCCCCCTGTAGGAGCGAGCTTGCTCGCGAAGAACCTGAGGACAACGCGTTGAACCAGCAAACACGCGTTATCGTTGACGTTTTTCGCGAGCAAGCCCGCTCCCACAAGGGATCAGTGGGGTTCAGGTGATCGAGTCAGCCCTTACTTCTGTTTTTCCAGCTGGTGGTATTTGCCGTCCTTGTCCCACTGGTAAACCACGTAGTCGGAGACTTTCAGGTCGCCCTTGCTGTCCCAGGTCTTCTCGCCCATGACGGTCTTGACCGGGTTCTTCTTCAGCCATGCGGCCGCTTCTTCACCCTTGTTGGACTTGGCGCCGTTGAAGGCTGCGGCCAGGGTCTGGACCGAAGCGTAAGCGTACAGGGTGTAGCCTTCAGGCTCGGTACCGGCCTTGCGGAAGGCGTCTACCACGGTCTTGCTGTCTGGCAGCAGGCGTGGGTCGGCGCCGAAGGTCATCAGCACGCCGTCAACGAATTGCGGACCGCCAGCGGTGGTCACCAGTTCGTCGGTCACGATGCCGTCGTCGGACATGAACTTGACGTCTTTCAGGCCCTGTTCACGCAGTTGACGCACCAGAGGACCGGCTTCCGGGTGCAGGCCACCGAAGTAGACGACGTCAGCGCCAGCGCCGCGGATCTTGGTCACGATGGTGCTGAAGTCTTTCTCGCCACGGGTCAGGCCTTCATACAGCACAGGCTTCACGCCACGCTTCTCAAGCTGAGCCTTGGTGGCATCCGCCAGGCCCTGACCGTAGGTGTCCTTGTCGTGCAGCACGACCACTTTCTTGCCCTTGAGCACGTCGACGATGTAGTCGCCGGCCACGATGCCTTGCTGGTCGTCACGCCCGCACATACGGAACATGGCGCTCAGGCCGCGCTCGGTCACAGCCGGGTTGGTGGAGCCTGGAGTGATGGCGATGATGCCGGCTTCGTCGTAGATCTCGGAGGCCGGGATGGTCGACGAGGAGCAGAAGTGACCGACCACGCCGGCGACTTTCTGGTTGGTCAGGTCCTTGGCGACCGTCACAGCCTGTTTCGGTTCACAGGCGTCATCGCCCTTGACCAGTACGATTTTTTCCCCGTTGACCCCGCCCGACGCGTTGACCGCATCGGCCGCCGCTTGTGCACCCTTCATGTACTGTTCGCCAAATGCCGCGTTGGCGCCTGTCATTGGTCCCGCTACGCCGATCTTGATGTCAGCCTGAGCAAACGCAGAAACACCCAGCGCAGTTGCCACTGCGAGGGCCAGAAAGCCTTTCTTGTAAAACGTCTGGGACATGAGGTGGTGCTCCATGGTTTTTTTAATTGGCACTGCGACTTCAATGAATGCTCAGAGCAAGGGCCGTGCCATCGGTTTTTTATTCTGAAAAAAGTCGCTGCTTTCTTGTTATTTCGACTGTTTCGATCCCATTTTCATTGGGCGTGCAACCGTCTAAACCGCGGAAGGTAAAACCATTATTTTTTTGAGGCGCAACCCGCCTGCGCCATCATTGCAACCGCGGCTTTAAACGACGTGCAACCAGCCTGTAACAACGTGCGTCACCGAAGTGCACACTGCTGGTGCGAGACTGCTACAACCCGCACCACTACAGGCTAGCTGCAGATCGAAAAAGCGCCGCTTCCCCACTGCAAAAATCAACATTCAGATCACGATCCGCAGGCACTGGCCTGCGTGATACAGCGAGAATCCCGCCTCATACAGACAGCTGCGCAACCCCACCCCGGCCAATGGCTGCATGGGCGCGAAAGGAATCGGTAGCGCTTGAGGATTTCCGTTACACAGGTAATCGGCAAAGGCCTTGCCGACCACCGTTCCCGTGGTCACGCCCCGCCCGTTGTAACCGGTGACTGCCACCAAACCGGGCGCTGGCTCGAACAGGCGCATCAGATGATCGGGGGTGAAGGCGATGCGGCCGGTCCAGGTGCACTCCCATTCCACCGGTTTGAGGTACGGGAAATAGTGCTGCTGCACGCGGTCGGCCCAGGCCTTGAGGAACCAGGTCGGCTTCTGATTGCCATTACCCAGGCTGCCCAGCAGCAGGCGACCGTCTTTATCCCGGCGGATGCTGCTGAGCACCTGTCGGGTGTCCCAGGAGCCCTGGCCACCGGGCAGAATTTGCCGGGCGGCTTCTTCGGTCAGCGGCACCGAGGCCACCTGATAGTAATAACCGGGGAAGAAATTGCGCCGCAGTTCCGTCCAGTCGCCTTCGGTGTAGGCATTGGAGGCAATCACCACTTTCTCGGCCATCACCGAACCCTGGGCGGTTTGCACCGACCAGCGCTGGCCCTGGCGTTCGAGGCGGGTGACCGGGGAATGATCGAACAATTGACCACCCAGGCCGATAGCCGCCTTGGCCAGCCCGGTGGTGTAAGCCATCGGGTTGAGCGTGCCGGCGCGGCGATCGAGCAATGCCGCGGCGATCTTTTTCGTGCCGGTGGCTTGCTCGCAGGCCTGACCGGTGAGCAGCTCAACCGGCGCACCGCGACGTTTCCATTGTTCTTTACGACTGCGCAAGTCGGCTTCGCCACGGGCGTTGTGCGCCATGTGCAGCGTGCCTTCGCGGCGCAACTGGCAATCGATGTTGTATTTGTCCACAAGGCTGAACACCAGGGATGGCGCCGCGCCCAGCATACGGTTGAGCTGGCTGCCGACCTCAGTGCCGAACCCGGCTTCGATCTCGTCCGGGGGAATCCACATCCCGGCATTGACCAGCCCGACATTGCGCCCCGAGCCACCATGGCCGGCACGATGGGCCTCCAGCACACAAACGGTCTTGCCTTGCTCCAGCAGATGCACCGCCGCCGACAAACCGGTAAACCCGGCGCCGATGACGCAGACATCCACCGTGACCTCCCCCTTGAGGGCCGAATTGTCCGGCCTCTGTGGCGTCAGTTTTTCCCACAGACACTCTTCGCGTAACGGCATTGCCAGACTCCAACAGAAACCTAACCAACACACAAATCACTGTAGGAGCGAGCTTGCTCGCGAAAAACGTCATGGCAACGCGTTTTAAACAGCAAGCCCGCGTTATCGTTGACGATCATCGCGAGCAAGCTCGCTCCTACAATTAATCGAAGGTGATGCCCTGCGCCAACGGCAACTCCAGCGAATAGTTCACGGTGTTGGTCTGGCGGCGCATGTAGCCGCGCCATGCATCGGAACCGGACTCACGACCGCCGCCGGTTTCTTTCTCACCACCAAACGCGCCACCGATTTCCGCACCGCTCGGGCCAATGTTGACGTTGGCGATGCCGCAATCGCTGCCCACCGCCGACATGAACTGCTCGGCTTCACGCACATCGGTGGTGAAGATGCACGAGGACAGGCCTTGTGGCACGGCGTTGTTCAGGCGCAGCGCTTCCTGGAAGTCGGTGTAGCCGACCACGTACAGGATCGGGGCGAAGGTTTCGTGGCACACGACGTCGCTCTGCTCCGGCATTTCGACGATGGCCGGCGAAACGTAGTAAGCGTTCGGGAACTGGTCTTCCAGCTGACGCTTGCCGCCGAAGACCTTGCCGCCTTCGCTCAAGGCCTGCTCCAGCGCATCCTGCATGTTGTCGAAGCTTTGCTTGTCGATCAGCGGGCCGACCAGGTTGCCTTCCAGCGGATGGCCGATACGTACTTTCGAGTACGCGGCTTTCAGGCGGGTGACGATTTCTTCTTTCACCGATTCATGAGCGATCAGTCGACGCAGGGTGGTGCAGCGCTGACCGGCGGTGCCGACGGCGCTGAACAGAATCGCGCGAACAGCCATGTCCAGGTCGGCGCTCGGGCCGAGGATCATGGCGTTGTTACCGCCCAGTTCGAGAATGCTGCGGGCAAAGCGCGCGGCCACTTTCGGTGCCACTTCGCGGCCCATACGGGTGCTGCCGGTGGCGCTGATCAGGGCTACACGCGGGTCGTCCACCAAGGCTTCGCCGGCATCGCGACCACCGATCA
Organism: Pseudomonas sp. ACN5; assembly: GCF_002303975.1. Taxonomy (NCBI): domain Bacteria; kingdom Pseudomonadati; phylum Pseudomonadota; class Gammaproteobacteria; order Pseudomonadales; family Pseudomonadaceae; genus Pseudomonas; species Pseudomonas sp. ACN5. Next base: position 443,366 of record NZ_MRCP01000003.1, on the reverse strand, counting down.
CTACCTGGCACAAATTCGCAGGTGCATCGCTGAAGTTCTTCACGACGCGGTCGAACAGCGCCTGGCAGGCCAGCGCGGTGAGCGGGGTCTTTTCCGACGGTTTCCACACCACAGGGTTGCCGCACACCAGTGCCAGCGTGGTGTTCCAGGCCCATACCGCAACCGGGAAGTTGAAGGCACTGATCACCCCGACAACGCCCAGCGGGTGCCAGGTTTCACGCATATGGTGGCCAGGGCGCTCGGAGGCGATGGTCAAACCGTACAACTGACGGGACAGGCCGACGGCGAAGTCGCAGATGTCGATCATTTCCTGAACTTCACCCAGGCCTTCCTGAGTGATCTTGCCAGCTTCCCAGGACACCAGCTCGCCGAGGTCGGCCTTGTATTCGCGCAGCACTTCACCGAATTGACGCACCAACTCACCACGGCGCGGTGCCGGAACCTTGCGCCACAGTTCGAACGCATGATCTGCGCGACTGATGTGCTGCTCGACTTCAGCGGCGCCTTCCCAGTTCACGGCGGCGATCCTGCTGCCATCGACCGGCGAATGCACCGGCACTTTGCCGTTCTGGTACAGGGCCGGGTTCACACCTAGACGATCAAGCAATGCGGCAACCATGGGTCACTCCTCAAGCAAAAGACAGAACACGTGCAGCCGGAAAATCACGGCTGATCAGGCCTGTAGTTTTAGCTGCCCGGAGGTTACTCAACAAACGACCTTTAAGAGAGATATCATTCCGTTTATTCATGCTGTGCATTGCTGGCAATAAGAAACAAGAACCAAGGACCGCCCATGCTGAATAAACGCTACCTGCCATCGATCGCTGCGTTGCAGTGCTTCGAAGCCGTCACCCGGCACTTGAGCTTCACCCGGGCTGCCGAAGAGCTGAACCTGACCCAGAGCGCCGTGAGCAAACAGGTCGCGCAACTCGAGGAGCTGTTGCAGCACCTGCTGTTCCGTCGGGTGCGCCGCCGCCTGCAGATGACGCCGGCCGGCGATCTGTACCTGGTCGAGGTGCGAAAAATCCTCACTCAGGTCGAGATGTCGACCCACTACTTGCGTTCCTACGGTGGCGAAACCGAAGTCCTGCGGGTTTCGACGCCGCCCACCTTCGGCGCGCGCTGGCTGGTACCGCGCCTGAAAGGCTGGCGTCTGCGGCACCCGTCGATCCATCTGGACCTGTGCAGCGAACAGGAAGCCGACGACCTGCTGCAAGGTCGCAGCGACCTGGCGTTCTACTTCGGCCAGGGCTCGCGGCCCGGCACCGAATGCCTGAAGCTGTTTGGTGAAGAGCTGGTGCCAGTGTGCGCCCCGGGTAGCCTGCCGGATACGCCGTTCACCGACCCGACGCAACTGACCGACCTGGTCCTGCTGCAAAACGCCTCCCGCCCCCAGGCCTGGCATGACTGGTTCGACCACCAGGGCTACCACACCGAGCACAGCTACCACGGCCCGCGTTTCGAAACCTTTTACATGTGCATCCGCGCCGCCCAGGTTGGCTGCGGCGTGGCGCTGCTACCGCGCTTTCTGGTGGAAGAGGAACTGGCCGACGGCAAGCTGGTCATTCCCTGGCAGCATGCAATGCCCAGCAGCGATGCCTATTACCTTGCGTACCCGGAGCACTCGGCGGAAGTGCCCAAGGTGCGGGACTTTGTGAAATGGATGCTGGAGCAGATTGATAGCCCGGAGGCGGTGCCGCATTAGGCCCTTGCACACCCCCTGTGGGAGCGGGCTTGCTCGCGAAGGCCGAGTGTCAGGCAACATCATTGTTGGATGTGAAACCGCTTTCGCGAGCAAGCCCGCTCCCACAGGGATCAGTTTTGATCCAAGAAATCGCTGGCAATCCTGCCCCCTGATATGCGCCACTAGCGCCATTGATCAATACCGCTGCAACGCTGGAGACCCCCCGTTATGAGCGAGAGTGTGTTTGCCGATCGCATCGTGCAGAACCTGCTCGACACCGACTTCTACAAGCTGACGATGATGCAGGCGGTGCTGCACAACTACCCCAACGTCGAAGTCGAATGGGAGTTTCGTTGCCGTAACGGCGAGGATTTGCGCCCCTACCTGGCGGAGATCCGTTTCCAGATCGAGCGCCTGGCCGAACTGAGCCTGAGCGCCGATCAATTGAGCTTTCTGGAACGCATCAGCTTCCTGAAGCCGGATTTCCTGCGCTTTCTCGGCTTGTTTCGCTTCAACCTGCGCTACCTCCACACCGGTATCGAAAACGGCGAGCTGGTCATCCGCCTGCGCGGCCCCTGGCTGCATGTGATCCTGTTCGAAGTGCCGCTGCTGGCGCTGGTCAGCGAGGTACGCAATCGCTATCGCTATCGCGAAGTCGTGCTGGAGCAGGCCCGCGAGCAGCTCTACCGCAAGTTCGACTGGCTGAGCGCCAACGCCAGCAGCGATGAATTGTCCGAGTTGCAGGTGGCCGATTTCGGCACGCGCCGCCGGTTCTCGTATCGCGTACAGGAAGAAGTGGTGAATGTGCTCAAGCACGACTTCCCCGGACGCTTTGTCGGCACCAGCAACGTGCACCTGTCCCGGGAGCTGGACATGAAACCGCTGGGCACCATGGCCCACGAATGGATCATGGCGCACCAGCAGCTCGGCCCGCGGCTGATCGACAGCCAGATCGCCGCACTCGATTGCTGGGTCCGCGAATACCGTGGCCTGCTGGGGATTGCCCTGACCGACTGCATCACCATGGATGCCTTCCTCGGCGATTTCGATCTGTTTTTCGCCAAGCTTTTCGACGGTCTGCGCCACGATTCGGGCGATCCGGTGGTCTGGGCGGAAAAAGCCATCGCCCACTATCACAAGCTCGGTATCGACCCGATGAGCAAGACACTGACCTTCTCCGACAGCCTGACCCTGCCCAGGGCCCTGGAGATATTCCGGGCGCTGCGCGGTCGGATCAATGTCAGCTTCGGCATCGGCATCGGCACCAACCTGACCTGTGATATTCCGGGTGTCGAACCGATGAGCATCGTGCTTAAAATGGCCGCCTGCAACGGCCAGCCGGTGGCGAAGATCTCCGACGAGCCTGGCAAGACGCACTGCAAAGACCCGAATTTCGTCGCGTACTTGCGACACGTTTTCCAAGTACCTGCCGCCCTTTCAAGTCCATCAAGCAAGGAGTGAATTCATGCAAGCCGTACAGCGTGAGATTGCTGAACAGCTCAAGGTCCAGCCGCCATTCGCCGACGAAGCCGCCCTTGAGGCCGAAGTCGCCCGGCGGGTGACTTTCATTCAGGACTGCCTGGTCAACTCCGGGCTCAAGACCCTGGTCCTGGGCATCAGTGGCGGTGTCGACTCCCTGACCGCCGGCCTGCTGGCCCAACGGGCCGTGCGTGAACTGCGCCAGCGCAGCGGTGATGCCGCGTACAAATTCATTGCCGTGCGCCTGCCCTACGAAACCCAGTTCGATGAACACGACGCCCAGGCTTCGGTGGACTTCATCAAGCCGGACGAGCGCCACACCGTGAACATCGGCCCGGCGGTCAAATCCCTGGCCAGTGAAGTGGCGGCCTTCGAAGGCAAACATGCGGTGTCGGTGGACTTCGTGCTTGGCAACACCAAGGCGCGCATGCGCATGGTCGCCCAGTACACCATTGCCGGCGCGGCCCATGGCCTGGTGATCGGCACCGATCACGCGGCGGAAGCGGTGATGGGGTTCTTCACCAAGTTCGGTGACGGCGCCTGCGACCTGGCGCCACTGAGCGGTCTGGTGAAAAACCAGGTCCGCGCCATCGCCCGCAGCTTCGGCGCGCCGGAATCGCTGGTGGAAAAAGTCCCGACGGCGGACCTTGAAGACCTGTCGCCCGGCAAACCGGACGAAGCCTCCCACGGCGTGACCTATGCCGAGATCGACGCGTTCCTGCACGGCCATCCGGTGCGTGAGGAAGCGTTCAAGATCATTTGCGACACCTACAACAAGACCCATCACAAGCGTGTGATGCCATTTGCGCCTTGAAGCGTGAGTGAATGAAAAAGCCCGCTGAAGTGTTGAGCTTCAGCGGGCTTTTTCTTTGGCCAACATATGTCGATGCTTCTGGCCCCTTCGCGGGCAAGCCCGCTCCCACATTTGATCGCGGTCTAAATGTGGGAGCGGGCTTGCTCGCGAAGAACGATGACGCGGTGTACCTGATTACTTCAGGGTCACGGTGCCTTTCATCATCGAGATGTGGCCCGGGAACGAGCAGAAGAACCCGTACTTTTCACCGGCCGCGAGCTTGGACACGTCGAAGGTCACCGAATCGGTTTCCTTGGCGCCGATGATCTTGGTGTGGGCGATCACACGAGCGTCGCCTTCTTTCAGGTAGTTCTTGTCGATGCCGGCGCTCAGGCCATCGGTGGCGATCGGCTGCATGTCGGCTTCTTTACTCAGCACCCAGTTATGGCCCATGACGTTCTTCGGCAAGCTGCCGGAGTGCTTGAGTTCCACGGTAAACGTCTTGCAGCTCTTGTCGATTTCGATGGCCTTCGTGTCGAAAGACATCTGGTCGGTGGAGTCGACAGTGACTTTGCACTCGGCAGCCATCAATTGGCTGCTGGCCAGTGTCAACAGGGATACCGCAACAAGTTTGGCAAACATGGTGAATCTCCAAGGCAGGGTTAACGAAATCGCGAATAAACAGAAGACTGCCTGAAAACTTCGCAAGTTCATATGACTTGAATCAAAAATTGTATACAACTTTCGCGCTATGGCACCGATGCGAAATATCTAACGGCCAAGTGTCTGGCCCGGGCCTATCATCAGGCCGTCCCCCTTCAAATGGAATGCCTGTCATGTCGATCAACAGCCTGTTGTGCAGTTTGCTGGCCGCCTACGCCTGCGGCGCCAGCGGTACGTACGAAACGCCAAAACACCAAGTCTAGCCCTTGGAGTGCCGCGCGCCTGCCTTTACTCTGTGGCCCTGATTGACCATGGAGCAAGGCATGTCTTTAACATCCGTTTGTGTATTTTGTGGCGCCAGCACCGGCACCCACCCGGCTTACCGCGAAGCAGCCGTGGCCCTTGGCCGGGCTCTGGCCGAACGCAAGCTGACCCTGGTGTATGGCGGTGGCGCCGTGGGGCTGATGGGCATCGTCGCTGATGCGGCCCTGGCGGCCGGCGGAGAAGTGATCGGCATCATCCCGCAAAGCCTCAAGGACAAGGAAATCGGCCACAGCGGCCTGACCCGCCTGGAAGTTGTCGATGGCATGCACGCGCGCAAGGCGCGGATGGCCGAACTCAGCGATGCCTTTATCGCGCTGCCCGGTGGCCTTGGCACCCTCGAAGAACTGTTCGAAGTCTGGACCTGGGGCCAGCTCGGCTACCACGGAAAACCGCTGGGATTGCTGGAAGTGAACGGTTTCTACAGCAAATTGACGTCTTTTCTTGATCACATCGTCGGCGAAGGCTTCGTTCGCGGCCAGCACCGTGACATGCTGCAGGTGAGCGAATCACCGCAAAACCTGCTCGATGCGCTGGATGCCTGGCAACCGTCCGTAGCGCCAAAGTGGGCCGAGCAAAAACCCAGCTAACGGCTCGGCACCGATACAGGGCAGAATATGCGCCGCTCAACCTCACCTTCGACCCCAGAGGATCGCCCATGGCTAAACCTAATTATTCCTTCGCCAAACGTCAGAGAGACTTGGCCAAGGAGCAGAAGAAAGAGGAAAAGCTTCAGCGCAAGAAAGCTACAGCTGAAGAAGCGGCACTGAACCCTGAGGGTGAAGTGGCGGCAGAAGACGATGTTGATGCACCAAAAGACTCGGCGCCCGACGCCTGAGAACCTCCGGCCGGTTGATCTGATCTGGCCCACCGGATCTGTGTAATGGATTGGCAGCTTGGCTGCCGATCCTCACAGGCCGATCTAAAACCCCACCCCAAAGAGCTGCACATACCGCCCCCTGTAGGAGCGAGCTTGCTCGCGAAAAACTCCAAGACAACGCATTTTTCCTGACAGTACGCGTCATCGTTCACGCCCATCGCGAGCAAGCTCGCTCCTACAGTCGATCGTTGTTATTCCAGTGGCATCACGGTTACCCGAACTTCCGGGTCGTGGTTCCCTCCTCCCAGGATCACCCCCCGCAACGGCGACACATCGGAAAAATCCCGGCCCCAGGCCAGGGTGATGTGCTCCAGCGCCGGCTGCACATTGTTGGTCGGATCGAAATCCACCCACCCCGACACCGGACAAAACACCGAAACCCAGGCGTGGGACGCATCGGCGCCGATCAGCCGTGGCTGGCCCGGTGGTGGCTGGGTCAGCAGGTAGCCGCTGATATAGCGCGCCGCCAACCCTCTGGAACGCACGCAGGCGAGCATCAGGTGAGCAAAGTCCTGGCAGACCCCGCGTCGGCGTTCCAGTACTTCCACCAGCGGCGTCGCCACCTGGGTAGCTTCAGCATCGAAAGTGAACTCGCTGAAGATTTTCTCCATCAGCGCCTGCACGCCTAGCAACAACGGTCGACCGGGTGGAAAACAGCTTTGCGAGAACTCGACGAAGTTTTTCTTCAAATGCACATACGGCGATTCGAACCGGTATCGACAGGCTTCGAGCAATTCTGGCGACAACGGTTGGCTGCTGTAGGTCAGTGCGCTTCGTGTGTGTTCCCACGCCGCAGACTTACTGAAGTCCAGCACAGGTCGGGGCAACACTTCGATCGTGAGGCTGGCGTTGACCAGCAACTCATCGTGGGGACGCTCGAACGCCAGCCGGGTCAGCGGATTGCCGAATACATCCAGCTCATCGCGACGCGAGGTGGGCTGCGGACTGATCTGCAATTGGCGGTCGGTGCAACGCTGCCAGGCACAAGGGCGCGGCCACAAATGCGCCAGTTGCTGGGCCAGGGACACCGGGCTGTCGTAGTGATAATGGGTGTCGTGGAAAATCTGGTAACGGGCGCTCATCAGACGGACACCGTGCGCTGGCTGACATCGTCGACATGGGCGAAATGCCGCAGCGCCAGGCGATCGGAGACTTGCCCGCTGGCGTCAGCGATCTCCTGCAACAGTGCGGCCAGCCCTTCGATGGCGGCGCGAACACTGGCGTCGCCGAACAGCGGGTTTTCCAGGCAACCCAGATCGAATCGCGCCAGACGCTCGACCAATTGCGGCAGTATTGTTTCACGCGGTACGCCAAAGTCGTCGTTGAGACGCTTGAGGGTGCGTGTCACCAGTTTCAACTGGAACAACACGGCGTGAGGGTTCTGCTCGTCGAGCAACAACAGGTCGAGTACCGGGATCAACTGCGCGACCGCCAGATAGCGCGACCGGTAGGTGATGCTGCTGTTGCCCAGCTCCAGCAACCATTCCAGCCCGGCCTGATCGAAAACCCCGGCGCCCCGCAGGAACGCCGCCAGGCTGCCGCTGAGAAACTGCAAGCGTTCGATCCGCCGGCCAATCATCAGGAAACGCCAGCCTTCGTCCCGGGTCATGTCGTCCAGGGCAAAGCCGGACAGCGCCGCCAGGGACATCACCAGACGGTTGAGGAAATCCAGCAACTCACCGAAATCCGGCTCTTCGGTTTCCAGCTCCGTGGCTTCGCGCTGCAACTCCACCAGCGCCTGCCAGTTTTCCCGCGAGAGCTTGCCGCGCACCTGCGAAGCGGCCCACTGCAAGCGTTGCAGGTTGGAGCGCAGGCTGAACGGCCAGTCGTCGCCGAGCAGCGCCGCCAACAGGCGTTCAGGCAATTCACCCTCATCGGGCAGCAGCATCAACCGTTCGCCGAGATCGACTGCGGCCTGCAGGGCTTGCGGGTCGTCGCCGTCGACATAGCGCGCCAGCATGATGCGCAGCAAACGAGCACTGTCATCGCAACGTTCGCAGTAACGGCCAAACCAGAACAGGTTTTCCACCACCCGCGATGGCAGATACGGATCGCGCCGCACCAGATCATGCACGCCGATGTTGCGCTGGGCCTTCCATTGCTCGCCACTGGGCGCTCGATCGCCTAGCACCCAGGTGTCCTTGCTGGCGCCGCCACGCTGCATCGACACCACTTCGGCATCGGCTTGCGCGGCGACCCGGGTCAAGCCACCGGGCAACACCCGATATCCCTCGCGGCTGGCCACCGCATACACGCGCATGCCGATGGCCCGGGGTTGCAGTTGACCGTCTTCGGCTTGCCAGATCGGCGCCTGGGACAATTGCGCAAGTTCTTGCGCTACATAAGCGTATGGCCGGGCCTGCATGCGCTCGGCGAGCTCCTGGCGCTTTTTTTCACTCAAGTCGCGGCCAAATACCGGTGCAAAGCTCTGGGACGGAAACGCCGGTTTGATCAGCAGCTCCGGCAGTTTTTCCAGGGCCTGGGCCAATACCGGCGCTTCGCCGCACCACCAGGTGGCGATGGACGGCAGGATCAGCTCTTCGCCGAACAGGAACTGATTGATCTTCGGCAGGAAACCCAGCAAGCCCGGCGATTCCAGCACACCACTGCCGAGCGCGTTGGCCACCAGCACACGCCCCTGCCGCACCGCTTCCAGCAGACCAGGGACTCCGAGGGCCGAATCAGTGCGCAGTTCCAGCGGGTCGCAGAAGTCATCGTCGAGCCGACGCATGATCGCGTGCACCCGGCGCAGTCCACTCAGGGTCTTCAGGTAGACCGTGGCGTCGCGCACCGTCAGATCGCCGCCCTCCACCAGCGGATAACCGAGCTGACGCGCCAGGTACAGATGTTCGAAATAGCTTTCGTTAAACCGCCCGGGTGTCAGCAGCACCACCAAGGGTGCGTCCTCGTCACTGGGGGCCTGACGAGCCAGTGTTTCCTGCAAGGTTCGGAAGAACCCGGCCAGGTGTTGCACCTTCAAATCACGGTACAACTCGGGAAAGGCCCGGGACACAATCGTGCGGTTTTCCAGCGCATACCCGGCACCCGAAGGCGCCTGGGTGCGGTCCGCCGTGACCCACCAGCGGCCATCGGGTGTGCGCGCCAGATCCACGGCATACAGATGCAGAAAGGCTCCGTCAGGCGGACTGATGCCCTGACAGGGCCAAAGGAAGTTGTTGTGACCGAACACCAGTTCGGCGGGCAGCAGGCCTTCGGCAATCAGCCGTTGCGGACCGTAAAGGTCAGCCAGTACGGCATTGAGCAAACGCGCCCGCTGCGCGATGCCGGCCGACAACTGTTGCCATTCATCGGCAGCGATGACGTGGGGTAGCAGGTCCAGCTCCCACGGCCGGTCAGCGCCCTTGGGGTCGGCATAGACGTTATAGGTAACGCCGTTTTCCTGGATTTGCCGGGTCAGCAGGGCCTGACGCTGCACCAATTGCGCCGGCGTGCTGCGTTGCAACTGCTCGAACAGCCGGCGCCAGTGCGGGCGCACGGCGCCACTGTCGTCGAGCAGTTCGTGATAGGTGCCCGCCGTCAGCGGGTAGCGGTCTAGCAGGTCAGGCATGGAAAACTCGGCAGACAGCAATGATCGGTCAGACTAGCGCAGGCTCGTGACGCCCGGATATACGAAAAATCCGGGCGTCGCGGACGGTTTAGAAACGTCGCAAATCGAGCGTCATCGGTAGTTCATCGTTAATGTCCAGATGGGGTACAGGCAGTGTCCCCGGCGTGTGCCCGACACGGAAGAAGCGTGCCATCCGCCGGCTCTCGGCCTCGTTGGCATTGATCGGCAAGCTGTCGTAATTGCGCCCGCCCGGGTGGGCGACGTGGTACTGGCAGCCGCCCAGCGAACGCTGCATCCAGGTATCGAGCAGGTCAAATACCAGCGGCGCGTGGACCGGGATGGTCGGCTGCAGGCAGTTGGCCGGTTGCCAGGCACGAAAACGCACGCCCGCGACGAACTCGCCGACCCGCCCCGTGGGTTGCAATGGCACCGGGACGCCATTGCAGGTCAGCAGATAACGCTGGGGCGGCAAGCCGCTGAGCTTGACCTGCAAACGCTCCAGCGACGAATCCACGTAACGCACCGTGCCGCCCATCGCGCCCTCTTCACCCAGCACGTGCCAAGGCTCGAGCGCCTGGCGCAGTTCCAGGGCAATACCACTGACGGCGTAATCGCCCACCTTGGGAAAACGGAACTCCAGATGCGCGGCGAACCATTCGGCCCGCACCGGATAGCCGGCGGCGTTGAGGTCGACGATGACATCGGCAAAATCCTGCTCGATAAAGTGCGGCAACAGGAAGCGATCGTGCAGCTCCGTGCCCCAGCGCGCCAGCTTCGGCGGTGCATAGGGCTCGCGCCAGAACCGCGCGACCAGCGCCCGCAGCAACAATTGTTGCGCCAGGCTCATGCGGGCATGGGGCGGCATCTCGAACGCACGCAGCTCCAGTAATCCGAGGCGCCCGGTGGCACCGTCCGGCGAATAGAGTTTGTCGATGCAGAACTCGGCGCGGTGGGTGTTGCCGGTCACATCGATCAGCAGGTTGCGCAGCAGTCGATCCACCAGCCATGGCGGACACTCCTCACCCGGTTCAGGCATCTGCGCGAAGGCGATTTCCAGTTCGTACAAGGCATCGTTGCGCGCTTCGTCGACGCGGGGCGCCTGGGACGTCGGGCCGATGAACAGCCCGGAAAACAGGTAGGACAGGGATGGATGGTTATGCCAGTAGCTGATCAGGCTGCGCAGCAGATCCGGGCGACGCAGAAACGGCGAGTCCCCCGGGGTCGCGCCACCCAGCACGAAATGGTTACCGCCGCCCGTACCGGTGTGCCGGCCGTCGATCATGAATTTCTCGGTGGTCAGGCGGGTCTGGCGCGCTTCTTCGTAGAGGAACTCGGTGCGCTCGACCAATTCATCCCAGGTGGCGGACGGCTGCACGTTGACCTCGATCACCCCCGGGTCCGGGGTGATGCGGAAGTTGCTCAGGCGTGGATCGCTCGGCGGCTCATAGCCCTCCAGCAATACCGGGCACATCAGTTCTTCAGCGGTGGCTTCGATGGCCGCGACCAGTTCAAGGTAGTCCTCGACCCGCTCCAGCGGCGGCATGAACAGGTACAAACGGCCTTCCCGCGCCTCGGCACAGAAGGCCGTGCGGGTCAGCCAGTTGGCGGACTCATCGATTTTTGGCGCGCGCTCTTCTGTGACGGCTGCGCCCTGGCTCTGCAGCTGGCCGGTGTCAGGCAGCGGCGGGAACGCCTGATTCGGGTCTTGCGTATGGATGAATGGATACTCCGCCGCTTTCACCCAAGGTTGCGACCCCAGCGGCAAGCGATAGCCCAGCGGCGAGTCCCCCGGCACCAGTCGGCAGTGCTCGTCGCGCAGATACCAGCGGCCGCTCTGCCACTGATCGCCCTTGGCGGTGCGCGCCAGCGGAAGGACCTGGCCAATCACCTTGTCCAACCCCTGGCTGAACACCTTGCGCAGACGCGCCCGCTCCAACGGCTCCTCCAGACGCGAATCTTCGGCGCTGACGTTTTGCGGCAGCATTCCTTCGCGCCAGAGGTAATAGAAATTGTCTTCGTAGGCTGGAAAAACGAAGCGAGTCGGAATTTTCAGGCGTTCGGCAACACTCGCCAGAAAACGCCCGGCCAGCGCACCATCGGCGCCGTAGTCTTGTTGTTCGTCGGCGATCAACGCGCTGTTGTGCCAGATCGGCACGCCGTCGCGGCGCCAATAACAATTGAGCGACCAGCGCGGCAGTTGCTCGCCGGGGTACCACTTGCCCTGCCCGAAATGCACCAGTCCATTGGGCGCGTAGTGTTTACGCATGCGCTGGAACAGCTCGGCGGACAACCGTCGTTTATCCGGCCCCAGTGCCGCGGTATTCCACTCGGCACCGTCCGGGTCATCGATGGACACAAAGGTCGGCTCGCCGCCCATGGTCAGGCGCACATCGCCTTCCAGCAAGTCGGCATCGATCTGTCGGCCCAGGGCTTGAATCGCCAGCCACTGGTCGTCGGTGTAGGGCCTGGTGACCCGCGGCGCTTCCCAAATCCGCTCCACGGACATTTCGTGGCTGAATTCGCACTCGCAGGGTTCCACCAGGCCACTGATCGGTGCCGCAGAAGACGGATCGGGACTACAGGCCAACGGAATATGTCCTTCACCGGCAAACAGCCCGGAGGTTGCGTCCAGGCCGATCCAGCCGGCACCGGGCAAGTACACCTCGCACCAGGCGTGCAGATCGGTGAAATCCACTTCGGTGCCGGACGGACCATCGAGACTTTTCACGTCGGCGGTCAGCTGGATCAGGTACCCCGACACGAAGCGCGCCGCCAGTCCCAGGTTGCGCAGCAGTTGCACCAACAACCATGCCGAGTCGCGGCAGGAACCGGAGGCGTGTTCGAGGGTGTGTTCCGGCGTCTGCACGCCGGGTTCCATGCGAATCAGGTAGTCAATGTCTTCGCTCAGGCGCTGGTTGAGCGCGACGAGGAAGTCCACGGCCGGTAACGGTGTGCGGTCGATGCCGTCCAGATAGGCCTTGAATTTCGGCGTCAGCGGCAGGGTTTCCAGATACGGCGCCAGTTCCTTGCGCTCATCTGCGGCATAGGTGAAGGGGATCTTTTGCGCGTAGGGTTCGAGGAAGAAGTCGAACGGATTGAAGATCGCCATCTCCGCCAGCAGATCGACCTCGATCCGCAGTTCTTCGGTTTTCTCCGGGAACACCAGCCGCGCCAGGTAATTGCCCTGAGGGTCCTGCTGCCAGTTGATAAAGTGCTGCTCGGGCGAGACTTTCAGCGCATAAGACAGAATCCGCGTGCGGCTGTGGGCAGCGGGACGCAGGCGAACAATCTGCGGGCCGAGCTCGACAGCGCGGTCATAGCGGTAATGCGTGACATGGTGCAATGCGACATGAATCGACACGGCGTGCCTCCTGCGAACCTTGAGCGTATTGGAAAGCGCGCAAGACTTATGCCATCGCGCATTGCTGGCGCTTTCTTCGATTGCCTGAGGCAGTACAGCACCAAAAACGGGCGATGCGGAGAATTGGATTGCACGAGTTGCACGTATTTGTGGCGTTCCGTTGCATAGACGCCGCCAAAACCGGCCTCTTCGCGGGCAAGCCCGCTCCCACAGGTTTAGAGGCGTTCGCAAAATTTGTGTTTGACTCGGACACTGTGGGAGCGGGCTTGCCCGCGAAGAGGCCAGCAGCCCTGCACACCCTCCAAGCCAGGAATGCAAAACGCCAACCCGAAGGTTGGCGTTCTGTTCAGCGCAGGCGAGGCTTAGCGCGGTACGACGGGTTTGCGAGCCGGCTTCGGCCCCTTGCCCTTGGCCGCGTCCTTGCGTTCCTTGGCCGCCTGCTGGTTGCGGGCGAACGCCGCCGCCTTGGCCTGTTCGCGCTTGTCCCACGGGTTGCCGCCATCGCTGGCACGCGGTGGCAGGCCGGTGTGCTGGGTGAGGATCTTGGTGGTCTTTTCCTTGGCCACCTTATGGCTGCCGGCCGGCGTCGAGTTCTTGCGACGGGCGCTCTGGTAGCTGTCAGTCGACGGCTGGTGCAAAGGAATCAACTGGTTCTTGCCCGGCCCGATCAGGTCGGCGCGACCCATGCGGGTCAGTGCCTCACGCAGCATTGGCCAGCCTTTCGGGTCGTGATAACGCAAGAACGCCTTGTGCAGACGACGCTGCTCCTCGCTCTTGACGATGGTCACCGCGTCACTCTTGTAGGTGACCTTGCGCAGCGGGTTCTTGCCCGAGTGGTACATCGCGGTGGCGGTGGCCATCGGCGACGGGTAGAACGCCTGCACCTGGTCGGCACGGAAACCGTTGCCCTTGAGCCACAGGGCCAGGTTCATCATGTCTTCATCGGTGGTGCCCGGGTGGGCGGCGATGAAGTACGGGATCAGGTACTGCTCCTTGCCCGCTTCCTTGGAGTACTTCTCGAACATGCGCTTGAACTTGTCATAGCTGCCGATGCCCGGTTTCATCATCTGGTTGAGCGGACCTTCCTCGGTGTGTTCCGGGGCGATCTTCAGGTAACCACCGACGTGGTGGGTCACCAGCTCTTTAACGTATTCCGGCGACTCGACCGCGAGGTCATAACGCAGGCCGGAAGCGATCAGGATCTTCTTCACACCCGGCAATTCACGGGCACTGCGATACAGCTTGATCAGCGCCGAGTGGTCGGTGTTCAGGTTCGGGCAGATACCCGGGAACACGCAGGATGGCTTGCGGCACGCGGATTCGATTTCCGGGCTCTTGCAGGCGATGCGGTACATGTTCGCGGTCGGGCCACCGAGGTCGGAGATCACGCCGGTAAAACCGGGAACCTTGTCGCGAATTTCTTCGATTTCGCGAATGATCGACTCGTGGGAACGGTTCTGGATGATCCGCCCTTCGTGCTCGGTGATCGAGCAGAAGGTGCAGCCGCCGAAGCAGCCACGCATGATGTTCACTGAGAAGCGGATCATGTCATAGGCCGGGATCTTCTCCTTGCCGTACGCCGGGTGCGGAATGCGCGCATAAGGCATGCCGAACACGTAGTCCATTTCTTCGGTGGTCATCGGAATCGGTGGCGGGTTGAACCAGACGTCCACTTCGCCGTGCTTCTGCACCAGCGCGCGGGCATTACCCGGGTTGGTTTCCAGGTGCAGCACGCGGTTAGCGTGGGCGTAGAGCACCGCGTCGTTGCGGACCTTTTCCACCGACGGCAGACGGATCACGGTCTTGTCGCGGGTCATGCGCGGGCTGGCCAAAATCTGCACGACCTTGGCTTCTTGCGGATCGTCAACCGGACCTTTTTCCTGCTCGATGGCGCAGGCCTGGGTGTCCTGGGTGTTGACGTACGGGTTGATGATCTTGTCGATCTTGCCCGGACGGTCGATGCGCGTGGAATCGACTTCGTACCAGCCTTGCGGCGTATCACGACGGATGAACGCGGTCCCGCGCACGTCGGTGATGTCTTCGATCTTGTGACCGTAGGACAGACGCTGGGCGACCTCGACGATCGCGCGCTCGGCGTTGCCGTAGAGCAGGATGTCGGCGCTGGCGTCGATCAGGATCGAGTTGCGCACGCGGTCCTGCCAGTAGTCATAATGCGCGATGCGGCGCAGCGACGCTTCGATGCCGCCGAGCACGATTGGCACGTGCTTGTAGGCTTCCTTGCAGCGCTGGCTGTAGACCAGGCTTGCGCGATCCGGACGCTTGCCCGCCAGGCCACCCGGGGTGTAGGCATCGTCGGAGCGGATTTTCTTGTCCGCGGTGTAGCGGTTGATCATCGAGTCCATGTTGCCGGCCGCGACACCGAAGAACAGGTTCGGCTCGCCGAGCTTCATGAAGTCGTCTTTGGACTGCCAGTTCGGCTGGGCAATGATCCCGACGCGGAAGCCCTGGGACTCCAGCAGCCGGCCGATGATCGCCATGCCGAACGACGGGTGATCGACGTAGGCATCACCGGTGACGATGATGATGTCGCAGGAATCCCAGCCGAGCTGATCCATCTCCTCCCTGCTCATGGGCAGGAACGGCGCTGGCCCGAAACATTCGGCCCAGTACTTGGGATAGTCAAATAACGGCTTGGCTGCTTGCATGTCGATAACCGGTGTTGGCTTTCATTGAATTTCGCGGGCGCGGAATATAGCACAAATTTTGACCAATTCCGACGGCCGTGGTCGGAAATTGCGGCGACCCCTTTCGCGAGCAAGCCCGCTCCCACATGGGCGGCGCTGTACCTGTGGGAGCGGGCTTGCCCGCGAAGGGGCCAGCCGAGACAACAATGTTACTCGTCGTCGTCGAAGTTGTAGCTACCCGGCGCCAGGTTCTCGAATCGGGTGTACTTACCGATAAAAGCCAGGCGGATAAAGCCGATCGGCCCGTTCCGCTGCTTGCCGATGATGATCTCGGCAATGCCCTTGTGCTCGGTTTCCGGGTGATACACCTCGTCGCGATACACGAACATGATCACGTCGGCGTCCTGCTCGATCGCCCCGGATTCCCGCAAGTCGGAGTTCACCGGGCGCTTGTTCGGCCGCTGTTCCAGGGAACGGTTGAGCTGCGAGAGCGCCACCACCGGGCAGTTGAATTCCTTGGCCAGGGCCTTCAGGGATCGGGAGATCTCGGAAATCTCGTTGGTCCGGTTGTCACCGCTGGAACCCGGGATCTGCATCAGTTGCAGGTAGTCGATCATGATCAGGCCGACATCACCGTGTTCGCGCACCAGGCGGCGGGTCCGGGCGCGCATTTCCGACGGGCTGATGCCCGCGGTATCGTCGATGAACAGCTTGCGGTCGTTGAGCAGGTTGACCGCCGAGGTCAGGCGCGGCCAGTCGTCGTCTTCCAACTGACCGGAACGCACCTTGGTCTGGTCGATGCGGCCGAGGGAAGACAGCATACGCATGATCAGCGATTCGCCTGGCATCTCGAGGGAGTACACCAGGACAGCCTTCTCGCTGCGCAGCACGGCGTTTTCCACCAGGTTCATCGCAAAGGTGGTTTTACCCATGGACGGACGGCCGGCGACGATGATCAGGTCGGCCGGTTGCAGGCCGCTGGTTTTCTCGTCGAGGTCGGTATAGCCGGTGGACAGGCCGGTGATGGCGTTGTCGGTGTTGAACAGGGTGTCGATGCGGTCGATGGCCTTGGTCAGCAGGTCGTTGACGCCCACCGGGCCACCGGTTTTTGGCCGGGCCTCGGCAATCTGAAAGATCTGGCGCTCGGCTTCGTCAAGAATCTCGGCGGCGGTACGGCCTTCAGGATTGAAAGCGCTATCGGCGATTTCGGTGCTGATGCCGATCAATTGACGCAATGTCGCCCGTTCGCGAACGATCTGCGCATAGGCCTTGATGTTGGCGACGGACGGGGTGTTTTTCGCCAGCTCGCCCAAGTAACCGAGGCCGCCGACCTGTGAAGTCTGACCTTCCTTGTCCAGTTGCTCGGACAGGGTCACGACGTCGATCGGCATGTTCTGATCGGCCAGTTTGGCGATCGCACGGAAAATCAGACGGTGGTCATGCCGATAGAAATCGCCGTCGGAGACTTGATCGAGCACGCGCTCCCAGGCGTTGTTGTCCAGCATCAGACCACCGAGCACGGCCTGTTCGGCCTCGATGGAATGCGGCGGCACCTTCAGCGCGGCGGTTTGCAGGTCGTATTGCTCGGGAGCTAAGATTTCGTTCATGGCCACTTGGTTTTTTTTGGAAAGCAGGAATGTAAAAACTGGGATGCCAGAAAGACAAAGGGCACGACCTGTAAACAGGATCGTGCCCGATGTTACCGGCAAGCACCCGAGGGTGCCAGCCGACAAGTACTGCTTAAGCTGCTACCACGACAACGCGTACGGTGGCTTCAACTTCGGCGTGCAGGTGCACGGCTACGTCGAATTCGCCTACGTTGCGGATGGTGCCGTTCGGCAGACGAACTTCGCTCTTCTGCACTTCAACGCCGGAGGCGGTCAGTGCGTCAGCGATGTCGTGAGTACCGATCGAACCGAACAGCTTGCCTTCGTCGCCAGCGGTGGCAGTGATGGTCACTTCCAGCTCGGCCAGTTGGGCAGCGCGGCTTTCAGCCGATGCTTTGCGATCTGCTGCAGCTTTTTCCAGCTCAGCGCGACGCTCTTCGAACGCAGCCAGGTTGGCTGGGGTCGCAGCGGTAGCTTTGCCGTAAGGCAGCAGGTAGTTACGACCGTAACCAGCCTTAACGTTCACTTTGTCACCCAGGTTGCCCAGGTTGGTGACTTTTTCCAGAAGGATCAGTTGCATGTGAAAATCCTCTTAACTTTTAACCTTCACCGTTCGCGTTATCGGCATCTTTCGGTGCCGAACGACCGCGAAAATCAATCAGGCTGTCGACGATGGCCAGGACCACCAGCAACGGATAGATCAGTTGCATGAACAGCAACAGCGTCACGTACAACCCCACCAGCCAGAACCTGGCCAGTCGCTTCTGCGCCACCAGCCCGTGAATCAGGGCCAGCCCGGCGAACACCAGCGGTACGCTGCACAACGGCGTCAACATGGCCAACTGCGGACCGATGTTCGGCCCCAGAAGCATGCACGCCAGCAGCAACATCGCCGGCAACAGCGGGATGCGGATGGCGCGAAACTCGCGACCAAAACCGCCCGGGTTGTACAACAACGCCTGCCAGTAGCGCCCGACAAGCAGGCTCAGCAAGCTGACGATTTGCAACAACGCCGCAATCAGGCCGGTCAGGACCGGTGCAATCAGGGACGCGAAACGCGCTTGTTCGTCTACCGACAACTTCTGGTAGACATCACCGAGTAGCGACGGCATGACTTTGATCAAAGCCTGCGCCAGCATCTCGATCTGGGGAGCAAAAGCTGTCCCCAACACCACTGAAAACACCACTCCCATCGCTATGCTGACCAGCAGCACGCGGTTCCAGGACTCGCTTGCGCGCAAAACCAACGCAAGGCTCGCAGACCCCAGCAGCACCAGAAGTGCCCGTGGGTCGTCGGAGTAAAGCCACCAGGCCAATGCCGGCAGCAGTCCCAGAGCAAGAACGCCCAGGGCGTCCCTCAATCCGCGCCGCAGGAGCACAAGGCATCCGGCGGCAGCACCCAACCAATACAACAACGGCATCGCCGCGCATCCAGCCACTACCAGAGTGGCCTGCATACGGCCGCGCATGATGAACTCAGCTATGGCCCGCATGCATTCAATCCTTTGCTACGTGTCGACTGCCCGGTCTCAGCGGCCGTGGCTGTCGGTGTAGGCCAGCAGGGCCAGGAAGCGGGCGCGCTTGATAGCGGTGGCCAGCTGACGCTGATAACGAGCTTTGGTACCGGTGATGCGGCTTGGAACAATTTTGCCGGTCTCGGATACGTAGGCTTTCAGAGTGTTGAGATCTTTGTAATCGATCTCTTTCACGTCTTCAGCGGTGAAGCGGCAGAATTTACGACGACGGAAGAAACGTGCCATTTGATAGGCTCCTTAAAAGGTCCGTGGATTACTCGTCAGCGTTATCGCTGTTGTCGCTGTCATCACTGTCAGCGCTTTCAACGCCTTCGTGCTCAGGACGGTCGCGACGCTCACGGCGCTCACTGCGGTTTTCTTCAGCCTTGAGCATCTCGGACTGGCCGGTAACGGCTTCGTCGCGACGGATGACCAGGTTACGGATCACTGCATCGTTGTAGCGGAAGTTGTCTTCCAGCTCGGCCAGGGCCTTGCCAGTGCACTCAACGTTCAGCATCACGTAGTGAGCCTTGTGAACATTGTTGATTGCGTAGGCCAGTTGACGACGGCCCCAATCTTCCAGACGGTGGATTTTGCCGCCGTCTTCTTCGATCAGCTTGGTGTAACGCTCAACCATGCCGCCGACTTGCTCGCTTTGATCCGGGTGGACCAAAAAGATGATTTCGTAATGACGCATGAATGCTCCTTACGGGTTGTAGCCTGCCGCTCAAAAGCGGTCAGACAAGGAGTGAATGACACTTATGGACTTGCGTGGGTAAGGCACATACGTGCCTGCCGTCACAGCAAGGGGCGCAATTGTAGAGAAGGGCCGAGGGAGGCGCAAGGTAATTGGTGATTATTTGAACAGCCACCAAATTCATGCCACACCGCAAAACACTGTGGGAGCGGGCTTGCTCGCGAATGCGGTACGACACTCAACATCTTTGCTGAATGTTACTCCGCTTTCGCGAGCAAGCCCGCTCCCACAGGGACTGCAACCGGATCAGGATTTCTTGGCGGCAGCCTTGGCTTTGACGCTGCGCTGGCGCTGCGCTTCGAACAGGCAAACGCCAGTCGCTACGGAAACGTTGAGACTGCTGACGCTACCGGCCATCGGCAGATTCACCAGATAGTCGCAATGCTCACGGGTCAGGCGACGCATGCCCTTGCCTTCGGCGCCCATGATGAGGATGGTCGGGCCGGTGAGATCCTGGTCATACAGACTGACCTCAGCCTCGCCGGCCGTACCGACAACCCACAAGCCACGCTGCTGGAGCTTTTCCAGGGTGCGCGCCAGGTTGGTCACGGCAACCAGCGGAATCACTTCCGCCGCGCCGCAGGCGATTTTCCGTACAACCGGCGTCAGGGTCGCCGACTTGTCCTTCGGCACGATCACGGCCAGCGCGCCCGCCGCATCGGCGGAACGCAGGCAGGCGCCGAGGTTGTGCGGATCGGTCACGCCGTCGAGCACCAGCAACAACGGTGCGCCGTCGGTGCGATCGAGCAGTTCGTCGAGCATTGCCTCACCCCAGACCTGGCTCGGACTCACGTCCGCGACCACGCCCTGGTGCACGCCCTCAACCCAGGCGTCCATTTCGCGGCGCTCGGCCTGGCCGACCTGGACCCGGTTTTCGTTGGCCAGCTCAATCAGCGTCTGGACCCGAGGATCATTGCGGCCTTCGGCCAGCCAGATCTGCTTGACGCGTTTCGGGTGGTGACGCAACAACGCTTCTACAGCATGGACGCCGTAGATCTTTTCCAACTGACTCATGGCTTGGCCTTAGGTTTACGCGCCCCGCCACTCTTGGCTGGAGCCGAGCCCGCTTTTGGCGGGCCTTTACGATGTTTGCTCGGTTTGGCTGGCTTGCCGCCGACGGCCTTGTCAGGCGCCGACCGGCTGGTCTTTCCCCCAGACGCCGCTTTACCGCCGCTTTTCGCACCGGCCAGCAACGCCTGTTTCATTTCACGACTTTTGCGCACTTCGGCGTTTTTCGCCGCGGCATCGCTCGGGCGATAGGCTTCCACAGCCTTTTCCTTGGCAGGACGGCGACCGGTTTTCGCCGGGGCCGGTTCTGCTTCGACTTTCGCTGCAGGCGCTGCACTTTCGGTACCGCGTTTTTTGCGGCCGATCGGCGCGCTGATGGTTTTTTCGGCCATCTCGAAGTCGATCTTGCGCTCGTCGAGGTCGACGCGCATGACTCGCACTTCCACGGTGTCGCCCAGGCGGAAGCTGCGACCGGTGCGCTCACCGGCCAGGCGGTGGTGCACAGGATCGAAGTGGTAGTAATCGCCCGGCAGCGCGGTGACGTGCACCAGGCCTTCGACGTAGATATCGGTCAGCTCGACGAACAGACCAAAACCGGTCACGGCCGTGATCACACCCGGGAACGACTCGCCCACGCGATCTTTCATGAACTCGCACTTGAGCCAGTTCACCACGTCGCGGGTTGCTTCGTCGGCACGGCGCTCGCTCATCGAGCACTGCTCGCCGAGCTGCTCCAGGGCCGCTTCGTCGTACGGATAGATGCGCGCTTTCGGAATGGTCATCGCACCGGCACGGCGAACGTGCGGGGTGTTCTGCTTCGAATGGATCACGCTGCGGATTGCGCGATGCGTGAGCAAGTCCGGATAGCGGCGGATCGGCGAGGTGAAGTGGGTATAGGCTTCGTAATTCAGGCCGAAGTGGCCCTGGTTATCAGCGCTGTACACCGCCTGGCTCAACGAACGCAGCATGACGGTCTGGATCAGGTGGAAATCCGGACGATCCTTGATACCGGCCAGCAATGCCTGGTAATCCTTCGGCGACGGACCGTCCTTGCCTTTGTGCAGGGACAAACCAAGTTCACCGAGGAAGGCGCGCAGTTTTTCCAGACGCTCCGGTGGCGGACCATCGTGAACGCGGTACAACGCAGGAATTTCATGCTTTTTCAGGAATTCGGCAGTGGCCACGTTGGCCGCCAGCATGCATTCCTCGATCAGCTTGTGTGCGTCGTTGCGTACGGTCGGACGAATTTCGGCAATCTTGCGCTCGGAACCGAAGATGATCCGGGTTTCCTGGGTCTCGAAATCGATCGCACCACGAACGTGACGGGCCGCCAGCAATACCTTGTACAGCGAGTACAGCTGCTTGAGGTGCGGCACGACGTCGGTGTATTCGCCGCGAAGCTTGCGCGCCTCGGTGGCTTTCGGCGTTTCCAGCATGGCGCTGACTTTGTTGTAGGTCAGGCGCGCATGGGAGTGGATCACCGCTTCGTAGAAGCAGTAGTCGGTCATTTCGCCGGACTTGGAGATGGTCATCTCGCAAACCATGGCCAGACGATCGACTTGCGGGTTCAGCGAGCACAAACCGTTGGACAGCTGCTCAGGCAGCATCGGGATCACGCGCTCGGGGAAGTACACCGAGTTGCCGCGAACCTGCGCTTCGGCATCCAGCGCCGAACCGAGCTTCACGTAGCTGGATACGTCGGCAATCGCCACGTACAGCTTCCAGCCGCCGGAGAACAGACGCAGCTTGCCCGGACGGGCTTCGCAATAGACCGCATCGTCGAAGTCGCGGGCATCTTCGCCGTCAATGGTGACGAACGGCAGATGGCGCAGGTCGATGCGCTTCTCTTTGTCTTTCTCTTCGACTTCCGGCTTGAGCTTGCCGGCTTCCTTGAGCACGGCGTCAGGCCAGACGTGAGGAATGTCATAGGTACGCAGGGCGACGTCGATTTCCATGCCCGGCGCCATGTAGTTGCCCACGACTTCAACCACGTCGCCTTGCGGCTGGAAGCGTGGCGTCGGCCAGTGAGTGATCTTCACTTCGACGAACTGACCGATCTGCGCGTTGGCATTACGGCCCGGCGTCACCAGCACTTCCTGCTGGATCTTCGGGTTATCCGCGACGACGAAACCGATACCGCCCTCTTCGAAGTAGCGACCGACGATGGTCTCGTGAGCACGGGACACCACTTCGACGATCATGCCCTCACGGCGACCACGACGATCCAGACCGGAAACACGCGCCAGGGCACGATCACCGTCGAACACCAGACGCATCTGCGCCGGGCTCATGAACAGATCGTCACTGCCGTCGTCCGGCACCAGGAAGCCGAAGCCGTCACGGTGACCGCTGATGCGGCCCAGGATCAGGTCAAGCTTGTCCACCGGCGCATAAGTGCCGCGACGGGTATAGATGAGTTGAGCATCGCGCTCCATGGCGCGCAGGCGGCGGCGCAGGGCTTCGACCTGGTCTTCTGTGGTCAGACCAAACTCTTCGACCAGTTGCTCGCGGTTAGCAGGCGAACCCCTATCAGCAAGGTGCTGAAGGATCAGTTCGCGGCTAGGAATAGGGTTTTCATATTTTTCCGCTTCACGAGCGGCCTCGGGATCGAGGGACTGCCAATCGGCCATTAGAGAGTTTTCACCTTGTCTATATGCGGGTTAGTTTGGCATAGGCGTAATGAAACGGGAAATTTCAGGCTAAGACGACCCATCTAAAGCCCTGTATCGACACCGCAAAGCTGTTTTGAAGACCGCTGGCGAAATTTTCCAGGTTTTTTTGATTCCGGGGGTTTACAGTTAAAAAGACGCTCCGTATAGTGCGCGCCATCGACGACGGAGACGTTGCCGATACTGCCCAGATGGTGAAATTGGTAGACACGCCAGCTTCAGGTGCTGGTGACCGCAAGGTCGTGGAAGTTCGAGTCTTCTTCTGGGCACCAATTTCGAGCTTGAGATTAGATCAATTTCAAGGCTCACACAAAAACCCGCGAAAGCGGGTTTTTGCATTCTGGACCACTGGTTTATTAATTTTTAAAATCAGGGGTTTACAGATCAAAACGCTCTCCGTATAGTGCGCCACATCAACAGCGGCAACGCTGAAGATAAATGCCCAGATGGTGAAATTGGTAGACACGCCAGCTTCAGGTGCTGGTGACCTTACGGTCGTGGAAGTTCGAGTCTTCTTCTGGGCACCAATTCAAGTTCAAGGTTACGGCCTTTAACTTCACAGAAACCCGCGAAAGCGGGTTTTTGCGTTTCTGGCATCCAGAAATGTTCTCTACCGCCCTTCTGTAGGAGCGAGCCTGCTCGCGATGCACGCCCAGACAACACTGGCATGCAGGCACCCCGCGTTATCGTTGTAGACCATCGCGAGCAGGCTCGCTCCTACAGGGTCATCGGCAGCCCGTACCAAAAGCAAATCCAACCTGCAAGGCGCATTTGAGAAACAATATCGTTTATCATTGTTACAAGTTTTTGCAATGCGACAGTGAGGAACCCTGCGAATGATGTTTCGAAATACCCTGCGCCGCGGCTTGACCATTACCCTGCTCGGCCTGGCACTTGCCACTCCCCTCACCCAAGCCGCCGACCCGGTTTCCCTGACGCTCTACAACGGCCAACACAAAGAAGTCGGCGACGCGGTCGCCAAAGCCTTCGAAGCCAAGACCGGGATCCACGTCAATGTACGTAAAGGCAGCAGCAACCAGCTCGCCAGCCAGGTCGTCGAAGAAGGCGATCGCTCCCCTGCCGACGTGATCTACACCGAAGAATCGCCGCCACTGAACAAACTTGGCGAACAAGGCCTGCTGGCCAGGGCGGATGACGCCACGCTGGCCGTTCTGCCCAAGGAATACGTCGCCAGCAATGGCACCTGGATTGGCGTGACTGCCCGGGTGCGCGTCGTCGCCTACAACCCCAAGCTGATTGATGAGAAAGACCTGCCGACCTCAGTGATGGAATTCTCCGATCCAAAATGGCAAGGCAAGGTCGGCTTCGTGCCTACCAGCGGCGCCTTTCAGGAACAAGCCGTCGCCATCATCAAAGTGCACGGCATGGACGCTGCCGAGGAATGGCTGACCGGGCTGCGCGCATTCGGCAAGACTTACAGCAACAATATGGTCGCGCTCAAAGCCGTGGAAAATGGCGAAGTGGCCACCGTGCTGGTCAACAACTACTACTGGTTCGCCCTGCAGCGTGAAAAGGGCCAGCTCGATTCGAAACTGCACTACTTCACCGGCGGCGACGTCGGCGGGCTGATCACCGTGTCCAGCGCAGCCGTCCTGAAATCCAGCAAACACCCTAAAGAAGCACAGCAATTGCTCGCCTACATGGCCAGCGAGGAAGGCCAGCGCGTGATCACCCAGACCACCGCCGAATACCCGCTGCACAAAGGCATGGAGTCTGATCGCGGACTCAAGCCATTCAACGAGCTGCAAGCACCGAAAGTCACGCCAGCCGACCTGGGCAATGCCGAAGAAGCCCTGGACCTGGAACGTGACGTTGGCCTGAACTGATGAGCGCATCGCTTTCCGCGCATGGCGGGTACATGCCACGACGCAAGCGGCCGTCAATCTGGCTGGTCCTGCCGGTTTTGCTACTGGTGGTGCTCAGCCTGCTGCCGCTGGCCTATGTCGGGCTCAAGGCCTGGCAAGCAGGCTGGGCCGAGGCGCTGCACTTGCTGTGGCGCCCCTATGTGTTCGGACTGCTGCGCAACACTCTGGCGTTGATGGTCGGCGTGACGCTGGCCTGCGGCGTGATCGGCCTGTCGCTGGCGTGGTTGCTGGAGCGCAGCAGTCTGCCGGGGCGACGCCTGTGGGGGGTGATCCTGTGCCTGCCCTTCGCCGTACCGGCGTTTGTCAGCAGCTTCACCTGGGTTTCATTGAGCGCTCATTTCGAGGGACTCGGCGGGGCGATTCTGGTGATGACGCTCTCTAAATACCCGCTGATTTTCCTGCCGGTGGCGGCGACCCTGCGCAATCTCGACCCATCGCTGGAAGAGTCGGCGCGCACCCTGGGGCAGAACCGCTGGGGCGTATTCTTCAAGGTCACCCTGCCCCTGCTCTGGCCGTCGCTGCTCGCCGGTTCCTTGCTGATTGCCCTGCACATGCTGGTGGAATTCGGCGCGTTGTCGATCATCGGCCTGCAAACCTTCACCACCGCGATCTATCAGCAGTTCGAGCTGGAATTCAGCAATGCCAATGCGGCGATGCTCTCCGCCGTACTGCTGATGTTGTGCCTGGCGTTGTTGTGGCTGGAGCTGCGCGTGCGCGGCAAGGGTCGACACGTGCGCACCGGCCAGGGTGCGGCGCGACGCGCGGAACAGGTTCACCTGGGACCCTGGGCTGTGGCGGGACAGCTTTATTGCCTGCTGCTGGCAATCATTGGCAGCGGGATTCCGTTGGGCATGCTGGCTTACTGGCTGGCAGTCGGATCATCGGCAGCCTTTCCAATGGCAGCCATCGGTGAAGCATTGCTGTCATCCCTCGCGCTGTCGCTGGGTGGCGCTGCGGTGTGCCTGGTGCTGGCGGTGCCGGTCGGCCTGCTGGTCGTGCGCTACAAGGGTCAACTGGCAATCTGGGCCGAGCGCTTGCCGTATCTGCTGCACGCCCTGCCGGGACTGGTCATTGCCCTGACCCTGGTGTATTTCGCCCTGCACTATGTGCCGATGCTTTACCAGACTTCGGCATTGCTGCTGATTGCCTATGCGCTGCTGTTTCTGCCGCTGGCCCAGGCGCCGATTCGCACCGCCCTGAACAAGGCGGCACCGCAGCTTGAAGAAGCGGCACGTACACTGGGCGCCTCGTCTTTCAGTGCGTTCTGTCGAGTGACACTGCCGATCATTTTCCCGGCACTGGGCGCGGCTTTTGCCCTGGTGTTCCTGGATGCGATGAAAGAACTGACGGCGACCTTACTGCTGAGTCCGACGGGGCTTAATACATTGGCAACGGAAGTCTGGGCGCATACCGCGAATGTGGAATTTGCCGCGGCGGCGCCTTTTGCGGCGCTATTGATATTAGTGTCAGGGTTGCCGGTCTATCTGCTGACGACCCGGATGTATCTGAGCCGCTAAAACCGTATTCGCGAGCAAGCCCGCCCCCACAGTGGCCCTTTGTGAACATCATATTTGTGCTCGACAGAGGACCACTGTGGGAGCGGGCTTGCTCGCGAAGGGGCCGGCACCAACAACCAATCAAGCCCTGAACTGCCCCAGGCTCGCCTTCAACTGCGCCGCCAACCCATCCAGCACCTTGCCGCTGGCCGTGGTTTCCACCACCGCCTGAGCCGCTTTCTCAGCCTGGGCATGAATGGTCTGGACCCGCCCTCGCACCGCTTGCGCTCCTTGCGCCTGATGCGCCGCGGCCTGGGTCGCCAGACCGATCGCCGCATGCACCTGCTCAACCGACGCCTGCACCGACTGCTGCAACCGTGCACTGTCACGCAGCACCACCAAACCTTCGTTGGCCTGGCGTCCGGCCTGACCGATTGCCGCGACCGCCTCGCGCGCGCCCTGCTGCAATGCCACGATATGCGCCTGGATATCGCCAGTGGAGCTCTGCGTCTTGCTCGCCAGTGCCCGCACCTCATCTGCCACCACCGCAAACCCACGCCCGGTCTCGCCGGCACGCGCCGCTTCAATAGCCGCGTTCAGCGCCAGCAGGTTGGTCTGCTCGGCGATGCCGTGAATCACCGTCAACACCACTTCAATCTGCTGGCTTTGCTGCGCCAGGCGCTCGATCACCTGGGCGCCGGTATTGACCTGCCCCGCCAGTTCCTCGATCAGGCTGCCGACTTTCGCCGAGGTCCGGGTGTTTTCATCGGTGGCCTGACGAATCTCCACCACCTGTTTCAGCGCCGCCTGCATGGCGTGGCTTTCCGACTGCGCCTCATCCGCCATTTGCGACAGGGCACGCAAACTCTCCGCCACTTCGTCACGCTGCATGCCAGCCGCTGCGTCCGCACCCGCGTTGCGCAGGGTCATGGCACCAATCTCGACGCCGGTACGCTGAGCCACATCGCCCGCCTCGCGCACGATCGGCTGCAACTTATCCACAAAGCGATTGACCGCCGAGGCCATGTCGCCGATTTCGTCCTTGCTGTTGATCTGCACACGCTTGGTCAGGTCGCCCTCACCCGCTGCCAGGTCATCCATGGCAACGATCAGCATCTTCAGGCGATTGACCACTCGACGACCGAGCACCACCGCCAGCAACAGCAGGACACCAAAACCCACGACGGCCAGACACACGCCGATGCGCCAGCGCAATGTTGCAGCGGCTTCCTGTACCGTGCTGGTGGTGTTGGCTTTCATTTCAGCCGCGGTGGACTGCGCCGACTGCAGACGCGCGCGCATCGCCGTTGCACTGTCGGCAGCCGCGCCTTTGAGGCTGTCGCCGACCAGTTGGTCGCTGCTGGCGATCAAGGCCGAGAAGCGCTTGTCGAGGGCCGCAAGGTCCGTCTCCACGGAAGCCGTCGAGACCCCCATCAGGACCTTGCCGATTTCCACGCCATTGGGGTTGATCGAGGCCTCGATGTAGAAGACCGAAGGATCGTTCTTCGCCGCATCCAGCACCTTGTCGAGCGCCCGCTCGCCCTGGCCTTTTTCCAGCAGTGCCTTGTTGATCGGGTTTTCCCGGTTGAGGTAGCGCGTCAGGTGCTGACCGGTAGCGTCGTCATACACCACGAACAGCACATTGGGATTGCGCTGGGCCCGGCGGGCGAATTCAGACAGTGTCGGAATGTCGTTGTCCCACATGGCGCGGGGCGCGACCGAAGCCAGAAGCTGCGCCATATCGTTGGCGGAGTCCTTCAGGTCCTTTTCCAGGGTCGAACGCAATTGCGCCTGCTCTTCCTCAAGACGCGAGGACAAACCGGCCGTGAGGCGCTGACGTGTACTGGTAGAAAGGCTGTCCAGACTGGACGTGACTTCACGCCCGGCCTGCTCGAGCTCGGCGGAAAGTTTTTGACTGTCCGCGCCCAGGCGCGTGCCCAGATCGGCTTCGAGCGCGGTCACCGTGCTCCGGGTCAGAGCAACAGCCACCAGCACCTGCACCAAAAGGGCGATACCCAGGGTAACGAACACAGGCCGCAACAAACGGCTTTGTAACAGTGAGAGAACGGCCGACACTGTGAATCCCTCTACTTGGACGCCATTATTTTGATGGCATTCTTTTGAGGATATTTACAGCAAAGGTCATGCCGTCCTGCAGACAAATACGACAAAGGCCCCGATTAAGGAGCCTTTGTGTTTTACATCAACGACTTATCAAGCAAACGGATGACGCAGAACGATGGTTTCGTTGCGGTCCGGGCCCGTCGAAATAATGTCGATCGGTGCACCGATCAACTCTTCAACACGCTTGATGTAAGCACGGGCGTTAGCTGGCAGCTCTTCCAGGGTTTTGGCACCCACGGTCGACTCGGTCCAGCCCGGCACTTCTTCGTACACAGGCTGCAGGCCCACGTAGCTGTCAGCATCAGTCGGGGCAACGGCCTTGCCTTCTGCGTCTTTGTAGCCGACGCAGATGTTGATGGTTTCCAGACCGTCGAGCACGTCCAGCTTGGTCAGGCAGATGCCCGAGATGCTGTTCACATCGATAGCGCGGCGCAGGATAACAGCGTCAAACCAGCCGCAACGACGAGCACGGCCGGTAGTCGCGCCGAACTCGTGACCTTGTTTGGCCAGGTGCGCACCGACTTCGTCGAACAGCTCCGTCGGGAATGGACCCGAACCTACACGCGTGGTGTAAGCCTTGGTGATGCCCAGGATGTAGTCCAGGAACATAGGGCCGACACCCGAACCGGTAGCAACGCCGCCAGCGGTGGTGTTGGAGCTGGTCACGTACGGGTAGGTACCGTGGTCGATGTCCAGCAGGGAGCCTTGGGCGCCCTCGAACATGATGTCTTTGCCAGCGCGACGCAGGTCGTGCAGCTCGGCAGTCACATCCAGCATCAGCGGCTTGAGCAGCTCAGCGTATTCCTTGCACTCGGCCAGGGTCTTGTCGAAGTCGATGGCCGGCTCTTTGTAGTAACCCACCAGCATGAAGTTGTGGTAATCCACCAGTTCACGCAGCTTGTCTTCAAAGCGCGGCATGTTGAGCAGGTCGCCCACACGCAGGCCACGACGTGCAACCTTGTCTTCGTAGGCCGGGCCGATGCCGCGACCGGTGGTACCGATCTTCAGCTCGCCACGGGCCTTTTCACGCGCCTGGTCCAGCGCAACGTGGAAGGACAGGATCAGCGGGCAGGACGGGCTGATACGCAGGCGCTCGCGCACCGGCACACCTTTTTCTTCCAGCTTGGTGATCTCGCGCAGCAGGGCGTCAGGTGCTACCACCACGCCGTTGCCGATCAGGCACTGTACGCCTTCGCGCAGCACGCCCGACGGAATCAGGTGCAAGACGGTTTTTTCGCCATCGATCACCAGAGTGTGGCCCGCGTTGTGGCCACCCTGGTAGCGCACTACGGCGGCAGCATGTTCGGTCAGCAGATCAACGATCTTGCCTTTGCCCTCATCACCCCATTGGGTGCCCAGGACTACGACATTCTTACCCATAACACTTGTCCTCATTCGCGCAAACTTGGTGCCGGCGGCAGCCGGCAGGAAAACTCAAGAAGCCAGTGGCGATACTTGCCAAAGCCCGTTCTGCTGAATCAATTGCCGGTCGCAGTCCGCTTCACGGGCGGCGGCCAAAGGTTGTCCAGGCAAGGCCTGAACGACACGCTGACCCTCACTGCGCAACTGGCAAACCTGCTGCCAGAGTGCCGCATCCGTACTGTCAGGCATCCAGATACCGCCAGACGGTAGCTCGATCTCAGCACGCCCCAGGGTCACCAGGGTTTTCAAATCGGTGGAAAAACCGGTCGCCGGACGGGCACGACCGAAGTCGGCGCCGATGTCGTCGTAACGACCGCCCTGGGCAATGGACTGGCCAACACCCGGGACGAACACGGCGAACACCACACCGGTGTGGTAGTGGTAGCCACGCAGCTCGCCCAGGTCGAAATACAGCGGCAGCTCAGGGAACCGCACGGACAGCCGCTCGGCAATTGCCAGCAGGTCGTCCAGGGCCGCCAGAACCGGGGCAGGCGCCTTGGCCAGACGCTCGCGGGCCGCAGCCAGCACTTCACGACCGCCACACAGGTCGACCAACGCCCGCAGCATGCCCGACAGATCGGCAGGCAAACCTTCGGTCAAGGTAATGACCTCATCGATGGCCTTGCGTTGCAAGGCATCGAACAACTGCTGCTCGACTTCACCGGACAAACCGGCCGCGCGGGCCAGGCCGCGATAGATGCCGACATGACCGAGGTCCATGTGCACATCCGGCACATCGGCCAGTTGCAGCATGGCCAGCATCAGGCTGATGACTTCGACGTCGCTGCTCGGGCTGCCGTCGCCGTACAACTCGGCACCCAGCTGAATCGGGCTGCGCGAGGACGACAAGGCACGCGGCTGGGCATGCAGCACGCTGCCGGCATAGCACAGGCGGCTCGGACCTTCGCGACGCAGGGTGTGCGCATCGATGCGCGCCACTTGCGGCGTGATGTCGGCACGGAAACCCATCTGGCGGCCCGATTGCGGGTCGATGACCTTGAAGGTGCGCAGATCCAGGTCCTGGCCCGCGCCGGTCAGCAGGGATTCCAGGTACTCGATATGGGGAGTCACGACAAACTCGTAACCCCAGCTCTGGAACAGATCCAACACCTGACGACGCGCGACTTCAATACGCGCAGCTTCCGGTGGCAGTACTTCTTCGATGCCATCTGGCAGAAGCCAGCGGTCTACCGTTGCCATTACGCCTTCCCCTATCTCCGGGCGACCAGCCTGTCGGCGAGCCTTGAGTGAAGCAGAAAATGATCGGCTTGCGCACAAACCACGCGCATGAGCGACGGAGCGAAAAGCCCTTCTACCGGCTTCGCCAACCACTTTCCTCGAAAAACTGTCGAGCCAATCGGCCCGGCATCTGCTTTAAAACAGCAATCAAACATGCAGACGCAAAAAAGCCGGGAATTTCCCGGCTGCCGCATCATACACACGTTTTCCCAAAGGATCACCCCGCCAGAGGTTTTAGCCGCCCGGCGGGGGATAAATCAGGTCAACGTCGTATCAAGGCTTGGCTTTTTCCAGGTAGTGGAAGAAGTCGCTGCTTGGGTCGAGGACCATGACGTCGGATTTGTTCGCGAAGCTTTCACGGTAGGCACGCAGGCTACGGTAGAACGCGTAGAACTCCTGATCCTGACCGTAGGCCTTGGAGTAGATCGCAGCGGCCTGGGCATCGCCGTCACCGCGAACCTCTTCGGACTCACGATAGGCTTCAGCCAGCAGCACGCGGCGTTGACGATCGGCGTCGGCACGGATGCCTTCGGCCAGCTCGTTACCCTTGGCGCGGTGCTCGCGAGCTTCACGCTCACGCTCGGTGCTCATACGTTCGAACACGCTGCGGTTCACTTCTTTCGGCAGGTCGATGGTCTTGACCCGTACATCGACCACTTCGATGCCCAGTTCCTTTTCAGCCATCTTGTTCAACGAAGCAGTAATGTCCGCCATCAACGCATCGCGCTCACCGGAGACCACTTCGTGCAAGGTGCGCTTACCGAACTGGTCACGCAGGCCCGATTCCAGACGACGGGACAGACGCTCGTCGGCGATCTGCTTGAGGCCGGAAGTCGCGGTGTAGTAACGCTCTGCGTCCTTCACGCGCCATTTGGCGTAGGCATCGACCATCACGGCTTTCTTTTCCAGCGTCAGGAAGCGTTGCGTCGGTGCATCCAGCGTCATCAGGCGTGCGTCGAATTTACGCACCTGGTTAACGTAAGGCACTTTCACATGCAGGCCTGGCTGAACATCGGTCTGGACCACGCGACCGAACTGCAGCAACACCGCACGCTCGGTCTGAGCCACGATGTAGAAGCAGTTCCAGGCAGCGATCGCCACGACGACGCCGACAATAAGGGCGATCAGCGATTTATTGCTCATCAGCGACTCTCCCTGGTACGTGCTTGCTGTTGCTGCAGATCAGCTGCCGCACGTGCATTCGCTTCATTGCTGGTGGCTGCCGCACTGGTCACCGGAGTGCCGGTGTTGCGACCACTTTCGACCATCTTGTCCAGCGGCAGGTACAGCAGGTTGCTCTGGCCGTTCTTGTTGCCGGTCACGAGCACCTTGCTGGTGTTGCTGAAGACTTCCTGCATGGTGTCCAGGTACAGACGCTGGCGGGTGACTTCAGGCGCCTTGCGATACTCGGCAACCAGCTTGGTGAAGCGATCGGCCTCACCCTTGGCGCGCGAGACGGTCTCGTCACGGTAACCATTGGCATCCTCAAGGATGCGCTGGGCCTGACCACGGGCTTCCGGCACGACGCCGTTGGCATAGGTTTCGGCCTGGTTGCGCGAACGCTGCTCGTCTTCCCGGGCACGGATCACGTCATCGAAGGCTTCCTGGACTTCGCGCGGTGCCGCTGCGCTCTGAACGTTGACCTGGGTAACGGTGATACCGGTGCGATAGGTGTCCATGAAGCGTTGCAGACGCTCCTTGATCTCGCTGGCCATCAACTCACGACCTTCGGTCAGTACCTGGTCCATTGCGGTGGAACCCACCACATGGCGCAAGGCGCTGTCGGTCGCGTGCTGCAGGCTGATTTCCGGCTGATCGACGCTCAGCACGAAATCCTGCAGGTTGCTGATCTTGTACTGCACGGTCAGCGGCACTTCGACGATGTTCTCGTCTTCGGTCAGCATCTGGCCCTGCTTGGTGTAGGCACGCTCACGCGTGACGTTTTCCATGTACTTCTTGTCAATCGGCGGGAAATAGATATTCAGGCCCGGCCCCACGGTTTCGTAGTACTTGCCGAAGCGCAGCACCACGGCCTGCTCCTGCTCGTCGACGACATAAACCGCGCTGTACAGCCAAACGGCGGCCAACACGACCAGGCCGATGCCGAGCAGGCCGCCAAAGCCGCCACTCTTGCCCGGACCACCGCC
Source organism: Pseudomonas sp. ACN5 (assembly GCF_002303975.1). Classification (NCBI taxonomy): domain Bacteria; kingdom Pseudomonadati; phylum Pseudomonadota; class Gammaproteobacteria; order Pseudomonadales; family Pseudomonadaceae; genus Pseudomonas; species Pseudomonas sp. ACN5. The sequence continues at coordinate 410,103 of NZ_MRCP01000003.1, read as the reverse complement.
GTCGTCGCCACCACGTTTTTTACCACCACCGAACAAACCGTTCAGGCTTTCCTGCAGCTTTCGGAAGGCCTCGTCGAGATCCGGTGGCCCCTTGCGGTCGCCGTTGTTACGACGCTTGCCACCCCAAGGATCCTGATTATTCGAGTTGCCACCCGGCTCATTCCAAGCCATAGCGCTCTCCATCTGATAAAGCAAAGACGCACCCACGGCGCGCCGACCAATGCTACAGAATGCCTGTCACCACGGCACAACCGCTTTCTCAGGCTTTTATTGCAAAGTGTGTTGCTCGATAAACTCCGTCGGCACAACGCCTTCACGGCTGACCAGTCGATTGAGCTCCGAGCGCGGCAATCGAACGGCCAGCAAGCTGACACCTTCTTCGTCGTATTCTTCTTTCTGTACCGCGCCCAGCTCGAAAAACTGTGCACGCAGACGCGCAAAACGCTGAGGCAAGCGCAAGGTACCGACAAACAATTCACTGCCCAGCAACTCGGCAATGGCTTGCTCAAGCAATTCCAGACCTGTGCCATCACGTGCCGAGAGCCAGACCCGTTGGGGCCTGCCGTTTTCGTCGCGCTGGATTTGTGGCTCAACGCCTTCAAGCAAATCGAGTTTGTTATAGACCTCGAGGATCGGCAAGTCCTGGGCACCAATCTCACCCAGCACCACCATCACCTGCTCGATCTGCAACATGCGATCCGGTTCGGCCGCATCGATCACGTGCAGCAACAGGTCGGAGTTGCTCGACTCTTCGAGCGTAGACCGAAATGCCTCGACCAGCTTGTGGGGCAAGTGGCGAATGAAACCCACAGTGTCGGCCAGGACAATCGGCCCCAGGTCGTCCAGTTCCAGACGGCGCAAGGTCGGGTCCAGCGTGGCAAACAACTGGTCAGCCGCGTACACGTCGGATTTCGTCACGTTATTGAAGAGCGTGGATTTACCGGCGTTGGTATAGCCCACCAGGGACACGGTAGGAATATCCGCACGGGAACGGCCGCGTCGCGACTGTTCACGCTGACTGCGCACTTTTTCCAGGCGGCCCTTGATCTGCCGCAGGCGAACCCGGAGCAGACGACGGTCGGTTTCCAGCTGGGTTTCACCCGGGCCACGCATGCCGATACCGCCAGCCTGGCGCTCAAGGTGGGTCCAGCCACGAACCAGCCGGGTGCTCATGTGGTCAAGCTGGGCCAGTTCTACCTGGAGCTTGCCTTCATGGGTGCGGGCGCGTTGCGCGAAAATATCGAGAATCAGACCGGTGCGGTCGATCACGCGACACTCGAAGACCCGTTCGAGGTTACGTTCCTGACTGGGTGTGAGGACGTGATTGAAGATGACCAGGTCTGCTTCTTCGGCATGGACCAGATCGCGTAGCTCCTCGACCTTGCCACTGCCAATCAGAAATTTGGCGGTTGGCCGATGACGCGGCACGTTAAAAAACGCAACGGTCTCGGCGCCGGCCGAATTAGCCAATTCCTGAAACTCCTGCGGATCTTCGCGCGCCTCAGGGTCCTGTCCATCCAAGTGAACGAGGATCACTCGCTCACCACCACCGTGGCGCTCAAAGAACAAAGGAGACTCCTATCAGGCGTTACCTGGCTCAGCGTCACCTGCATCGGATTCGGTTGCGCTAGGCAGACGAATTGGACGCACCGGTACCACTGTAGAGATAGCGTGCTTGTAGACCATCTGGCTTACGGTGTTTTTCAGCAGGATGACGAACTGGTCGAACGACTCGATCGTTCCTTGCAGTTTGATACCGTTGACCAGGTAGATGGACACCCCAACTTTCTCTTTACGTAAAGTATTCAAGTAAGGGTCTTGTAGCGAATGCCCTTTTGACATGTGCCGCACTCCTTTAAGGATTCAATATAAAAAATAGGTAAACAGATGGCTTTAGCCGCCACACCCCCAAGGATAGACGGCAATTGCAAGGACTCAGCTCAATATGGAGATGGTCCCCAGGTATTTCAAGGCGCGCGGCAGATTGTCGCAATCCAGACTGTCCAGCCAATGCAGGTCAGTCCAACTGCGCAGCCAGGTGAACTGGCGTTTCGCCAATTGGCGCGTGGCAATGATTCCACGCTCCTGCATCTCGGCTGACGTCAGCTTGCCATCCAGGTAGTCCCAGACTTGGCGGTAGCCTACTGCACGTATAGACGGCATCCCGGCATGCAGGTCACCTCTATTACGCAGGGCTACGACCTCGTCAATGAATCCCTGTTCCAACATTAAAGTGAATCTTTGTTTAATTCGCTCGTGCAGTACCTGGCGATTTGCCGGGGCAATAGCCAAGTTCGCGACAGTATAGGGCAATTGTTGCTGTCCCGAAGCGGCTGCTTCGGTACTTTGCGCAGATTGTTGCAAGCGTAGCGCAGTCATGCTCTGACCGCTTACCCGATAAACTTCCAGTGCTCGACTCAGACGCTGCGGATCGTTCGGATGAATACGCGCGGCAGAAACCGGGTCGATCACTGCCAACTGGTCGTGCAGGGCTTGCCAGCCAAGGCGTGCAGCCTCTTCTTCGATCTGGGCGCGCACGTGCGGATCGGCGGCCGGCATCTGCGCCAGGCCTTCAACCAAAGCCTTGTAATAGAGCATCGTGCCGCCTACCAGCAGCGGAATTTTTCCACGCGCGGTGATCTCGGCCATGGCTTGCAGGGCGTCACGGCGGAAATCCGCAGCCGAATAACTCTCGGCCGGGTCGAGAATATCGATCAGACGGTGCGGATATTGCGCCAGCAGCTCTTTGGATGGCTTGGCGGTGCCGATGTCCATGCCACGGTAGACCAGCGCCGAATCGACGCTGATCAACTCGCAAGGCAGGACCTTGGTGAGTTCGATGGCCAGGTCGGTCTTGCCGGCGGCGGTCGGGCCCATCAGGAAAATCGCAGGTGGGAGCTGGCTCATCAACGACCGCGCAAGAACAGTTTGTCCAGATCGTCCAGGCCCAGTTGGGTCCAGGTCGGTCGGCCATGGTTGCATTGACCGCTGCGTTCGGTGTTTTCCATGTCACGCAGCAGGGCATTCATTTCCGGCAGGGCCAGACGCCGGTTCGCCCGAACCGCACCGTGGCAGGCCATGGTCCCGAGCAACTCGTTCAGGTGCGCCTGAATGCGGTCGCTGGTGCCGAATTCCATCAGGTCAGCCAGGACGTCCGCGACCAGCCGGTTGGCTTCGGCCTGCTTGAGCAGTGCCGGGATCTGCCGGATGGCCAGGGTTTCCGGGCCCAGGCGCTGCAACTCAAAGCCCAGGCGCTGGAACCAGGCGACATGCTCCTCGGCGCAATCAGCTTCACGCTGACTGACGGCCAGGGACTCCGGCACCAGCAACGGCTGACCACTCAGGCCCTCGCTGGCCATCGCCACCTTCAGACGCTCATACATGATCCGCTCGTGGGCGGCGTGCATGTCCACCAGCACCAGGCCCTGGGCGTTTTCCGAAAGGATGTAGATGCCCTTGAGTTGTGCCAGCGCATAACCCAGCGGCGGGATGTCGTCCTGCCCGGCCGGTAGCGCGACGGCATTGGCCTCGGGCAGCGGCGCAAAAAACTCGCGGTAGGCGGCCTGCGCTTCAGCGACCGGAACACCGGACTGCGGACGTGGTGTGTACTGATATTGATAACCGGCGCCAGCACCCGAACCTGCCGGTGCATTGAACGACGGCTGGGCCTGAGGCTGTTCCAGCAGGGCATTGGCGGCCAGGCGCATTTCGCCCTGGGGCCCGAATTCACCGGCTTCGAGGCCGGTAGGCCGGACGATGGCCGTGGCAACCGGTGCAGCCAGATGATCATCGGGGCGCACATCGCCCAAGGCGCGGTGTAAGGTGCCGTAGAGGAAATCGTGAACCATGCGCCCTTCGCGGAAGCGCACTTCGTGCTTGGTCGGGTGCACGTTGACGTCGACGCCGGTCGGATCGACCTCGAAAAACAGCACGAAGGTCGGGTGCCGACCGTTGAACAGCACGTCGCGATAGGCCTGGCGTACCGCGTGGGCCACCAGCTTGTCGCGCACGGCACGGCCATTGACGAAGAAATACTGCAAGTCGGCCTGGCTGCGGTTGAAGGTCGGCAGGCCGACCCAGCCCCATAAATGCAGGCCGTTGCGCTCGATTTCGATCGGCAGGGCCTGCTCCAGGAAGCCCGGCCCGCAAATCGCCGCCACGCGCCGGGCACGGGCCGCATCATCATGGGCCTCATGCAGGCTGAGGATGGTTTTGCCGTTGTGGCGCAGATGGAACGCCACATCGAAGCGCGCCAGGGCCAGACGCCTGATGACTTCCTGCAGGTGATCGAATTCGGTTTTTTCGGTCTTGAGAAACTTGCGTCGTGCCGGCGTGTTGAAGAACAGGTCGCGCACTTCAACCGAGGTGCCCACCGGATGCGCCGCAGGCTGCACGCGGGGTGCCATGTCACGGCCTTCGGTCTCGACCTGCCAGGCCTGATCGGCGTCGCGGGTGCAGGAGGTCAGGGTCAGGCGCGCGACGGAGCTGATCGATGCCAGGGCCTCACCGCGAAAGCCCAGGCTCATGACCTGTTCGAGGTCTTCCAGGTTGCGGATCTTGCTGGTGGCGTGACGGGCCAGCGCCAGCGGCAGGTCATCGGCAGAAATGCCGCTACCGTCGTCGCGCACCCGCAGCAATTTGACGCCGCCCTGCTCCACATCGACGTCGATGCGCCTGGCACCGGAGTCGAGGCTGTTTTCCAGCAGTTCCTTGATCACCGAAGCCGGACGCTCGACCACCTCACCGGCGGCAATCTGGTTCGCCAGTCGCGGGCTGAGCAGCTCGATGCGAGCGCCGTTGTTCACGAGCTGATTCATTCTTTGGCCGCCAGCTCAGTGCCCGGAATGGTCAGGTGCTGACCGACCTTGAGCTCATCGTTCGACAGGTTGTTGGCACTGCGCAGGGCCGCGGGCGACACCTGATAACGCACGGCGATCATCGCCAGGGTCTCGCCCGGGTTGACGCGGTGGTCACGTGGCCCCTGCACAATCTTGCCGGAGTCGCGCAGCCAGGCAATGTAAGTGCCCGGCGGCGGGTTCTGCTGGAAGAACTGGCGCACGCCGCTGCTGATCGAGCGCGCCAGCGCCTGCTGGTGGCCAGACGCGGCCAGCTTCGAGGCTTCGTTGGCGTTGGAGATGAACCCGGTTTCCACCAGGATCGACGGAATATCCGGCGACTTCAGCACCATGAAACCGGCCTGTTCGACCCGCTGCTTGTGCAGAGGCGTAACCCGGCCAATGTTGCTCAGCACCTTCTGCCCAACGTTCAGGCTGGACGTCAGGGATGCCGTCATCGACAGGTCGAGCAGCACGCCGGCGAGCATGCGGTCCTTGTCATCGAGGCTGACGTTGCCCGCACCACCGATCAGGTCGGAACGGTTTTCGCTGTCAGCCAGCCAGCGGGCCGTCTCCGAGGTCGCACCACGATCGGACAGGGCAAACACCGAGGCACCGAAAGCGGCGGTAGAAGGCGCGGCGTCGGCGTGGATCGAGACGAACAGGTCGGCGCCTTTCTTGCGGGCAATTTCGGTACGGCCGCGCAAAGGAATGAAGTAATCGCCGGTACGGGTCAGTTCGGCACGGAAACCTTTCATGCCGTTGATCTGGCGTTGCAATTCGCGGGCGATCTGCAACACCACGTCTTTCTCACGCTGACCGCGAGAACCCGATGCGCCCGGGTCTTCGCCACCGTGTCCGGCGTCGATCACCACGATGATGTCGCGTTTGCCGGCCGGGGCCGGCGGCAGTTTGATTGCAGGCTCCACAGGCGTGACCGGGACGGCGGGCATCGTGGCCACAGTCGGTGTCGGCGCCGGAGGAGGCGCGGCATCCGCGGCGTTATCGAACAGATCGACCACCAAGCGGTTGCCGTACTGGGCGTTCGGCGCCAGGGAGAAGCTTTTTGGCGTCACCGCCTTTTTCAGGTCGATGACCACCCGCAGGTCGGTCGGCGTGCGCTGAGCCGAGCGCATGGCGGTAATCGGAGTATTCGATGTGTTGACGTTGAGTGGCGCACCGAGGGTCGCACCATTGATGTCGATGACCAGGCGATCCGGCGCGGTCAGGGTAAAGACGCTGTGTTGCACCGGGCCGGTCAGGTCAAACACCAGACGTGTGTTGTCCGGTGCCCGCCACAGACGAACACTGTTGACCTTCGAATCGGCCACAGCGTCGACGGTCACCGCCAGAAACAACACCCCTACGGCAGCAACCAACGCGCGAAAGCGCATACCTAACCCCATCATTTATTTGGATTCCAATGCCAAAGCGGCACACCAGGCCTTGCCACGCGAGCCCTGGGATAAAATTTTCAGCGAACGCCCGCTGTCTTGCGGGCTAATGGTAATGGTCAGGTCCGGCTTTGGCAAAAAGCCTGCACCTTTGTCGGGCCACTCGATCAGACACAGGGCATCGTCTTCGAAATAGTCGCGGATACCGAGGAACTCCAGCTCTTCCGGATCGACCAGACGGTACAAATCGAAATGGAAGGCGCGAATGTCGCCAATCTCGTAGGGCTCAACCAGGGTGAAGGTCGGACTTTTTACTGCCCCGACATGCCCCAGGCCGCGGATGATGCCTCGGGACAACGTAGTTTTGCCCATCCCCAGGTTGCCCTCGAGGAAGATCAGGCCATGGCCTTGGGTGATTCGGGCAATGCGTGCGCCAAAGTCGCTCATGGCCTGCTCATCGGCCAGGTACAGGGTTACTTCAGACACGGTGCTTGCTCCTCCAACAACTGACGAATGACTGGAATCAGATCACTGGCCGCCAGTCCACGGCCGAATTTTCCTAGCTGTTCGCCGGCATTGGCGTGCAGCCAGACCGCCAGGCAGGCCGCGTCGAAGGGCTCCATGCCCTGGGCCAGCAATGCGCCGAGCAAACCGGCCAGAACATCGCCTAATCCGGCAGTAGCCATCGCCGGATGGCCCTGATGACAGACGGCCAGCCGCCCGTCGGGACTGGCGATCAGGCTCCCGGCCCCCTTGAGCACCACGACCGCCGAATATTTCTTGCTCAATGCATGGGCCGCTGCCGGTCGGTCGGCTTGAACCTGCGCCGTGCTCATTCCGAGCAACCGCGCCGCTTCGCCCGGATGCGGGGTGATCACGCAATCCCTGGGCAAACTCACACGTTCCTCGGCCAGCAGGTTCAGCGCATCGGCGTCCCAGACTTGCGGCAACGCTGCGTTAGCGGCGGCCGACAACAAGCTGCGCCCCCAACCCGCTTGCCCCAGCCCCGGACCGACAACCAACACGGAAACCTTTTGCAGCAAATCCATCAGCTGATTGGCCGAGGAAGTGCCCAGCACCATCGCCTCGGGGATCCGCGCCAGTGCGGCCGCGACATGTTCGCTGCGGGTCGCCACCGACACCATGCCCGCACCGCTGCGCAGCGCACTTTGCGCGCTCAGTAGAATCGCGCCACCCAACCCGCGATCGCCACCGATCAGCAACACATGGCCGAATCTGCCTTTGTGGGAAGCCGGTGCCCGCGCTGCTGGACGCGGCAGATTAGCTGCGGTCAGGCGACGGGCGGTGAAAGCAGCGCCTTCTATCAACCGGGGGTCTGCGTGCAAGTCGTTGAACAGCAGTTCGCCGACCACATCCGCCGCCTCGCCGGTGAACAATCCCAATTTCAAGCCGATGAAGGTCACGGTCAGGTCGGCCTGCACCGCCACGCCGAGGACACGACCGGTATCGGCGCACAGTCCTGAAGGAATATCCACCGCCGCAACCGGCAGCCCGCTCACATTGATCGCGGTGATGGCGCTGGCATACGGCTCACGCACCTCACCGCTCAGTCCGGTGCCAAGCAAAGCATCCAGGACGATGCCGCGCAATCCGGATTGTGCGGTCCAGGGCTCGATGAGCACTTTTTCAGATACCGCCTCGGCATGTGCCAAGGCCGCGTCCCCCTGCAGGCGCTGCGGATCTCCCACCGCCAATACCCGGACAGACCAGCCTGCGCGCAGGGCCAACACGGCCACCAGATACCCGTCCCCGGCGTTGTTGCCATGGCCGGTGAGTACACTCAGTTCATTCGCTGTCGGCCATTGCCGCACCAGCGCCCGCCATGTCGCCCGCGCCGCGCGCTGCATCAATTCGAAACCCGGTGTACCGGCGGCGATCAGGCTCGCATCGAGCGCTCGCACTTGCGCGGCACTGTACAGCGCGTCGGGTAATTCATCTTTAGTGTGCGGCATGCGTCTTCGGGCTCCGATGTCTGGCAGAATTATACGCACCTCAGCTCCGGTTTCTCTCGCCTCATGCCTGCTATTACCACAGACCTGCCTGCCCTCGCCCAATCCATCAAGGACTGGGGCCGCGAGCTGGGCTTTCAACAAGTCGGCATCAGCGGCCTCGACCTGGGCGAGCACGAGCACCACCTGGAGCGCTGGCTCGCCGCCGGCTACCACGGCGAAATGGACTACATGGGCGCCCACGGCAGCAAACGCTCACACCCGGAGGAGCTGGTGCCCGGCACTTTGCGCGTGGTTTCGCTGCGCATGGACTACCTGGCGGGCGACACCCACATGGCGAAAATGCTCGCCCAGCCGGAAAAAGCCTACGTCTCGCGTTATGCCCTGGGTCGTGATTACCACAAATTGATCCGCAAGCGCGTACAACAACTGGCGGACAAGATTCAGGCAGAAATCGGCCCGTTTGGTTTCCGTGCCTTTGTCGACAGCGCACCAGTGCTGGAAAAAGCCATCGCCGAACAGGCCGGCCTGGGCTGGATTGGCAAAAACACCCTGGTGTTGAATCGCAAGGCAGGCAGTTATTTCTTCCTCGCCGAGCTGTTCGTTGACTTGCCGCTGCCGGTAGACCCACCCCACGCCACCGAACACTGCGGTCGGTGCAGTGCCTGCCTCGACATCTGTCCGACCCATGCTTTCGTCGGCCCTTATGTGCTGGATGCCCGGCGCTGCATTTCCTACCTGACCATCGAACTCAAAGGCGCGATCCCGCAAGACCTGCGGCCGCTGATCGGCAATCGGGTGTTCGGTTGCGATGATTGCCAGATTGTCTGCCCCTGGAACCGCTTCGCCCGCCCGTCCGGTGAAAGCGACTTCAAGCCGCGGCACAACCTGGATAACGCCGGACTGGCGGAACTGTTCATGTGGGATGAGGAGAAATTCCTGAGCAGCACCGAAGGCTCGCCGCTGCGTCGGACCGGTTACGAAAACTGGTTGCGCAACCTGGCGATAGGCCTGGGCAATGCGCCTTCGACGATCCCGGTGCTGGAGGCGTTGAAAGCGCGGCGCGAGCATCCGTCCGAACTGGTCCGCGAACACGTCGAGTGGGCCCTGAAACAACACGGCCTCGTGTAGGAGCTGCCGCAGGGGATCGGGGCTTCAAGCCTCGTCGTTGTAGACGAACTTGGGCATTTCCCAGTGGAAACGGATCGCCAACAAGCGCAACAGGAATCCGCCGAACAGGGTGATCAGAATCGCCTGCTCCCCAGGCAAGTTCAGGTACAGACAGAGCATGTAGCACCACGCCGCCGCAAACGAGACGCTGGCATACAGCTCACGCCGGAAGATCAGCGGAATATCGTTGCAGAAAATGTCCCGCAGGATGCCGCCAAATACTCCGGTGATCACGCCGCTGACCGACGCGACCAACATGCCATGGCCCATTTCCAGGGCGGTGATGCAGCCGATCAGGGTGAAGGCCACCAGCCCCATGGCATCGAGCACCAGAAACAGTGAGCGCAAATGCCGCATCCAGCGTGCCGTGAACACGGTAATCATCGCCGCAGCCGTGGTCAGCACCAGGTATTCCGGATGTTTGACCCACGTCAGCGGGTAATGCCCGAGTAGCACATCGCGCACCGAACCGCCCCCCAGTGCCGTGACGCAAGCGATCAGCACCACGCCAAACCAGTCCATGCCACGACGCCCGGCAGACAGGGCGCCGGTCATGGCTTCGGCGGTGATGGCGATCAGGTAGAGCATCAGCAACATGGTGGCGGTCCTTGCGAAAAGGCGCGCAGTCTACTCAATTCACCAAAGCCCACAACCCCCTGTAGGGGCTGCCGCAGCCCCTACAGGGGAGCCCGATCAGAATTTGATGAAGTGCTTGCGGTAGTGCTGCAACTCGGCAATGGATTCGCGGATGTCGTCCAGCGCCAGGTGGGTGCTGCCCTTCTTGAAGCTGTCACGCACGTCCGGTGCCCAGCGCGCCGCCAGCTCTTTGAGCGTGGACACGTCGAGGTTGCGGTAGTGGAAATAGCTTTCCAGGGATTTCATGTGGGTATAAAGGAAGCGACGGTCCTGGCAGATGCTGTTGCCGCAGATCGGCGATTTGCCCTTCGGCACCCACTGCTCCAGGAAGGCAATGGTTTCGGCTTCGGCTTCGGCCATGCTGATACGGCTATCGCGAACCCGCTGGGTCAGCCCGGAACCACCATGCTGACGGGTGTTCCACTCGTCCATGCCGGCGAGGATTTCGTCGCTGTGGTGAATGGCGATCACCGGGCCTTCGGCCAGGGTGTTCAGGTCACTGTCGGTGACGATGGTGGCCATTTCGATGATGACGTCGGTATCAGGGTTCAGACCGGTCATTTCCAAGTCGATCCAGATCAGGTTCTGCGGATTTTGCATGTTCGGCTCCTAAGCAATGCTGCGCAGTTTAGCCTAGGCCGGTGGCCGGGCGTGCTAAACTCGCGGCCGTTTTACCTAATCGCTGCATTCTTTATACGGAACACCCATGGCCAAACGCCAACTCAATCGCCGCCAAAACTGGCGCATCGAAAAGATTCAGGGCGAACGCGCTGCCCGCGCCGCCAAACGCGAGTCCTCGGCTGTCGAGGCACTTGAGGGCGGCGATCTGGGCCCGGAACAGCACGGTCTGGTGATCGCGCACTTCGGTGTGCAGGTCGAGGTCGAGGCCCGCGATGGCGAGCTCGCCGGCCAGGTGTTCCGTTGCCACCTGCGCGCGAACCTGCCGGCGCTGGTGACCGGCGATCAGGTGGTGTGGCGCGCCGGCAACCAGGGCATCGGTGTGATCGTGGCGCAACTGCCGCGCAACACCGAGCTGTGCCGCCCGGACAGCCGTGGTCAGCTCAAGCCGGTGGCGGCCAACGTCGACATGATCGTCATCGTGTTTGCACCGCTGCCCGAGCCCCACGCCAACCTGATCGACCGCTACCTGGTGGCGGCCGAACATGCGGGCATCAAGCCGCTGCTGCTGCTGAACAAGTTCGACCTGATCGACGAAAACAACGCCCCTGCGCTGAATGCCTTGCTCGCCGTATACCGCACCCTCGGCTACCCGGTGCTGGAAGTGTCGGCGCATCACGGTAACGGTATGGAGCAGTTGCAGACGCAACTGGACGGACGCATCAGCGTGTTCGTCGGCCAGTCCGGTGTCGGCAAGTCGTCGCTGGTCAACAGCCTGCTGCCGGATGTCGAGACCCGCGTCGGCCCGCTGTCCGAGCTATCCGGCCAGGGCACCCACACCACCACGACCGCGCGGTTGTTCCACTTCCCCGGCGGCGGTGAGTTGATCGACTCCCCGGGTATCCGCGAATTCGGCCTGGGCCACGTCAGCCGTGCCGACGTCGAAGCCGGCTTCATCGAGTTCAACGACCTGCTGGGCACCTGCCGCTTCCGCGACTGCAAGCATGACCGCGAACCCGGTTGCGCCCTGCTCAAGGCCCTTGAAGATGGCCGCGTGCAGCAGCAACGGATGAACAGCTACCGCTCGATCATCGCCAGCCTGCCGGAAAACGGCTACTAAACAGACGTGCCGACCGCCCGGCTTTACGCGGGGTGGTCGGCGGCTGGATCTTCCCCCGCCTAAACATCAGACCTTTCTGTAAGACGTGCGCACGCTCGCTTGTAGGGCATTTCTCTTTCCGCGCCGGTCTCTTGTCGCCGCCCTGCAATCGCCTAGTTTCAAACCCTCTTCGCACTCCAGCGACATCGAGGGACACCCATGCAAACCTACCATCTGTTCATCAGCCACTCGTGGAACTACTCCGACGCCCACGACAGTCTCGTGCGCCTGCTCAACGCCAAGCCCGGTTTCGCCTACAAGAATTTTTCGGTGCCGCCGGACAATCCGATTGTCGGCGCGAAAACCGACAAACAACTTGAGGAGGCCATCGAAAACAAGATCCGTCCGTGTTCGGCGGTATTGATCATGGCCGGGATGTATTCCACCTACAGCAAGTGGATCAACAAGGAAATCGAGATCGCCAAGCGCATGGGCAAGGTGATCATTGCGATCAAACCGTTCGGCGCCGAGCGGATTTCCACGGTGGTACGTGAGGCGGCACATGCCGAGTGTGCCTGGAACACCAACAGCATCATCAGCGCCATTCGCCAGCACACGGCGGTGTAACCATGCGCAAGGGACTGTTTATCGGCATCAACGACTACACCCACGTTTCGCGGCTGAGCGGCTGCAGCAATGACGCCATGGCCATGGCTTCCGTGCTGAAGACCGACGCCAATGGCGATCCGAACTTCAAGAACATCGTGCTGACCTCCGCCGAGGACTACCTGAGCCGGGAAAAGCTCGAAGACCAGATCCGCGAACTGTTTTCCGGGGACTGCAATGTCGCGCTGCTGTATTTCGCCGGCCACGGCAGCTTCGACACCGACACCGACGAAGGCATGTTGATCCCGCAGAATTACAAGAGCGCCAAGGACGGGATTCGCCTCAGCGACATTCTCAACTGGGCGAGCAAGGCCACGAAGATCAAAAACAAAGTGATCATCCTTGATTGCTGCCAGAGCGGCTCGGCCGGCGAACTGCGCGCCTTGCGCAGTGAGGGCAGCGTGGTCGGCGAAGGCATGACCATTCTGACCGCCTGCAAAAAGGAAGAGCCGGCGATGGAGGGCGGGCAACACGGCGTATTCACCGGACTATTGCTCCAGGCCCTGCATGGCGGAGCAGCGAACATCCTGGGCAAAATCACACCCGGCAGCCTCTATTCGTTTGTCGACAACGCCCTCGACGCCTGGGAACAGCGCCCGGTGTTCAAGACCAACGTCTCGCAGTTCATTTCCCTGCGCGAAGTGTCGCCGCTGATCCCCAAGGAAATCCTGCGCAAACTCCCCGAATGGTTTGCCGAAGCGGAGTCGGTGTACCCCCTCGCCCCCAGTTTTGAACCCACCGAGCCTGAATTCAACCCGGAGCACGGCGACGTCTTCGCCCAGTTGCAAAAGTGCAACCGTCACAGCCTCATCGAACCGGTGGACGCCGAGCACATGTATTACGCCGCCATCCACTCCACCGGTTGCCGCCTCACCGCCCTCGGCGCCTATTACCGCGAACTCGCGATCAAGGGACATTTCTGATGCCAGTGTTTATCAGCTACCGCCACATGGACCGCGCCCACGCGGTCAAGATCAACGCGCGCCTGATCCAGGCCAACATCAAGACCTACCTCGATGTGCTGGATGCCGAATCCCAGACCACCGACGACATCACTGGGGTGATCACCCGCAACATCAGTGAATGCACGCACCTGCTGGCGGTGGTCTCGGAGAAAACCGCGCTGTCCTGGTGGGTGCCGTTCGAAATCGGCGAGGCGACCATCACCCACCGACGCATCTGCTCGTTCAAGACCGGCCCGACCGAGCTGCCGCTGTACCTGGACAAATGGCCGAAGCTGACCAGCGACCGGGACATCGAGTTCTTTATCGATGCCTATCGAAACGAAGCGACGCTCAAGCGCTCGATGTCACTGGAATCGGTGACCGGCAGCGAGTCGGTGCGCAGCGTCAACAGATCCAATGCGGATCGCTTTCACGCCGAGCTCAAGACCCGAATCATCCGTGGGTTCTGAGTCACTCTGCTCCCCGAGCCGTCCTCTTGACCGGTCGGGGTTTCTCTCACCCATCATCTGTAGGAGCCAGCTTGCTGGCGATAGACTCCAGTACGCCGAGTGGATTCAGACAGCACGCGTTACCGTTGACGACCATCGCCAGCAAGCTGGCTCCTACAGGGGATCGTGCCCCCTGGCGGCCTCCAAATCAGTGAAAGCCGCACAAAAAAGCCGACATCACTGTCGGCTTTTTTGTCGGTCACTGCTTGGGCGGTTCAGCCGGTTTGCCTGGTTCACCCGTTTTCGGCGCCGGATCATCAAACAGATTCAAACGCTCGCGCAGTTCGTGGGCCGGCAGCGGTTCCTTGTCCGCCGGCAATGCGTTCGGGTCGACCGGCACGGTCGGTGCTGCGCCTGGTGCAGCCGAACCTTGCGGCGCATCGGGAGCAGGCTCTGCGCCTTGCGAACCTTCGATCGCACGCTGGGCTTTCTTGGTCAGCACCACGATGTCGATACGGCGGTTGACCGGGTTGAACGGATGTTCGCGATCGAACAACGCCGACGAGGCATAACCGACCACGCGCGCCACCTGTGCATCCGGATAGCTGCCCGCCACCAGCGCACGCCGTGCGGCGTTGGCACGGTTGGCTGAGAGTTCCCAGTTACCGAAATCACCGGTGCCGGTGTATGGCTTGGCATCGGTGTGGCCGCTGATGCTGATCTTGTTCGGCACCGCCTTGATGGTGTCGGCCATGGCCAGCAGGATGTCTTCGAAATACGGCTTCAAGCGAGCTGAACCCGAGTCGAACATCGGGCGATTTTCCGCGTCCATGATCTGGATGCGCAGGCCGTCCTGAGTGATTTCGAACAGGATCTGGTCCTTGAACTTCTGCATCTGCGGGTTTTCTTCGACCTTGTTCTGCAGTTCCTGCAGCAACAACTCGAGGCGCTCCTTTTCGACCTGCTCGGCCATGCCTTCGACCTGGTCAACATCGACGGTGACTTTGTCCGGCTGCGGCTGGGACTTCACCTCGGGGTTGAGGGTGTTTTCCGGCGCCATGGTCGGCGTGCCGCCCAGATCGATGATGTACGGCGTGCCGCTTTCGGAAAAGCCGATCGGGTCCTTGAAGTAACCGGCGATGGCGATCTTCTGTTCCGGTGTGGCGGTGGACAGCAGCCACAACACCAGGAAGAACGCCATCATCGCCGTGGCGAAGTCGGCGAAGGCGATTTTCCACGCGCCCCCGTGATGCCCGCCGGCGATGCGCTTGACGCGCTTGATGATTATCGGCTGATTATTTTCCATACAGAGTGCTCTGTCTCACAAATACTGTTCCTTTTTGACGGTGCCTGTTGTCGCCATACGGCGTTGCCGCTCCTCGCCATAGCGGGCTATGACTCGTCGCGGCGCCTTGTCTGGCAACAACAGTCACTCGCCAAAAAAGGAACGTATTTGCGAAACAGAGCACTATCGACCGCGAACCGCTTGTTCCAGCTCGGCGAAGCTTGGGCGGTGCGCCGGGTACAGGACCTTGCGTCCGAACTCTACGGCCAGCGATGGCGGCATGCCGGAAGCCGAAGCCACCAGCGAGGCCTTGATGGCTTCGTAGACGTTCAGCTCCTCCTTGGCATCGTGGGCCAGGGAGTGGGCCAGCGGGCCAAAGAAGCCATAGGCGGCGAGAATACCGAAGAAGGTACCGACCAGTGCCGCACCGACGTGCAGGCCGATGGACTTCTGGTCGCCCTCACCCAGCGAGGCCATGGTCACCACGATACCCAGTACCGCCGCGACGATACCGAAACCGGGCATGGCGTCGGCGATGCCGTTGACTGCGTGGGATGGGTGTTCCAGGTCTTCCTTGAGGCTGAACAGCTCCATGTCGAACAGGCCTTCCAGCTCGTGCGGGGCCATGTTGCCGGAGGACATGATGCGCAGGTAATCACAGATGAACGCGGTCATGCGTTCGTCCTTGAGGACCGTCGGGTACTTGGCGAAGATCGGGCTCGCGGCGGCATCTTCGATGTCGCCTTCGATGGCCATCATGCCTTCGCGGCGGCTCTTGTTGAGGATCTCGTAGATCAGGCCCAGCACTTCAAGGTAAAAGGCGTGGTTGAAACGCGAACTGAACATGCTCAGGGACTTCTTGAGCACGTGCATCGTCATGTAGCCGGGGTTGGCCTGCAAGAAGGCGCCGAGGGCCGCACCGCCGATGATCATGACCTCGAAAGGCTGGATCAGGGCGGCAATCTTGCCGTGGGAAAGCACGTATCCGCCGAGCACGCTCGCGAATACGACGATGATGCCGATAATTTTAGCCATAGGTTAGGAGAGCACTTACTGAGTCGGGTTCAAGGTCATATTCGGAAGTTAAAAAATCTCTTCTTCTACTTATCGGCAAAACTGCGCCAGACTATAGCCAGTTCAGGCGAAAAGCTAATTTGACCCCTTCCGGGCACAGGTATTGTTGACGATGATCGCCTCCCACCATGGTTAACGAAACGAACGTTCCAACACCAAAACCGACGACGCTCGAAGGCTGGGTCAAGCTGCTCGATGGCGTGCGCCTGCCGGTTCCGCAAGCCAGCCACGACCGGGTCTGCAAGGCCATCCGCGACAATCGCAGCTCGCTGCGCGATATCGCCGACCTCATGCAAGGCAGCCCCGCCCTGGCCTTGAGCGTGATTCGCGAAGCCAACCGGCACACCCACGGCGGCATGGCCGAACCGGCGGAAAACCTCGAGATCGCGATCAATCGCCTCGGTTTGAAGCGCACCGAAGAGCTGCTCGCACGCCTGCCCGCCGAACCCCAGTTCGAAATCCCCAAAGCCTTGCGTCAGCTGCAGATGATCAGCCAGCACGCCACGCAACAGGCCAATGGTTTTTTTGCCAGTCGCCTGGCGCGCCTGTGGCAGGACATCCACTGGGGTAGCCTGCTGTTTCTTTCGCCCCTGTGGCCTTTGGCGCTGACCCATCCAAAACTGCTCGAAGACTGGGAACTGCGGGTCATCCATAAAGGTGAGTCGGCACGTAAAGTCGAAATGCAACTGTTTGGCGTACGCCTGCTGGACATCGGCCAGGCGCTGGTGGAGGTCTGGCGCTTGCCGATCTGGGTGCAGCAGGGCTATCGCCTGTTGCTCACCGAGCAGCGGGAGCTGGTGAAAGTCCTGCGCATCGCCCGTGACAGCGAGCACCCGTTGCGCCAGCAGAACCGCCTCGATGACGATCCGACCCTGCGCCGCTGGCTCAATCAACCGGCCAATACGGTGCTGCTGGCCAACGGTCTGGCGCTGTCGGTACAACACGCCTGGGACAGCCCGCACAGTGAACGCTGGCAGTACCTGACCAGCCTTTACCTGCAAATGCCAATGGATGAGGTGCAACAACAACTGCACCAGCAAGCCGCCAACAGCGCGCGTCATCACGCCATGCCCGACCTCTGGCACCCCGCCGAATCGCTGATCTGGCCGTGGGGCATGAACCGTATCCACGCCGGACTGCTGCCGGCCGCGGCACCCACTGCCGAAGATCTGGCGAAATGGCGCAAGCAATGCGCCGAATTGCTGGTCGAGCCGAGTCGCTTCACCAATGCCATGCACCTGACCATCGCCGCCCGGGACGCCCTCGTGGCCTGCGGCATGCGTCGGGTGATGATCCTGATGGCCGACCGTACCCATGCCAACCTGCGCGTGCATCAGACGGCCGGCCTGCCGAAGGAAACGGCCGGGCTGAACTTCGTGGTCAGCCAGAGCAACGTATTGCAACGCCTGCTCGCGCAACAGGCGCAGGTCCGCCTGACGCCGGCCAACAACGCGCAATTCTCGGCCCTGCTGCCCAACAGCCTGCGTTCGCAGTTCAGCGGCGAACACCTGCTGCTGCGCTCGCTGGTCAATAATGGCCGGGCGATCATGATCGTCGTGGCGGACCAGGGCGGTGGGCCGTTTTCGGAAATTTCCGTTCAGGCCTTCGGCAAAACCGCGCAGTGCATCGAAAAAGCCCTGCACAGCTTTAGCCACCGTGGCCAATAAGGCTGCGCTACAATCCTCCCTTTTGTGCTCTGGAGACCTCACATGTCTGACTTCTCTGGCTTGCCGCTGGTGATCGAGCCGAGCGACTTGCTCCCTCGCCTCGACACCCGCGAACTGATTCTGGTGGACTTGACCAGTCCCGCCCGCTACGCCGAGGGACACATTCCCGGCGCGCGTTTTGTCGATCCGAAACGCACGCAGCTGGGGCAGGCACCCGCCCCGGGACTGATGCCCCCGCAGGCAGCGCTCGAAACGCTGTTTGGCGAGCTGGGACACAACCCCGATGCGGTCTACGTGGTGTATGACGACGAAGGCGGCGGTTGGGCCGGACGCTTTATCTGGCTGCTGGATGTCATCGGCCACAGCAAGTACCACTATGTCGACGGCGGCCTGACGGCCTGGCTGGCAGAAGGTTTGCCCATGTCGATCCAGATCCCGCCAGCCGTGGGTGGCCCGGTTTCTCTGACCTTGCACGACGAACCCACCGCCACCCGTGAATACCTGCAAAGCCGCCTCGGCGCCGCCGACCTGGCCATCTGGGACGCACGCGGGCCGCTGGAGTATTCCGGCGAGAAAGTCCTGGCAGCCAAGGGCGGGCACATTCCCGGCGCGGTCAATTTCGAATGGACCGCCGGCATGGATCGGGCACGCCAGTTGCGCATCCGCACCGACATGCCGCAGATCCTCGAACAACTCGGGATCAGCAAAGACAAAGAAGTGATTACCCACTGCCAGACCCACCACCGTTCTGGCTTCACCTATCTGGTGGCCAAGGCTCTCGGTTATCCGCGGGTCAAGGGCTACGCCGGCTCTTGGGGCGAATGGGGCAACCATCCCGATACCCCGGTAGAAATTTAAGATTTTTAAGGACTGTTAATGAACAAGCGTCTGTTTCTCCTCGGCCAGTACCTGCTGCCCCACAACTTGCTCTCGCGACTGGCCGGCTGCATCGCCGAATGCCGCGTGCGCTGGTTCAAGAATGCCTTTACCGCCTGGTTCGCCAAGCGCTATCAGGTGGACATGTCCCAGGCGCTGGTCGAAGACCTGACTGCCTACGAGCACTTCAACGCGTTCTTCACCCGCGCACTGAAAGACGGTGCCCGTCCTCTGGACGAAACGCCGGGCGCGATCCTCAGCCCGGCCGACGGCGCGATCAGCCAGCTCGGCCCGATCGAGCACGGTCGCGTGTTCCAGGCCAAGGGCCACAGCTTCAGCGTGCTGGAACTGTTGGGTGGCGATGCGGCGAATGCTGCGCCGTTCATGGGCGGTGACTTCGCGACCATCTACCTGTCGCCGAAGGACTACCACCGCGTGCACATGCCGCTGGCCGGCACCCTGCGCGAAATGGTCTACATCCCGGGCCGTCTGTTCTCGGTCAACCAGACCACCGCTGAAAACGTTCCGGAACTGTTCGCCCGCAACGAGCGCGTGGCGTGCATTTTCGACACTGAGCGCGGGCCGATGGCCGTGGTGCTGGTGGGCGCGATGATCGTGGCTTCGATTGAAACCGTCTGGGCCGGCCTGGTCACGCCGCCGAAACGCGAGCTGAAAACCTTCCGCTACGACGAAGCCGCTCGCGCGCCGATCCACCTGGAAAAAGGTGCGGAACTGGGTCGCTTCAAGCTGGGTTCGACCGCCGTCGTGCTGTTCGGGCCGGATCAGGTGAAGTGGGCTGAGGAAATGACTGCCGGTACAGCAGTGCAGATGGGTCAGGGCATGGGCGCACCAAAAGCCTGATAGACAAACGCCATTCACTGTAGGAGCGAGCTTGCTCGCGATGGACCTGAGAACGACGCGGGTATTCAGAAAGCCCGCGTCATCGTTGGCGACCATCGCGAGCAAGCTCGCTCCTACAGGTGTTTTGCGGTGTTACAGCTGGCCGTCGCGATCGCGGAAGCCCAGCAGGTACAGCACGCCATCCAGGCCCAGCGTCGAAATGGCCTGCTTGGCCGACTGTTTGACCAGCGGCTTGGCGCGGAACGCTACGCCCAACCCGGCAATCGCCAGCATCGGCAAGTCATTGGCACCGTCGCCGACCGCAATGGTCTGCTCCAGGCGCAAGCCTTCCTTGTGTGCCAGTTCCCTCAGCAAATCCGCCTTGCGCTGCGCATCGACAATCGGCTCGACCGCCACGCCGGTGACTTTGCCGTCGACCACTTCCAGTTCGTTGGCAAACACATAGTCGATTCCCAGCTTGGCCTGCAGTTGATTGGCGAAGTAGGTGAAGCCACCCGACAGGATCGCGGTCTTGTAGCCCAGGCGCTTGAGTTCGGCGAACAGGGTTTCCGCGCCTTCGGTCAGGCGCAACGAAGCACCGATGGAATCCAGCACATTGACGTCCAGACCTTTGAGCAAGGCCAGGCGCTCCTTGAAGCTGGCGCGAAAATCCAGCTCGCCGGCCATTGCCCGCTCGGTGATTTCCGAAACCTTGTCACCCACGCCAGCCGCCTTGGCCAGTTCGTCGATCACTTCGGCTTCGATCAGGGTCGAGTCCATGTCGAATACCGCCAGACGACGGTTGCGACGGAACAGCGAATCTTCCTGAAAGGCGATGTCGACGTTCAATTCCTGAGCGACGCTGAGGAATTCGGCCCGCAGCGCCTGCGGATCAGCCGCCTCGCCACGCACGGAAAACTCGATGCAGCCCTTGCCCTTGTCGGCCGGAGTGTCCAGCGGCATGCGCCCGGACAGACGATCGATGTGGTCAATGTTCAGGCCATATTTGGCGGTGATCGAACTCACGGCCTGCAACTGCCCGGCTGTCACCTTGCGGGTCAGCAGGGTCACGATGTGGCGCTTTTTGCCCTGGTTGCCGACCCACTGCTGGTAATCCTGCTCGGACACCGGCGTGAAACGCACCTGTTGATCGAGCTCGTAGCCCTTGAACAGGATGTCCTTGAGCACGGACTTGCCTTGCTCGGTGTCGGGAATTTCAACCAGGATGCCGAACGACAAGGTGTCGTGGATCACCGCCTGACCGATGTCGAGAATGTTCACACCACCCTGGGCCAGAACGCCGGTAATGGCCGCAGTCAGACCCGGACGGTCGACTCCCGTGATGTTTATCAGGACGATTTCGCGCAAGGCGCACCCCCGCAGGTGGAAAAAAACCGCATTCTACCCACTTTCAGTGACCATCGGGCACCGTGAGCGCTTTGACGGTCTAGGGCCTGTCGCTATACTGCGCGTCAACTTCACGGACAAAAGAGCCGAGCTCAAGTGAACCGGCCTACGCCAGTAAAAACCGATAACTTCTTCCTGCTGATCTTCCGGGCACTGCGCCACCGCCGTGTACCGATTGCATTGCGCATCGCCAGCCATAACGTGATCCTGGTCGCCCTGGCCCTGGTCATCTATGCCGGTGTGATGGGCCTGCAGTTCAAGCAGGCCATGCACGAGCAGGCGGATGCGCTGGGCGAAAGCCTGACGACGCAGACGGCCACTTCGGCCACGGAGCTGTTGGTGTCCAACGACATCCTCAGCCTCAATGTGCTGCTCAATAACCTGACCAAGAACAAGCTGGTGGCCCACGCCGCCATCTACAGTCCGGACAACCGCATCCTCGCCGAATCCGGCCAGCGTCCCAAGCATGGTCTGCTGGGCGAGGCCGAGGGCATGTACCAGAGCAAGATCACCTTCCAGGACGTGACCGCCGGGCAATTGCGCATCAGCCTGGACATGGACCAGTTCCAGCAGCCGATGACCATCAGCCTGCAAAGCATGGGCATCCTAAGCGCCATCCTGCTGGCCCTGTCTTTGGCCCTGAGCCTGCGCATGGGGCGGTATCTCTCAACACCTCTGCTGCAATTGCGGGTGTGGCTGCGCAATATCGATGAATACACCCCGGCCACCGACCGCCAGGACGAAATCGGCGACCTGGCGCGCCAGCTGCACGCCAACTTCGCCCCGGAGCCTGCCCCTGTGCCGGAACCGGAACCGGAATTCGACGACGTCGATGACGAGGCCGACCCGGCCTTCGAAGTCCGCAACCTGCGCGATCCGAGTTTCGACGAGAGCCGCCCGGTAGCGGCGCTCAAGCCAGCGCCACGGCAGATCGTCAGCACCGTCGAAGACGATGATGACGAAGACCCGTTCGCCGATCTGCGCGACGAGTCGCTGGACAGCCCCCCGCAACCGGTGATTCGCAAGGCCACGCCGAGCGTGCCGCAACACAGCGCGGTACTGGCGGTGCAACTGGGTTCCCAGGAGCAACTGCGACGCCTGCCGCGGGCACGCCTTGAAGAACTGCTGGAGCGCTATCGCGATTGCCTCGACCAGGCCGCATCGCTGTATCAAGGCGAAGTGGAGACCTTGAACGATGGCAGCACGCTGATGCTGTTCCACACCGAAGACAGCGGCGACGATTACCTGACCAACGCCATTTGCTGTGGCGAACTGCTACGGGCCCTGGGCCACCAGCTGCAGATCGAAGTCGCGGACAGCGGCATCACCCTGCAATTGCAGCTGGGCCTGACCCTGGGCGACGAACTGTTTGGCCTGAGCCAGATCGACCTGCTGCTGACCGACCCTGCCCAGGACGCCCTGGCCCTGTCGCAGCACAGCCGCAACCTGCTGCTGGTGGAACGCAAGATCAGTGACGACACCTTGATCCGTCAGCGCGCACGGATCCGCCCGATTGCCAGCCCTGAAGGTGCATGCTGCGTGGAACGGTTGATGGAGCCGTATCCATCGATGCTGGAAAGGCAACTGGCGCGGATGCACGAACGCCGGGCTTAAACCTTAGGCCCGACCACAATGAAGCCCGCAGATGAGTGATCGTCTGCGGGCTTTTTTGTTGTCTGTCATGACGCCTTCGCGGGCAAGCCTGCTCCCACAGGTTCAGGGGCGTTCACATAATTTGTGTATGACATGGACACTGTGGGAGCGGGCTTGCCAGCGAAGAGGCCGGAACTGACGCCAGATATCCCCAGCCGGCAGAAACAATAAAGCCCGCACAAGGCGGGCTTTATTGGGGGAACAGCTTCAGTCCAGACTTAGAAGCGGAACACTTCCATATCCGTACGAATAGGCGCAGCCATCGGGATCTTCGGCTGCTTTTCCTGTTCTACCGCAGGTGCAGCCGCCTTGGCTGGCGCTTTACGCGGGACTTCGGCGATCGGTGGCTGATTGGCCAGCGGCTTGAGCGCCACCGACAATTGCTCGGCCAGACGTTGCAACAACACGCCCTGTGCCTGGACCTGAGCCGCCGTACTACCGGCATGCTGCTCCTGCAAATGGATGATGCGATTATCACGGACCTGCCCGCGACGGTCGATCAGGCGCCATTGCGCATCGAGGATCGCCGGTTGCTTTGCACCCGAATCCAGGCGCGTGATGGTCAGCAGCACCTGAACGTCCGGGGTGAACCCCAATGTTGCCGGGGCCAGCACTACGCGCTGGCTGTCCAGGTGACCTGCGACCTGACGCAGCAGCAACTGATCGATATCCGACGAAAGGCTGCCGGCCCAACGACCGTCGGTCGATGCTTGCAAGCTGCCATCCGGCTGACGCTGCAACAGGGTTTCGCGCTGCAGGTAATCGGCCACGGTGACCGGGCCCAACAATACCGCCATGCCTGCGTTCTGTGCAGGCTGAACCGGGGTTCCAGCGTCCAGCTGATACAACGACACCGGTTGGTGAACGCTGCAACCCGCCAGGCCAAGAATGCCGGCGAGCATAAGAATAAAAGGAAGGCGCAGAGCAGTCATCGTCCCATCCAGGTGATCGCTAAAAGGCTGATCACAGTGAAAATACTCAACAAATATGAAGAACGCGCGGCAGTGCCGGCGCTTGAAAGGCCATATCATCCGTGAATATTCGTTCCGACTCCAGCGCAAAGCGCCGAACTACGGGTTAAATCGTAGTTCGGCGCTTCTAAGTCGCCTAATTCAGGTTTTCGACGAGCAGCGCATCTACCCGCTGGAAGCCACGCGGCAGCTTGTTGCCGCGACGGCCACGTTCACCCTTGTAGTGTTCGAGGTCGTCCGCTTTCAGTGACAAGGTACGTTTCCCGGCCTGCAACACCAGTGTTGCGCCGTCCGGCAATACGGCGATGTCCGTCACATACTCTTCGCGACTGGCCACTCGCTCACCGGGAATCCCGATGATCTTGTTGCCTTTGCCTTTCCCTAATTGTGGCAGGTCGCTGATCTTGAAGATCAACAGGCGACCTTCGGTCGTCACCGATGCCAGCCAGTTCTGCTCACGATCAGCCACAGGGCGCGGCAGCATGACCTTGGCATTGTTCGGCAGGCTCAACAGGGCCTTGCCCGCCTTGTTCTTGGCTTGCAGGTCCTCGCCCTTGACCACGAAACCGTAGCCGGCGTCGGAGGCGATCACGTACAACGCATCGTCTTCGGGCATCAGCACGCATTCGAAACTCGCTCCCGGTGGCGGTGTCAGGCGACCGGTCAGCGGTTCGCCCTGGCCACGGGCCGACGGCAAGGTGTGGGCGGCTACCGAATAACTGCGGCCGGTGGAGTCGATAAACACGGCAAACTGGTTGGAGCGCCCGGCGGCCAGCGCCTTGAAACCATCCCCGGCCTTGTAGGAAAGCCCGGTGGCATCGATCTCGTGGCCTTTGGCGGAACGAATCCAGCCTTTTTCCGACAACACCACCGTCACTTTCTCGTTCGGCAGCAGATCGTGCTCGGTCAGGGCCTTGGCTTCGGCGCGCTCGACGATAGGCGACCGGCGGTCGTCACCGTAGGTTTCGGCGTCCTTGATCAGCTCGGTGCGCACCAGTTTTTTCAGCTTGGCTTCGCTGCTCAGCAGGGCTTGCAGCTTGGCTTGTTCCTTGAGCAGCTCATCCTGCTCGGCACGCAGCTTCATCTCTTCCAGTCGCGCCAACTGACGCAAACGGGTGTCGAGGATGTAGTCGGCCTGAATCTCGCTCAGGGCGAAGCGTTCGATCAGTTTGGCCCGTGGCTGTTCCTCGGTACGGATGATGTGGATCACTTCATCCAGGTTGAGGTAGGCAATCAGCAAACCGTCCAACAGGTGCAGGCGACGCTCGACCTTGTCGAGGCGGAATTGCAGACGACGACGCACGGTCTGCACCCGGAACTCCAGCCATTCGACCAGCAACGCGCGCAGGTTTTTCAGCTGCGGCTTGCCGTCCAGGCCGATGATGTTGATGTTGACCCGGTAGCTCGACTCCAGCTCGGTGCTGGCGAACAGGTGCTGCATCAGCGCATCGTGGTCGAAGTTTTTCCGCGCCCCCGGAATGATCACGATCCGGCACGGGTTTTCATGGTCGGATTCGTCGCGCAGGTCGGCGATTTGCGGGGCCTTGGACGGCTTGGCCTGCATCATCGCGGCAATCTGCTCCAGCACCTTGGCGCCCGAGACCTGATGCGGCAACGCGGTGACGATGATGTCGCCGTCTTCGATGTGATACACGGCGCGCATGCGCACCGAGCCGCGACCGGTTTCGTAGATTTTCAGCAGGTCGGCGCGCGGGGTGATGATTTCCGCTTCGGTCGGGTAATCCGGGCCCTGGATGTGTTCGCAGAGCTGTTCGACCGTGGCCTTGGGCTCATCGAGCAAACGCACGCACGCCGTGGCGACTTCGCGCAGGTTGTGCGGCGGCACGTCGGTGGCCATGCCCACGGCGATGCCGGTGGTACCGTTGAGCAGGATGTTCGGCAAACGGGCCGGCAGGACCAGCGGCTCGTCCAG
Source organism: Pseudomonas sp. ACN5 (assembly GCF_002303975.1). Classification (NCBI taxonomy): domain Bacteria; kingdom Pseudomonadati; phylum Pseudomonadota; class Gammaproteobacteria; order Pseudomonadales; family Pseudomonadaceae; genus Pseudomonas; species Pseudomonas sp. ACN5. The sequence goes on along the minus strand of NZ_MRCP01000003.1, from coordinate 384,616 downwards.
CGTGCCGTCGAAGTTCGGCCCCCAGTCCGCCGTGCCCTGGCCCAGCTCGCTGAGCAGCACTTCGGAATAACGCGACAGCCGCGCTTCGGTGTAACGCATGGCGGCGAAGGACTTGGGATCATCCGGCGCACCCCAGTTGCCCTGGCCGTCGACCAGCGTGTAGCGATAGCTGAACGGCTGGGCCATCAGCACCATGGCTTCGTAGCAGGCCGAGTCGCCGTGGGGGTGGAATTTACCGAGCACGTCACCGACGGTACGCGCCGATTTCTTGTGCTTGGAATCGGCGTCCAGCCCCAGCTCGCTCATGGCGTAGACGATACGCCGCTGTACCGGTTTCAGACCGTCGCCGATATGCGGCAAGGCACGGTCCATGATCACGTACATGGAGTAGTTGAGGTAGGCATTTTCGGTGAAGTCAGCCAGTGACCGGCGTTCTACGCCGTCCAGGCTGAGATCAAGGGAGTCGCTCATGCGGGCCTCATCGGTTCGTTGTCTGGCGCAGCAGCATGGTGCCACCGCGCTGGGTAAATTCAAGTTTGTTCAGTGCGCTCATGCCGAGCAACACCTGATCGCCATGCAGCCCCGGGGCCACCAGTGCGCGCACATCCCGCAGCACGATGTCGCCCAGTTGCAGCCGTTCAATACGGGTGCGATAGCCCTGGCTCAGGCCATTGGCCGTGCTCAGGGTCACGCCGAATCCTTCTTCGAGCTTCAAACGCCTGGCCAGGTCCGCCGGAATCGACACATCGGTCGCCCCGGTGTCGAGCATGAAGTCCACCGGCTGGCCGTTGATCTGGCCGCTGGCAACGAAATGCCCCTGCGCATTGCTGACCAGTTTCACCTCGATGAAACCTTCGCCCTGCTCCGAGCTGACCACCACGTTCGGATTTTGCTGCCGCGCTTCCCACTGGGCGAAAAACCGTGTGGCCAGAAACAGTGCTGCGCACCAGGCCAGCACCATGAACACCCGGCCGATGCGCTGCCCCGGCGTTTGCTGCCTCACAGCCTGGCACTCCAGCCACCGTCCGGTGCCGCGAAGCGCCAGACCACCGGACGCACTTCACCATCGGCGCGCGCACCGAAGTTATTGTCGACACCGATCCAGGCACCCTCGGCATCGACGATCAACGCTTCTTCCAACCCGTAGTCCTGTGGATAACGACGGTTTTCCTGCAATAACTCGGCGGCGTACGACCAGCAGCGCTCGACCCTGGCCGTCTGCGGATCCCGGCGACAAATCTGATAGGCGTTGCGTTCAAGGGTGAACAGCTTGCCGTTGAACAGCGACAGGTCAGAGAAATCCCGCGAGACCGCTCTGGCGTGGGGAAACTGCTCGGGTTGCATTTCCATGCCCGCCTCGCTCAGCAGCACGCAGCCGCCGTCGCAATCCCACAACGTCTGCTTGCGTTTGATCATCAGCAGTCCGCGACCTATACGCTCGGCGGCGAGCCACATCTGATCGCCCGCCGGATTGACCGCCAACCCTTCGAACAGTGCATTGAATTGCAACAGCAAACCTCTGGCCCGTGCCTCGCGAACCATCATCGGGGAAATTTTCAGCCAGGTAGCAGGCCCCGTTGGCGGCACTTGCAAGACGGCGGCATGGCCTTCGCTGACGATGTAGCGATTGCCGGCGCTGTCGCAAGTGATGCCTTCGAAGTCCAGATCACCACCACGCACGAACGAAGCCCCCCAGACACGAGACTTCAGCCCCCAGGGCAAACCGCTGTCAGGCACCGGCGGTACATCAATGTGCACCGTTTGTGCCTGCCACACGGATTCGCGGGTATCGAGGCGGTAGATCTGATCATCGTCGCGGTCGGAAACTGCCCACAAGTCATTGCCGCACTGCGCCAGCCCGGACAGGTTGCCACCGGGCATGCCGTCGACGACATGCCCGGACAACACGCGCAGCTGTGGCGCCGGCTCGGCAGATACCGTAATCGACGTCAGCAGCAACGCACAGGCCAGGGCAAAGCCCAGACGCATCAGCCCAGCACCTCGGCCAGGTTGCCCTTGGACTCCAGCCAGGTCTTGCGGTCGCCGGCGCGTTTCTTTGCCAGCAGCATGTCCATCATTTCCGAGGTCGCCTCGAAATCTTCCAGCGTCAGTTGCACCAGACGCCGAGTGTTCGGGTCCATGGTGGTTTCACGCAGCTGTGGCGGATTCATTTCACCCAGCCCCTTGAATCGGGTGACCTGTGGCTTGCCGCGCTTCTTCTCGGCCACCAGGCGATCGAGGATGCCGTCGCGTTCGGCTTCATCCAGGGCGTAGTAGATTTCTTTGCCCAGGTCGATGCGGTACAGCGGCGGCATGGCCACGTAGACGTGACCGGCATCCACCAGCGGGCGGAAGTGCTGGACGAACAAGGCGCACAGCAAGGTCGCGATGTGCAGACCATCGGAGTCGGCGTCGGCGAGGATGCAGATCTTGCCGTAGCGCAGTTGGCTCATGTCGGCCGCACCCGGGTCGACACCGATCGCCACGGCGATGTTGTGCACCTCCTGGCTGGCCAGCACTTCGCTGCCGTCGACTTCCCAGGTGTTGAGGATCTTGCCGCGCAACGGCAGGATCGCCTGGAACTCTTTGTCCCGCGCCTGCTTGGCCGAACCGCCGGCGGAATCACCTTCCACCAGGAACAGCTCGGAACGCATCGGGTCCTGTCCGGCACAGTCGGCCAGCTTGCCCGGCAGCGCCGGGCCCTGGGTAATGCGTTTGCGCTCGACCTTCTTGCTGGCCTTGAGGCGACGGCCGGCGTTGTTGATCGCCAGTTCCGCCAGCAGCATGCCGGTTTCCGGGTGGGCATTGAGCCACAGGCTGAACGCATCCTTGACCACACCGGAAACAAACGCCGCCGCTTCACGGGACGACAGGCGCTCCTTGGTCTGGCCGGAGAATTGCGGCTCCTGCATTTTCATCGACAGCACGAAGGCAATGCGTTCCCAGACGTCTTCCGGCGCCAGCTTCACGCCGCGCGGCAACAGGCTGCGGAATTCGCAGAACTCGCGCATGGCGTCGAGCAGGCCTTGGCGCAAGCCGTTGACGTGGGTACCGCCCTGGGCGGTCGGGATCAGGTTGACGTAGCTTTCCTGTACCGCGTCGCCACCTTCTGGCAGCCACAGCAGCGCCCAATCCACCGCTTCCTTATTACCGGCCAGGCTGCCGCAGAACGGCTCGTCCGGCAGGCGCTCGAATTCGCTGACCGCATCCACCAGGTAGGAACGCAGGCCGTCTTCGTAATGCCATTCGACTTTCTCGCCGGTGGCCTTGTCTTCAAAGCTGACCAGCAGCCCCGGGCACAATACGGCCTTGGCCTTGAGCACGTGCTTGAGGCGGCTGATGGAGAATTTCGGGGAGTCGAAGTATTTCGGATCCGGTGCGAAGAACACACTGGTGCCGGTGTTGCGTTTGCCGACAGTGCCGACGATCTCCAGTTCGGTGGCCTTGTAGCCATCCTTGAAGGTCATCTGGTACTCGTTGCCGTCACGCTTGACCCGCACCCGCACTTCGGTGGACAAGGCGTTGACCACGGAAATACCCACCCCGTGCAAACCGCCGGAGAACTGGTAGTTCTTGTTGGAAAACTTGCCACCGGCATGAAGCTTGGTGAGGATCAACTCGACGCCCGAAACACCTTCCTCGGGGTGAATGTCCACCGGCATGCCACGACCGTCATCGCTGACTTCCAGCGAATGGTCGGCATGCAGGATCACCTGTACCGATGAGGCATGCCCGGCCAGGGCTTCGTCGACGCTGTTGTCGATGACTTCCTGGGCAAGGTGGTTCGGCCGACTGGTGTCGGTGTACATGCCGGGGCGTTTGCGCACCGGGTCGAGGCCCGAGAGGACTTCGATGGCGTCGGCGTTATAAGAGCTAGCGCTGGGAGTGGCCATGGGGTCTCGTCGTCAGTGTTCGGTGAAAAAAGAATTCATGGGGCTATCGCTCACAATGCGGTGAAATCGATTGCCTGATACAAATCGGCGCCGATGCCGGCAAAGCTCAACATGGCCGGCAGTCGCGTGGCAAAACCCTGGAAACTGTGGTCGCCACCGGCCTGGATACGCAAGGCGCATGCCCGGTAATACTGCTGGGCGAGACGATAGTCCAACGTTTCGTCAGCTGTCTGCAACCATACCTGATAACGCTGCGGATCCCGGGGTGCCGGCACTTCCAGCTCGGCCAGGGCCGTCACGTGGTCGTGGGTCAATTCCCAGGCCTCTTCGGTATACAGGTTTTTCTGCGTCCCCAGATAGCCGTCGAACATCCGGTGCGGGCTGACGGCAGGGTTGATCAACAGGGCTTTCAGGCCATGGCGCTCGGCCAGGTGAGTGGCATAGTAGCCGCCGAGGGAGCTGCCGACCAGCAGTGGCCGCCCCAGTTCGGCGATCGCCTGCTCCAGCTGCTCGATAGCCTGGCGCGGGTGGTGGTGCAATGCCGGAACGCGCAACTGTTCGCTCAGGCCCAGACGCTCCATCACCTCGACCAACTGGCAGGCCTTCTTCGACAACGGCGAGCTGTTGAAGCCGTGGATATAAAGGATCGAACCGGACATTTGAGTTCCCTGTGCGTCGGCTAAAAAGCCGCAGTTTACTGTAGGAGCGAGCTTGCTCGCGATGGTCGTCAACGATAACGGTGAAAACCTGGCGCCCCGCGGCGCTCTCAGGCTTATCGCGAGCAAGCTCGCTCCTACAGGGGATTTGTGACCGACGCAGGTCAAATGTGGGAGCGGGCTTGCTCGCGAAGGCCGCGCCCCGGTTTTCCAGAAAAATGAAAAATCAGTAGCCGCTGGAACCGTAATCCACAGTGAAATCGAACCCGGTGACCCGCTCTACCCCGGTTTCCAGCCCCCCATCGGGCAGCAGTCGCAACCAGCGATAACCCGGTGCCTGCTCCCCGACCTTGAAATCCTCGCTGCCCGGCTCGAACTGGATGCAGGTCGAGGGTGAGGCAATCAAACGTACGCCGTTGCGCCTCTGATCGATTTCCTGGTGCACATGCCCCCACAACACCGCGCGCACCTGTTCGAAACGGTCCAGCACGGCGAACAGCGCCTCGGGATTGCGCAAGCCAATCGGTTCCATCCAGGCACAACCGATGGACACCGGGTGATGGTGGAAGCACACCAGATGATGGCGTTCCGGCGCTTCGCTCAACGAGCGGGCGAGCAACTGCAGCTGTTCATCCTGCAAATATCCCGGCACCGAGCCCGGCACCGCCGAATCGAGCATCGTGACCCGCCAGTTGCCGATATCCACCACCGGTTCGAGCAAAGCGCTCTGCACCGCCGCCTCGGCCATGATATGCGGCTCGTCGTGGTTGCCGGGAATCCAGCGCGCCGGCGCATCCAACTGGCTCGTCATCTCGCGAAATTGCCGGTAGGACGCAAGCGTCCCGTCCTGGGACAGATCACCCGTGGCCAGGATCAGATTGATCTGCGGCTGTTGCGCGCGCACCAGCTCGATGACCTTTTGCAGACTGTCGCGGGTGTTCATGCCCAGCAACGCACCGTCCGCTTCGGCAAACAGGTGGCTGTCGGAGAGTTGCACCAGCAACGCCGGATCGGCGGTGGTCAATGTGGATACGCTCGGCAAGGCGTTCTCCCAGGGCGTGATCACGGGGATGGGTAAGTGCCGCAATTATGCTGGGGGACGGTCGAAAGGGGAAATCCGTGAACCTGACGCAGTTCACAACTGCGGCGCTCAGTTAACGGACGACTTCGTACTCATGCCCCAGCGCCAGGCAATGGCTCAGCCATTCGCCCAGAAACATGTTCAGCTGGGCCTTTTCGTCCGGCTGGTGCATCGAGGCGTTCGGGTAAGGATAGATGCCGCGAAAGCGTCGCGCATGTTCGGCGCTGACCACTTCGGCCATGCGCGCGTCGTGATAGACCTGCACTTCCAGTTGCGGCACCGGTAGCCACGGCAGGCTGTGTTCCTGGCGCACTTGCAGGGTCGTGGTGTAAGGACAGGTCAGCAATACCTCCAGGGCCAGCACGCCGAGCATCTGGTCGCCATGGGTCACGGCGATGCGCCGCGCGGCCGGCTCGCTGCGCATGTCCGGCAGCAGTCGCATCAGGCGCGCGTAGTTCGCCTCGCAGGACGCTTGCAGCCCCACCAGATCTACCCGATAGCGATCGCGCAGCTTGTTTACGACCATAACCCCCTCACTTCAACGCGGTTCAAAGCCAGCCATTGCAAGGCAATGATGCTCGCCGCGTTGGCAATACGCCCGTCGCGCACGGCTTGCAGGGCATCTTCGAAAGCCCAGACCGTGACGCGGATGTCTTCTGCCTCTTCCTCCAGCCCATGCAGGCCGCCAACCCCGGTAGTGTCACAACGCCCCAGGTACAAATGCACGAATTCGTTACTGCCGCCCGGCGATGGAAAATATTTGAGCATCGGCCAGAGCGCCCCGATTTCCAGCCCAGCTTCCTCCTGCGCTTCGCGGTGAGCAACTGCTTCCGGCACTTCATCCTTGTCGATCAGACCAGCGACCAGTTCGATCAGCCACGGGTTGTCGGTCTTGCCCATGGCGCCGACGCGAAACTGCTCGATCAGCACCACTTCATCGCGCTGCGGATCGTAAGGCAGCATGCACACCGCATCATGGCGCACGAACACTTCACGATTGATCTCACGGCTCATGCCCCCGGCGAACAATTCGTGGCGCAAGTGCACGCGTTCGAGTTTGTAGAAGCCCTCGTAGCATTTTTCGCGCCGCACGATATCAACGGCGGTCGGAATGGCGTTGGCAAAATCCGTCATGACAATCCTCGTTACTGCGAATCCTGAACGAGGCTGCTTTTTTCCTGGGCCTCGACTTCGCGCCATCCTAACGCGCCCGCGATGTTTGATGCAGCCCCTTTCCCGTCAGCGGGATGGACGGTGAAGGCGAAACCCTCTCTAATTAGCTTAGTGGCGAACTGATTGCTTTGTTGAGAGTCGAAGCCGGTAACTTTTTGCCTTCCCCTGTTTCAGAAAGGACGCCCATGTCGCTTTTCAAAATCGCCTCCGTGGCCGCCATCGCCCTGACCCTGGGCGCTTGCGCGAGCCTGTTCCAGCCCAACTACCGGACGCCGCTGGAAACCACCCGCGATGCCTCCGAGCAACTCAAGCCCGGTTGCAGCAACCCCGACTGTCCGCTGGTCAACATCGACACCCTGCACTTTCCGGACGAGCCTGCACTGGACGGCATCATCGAAAAACGCCTGCTGCAAATGACCCTCACCTCGCCCGACGCGCCGTTGGCACCGACCCTGGCGGCCTATCGCGAAGAGTTTTTGCGCACCGCCGGCCCGCGCAACAGCAGCTATCTGCAGGCCAAGGTACGTGAGCAGCATGACGGCTTGGTGATCATCGAATTGTCCAGCTACCTGGACACCGGCGGCGCCCATGGCACGCCGGGGCGGGGCTTCATCAACTACTCGCGCCAGCAGCATAAAGTGCTGACGTTGTCCGACATGTTGGTGCCGGGGCAGGAAGACGCGTTCTGGAAGGCCGCGCAAGTGGCGCACAACAGCTGGCTGATCAGCACCAAGCTCGATCAGGAACCGGAGTTCGTCAAGAGCTGGCCGTTCCAGAAAACCCAGAACGTGGCGCTGACCTACGGCGGGGTGATCCTCAAGTACGAAACCAGCACCATTGCGCCTTACGCGCTGGGCCATGTCGAACTGAAGATCCCCTACCCTCGCCTGAACGGCATCATCAAGCCCGAGCTGTTTCCCGGCCGTAACTGAAGGCCCGGCCCAGCACCAGCTGCAGCAACCCTGCCAGGACCAGCGCCGGCAGGGTTGCACCCACGTCCGGATACAGGTTGGCGAGCAGATGGTAAGTGCTGATCCCGCCCAGCCAGGCCAGCAGCGCCGGCCAGCGCAGAGCGGCTGAAGCCACCTGGCCACTGCGCTTGCGCAGGATGAAGTGGTCCACCAGCACTACGCCGAACAAGGGCGCAAACACCGAACCGATCAGCAGCAGGAAGTTCTGGTACTGGGCCAATGGCGCCAGCAGGGCAATCAGCGTGCAGATAACGCCGATGGCCAGGGCCAGATGCTCGACTTTGGCACGCAACAGAATCCCGCTGGACACCGCCGCCGAGTGAATATCGGCAAAGGCGTTTTCCGACTCATCCAGAAGAATCAGCAGCAGCGGAATCCCCAGGCCGGCCCCAGCCAGCGCCAGCAGCAAGGCATTGACTTCACCGCTCGGCGCAAACGCCAGGGTGTAGGCCACGCCCAGGCTCATCAGCCAGAAGTTACCGATGAAGAATCCGATGGCGGTGCCACCGAAGACGTTTTTCGCCCGCTTGCCGAACCGCGAGTAGTCGGCGATCAGCGGCAGCCAGGAGAGCGGCATGGCAATAGCGATGTCGAAACCCACGGCAAACGGCATCGAACCACCACCGGCCTGGGCCCACAACGCGGCCAGGTCAGCCTTGGCGAACAGGTTCCAGGTCAGCCAGATGCACGCGGCCAGCAGCAGCCAGATGCCCCACTTGCGCAGGATCTGCCGGACGAAAGTCAGCGGACCACTGACCGCCAACAGGGTCGCCAGGCCGCCAAAGAACAGGGTCCAGAGCAGCGGATTCGACAACAGGCTGCCTTCGCTGAAGGCCTTCGCGCCCAACAGGCTGGCGGCATCGCGCATGACAATGATTTCGAACGACCCCCAACCGATCAGTTGCAGCAGGTTCAGCACTGCCGGCAGGCTCGCGCCCTTGGTACCGAGGCTGAGCTTGAGAGCGGCCATCGACGACAGGCCGGTGTCACTGCCAATCACCCCGACCGCCGCCAGCAGCAGAACGCCGACCAGGGTGCCGAGAAAAATCGCCAGCAACGAACCGGACAGGCCCAAGCCTGGTGCGAGCAATGCACCAGTCTGCAACACCATCAGACCGATGCCGAGGGAGAACCACAGGGAAAACAGATCGCGACCGCCGAACACACGTTTGTCGGTTGGCACCACGATGTCGGGTGAATAAGTGCTGGGTTGAATGCTCAAGGGTGTTGTCTCATAGGAATGATAGCTACAAGCCACGAGCTACAAGCTTTAAGAAAAAGCAGGCTTTGCGCCTGCTTCTAACTTGCAGCTTGTAGCTTGCCGCTTAAACCTTTTTATAAAGCTGACTGCCTTCCTGCTTGAAGCGCTCAGCTTGTTCGGCCATGCCTTGGGCGACGTCCACGTCGACCGCTTCGATCCGTTGGTTGGCCGCATACTCGCGGACTTCCTGGGTGATTTTCATCGAGCAGAACTTCGGCCCGCACATCGAGCAGAAGTGCGCGACCTTGGCCGAATCCTTCGGCAGGGTTTCGTCGTGATACGAACGCGCGGTGTCCGGATCGAGGCCCAGGTTGAACTGGTCTTCCCAGCGGAACTCGAAACGCGCCTTGCTCAAGGCATTGTCGCGGATCTGTGCGCCCGGGTGCCCCTTCGCCAGATCGGCGGCGTGCGCGGCGATCTTGTAGGTGATGATGCCGGTCTTCACGTCATCCTTGTTCGGCAGGCCCAAATGTTCTTTCGGCGTGACGTAGCAGAGCATGGCGCAACCGAACCAGCCGATCATTGCCGCACCGATGCCCGAGGTGATGTGGTCGTAGCCCGGCGCGATGTCGGTGGTCAGCGGACCGAGGGTGTAGAACGGCGCCTCGTCGCAGCACTCCAGCTGCTTGTCCATGTTCTCCTTGATCAACTGCATCGGCACGTGGCCCGGGCCTTCGATCATGCACTGCACGTCGTGTTTCCAGGCAATCTTGGTCAGCTCGCCGAGGGTTTCCAGTTCGCCGAACTGCGCTTCGTCGTTGGCGTCGGCAATCGAACCCGGACGCAGGCCGTCGCCCAGCGAGAAGCTGACGTCGTAGGCCTTCATGATTTCGCAGATTTCGTCGAAATGGGTGTAGAGGAAGTTCTCTTTGTGGTGCGCCAGGCACCACTTGGCCATGATCGAGCCGCCACGGGACACGATGCCGGTCACGCGCTTGGCGGTCATCGGTACGTAGCGCAGCAACACGCCGGCGTGGATGGTGAAGTAGTCGACGCCCTGCTCGGCCTGTTCGATCAGCGTGTCGCGGAACAGCTCCCAGGTCAGGTCTTCGGCCACACCGTTGACCTTCTCCAGCGCCTGGTAGATCGGCACCGTACCGATCGGCACCGGCGAGTTGCGGATGATCCACTCACGGGTTTCGTGGATGTGCTTGCCGGTGGACAGGTCCATGACCGTGTCCGAACCCCAGCGAATGCCCCAGGTCAGTTTCGCCACTTCTTCTTCGATGGACGAACCCAGGGCGCTGTTGCCGATGTTGCCGTTGATCTTCACCAGGAAGTTACGGCCGATGATCATCGGTTCCAGTTCGGTGTGGTTGATGTTGGCCGGGATGATCGCGCGACCGCGGGCGATCTCTTCGCGGACGAATTCAGGGGTGATTTCTTTCGGGATGCTCGCGCCGAAACTGTGGCCGGCGTGCTGTTGCTTCAACAGGCCGGCGGCGCGGGCCTCTTGCAGCTTCATGTTTTCGCGGATGGCGACGTATTCCATCTCGGCGGTGATGATGCCTTTGCGCGCGTAGTGCATCTGGCTGACGTTGGCCCCGGCCTTGGCACGGCGCGGGTTGTTCACGTGGGCAAAGCGCAGTTTGGTCAGCTCTGGATCGGCAAGGCGCTCCTGACCGAAGTTCGAGCTCAGGCCACTCAGGCGTTCGGTGTCACCACGGTCGTCGATCCACGCCGAACGCACGTCGCCCAGGCCTTTACGCACGTCAATCACCACGTTGGGATCGGTGTAAGGGCCCGAGGTATCGTAGACAGTCACCGGGGCGTTGATTTCGCCGCCGAAGTCAGTCGGCGTCACGTCCAGGGTGATTTCGCGCATCGGCACGCGGATGTCCGGGCGAGAGCCCTGGACGTAGATTTTTTGCGAACGGGTAAAGGGTTGAACCGACTGCTCATCGACCTTGGCCGACTCACTGAGGTTGATCGCGTTTTTTGCTTTTATGGTCATCACGGGCTCTCCAGACAGCATCCAGGCAGTGGATTGTCGGAGCAGAACCTGAAAGGCACGGACGCACCAGGACTGGTGCTGTGCGTCGTCACACGGGGAGCGTTCGATTGTCGAACAATTTCCCGGACGAAGCACAAGAGGACTCGCCGGGTGACGAGAAATCTTGTTCCCTACGCAGGCGCTAACCTGATCAGGTTCAACGGGATCCGAAATTATTCGATCTCAGCCTCATAGCAAGGCACCCCGACAAGAACCCGGCCAGTCTAGACACAACTGGCAGAGAACGCCAACCCTCCGGCAAATACCATGATGAATGGCGTAATAACACGCAGTATCAGGATTGTTGCCACCCCAATGCGCAACTACACTCGCTACGCTGAGCCGCGCATTGACGCTGTCGAAGCAGAGCCTTAGCCTTGGCGCTCAAATTACCTCTGTAATATCAATTCTAGGGATCGTCTATGCTGCGCAAACTCTCACTGGCCCTTGCCGTGTCTTGTGCGTCCAACGGATTGGCCTGGGCAGCAGATGCGCCCTTATCGAACAAGACGGACCTTGTCAGCGTTTATCAGGAAGCCGTCAACAACAACGCCGATCTGGCGGCTGCCATCGCCCAATACGGCGCGCAGAAGGAAGTCGTGCCCCAGGCCCGCGCCGGGCTGCTGCCGAACCTCTCGGGCGGCGCCAATGTTTCCGAGGTGCGGACCTCGCTCGATCAACCTTCGGGCACGACCAACCGCGATGCTCATTCCTACCAGGCCACTTTGGCGCAGCCGCTGTTCCGGGCTGATCGCTGGTTCCAGTTCCAGGCCGCCAAGGAAGTCAACGAACAAGCCGCCCTGCAACTCTCGGCGACCGAGCAGAACCTGATCCTGCAAACCGCCGACAGCTATTTCAACGTGCTGCGCACCCAGGACAACCTGGCCTCGACCAAGGCCGAAGAAGCGGCGTTCAAACGCCAGCTCGATCAATCCAACGAGCGTTTCGATGTCGGCCTCTCGGACAAGACCGACGTATTGAACTCGCAGGCCAGCTACGACACCGCACGCGCCAACCGCATCGTTGCGCAGCGTCAGGTGGACGACGCCTTTGAAGCATTGATCACCCTGACCAACCGTCAGTACAACTCGATCTGGGGCATCAGCCATAACCTGCCGATCCTGCCGCCGGTACCGAACGACGCCAAGGCCTGGGTCGAAACCGCGGGCAGGCAGAACCTCAATCTGTTGGCCAGCAACTATGCCGTCAGCGCCGCCGAGCAAACCCTCAAGCAACGCAAGTCCGGGCACTTGCCGACGGTTGACGCGATCGCCAAGTACGAGAAAGGCGACAACGATGCACTGGGCTTCAGCAACCCGAACAACCTGCCCCAGGCGTACGGTGGCGACGTCGATCAAACCACCGTCGGCCTGCAACTGAACATCCCGATCTACAGCGGTGGCCTGATCAACTCCCAGGTGCGCCAGTCGTATGCACAACTGGACCAGACCGAGCAGCAACGCGAAGCCCTGCGCCGCAGCATCGTGGAAAACACCCGCGACCTGCACCGCGCGGTGAACACCGATGTCGAGCAGGTACAGGCACGCAAGCAATCGATCATCTCCAACCAGAGCGCGGTGGAAGCGACTGAAATCGGCTATCAGGTGGGGACGCGAAACATCGTTGACGTGCTGGATGCGCAGCGCTCGCTCTACAACTCGGTGCGCGACTACAACAACACCCGCTACGACTACATCCTCGACAACCTGCGCCTGAAGCAACAGGCCGGCACGTTGAATCCGGGGGACCTGCAAAACCTGGCACGCTGGCTCAATCCCAACTACAACCCGGACAAGGATTTCCTGCCACCGGATCTGGCCAAGGCGGCAGAGGAACAGTTGAAAGCGCGGCCGGAGCAGTAAAAGCAAAAGCTTCGCGAGCAAGCCCGCTCCCACATTGAACTACTGTCGTGCACAAAACCTGTGCTCACAGAAGATCCAATGTGGGAGCGGGCTTGCTCGCGAATGAAGGCAGCGCGGTCTACCGCTCGATCAACCTCCCCAACCCGTCCAGCAAGCGCTGCAACGCCCCCTGATTGGCGCGCATCACCTTCAACCCGGCCTCTGCCATGCGCTCTGCATCACGGGGCAGTTCGAACAGCCGCTGCACCGCCACCGCCAGCCCTTCGGCATCCTCCACTTCCTGCAACGCCCCGGCACTGCGCAACTGCGCAGCGATTTCGAGGAAGTTGAAAAGATGCGGCCCGCTCAGCACCGGTTTGGCGAGGGCCGCCGGCTCCAGCAGGTTATGCCCGCCGTTCGGCACCAGGCTGCCGCCGACGAAAGCACTGTCAGCCAGGGCGTAGAGAAACAGCAACTCGCCCATGGTGTCGCCCAGCAACACGGAAGTATCGGCACTGACCGCGTCGCCACTGGAGCGCCGGACGGTGGCAAACCCTTGTTGCTGGCACAGCCCGTACACCGAATTGAAGCGTTCCGGATGACGCGGCACCAGAATCAGCAACGCATCGGGGTGACTGACCAGCAACTGACGATGAGCCGCCAGCACGACCTCGTCTTCGCCGTCATGGGTACTGGCTGCGATCCACACCGGTCGCTCCAGCGCCTGCCATTGCCCGCGCAACTGGCTGGCGCGCTCGAGCAGTTGCGGGTCGATGGTCAGGTCGAACTTGATCGACCCGGTGACCTCGACGGTTTCCGTCCGCGCGCCCAGATCACGGAAGCGCTGGGCTTCAGCCTCGGTCTGCACCGCGAACAGGCTCATCTCGGCCAGCATCGGCTGGGTCAGATTGCGCAAGCGACCATAGCCCCTGGCCGAGCGCTCGGACAGTCGCGCATTGGCCAACGCCACGGGAATCCCGCGCTTGGCACATTGATGGATATGGTTGGGCCACAGCTCGGTTTCCATGATCACCGCCAGTTTCGGCCGGACCCGATCAAGGAAGCGCCGGGCGGCGCACGGTAAATCGTACGGCAGATAGCAGTGCTGGATGCGCGGCTCATTGGCAAACAGGGCCAGGATGCGTTCCGAACCGGTCGGCGTCATGCAGGTCACGGTGATCGGCAGGTCCGGGTAACGCGCCAGCAAGGCGCGGATCATCGGCGCAGCAGCAATGCTTTCGCCCACCGAGACCGCATGCACCCAGATGCCGCCCGGTTTCATCGCCGGCATCCCGTAGGAGAAGCGCTCGCCGATGCGCCTGGCATACGCCGGCGCCTTGCGCGCGCGCAGCCAAAGCCGAATCGCTACCAGTGGCAGCCCCAGATAAAACAGCGCGGTGTAGAGAGTTCTATTCATGGCGGCGGAGTTTATCGGCTTTTTTCGCCAATCGTCTGCAAGTGCACGGCAAAACGTTCGGCGAGCCAGCGCGCGGCCGGACCAAGCGGCTCGTCCCGGCGCCATACCAGCTCCACCACCAGGGCCGGCGGGGTCCATTCGCTGACCAGTTCGACCATCTGGTTCTGATAGGTCGGGTATTGCACCACGTGGCGCGGCAACCACGCCCAGCCGAGGCCGCGCACCAGCCATTCGGCCATCACATAGAAACTGTCGGCGCGCCAGACTTGCGGACTGGCGGGATCACTGCCGGGATAAATGCTCGACTCCGTGGACATCAGCAACTGCCGATGCTGCGCCAACTGCTGGCCGTCCACCGTGCCTTTGCCCGCCAACGGATGGTCCTTGCCGCACACCGTGACCATTTCCACGCTGCCCAGCACACGACGCTCAAGCGCCTCGGGAATCTGATCGTGAAAGAACAGCAACCCCAGATCGGCGCGCCGCTCCACCAGCTTGCGCGCGACATCGCCCTGGGCGGCACTGGTCAATTGCACTTCCAGGCTGGGGAATTTTTCCGCCAGGGCCTCGAAGCTTTCAATGATCGGCTGATAAGGCATCGCCTCATCCTGCGCCACGCGCAGTCGTGCCTCCTGGCCGCGCATCATCGCCAATGCCCGGCCATTGAGTCGTTCACACTGACGCAACACTTCCCGTGCTTCGTCCAGTAAAGCCGTACCGGCTTCAGTGAGCTTCGGCTGACGGCCGCTGCTGCGGTCGAACAGGCTGACGCCCAGGTCATCCTCCAGCAACGCTATCGCACTGCTGACCGCCGACTGCGCCTTGCGCTGATCCCGCGCCACGGCAGAAAACGATCGCTGCTCCGCTACGCTGACAAACAACCGCAGTTGCTCCAGATTCCACTGCATGCTCATGGCTCAACCCATCTCTTGAACAGATAGGTAATGACTTTACCGCATCTGGCAAATCACTAGAATGCCGACCTCAGAGAGCAACACTTCACACGAGGATTGACCCATGACCGCTTACTACTACCTGGCCATTGCCATCTGCGCCGAAGTGATTGCCACTGTTTCGATGAAAGCCGTCAAAGGTCTCAGCACCCCGCTGCCACTGGTGCTGGTCATCCTCGGCTACGGCATTGCCTTCTGGATGCTGACCCTGGTGGTGCGCAGCGTTCCCGTGGGTGTGGCGTATGCCGTATGGGCCGGCATGGGGATCGTGATGGTCAGCGTCGCGGCACTGTTTATCTACGGGCAGAAACTGGATGTTCCGGCGATGCTGGGGATGGCGTTGATTGTTCTGGGGGTTGTGGTCATCCAGCTCTTCTCCAAGACTGCAGGGCATTAGAACTCGAAACGCGCGCCCCTGTGGGAGCGAGCTTGCTCGCGATGACGGCATGGAATTCAACATCAATGTTGACTGACCCACCGCTATCGCGAGCAAGCTCGCTCCCACAGGGTTACTCGTTAGCTCGAGAGTACTGGCGTCAGCCCCTCCAATCTTCGAGTCTGTATACTGCGCCCTCGTCTTGAACACAGAGGTCGCTGCATGCCATCCGTTATTTCCACCGACGTTCTGATTGTCGGCGCTGGTGTCGCCGGCCTCTGGCTGAACGCGCGCCTGCGCCGCCAGGGTTTTTCGACCGTGCTGGTGGAAAGCGCCAGCCTCGGCGGCGGGCAGACCCTGAAGTCCCAGGGCATTATCCACGGTGGTGCCAAGTACGCATTGCACGGCGCCCTGACCGGCGCTTCGGAAGCCATCGCCGATATGCCGCGCCGCTGGCGTGAAGCCCTGGCCGGTGACGGCGAGCTGGACCTGTCTGGTGTGCGCCTGCTCTCCGAAGCCCATTACCTGTGGTCCCCTGGCACCCTCGCCGGCAACCTGACCAGTTTCTTCGCCAGCAAGGCCGTGCGCGGTCGCGTCGATCAGGTCAAGGGCGACCAGTTGCCGCCCGCGCTGCAAGACAAGCGCTTCAAGGGCAAGGTCTATCGCCTGGCGGAACTGGTGGTCGATGTACCGAGCCTGATCCAGCGCCTGGCCGACCTCGCCGGTGACGGCTTGCTCGCCGGGCAGAAAATCGAACCGCTGCTGGAAGGTGGCAAGCTGGTCGGCCTGATCGTCGATGAGCGCGAGATCCGCGCCCAGCGCATCGTCTTGAGCGCCGGCGCAGGCACGGCGCAACTGCTCGAAGCATTGGGCCTCAGCGAGCCGGCGATGCAGCGTCGACCACTGCACATGATCATCGCCAAGGGGCCAAGCCTCAAACCGCTGTACGCCCATTGCCTGGGCGGCGGCACCAAACCGCGCATTACCGTCACCACCCACCCGGCCGCCGACGGTCAATGGGTCTGGTACATGGGTGGCGACATCGCCGAAAGCGAAGGCGTGCTCCGAGAGCCTGCGGAGCAAATCGCCACCGCGCAGAAAGAACTCGGCCAGTTGCTGCCGTGGATCGACTTGAGCACGGTACAGTGGGCCACCCTGCGCGTGGATCGTGCCGAACCCCTGCAATCGGGCCTGACCCGCCCCGACAATGCGTTTCTCGCAGAAGAAGGCCGGCTGCTGGTGGGCTGGCCAACCAAACTCGCCCTGGCGCCGGACTTCGCTGACCGGGTCATCGCCAGCCTGACCCGCGACGGTATCCAGCCAGGCCACCCGGCAGCGCTGCCTGAACTGCCAAAGCCGCCGATGGGCGTACCGGCCTGGGAGCAACTACTGCCATGAGCCAACCGACCCTGCATGACTTGCATCGCCCGCTGGGCAGCAGCGGCCTGCTGGTTTCACCCCTGGGCCTGGGCACGGTGAAACTGGGCCGCGACCAAGGCGTGAAATACCCCAACGGCTTCCGGATTCCCGATGACGATGAAGCGCGCATGCTGCTCAAGCTTGCCCGCGACCTGGGCATCAACCTGATCGACACGGCCCCGGCCTATGGTCGCAGCGAAGAACGCCTCGGCCCGCTGCTGCGCGGTCAGCGTCAGGATTGGGTGATTGTCAGCAAGGTGGGTGAAGAGTTTGCCAACGGCCAGTCCCGTCATGACTTCAGTGCGGCACACACGCGCATGTCGGTAGAGCGCAGCCTGCAACGCTTGGAAACGGACTTCATCGACCTGGTGCTGGTGCACTCCGATGGCAACGACCTCGCGATCCTCAATGACTGCGAAGTCTACGAAACCCTCGCCGAACTCAAGGCCGAAGGCAAGATTGGCGGCTTCGGGTTTTCCGGCAAGACCGTCGAAGGCGGATTGAAAGCGCTGGAGCAAGGCGACTGCGCGATGGTCACCTACAATCTGAACGAACAAAACGAGAAGGCCGTCATTGACTATGCTGCTGCACACGGCAAAGCCATTCTGGTCAAGAAAGCCCTCGCCAGCGGTCACGTATGCCTGAGTCCGGGCGTGGACCCGGTGCGCGCCAGTTTCGAGTTGCTGTTTGAACATCCGGGTGTTGCCAGTGCTATTGTCGGGACCATCAATCCGCTGCACCTCGCCCACAATGTCGCGACCGTTGCCCAGGTCCTACGTAGCCACTGACGCCGCTCACGCGGCCTTAAGCAGGAGCCGACATGTCGCGCACGCTCATCAGAAAGAACCCGAGCAACTTCAAGACCCTGCCGTTATTCGTCGAAGCGACTCCTGAAGGCCTGAGCTACCAGAGCGTCGGCAGGCCGCTGAATTTCTCCCAGACCCTGCAACGTCGTCGGCCGGTCACGGTCGGCGACAGCGAACGATTTGCCCTGGAACTGGCCAATCTCGGGGTCTCGGTGCGCCTGACCCTGCATTGGCAGAATCGCGACTACTGGGTGCTGGTGCGTCAGCGTCGGCAGGACCGTGGCGACGTGGTGCTCAAGTTGATCTCCGGTTACGTGCCGGCCCACGAACTGAACCTTCCCCTGCACACGGCGATCCAGGAGATTGCCGAAGAATGCCTGCTGGAAACCCCGGAGGGCTGGCTCGGTGGCCGGTTCAATGACACCTGGCTGCCGGCACCCTACTCGGCCGCCCTGCATTACCGCGAAGCCCTGCCATTTCGCTTGTCGCCACTGTCCGGCTCGGCGCGGCCGGTGCGTTGCGCCAACCTGACGTTGATGGAGCGTCCGCGGGCTTACGTGCATTTGCCGACAGCGTCGCTGCAACTGATTTACGACCTGCGCCTGGACGTTCCCAAGGAAGCCAAGTCCCTGAGTCTGTTCCATGTCGATGAAAGGCTGGAAGGCGATCAACTCGTCGCCCGTCTCGACCGCAAGCGCCCCGACCTGTACTTGATGCCCTTGCAGGACGGCCACCCGATGGCTGAGCTCTACACCCTGAAAAAGGATCAACTGCACCCGGCCAGCACCCGCGGCCTGTACCTGGCCGAGAGTTTTGCCCGACAGGAAGGCTGGCTGGTGCGCGATGAACGAATCCGCTGGAAGGACTGGGTGAGGCAGCAGGGGTTGACCCCGCCGGGGAAGGATTCGGGTTTGGCGCGATTGCGCGGGAAGGCCAAGCTGCTGCTGAAGAAAATCGTGCCGCGCAAGAAGGTCAGCTCTTAAAATCAAAAGATCGCAGCCCCTGTAGGAGCGAGCTTGCTCGCGATGGACGTGAACGATACCGCGTGTTGACTGATTGAATGCGGTGCCGCTGAGTTCATCGCGAGCAAGCTCGCTCCTACAGAGGATGCGATCTTTTATAGCCTTATTCGGACTTGCGGATCTTCTCGACAATCGCCGTGGTGGAGCTATTTTCCACCAGGCCCAGCACTTTCACGGTACCGCCGTAGGCCGTCACGATGTCCGCGCCGACCACCTGGTCGATCCCGTAGTCGCCTCCCTTGACCAGCACGTCCGGCTTGATCGCGCTCAGCAGGTTTTCCGGGGTGCCTTCCGGGAAGCTGATGACCCAGTCCACTGCGCCCAACCCGGCCAGCACCGCCATGCGCCGGTCGACACTGTTGATCGGACGGCCCGGCCCTTTCAGGCGGCTGACCGATGCGTCGTCGTTGATCGCGACGATCAGGCGATCGCCCTGGGCCCGCGCCTGTTCCAGATAGGTCACGTGGCCGGCATGCAGGATGTCGAAGCAACCGTTGGTGAACACGATCCGCTCGTTATGCGCGCGGGCATCATCGACTGCCAGCAACAGCTGCTCAAGACCCAACACACCGCGCTCGGAACCCTCCGCGCGCTGGATTGCACGACGCAGTTCCGGTGCACTGATGGCCGCCGTACCGAGCTTGCCGACCACGATACCGGCCGCCAGGTTGGCCAGGGCCACTGCGTGAGGCAGCTCTTCACCCGCGGCAATCGCTGCTGCCAGGGTGGAAATCACGGTATCGCCGGCACCGGTCACGTCGAACACTTCGCGGGCACGGGCCGGCAGGTGCAGCGCCGGATGATCCGGACGCAGCAAGGTCATGCCGTGCTCGCCACGGGTCACCAGCAAGGCACCGAGGTCCAGGTCGTGCATCAGTTGCGCGCCCTTGTTGACCAGATCGTGCTCATCGGCGCAACCACCGACGATGGTTTCGAATTCGTTGAGGTTCGGCGTGATCAGGCTTGCGCCACGGTAGATCGAAAAATCCTTGCCCTTTGGATCGGCCAGCACCGGAATGCCGCGGGCCCGGGCGGCCTGGATCAGCGCCTGATGATTTTTCAATGCGCCTTTGCCGTAGTCGGACAGCACCAGCACCTTGATGCCTTCGAGCAACTCGTCGACCTGCGCGGCCAGCGCCAGCGCGTCGGTGGCGAAGGGTTCTTCGAAGTCGATACGCAGCAGTTGCTGGTGACGACTCATGACCCGCAGCTTGACGATGGTCGGCTGGTGCGCAATGCGCTGGAAGATAGCCCGCACGCCAGCGCCCTTGAGGCTGTTGACCAGGCTATTGGCGGCTTCATCGTCGCCGGTTACACCGACCAGCGAGGCGGGAGCCCCCAGGGCGGCAATGTTCAAGGCAACGTTGGCAGCGCCACCCGGGCGGTCCTCGATGTGATCGACCTTGACCACCGGCACCGGCGCCTCAGGGGAAATCCGTGAGGTACCACCATGCCAGTAACGGTCGAGCATGACATCGCCGACCACCAAGACAGGGGCTTGATCGAATCGCGGCATGGACAACTTCATGGTGCAACCCACATACAGAATGAACAGGGGCGCGATATTAACACAGGGTTGGCGTCGGCTTGTGCGGTGGCTGCAACGGGATGAGTTGCCGGGTATTTTTGCTCATTTTTTGAGCAAAAGAACCGTCAGGCGACGGCACCGGCACGAAAGGGCGAGCCAGGCTCGCCCTTTCGGGGTCAGGCGATGTCTTCGGCCGGGGCGTCGAGGCCCATCGCGTTGAGGCGCGAGTAGTAGCCGTTTTGCGCCAGCAGTTGCTCGTGGGTGCCGCGCTCGACGATTTTCCCCTGATCCATGACCAGGATCAGGTCGGCCTTCTCGATGGTCGACAAGCGGTGAGCGATCACCAGCGTGGTGCGACCTTTCATGACCTGATCCAGGGCGGCCTGGATATGCCGCTCGGACTCGGTATCGAGTGCCGAAGTCGCCTCGTCGAGAATCAGCAGCGGGGCATTCTTCAACAGCGCCCGGGCAATCGCCAGGCGTTGACGCTGGCCACCGGAGAGCAACACGCCGTTTTCCCCGACCTGGGTGTCCAGGCCTTCGGGCAATTGAGCAATGAAGTCCATTGCGTAGGCATCCTTGGCCGCTTTTTCAATGTCCTCACGGGGTGCGCCAGCCAGGTCGCCATAGGCGATGTTGTTGGCCACCGTGTCGCTGAACAGGGTCACGTGCTGAGTCACCTGGGCGATATGCCGACGCAGGTTCAACAGCTTGTACTGTTCCACCTCGACGCCATCGATGAGGATTTCGCCCTTGTCGTGGTGATAGAAACGCGGAATCAGGTTGGCCAGGGTCGACTTGCCGCTGCCCGAACGCCCCACCAGCGCCACCATTTGCCCGGGTTCGACCGAGAAACTGATGTCATTGAGCACCTGGCGCTCGGTGTCAGGGTAGGTGAAGCTGAGGTTGCGCACGTCCAGGCGGCCGCTGACGACATCGCGCTCGACGGTACCGGTATCGACTTCAGGCTCGACATCCAGTTGCTCGAAGATACTTTCGGCACCGGCCACACCTTTCTGAATGGTCGAGCTGACTTCGGACAGCTGGCGAATCGGCTTGGGCAGCAGGCCGGCCAGGGTGATGTAGGCGACCATGTCGCCGGCGGACGCATCGCCCCGCAGGAACAGCACCAGGAACATCAGCACGGCCATGGCGGTGTAGATCACCAGTTGCAGCAGCGGCGTATAGATGGCGCCGGTGCGGGTCATGCGCAATTGCTTGTCGGTATTGCCCTGACTGGCGTCGAAGAAGCGTTTCTCTTCGTACTTTTCACCGCCGAAACTGCGCACCACGCGATAGCCCTGGATCGTTTCGGACGCCACGTGCGTCACGTCTCCCATGGCCAGCTGGATTTTCTTGCTCTGCTTGCGGAATTTCTTGCTGGCCGTGCGCACCATGAGGGCAATCAGCGGCAGGATAGCGACCATCACCAGTGTCAGGCGCCAATTCATGAACAACAGCGAGGCAAACAGGAAGACCACCGTCATGCCTTCACGAATTACGACCTTGATCGCATCTGTTGCCGCCCCCGTGACCATGGTCACGTTGAAGGTGATACGTGAAATCAGGTGCCCCGAGTTATGCTTGTCGAAATACCGGTTCGGCAACACCAGCAGGTTGTTGAACAGCTGGACCCGCAAGTCATGGACCAGGCCCAGGGAAACCTTGGCCAGGAAGTAGTTGCCCAGGTACGACCCCAGCCCCTGCCACGCGGCGATCAGGATGATCAGCAACGGCACCGCCTGCAGCAGTTGCAGGTCGCGCAGGTAGGGTACGGTTGGAAACAGCGCCGCTTCAGGATTGGATAGACCGTCGACGAAGTACTTGAGGATGTAGCCCAGCATTGGCTGCGTCGAAGCGAAAATCAGAAAACCGACGATGCTGATCAGGAACAGGCTGATATACGGCCGGACATAGCCGAGCAGACGGAAGTAGATTTTCAAGCTCGATGGGCTTGCGCAGAGACTGGAGTCGGTCATATCACGCGAATGTCGATGAAAAGGACGCTGACTTTAGCACAGCTTCCCCAGGGTTCTGGCAATCGCATACAGTCTGTGTATTGTGGCGCGTCAAATAGCCACCCGCTACCCCTGCCTTGGTACGGTCGCTCAATTCAGGAATAAGTTACTCAGCATGCAATTAAACGCTTTGAACAGCACGCCCAACAGAATCTTCGATTTAATTTGTTTGTGGATCCTTCCACTCGGTTACTTATTGCTGCTTTGTGCACTGTTTTTCCTGCCGGGGCGCAGTGAGCATCACAAGCTCTACTATGGCCTGTTCAGCATTCCGGCGCTGATTGCACTGTGCTTGCGACCGCGGCTCGCCAAGGAGCTGCTGCACGAACCGATCGTCGTTGCAGTCCTGCTATTTGTGGGGTGGGCATTGCTCAGCCTGAACTGGGGGCCGGAAAATGACGTCCCCGCCGGTCAGATCAAACCGTCACTGCATACCCTGATGCTGTTCGTTGGCTGCTACCTGCTGGTGCGCCATCGCAGCGAAATCATTCAGCCCCTGCTGTTCTGCGCCGCGACGCTGGCGCTGATCGTCTCTGCCTACAACCTGTACAGGTTCGGCCTGATCTACCAACCGGAAATGCGCCTGATCGGTGTCGGCGCGTTCGACAATCCACTGCTCAGCTCCCACGTCTTCGGCTTTTTCTGTACTTACTGGCTAAGCCTGAGCATGACCTGCAAGCGCCCCCGGATACTTTGGTTGAGCTTGCCAGCGATGGCGATCATGTTCGCCGCCGTGCTGGCCACCGGTTCCAGGACGCCACTGGTTGCACTGGTGATCGCGGCGCTGTGGCTGTGTTTCATCTGCTGGAATCGACGCTCGGCCCTCTTGCTTGCCTCCATGTTCATCGCCGGAACGGCGACTTTCGCGCTATTTACCGACAAAATCGTCGCAAGAGGCAGCTCCTTCCGCATCGAGCTCTGGCAATTGACCCTGGGCAAGGTCGCTGAACATCCGTGGATCGGACATGGCTACAACGCCAAGTTGAGCCTGGACCCGGGCGTCGGCTACTCCCTGCAAGAACCCCATAGCTTTGCCTTGGGCGTGCTCTACTACGTCGGCATTATCGGCCTGCTGCCATGGTTGTTCTTCCTTGCATGGGGCCTCATCAGTAGCCAGCGCCATCGCGTGCAACCGCTGTTCATCATTGCCTCCACCTGGCTGGCCTTCGGCATCGGCGCGGGCCTGACTGAAGGTGGCGGGATTATCTCGCGCCCCAAGGAGCACTGGTTCCTGCTGTGGATCCCCCTGGCGCTGGTTGCCGCATTGAGCATCAATCAACGGGCCAGACGCCTGCTGGACTTGCCGATCAAGACCGCGACGCCAAGCGCCCTGCAGCAGCTGACAGCCGATGCCCGGGTCATCGAAGAAGACG
Source organism: Pseudomonas sp. ACN5 (assembly GCF_002303975.1). Lineage (NCBI taxonomy): Bacteria > Pseudomonadati > Pseudomonadota > Gammaproteobacteria > Pseudomonadales > Pseudomonadaceae > Pseudomonas > Pseudomonas sp. ACN5. The sequence continues at coordinate 360,835 of NZ_MRCP01000003.1, read as the reverse complement.
GCTTGGGCCCCAAAGTCCTGCGCCTGACCGACGGCAGCTTTCTCAAGCTGTTCCGCCGTCGCCGCTGGTATACCTCGGGCAGTTTCACGCCCTATTCCGATCGTTTTGCCGTCAACAGTATGCAACTGCGCGGCCTGGGCATCCCGACCCCGCAAATCCTCGATCTCTACCGGTTCGAAGACGGCAGCACCGCTGTGCACTACTCGCCGTTGCCGGGCAACACGCTACGCCAGATCCTGCAAGGCATCACCGCCCCGGCAGTGCGCCAGGCACTGGTGGAGCGCTTCGGCAAGTTCATGGCTCAACTGCATCAGAAAGGGATCTACTTCCGTTCACTGCACCTGGGCAATGTGCTGGTGCTGGAGGACGGCGAGTTCGGCCTGATCGACCTGGCCGACCTGCGAATCTACCCGTCATCACTGAGCCCTTCCCTGCGTCGACGCAATCTGCGCCACATGCAGCGCTACGCAGAAGATCGGCGTTGGCTGTTCGAGGACCACTTCGAAGCGCTGCTGCAGGGATACGCCGCGGTGGCCTCGAAAGCCGACGTGGATAATTTGCACAGGCAAGTGCTGGCCGGGAGCCCTTCGACCCAGGCTCACTGATGACGTAAACCAGCCCGCTGATCGCGATGACGGCCTACCGGCCGGTTATCGCGATCGCATCCAACCCCTGGCTCAGTCTTTCTCCAGCCGTGAGAAATACATCCGGCCCAACCCGCGCCAGGTTTTCTTGTTCCAGGCCTTGAAAGGAATCTGCGCCAGCAACTCACGCGCCAGCTTGCGATCACGGTTGGCGGTCTTGAGGAACATGGAATTGAGAAACTTGTAGCGCACCTCGTCGTACAGCGGGTGATCGCTGAAGAGTGCGTAGGTGCGCAGGATGCTGTCGATCATGAAGCGGTGGTTCTTGTAGGAGTTGGTGGCGTGCTTGCGATAGCGCGCCATCAACACGTTCAGACCATCGATGAAGTAACCGGCATGGGTCACCTTCAACTCGATCAGCAAATCTTCCAGGCGAATGGTCGGGTCGAAACCGCCCACCTTCTCCAGCGCTTCGCGCCGGATCATCAGGGTGGGTGCCGGAGGATAGGGCTTGCGCTCCAGGAACATGTCATCGAAGTCCAGGCGACGGAACGGCACATCCCGGCGCTGGCGCTTCTCCGGGTAGAGGTTGCCGTCGGCATCGATCAGCTCGATGTTGCCGGCGCAAATGCCGACCTCGGGCTTGCCGCCCATATGTGCGACCTGGATGGCGATTCGCTCCGGCAACATGATGTCATCCGAACCGAACGGCACGATCAGGCTGCCCTTTGCCCGGGCAATCGCCCCATTGAGGGTGTTGGTCAGCCCCTGGTTTTCCTGGACCCGAAAGTCGAAACCATGGGTGGCCTGCAACGCCTTGATCCGCTCGACGCTGTCGTCCTTCGAGCCATCGTCGATCACCAGCAACTCAATGTTTCGATAGGTCTGGTTGAGGACGCTGAGAATGCTCTGCTCGATGTAGGGGCCGTGGTTGTACGACGCGATAATGACCGTGACGATGGGTTGCGCGTCGTTCATGGCTGTTCCTTGCGGGCCTGTTCCAGGCCGGAGTCGATCAGATTGAGGTATTCGCGACGGAACTCCTCGATGTCATGGTGTTGTTGCAGATAGCGGAAAGCCTGCTCGCCCTTGGCCTTGAGTTCGTCATCCGACAGCCCGAGGTAGGTGTCCAGCGCAGCCTGCAGCGTCGGCACATCCTTGGGCGTAATCGCCAGGCCACCGGCCCCCTCGATGAGCGGCAACATGGCCGGCACGTTCGAGGCAATCACCGGCAAATGCCCGCTCATGCCTTCTAGCAGCGCCAGCCCGAGGCCTTCGGCCAGGGATGGCATGGTCCAGATGTCGAACGCGCGAATGTACTGCAGGGCGATTTCCTTGAACCCCAGCAAATGGGCACGACCGCTGAGGCCGAGGCGGTCGATTTCCGCAGCCAGGCGCGACTCTTCGCGGCCGGCACCGATGATCGCCAGCTGGGTATTCGGGTATTTGTCCTTGAGCGCGGCAAAGGCCTGCAGCAAATAGATATGGCCCTTGACCGGCACCAGCCGCCCCAGTGCACCGATCAGCCGTACCGACGGATCGATGCCGAGCATTTCACGGGCTTTCTCGCGGCTGTGCTGCAAAGCCTCGGCCTGCTCGATGTCGATGGCGTTGGTGATGGCATAGGTATTCTGGTCGGTGAAGCCACAGTCGCAGTCCAGCAGATACTGCTTGACCGCTGGCGACACGCCGACGAAACGCCAGTGACGATCGATGAGGCGCTGGGTCTGGCGGCGTCGGTAAAAACGGTCGTACTCGCCAAAGCCGTGGGAAATGCCAATGCACAACGGCACTTTCAACCAGCGGTTGAGCGCCAGCATCATGTTCACCGGCTTGAAGCGGTTGCAGATCACCACATCGAATTTTTCCCGGCGGCAGAACTTGTACAGCTGCCACATCGCCCGCAGGCGCATGCCCTTGAGGGACTTGTCGGAAAACTCGAAGTACACCGAACGATCGGCCCGGCTCACCGCTTCGCCCGGCCCGGGTTTGCCCCGCAGAAACGCGGCGGTCACTTCATATCGATCGGTGGGCAGGGCCTTGACGATTTGCTCCGCGAGGTCGGCGAAATCATGGGCTTTGACGTTGTAGTCAGGCTGCAGCTGCAGGACCTTTGACCGCTGACTCATAACTCTCCCCGCTGAGAAACATTACCTGGTGTGTGCTTGATGGACCACAAAAGCTCATGGCGTCGGACGGCCTTGCGAAAGAATTCGTTCTCGCCATAGGTGGGCGGTACCCGGCCAGCCAACAACCGCTGGATCAGGCGACGCAGGCGGCGCTTGAACGGCATCGGCGGCTGCAGGTCGTGCATCATGCCCAACGCCATGGCCTTGTCCCGCTGTTGCTCCAGCGGCATCGGCAGGCAATAAGGCTGCATCGGCCGGGCCGGATCGAAGGCCGGCGGCAAGGCGATGCCGTCACCGCTATCGCCCATCGGCCAACGGTCGTTGTCGTGCAAGTGGTTGGCGTAGCCCAACAGCGTGGTCGGTTGCCAGTCCAGGCCTTGCAAGGCCTCGAGGACTGCCGCCTGGGCGCAGATATGATCGGGATGCGGATCCAGGGTCGGATGCGGCAGCACGATGACTTCGGGTCGGGCCCGCAGCAGCAACTCACGCAGATCCGCCAGCAGATTGTTCCAGGTCGGCGCGCCATCGGCATCGCCCGGTAGCGCGAAAGGGTTCAACTGGCGGAACAGCCGGGTGTCGCTCAGGTCGGCTTCCCGCGATCCCGCCGCCACGGCTGGCGCGGCCTGCATGCTCGCCAGTTGCAGACAGAAATAACCCAGCTGTACGCAGTGAGCCTCGGGCACACCGGCCCAACGCGGCACGGCAATGCTGTCCCAGGTACGCAGACGGCCTTTCAAGCGGGCCGCATCGACCTTGTTCAGACCCATCTGCCGATAGTGTTCGGCTTCGATTTCACCGGCAGTCAGTGTGACGATCCAGGTTTCGTCGGCCTGGCTGTACAAACCGTAGGCCGCCAGCTCGGCGTCATCGGCGTGGGGCGCGATGACCATCACCCGCTGACGCCGGTAATCCGGATGCTCGAACGCCCACAGCACAGGCTCGCCGAGCACGTGACAGAAACGCCCTCGCAAGCGCAGGTCACCACGGGACAGCGCCTGGGCCTGACCACTGAGATTGAGGTAACGCAGGCCGTTCACGCCCCGCTCGAAGGTTTGCCGGTCAGGATTTTCGCCCCCCGCCAACTCGACCACCGGATCGATAAACCGCCCCAGCCAGGTGCTTTTTACCCGCAGGGCCAACACCAGCGTCGCGTCGTCGACCAGCATCACGCCCTCGTCCAGCCGCAAATGTTCACCGCTCAGGTGCACCTTGGGCTGTGGCGTGTACGGAGGAAAGCTGTACTGGTAATCGTCTTTCGGCGAGTAGAACAGATGATCTGCAAACCAGGCTTCGTGGGCAATCCAGCCGAGAACCGCCAGCACCAGCGGCAACCACCAGGCCACCAGCACACCGATGACGATCAACAGCACCAGCGCAATCAACAGGCCGATGCGTTTAGTGCGCCGATGGCGCTTGAGCAGTTGCTGTTTGCGGCTCATGGCTTGGCTCATACGGTGAAGACCGGCACAGGGTTGCACCAGCGATCCTTGTATTCACGGTCGGCGCGACCGAAAGAAAAACGCAACGGCTTGTCCAGCGCCCGGGCATGCTCCCAAGCGCTTTGCGTATTGAGAAAACTCAGTACGCTGCCGGGGCTGAACTCGCGAGTCTCGGGATCGACCCCGCCGTTGATGTACTCGACGCTGATCCACTGCGAAGTTTCGACGCGGTACACCAATTGAATCGCAATCGGCGCATCGTTGAGAAAAATCACCGAACCGATCAGCAACTCGCGCAGCAACTCGATGACCTCGGCCATGCGTTCGGCACCCGTCGCCGGGAAGCCCCAACGGCGCTGGAACAGGTCGCAATAAATCGCCGCCAACTCAGCGCTGGAGAATTCGGATACCGGCCGCACCACACCCCCGGCCTCTTCCAGCAAGCGCAATTCGCGGCGCTGGTTGTAGCGAAACTTCTTCGACAGCTCCTCGGGGGTACGAGCCATGGCCAGTTGCTCGGCCTGCAACCGGATGCCGGTGAACCGCCCCTCGTTCAACGCCGACAGATAGCGCCCGCGATGGCGCAAAGGCGCCTGGGTATCGGCCGCGGCCGGCAGGATGATCTCGGCGTTGCCCAGGTCGAACAGGCCTTTCTTGCCGCGACGCTTGAGCACGTCCTTGGACAAGGCCAGGTCGCGACCCCAGGTCGGGATCGCCGCCTTGACCTCATCACCCTGCATCCAGGCCAGGTAGCGCACCGGGATGTCGGCCAGTTGCGCCAGGCGCTCGACCACCATGGGATGAGTTGCGACGCTGCCGCCATAACGCTGCCAGGTTTCGGCGTAAGTCGAGGCGTCGACTACCGCCCAGCCACGCTCGCGCCAGCCTTGAAATCGGTTGAGCATCAGCCCCTCTGTGCCAGTTCGGTAACGTGCGGCAAGTGCCAGAAAGCATCGCGCACTGCGCGGTCGGAAAAGCGTTCGCGCAAGCGCTCGAGCATCATCTCGGCACACTGCCGGCGTTGCTGATCATCCATGGCAGCCAGGTGTTGCAGGCCCTGGGCCAGATGTCCGGCATCGCCCAAGGGGAACAGGATACCCACGCCCTCGACCACTTCTTTCGCGCCGCCGCACGCCGTGGCGAGCAAAGGTACGCCGGCGGCCATGGCCTCCAGCAGTACCATGCCGAACGGTTCGTGATCGGAACTCAGGGCGAACACATCGAAGGCGCGGAAATAGTTGCGCGCATCCGGCACCTGACCGAGGAACAGCACCCGGTCGCCGATACCCAGCTCGCGGGCCTGAGCCTTGAGGTCTTCCTCCAGGCGCCCCTTGCCGAGAATCACCAACTGGCTGTTGGCCGGTAACTGCGGCAATGCTTCGGCGAAACCATCGAGCAGCGTGGCCTGGTCCTTGTCCGGATGCAGGCGTCCGACGTTGCCGACAATCCAGACATCCGCCGCCAGCCCGAGGGTTTCCCGTGCCTCGCGAGCCGACACCTGCGTGGCTTGCAAGGCATCCACGTCGATGCGGTTGTACAGCGTCTGAATTCGCGAAGCCGGCCACTTCGGCAGGCAACTGCGCATGTCGTCGCGCACCGCGTCGGACACACCGAGCAGGCTCAAACGCTTGCGGAAAATATGGGCGAACAGTTTGCGGCTGCCGCGCTTGTAGTCTTCAAACCCGTGGTGCACACCAATGACCGGCAACGACGTACCGAGCAAGGCGATATAGATAGGCTTGAAGCGATGAGCGATGCAGAAACTGAAGTTGCGCGACGCGGCGATCTTGCGCAGATCGCCGATGGCGCCCAGTTTCAGACCACGAATGGCCTTGGAACTGTACTCCATGAACAGCACCTCGTCGGAGGCGCAGCCCGCGGCGACTTCGGCATCGGCAACCCCGGTGAGAAACACCGTGGTCACACGATAACCGGTCCCGGCGAACAGGCTGGCGTACTGCCGTGCGCAGTCCAGGAACGGCCCGTCATAGCCGTGGCAGAACTGCAGCACATGACGTTCAGCCGAACGTGTCATAGGCGTTTGCGCCCTCTTTGACCACCAGGATGTCTTCCATGATCAGATACTGTAGATCCGAACCGAAGAACATGTTCAGCGCATCGGTCGGCGAGCAAATCATCGGTTCGCCGCGACGGTTGAGCGAGGTGTTGAGCGAAACGCCGTTGCCGGTGAGCACTTCCAGCGCTTTCATCATGTCGTAGTAGCGCGGGTTGTATTCGCGCTTGAGCACCTGGGCGCGGGAGGTGCCGTCTTCGTGGACGACTTCCGGCACGCGGGTCTTCCATTCTTCCGCCACTTCGAAGGTGAAGGTCATGAACGGAGCCGGGTGATCGATCTTGATCATCTGCGGCGCCACGGTGTCGAGCATCGACGGGCAGAAAGGCCTCCAGCGCTCGCGGAACTTGATCTGGTGGTTGATGCGATCGGCCACGCCCGGCACGCTCGGGCAACCGATGATCGAACGACCGCCCAGTGCACGCGGACCGAACTCCATGCGGCCCTGGAACCAGGCCACCGGGTTGCCATCGACCATGATTTTGGCGATCTGCTCCGGCATGTTGTCGAGCTTGCGCCAGGTCGGTTTGTTCTCGTGACGGGCGCAGGCGGCGATCACGTCTTCGTTGCTGTACGACGGGCCGAGGTAGACGTGTTCCATTTTCTCCACCGGTACGCCACGGGCGTGAGACACATAGGCCGCGGCGCCGACCGCGGTACCGGCATCACCGGACGCAGGCTGTACGAACAGCTCCTTGACGTCGTCGCGGGCGATGATTTTCTGGTTGAGCTTGACGTTCAACGCACAGCCACCGGCGTAGGCCAGTTTGCCGGTTTCCTTGAGCACGTCGCCCAGGTAGTAGTCGATCATCTGCAGCGCAATTTTCTCGAACAGCGCTTGAATGCTGGCGGCGTAGTGGATGTAAGGCTCGTCGGCGATGTCGCCTTCGCGCTTGGGACCCAGCCACTCGATCAGCTTCGGCGAGAAGTAGTAACCCTTGCCCTTCTCTTTATAGCGACGCAGACCGATGACGTTGGCGTAGTCGGTGTTGATCACCAGCTCGCCGTTTTCGAACGAAGCCAGGCGCGAGAAATCGTATTTGCTGGCGTCGCCGTACGGCGCCATGCCCATGACCTTGAACTCACCGTCGAGCATGTCAAAACCGAGGAACTCGGTGATCGCGCCGTACAGGCCGCCGAGGGAGTCCGGATCGAAGAATTCCTTGATCTTGTGGATCTTGCCGTTTTCGCCGTAACCGAAGAAGGTCGTGGCGTACTCGCCCTTGCCGTCGATGCCCAGGATCGCGGTTTTCTCTTTGAAGCCGGAGCAGTGGTAGGCGCTGGAGGCGTGGGCCAGGTGATGCTCGACCGGCTCGATCTTGATCTTCTTCGGATCAAAGCCCAGTTGCTCCAGGCACCAGACGATCTTGTTGCGATAGCGCTTGTAGCGACGGTTGCCCATCAGGATCGCGTCGAGTGCACGGTCCGGGGCGTACCAGTAACGCTTGGCGTACTGCCAGCGAGCCTTGCCGAAAATGCTGATCGGGGCGAACGGAATCGCTACGACGTCAACGTCGGACGGCTTGATGCCAGCCTGCTCCAGGCAGAACTTCGCCGATTCATAGGGCATGCGGTTCTTTGCATGTTTATCGCGTACGAAGCGTTCCTCTTCAGCCGCCGCGACCAGCTTGCCGTCGATGTACAGGGCTGCGGAAGGATCATGGCTAAGGGCGCCGGACAGGCCAAGAATCGTCAATGCCACAGGGGTCTAGCCTCTTTAGTCTGCATGCAGGCGCAAGCGCCTCAAAAATTAATGTGCCCTCGCAAGGGGCGAGAGACAGCTAAAGGGCGGGATTATAGCGTAAAAGCAGCGGCTAGCCTCTAGCTACAAGCGGCAAGCCACCAGGGTGGTGCCCTTGCGATTACTTTTAACCGCGCGAAGGCCGCCAGTAGACAAGGATATTACCGTCCACGCTCTGCCGGTAAATCGTGTAGGGCAAGGCGGCGGTGTCCAGTGCGCCGGACAGGGCCAGGTCGAGCAAAATGAGCGGTACAAGGACACCCGTGGGATCGGGCGGTGCGTTCAATACGCAGAAGTCATAAGCGAGGCCGCTATAGACCCGGGGGATGGACTGGCAATAGGTCTTTTGCCTGCGCAACCCGTGCGCGGCTTCGGCTTCATCCTGCAGGACCGTAGCGGCGGTCCCGCAGCCCATTAGCGACACGGACAAAACACCCGATGAAACTGCCATTTTGATCGACACAGCCGGCCCTCCGAGAACGTCAGGCAAACTAGCATCGGGGCGATTTCGGCCACAGTTCATGGCTTCCCAAGATCGCGTAGGACGGTTCACAAGAACCTGTCTGCTTTCTCGGTTGGCAGTTCCGGCCCCTTCGCGAGCAAGCCCGCTCCCACAGGGATTTCTGAGCGACCGGAACCACTGTGGGAGCGGCGGTGCGGCGATCCGACTTGCTCGCGAAAGGACCAAAGGTCCGATTCAGGCCGCGCTGGAGATATCTTTGGGCAAACGCTGATCGATGACCTGATAAAGCGCACTGCCTTCAGGCCAGTTACGCATGAACCGCGCCCGATCCCGCGCATATGCCGGTGCATAACTGGTCAGCGAGCCGTGCTGGCACATCGAGTCGAGGTCGATCAACGCCCAGCGATCCTGCTGCCAGAACAGGTTATGGCCCTTGAAGTCGCCATGACTGATACGCAAACGAATCAGCTCGGCAAACAGATGATCCAGCGCCGCCAGTTCGGCCTGCGGTGCGTCACCGCTTTCAACATAGGGCGCAAAACGCTCGATGATGTCCGGCCCCGGCAGATACTCGGTGATCAGGTACGCCCGGCTGCGCAGCCACAGGAAACGCTTCTCCAGCAACGCCAGCGGCTTGGGCGTGGCAATCCCGAGGAACGCCAGGCGATTGCCTTCGCGCCATGAATGCCAGGCCCGGCTCGGGCGCCAGAAACGCTTGAGCCAGTGGGCAAAACCCTTGATGTTGTAGCGTTTGATCACCAGCGTGCGGCCATCCACCTCGACCTTGCCAACACTCGCCGCACCGCCGGTCTTGTAGAGATGCCCCTGGTCGAGCAAGGCATCGGCCTGCTCCAGCACCGGCACCATCGACGCCTCTTCCTCGCGGCGAATCGCCCGCAGTCCGAAGGCCCCGCGCTGGACGCTGAACAGCGTGCACTCGCGACCGACCTTGATCAGGAAGTCCTTGAGGCGCCAGTTGCGGACCTTGTCGATCTGCTTCTGCAGCGCCTCCATAGGCAAGGCGTGTTCGCCGTTGCTGAGCAGGTAATACACCAGCAACTCTTCAATGAAGGGCTCGATCGACTTCGGCAACTGGGCGAAGAACACCCCGAGGTTTTCCAGGACTTTCTGCCGCGACAGCGGCTGGCCAGGCGTCTCGCAGCAGATACCGGCCCCATCGATCAGGTACAGGCGGCCGCCCTGGCGCAGTAGATTGTCCAGGTGCAGGTCTTCCTGCCACAGGCCCTTGCGATGCATCTGACCGATTGCACCCAACGCCTCGGCCAGCACCGCCCCTTGTCCATCGGACAGTACGGGCTGCTGCTCAACCTGCTTCCAGGTGTCGCCCAGGCTTTCGGCATGCTCAAGGAAATCAAACAGCAGCCAGCCACCCTCGCCGTCTTTCAGGCCGTCGGCCAACAACTGCGGCGTGGTCAGGCCCTGGTCGGAAAGTCGGCGCACGCCGTCCAGTTCACGCTGAAAATGCCGTGCAGCCTTGCTGCCGACCAGCAACTTGGCCAACACCGGCCGGCCACGCCAGACACCGGCACCGACATAACGCTGCCCCGGCAATACCCGCAACAGGCTCAACAGCTGCAAATCGGCGGGACCGGCGGCATCGGCCAGCGTAACGCTCAGCGGCAAAGCCGGATGGCGGCCAGCGGATTTCAATTCGGACAAACGCATTAACGTGGCCCCTTTTGGCTGCGCCGTGCGGTCAAGCGCTGCAGCCAGCTGTCGATCAGCGAGCTGTCCTGCGGCTGATCCAGATAGGCCGCCAGCAATTGCCGCAGCTGCGATTCGCCCCACTCGGGCGCGCGGCGCGTCAGCGGTTCCAGGTCCTTGATGCGGTCACGCTGCCCGTACAGCAGCGGCCGGGTCTTTTCCAGGTCGATCAATTGAGCCTGGTAGCCGTGGCCGGTGGCACGCATGAAAATGTGCTTGGGATAGAAACACCCGTGCACCTGGCGTGCAGCGTGCAGTTGCCGGGCCAGTTCGCCACTGGCCTTGAGGATCTCCGAGTGCTGTTCAGGGCTCAATTGAGCCCAGCGCTGCAACAACGAGTCGAGGTCGTCCCAGCCATCCAGGGCGCGGGTCAGCAGGATTGCGCGGACTTCGCCATTGACCTTGCGCTGCCCGTAGAACACCGCTTCCAGCGCCGGAATGCCCATCTTCCGGTAACGGGAGATGTTGCGAAACTCACGGGCAAAACTCGGCTCGCCGAACGGCGCGCGCAAGGTGCGGGTCAGGTAGTTGCTTTGACGCTTGAGGTAGTAGCCATGACCTTCCAGATCCAGCCGAAACACGCTGCTCCAGCCGCCGCGACCGGTGTTGGGTTCGTCCACCGCATCGAGCTGCTTGGCCCAGAGCGCCTCGAACGTGCCGAGACCATGGCGCTCAAGCAGCGCACGGTCTTCAGCGGCCAGAAAATCAGTCATTCGCGCCCCTCGAAAAATCTCACCACGTGCCGGATGCGTTTCTTGTCCGCAGCGTTGAGCCGGGTCCGGTTGCGGTATTGCAGGTAAAAGCGCAGGCGCTGGGTAGCCGACAGTTGATACTTGGCAACCTTGTCCAGGCACGCCAGATCCTTGGTGATTCGGTACTTGAGCCAGAAACCGCGCCAAAAGTCGCCGTTGGGGCAATCGATCAGAAACAGTCGAGCCTCGTCGTCGATCAGCAGGTTGCGCCACTTCAGATCATTATGGGTGAAGCGGTGATCGTGCATGGTCCGGGTGTACTGGGCCAACTGACGACTGACGGCATCGACCCAGGCGCGATCCGACAGTTTCGGATCGCGTCGCTCGGCCAGTGCCGACAAGTCTTCGGTACGCGGCAGTTCCCGGGTAATCATCGCACCGCGAGCGTAGGCCGCACCGCGACGTTCCAGCCCCCAGGCCACCACCTCGGCCGTGGGAATGCCCCACTTGGCGAAACGCTTGAGGTTCTGCCACTCCATCTTCACCCGAGGCTTGCCGAGGTAACGCCGCAAGCCTTTGCCGGCACCCACGTAGCGCTTGACGTAATAGTTGACGCCATTGCGCTGAACGCGAATGACCTCGGAGAGCAGGTCCTTGGTCAACCGCTCGCCCTGAAGCGCAAACACCGCCTCAAGGCTGCCGAAGTCATCGGCCAGATCGCTGTAGGCCGGTTCCAGTTTCCAACCCGACATCAGAGCGCATCCCCGTATCGCTGTTTACGCTCGTAGAGCTTGTTGGCCTTGCCATCGAGCCAGCTCAGCAGCCCGGCTTCTTCGCTCAGGATCTGCCGCAGCGGCTGCTGGAAATAGCCTTTGAGAAAACGCAATTTGTCGCGGCGGGTCAGGCCGATGTCCAGGGCGGAAAAGTACAGGGCGGCCAGATCCTTGTTGCGCCAGCGCGAGGTGATCGCCGGACGGGTCTGGGCGCGGTGCAGGTCGATCACCGAAAGCTTGAAGTCATCAAAGGTCACCGGTTTGTCGGTGTGCAGCAGGAAATGGCAGATGTAGCAGTCGCGGTGGTTGACCCCGGCGCGGTGCATCATGCCGGTCATGCGTGCGACTTCGGCGATCAGCGCGCGCTTGAGTTTTGGCTCCGGCGGCTGCTTGACCCAGTTGATGCTGAAGTCTTCGAGGCTGACGGTGGGCGCCAACTCTTCGGTAACGATGAACGAGTGCTGGTCGGCCGGGTTACTGCCCTTCTCGCCATACGCGACAGCGGTCATGGTCGGCACGCCGGCTTCCTGCAGGCGCTGAATGGCCCTCCACTCCTGGCCGGCACCCAGTACCGGGAGCTTGGCCGTGAGCAGGTTCTTGAAGATTTCGCCCCAGCCGATGCCACGGTGGATTTTCACGAAAAACCCGTTGCCGTCGACTTCCGTGCGCAATGTCCGGCGCGCTTCCAGCTCGCGGTACACCTCGCCCTTGAGCCCCTCGACTTCGGCGAACGGGTCGCGTCCGGCCCAGAGGCTCTTGAACGGTTCAGCCAGCATCAACTTCATTTAAGCGTGCTCCGCCAGAATCACATCGGCCGCGTGTTGCGGCATGCTGTAGAGGTCGGCCGTTTCGGCGAAGGCCAGACCATTGCGGCTCCAGGCCGCCCTTGCTTGAGCGTCGTTCAACATGCCGGTCAGGTATTGCGTCAGCTGCGCCTGATCGAAGGGCTCGTCCAACACCAGGCCCGCATCGGCCTCGGCGATGTAATGGGCGTAACCGCACACCGCGCTCACCAACACCGGCAAGCCGGCCACCAGTGCTTCGAGCAGCACGGTGCCGGTGTTTTCGTTGTACGCCGGGTGGATCAACAGATCGGCACCCAACAGGAAACGCGGGATATCGCTGCGGCCCTTGAGGAACGTGACGTTGTCGCCCAACCCCAATGTCGCACTCTGCATCTGGAATAACTTGGGGTCATCCTGGCCAATTACAAACAGCCGGGTGCGCTTCCTCAACTCGGCAGGCAGCGCCGCCAGTGCCTTGAGGCTGCGATCGACGCCCTTGGTCTTGAACCCGGAGCCGATCTGCACCAGCAGCAGTTCGTCGTCCTTGAGGTCGAACTCAGCGCGGAACCCGGCGCGAATGTCATCAGCATCAGCCGGTCGGCGACGGTCCTGAGCGATACCCGGTGGCAGCAGGTGGAAACGCTCCAGCGGCGTGTCGTAATGCTTGATGAACAGCGGCTGCTGGACCTCGGAAATCATCAGCACTTCAGTCTTCGCATCCCTGGCGAACACCGCGCGCTCGTATTCGGCGAAGTGGCGATAGCGGCCCCAGCGGCGGTAGAGCGAGTTGCGCAGGTTCTGCGCCTTGTCTTCGAAGCAGCCGTCGGCGGCGTAGTAGACGTCCAGGCCCGGCATCTTATTGAAGCCAATCAAGCGGTCGACCGGTCGTTTGGCCAGGTGGGCTTCCATCCATTCGCTGAGTTTTTCGTTGCGTCGATGGTTGAAGAACGCCTTGACCGGCGCCACCAGCACTTCGAAACCCGGCGGTACGTCGCCCTCCCAGATCAGCGTGTAGACGCGAATCTGATGGCCGCGCTTCTGGCACTCCAGGGCAATGCGCATGAAATCGCGCTGCAAGCCGCCAAACGGAAAATATTTGTACAGGACAAATGCCAATTGCATCAGCGCAGCTCCTCAGCCATTAACAACGTGCTCAGTCGGCTGGCGACACGCTCGGGGTTCAGACGCGTGAAGCACAGGGGCCACTCGCGTTTCAGGTCAAATTGACGGGCATCTTCGGCCGTCGGTTGATAGGTGCATTTCTTTTGCAGGCACGGCGCACACGGGAAGTCGCTGGCCAGGTGAATCTGCACCTTGCCGTAGGCGCCGGTCAGGCCCGGATTGGTCGGACCGAACAGCGACAGCGTCGGCACATCCAGCGCAGCGGCCAGATGGCCCAGGCCGGTATCCACCGCCACGCAGGCTTGCGCGCCAGCCAGCACCTTGCCAACACCGGCCAGGTTCAACTTGGGCAACACTTCGGCGTGTTTGAAACCGGCAGCGATGCGCTCGGCCCGGGCTTTCTCCTGCGCATTGCCCCAAGGCAACTTGACCCCGACGCCAAGGTATCCGACCCGTTCGGTCAGCTCGCGCCAGTAAGCTTCAGGCCAGTGCTTGGTGTCCCAGGTAGTACCATGCAGAAACACCACGTACGGATTCTTGCGCGGCAATTCCACCAGGCGCTCGACATTCAGACCGTAGTCGCCCATGCCTTTTGGCAAGTCATAGCCCAAGGCGATGGCGAACAACTGACGCACTCGCTCCACCGCGTGCTGCCCGCGGGCAACGGCCAGACGCCGATTGTAAAAGCGCGCAGCGATGGGTTCGCGCGCCGAGCTTTTATCGAGGCCGGCCACCGGTGCCTTGACGTAACGGGTCAGCCAGGCGCTTTTCAGCAAGCCCTGGGCGTCGATCACCAAGTCGTACTTCGTGGCGCGCACGCTTTGCTTGAAGCGCTTCCACTCACCGCTCTTGATGGTCTGCCAGATGTTTTTGCGCCAGCGACGAATCGCCACCGGAATCACCTTGCCCACCGCCGGATGCCAGGTCGGGATTTCGGCAAAGCCTTCTTCCACCACCCAGTCGAATTTGATGCCGGGAATCGCCCGCGCCGCGTCGGTCAACGCCGGCAACGCATGAATGACGTCGCCCAGCGAAGATGTCTTGATCAACAGAACCCGCAAGCTATTTGACCTCGACCACAGTGCCTTGCAACCGCTGCAAGGCTTCGTTCACCGCTTGCGGCATGAGTTGGCGCAGGCAGTTGTAATGGCCGAAACGGCAGGTGCGATCGAAGCACGGGCTGCACTCGATGCCCAGGCGTACGATTTCCACGTGCTCGGCCAACGGTGGCGTGAAACCCGGCGACGTCGAGCCGTAGACCGCGACCAGCGGGCGGTTCAGCGCGGCGGCGACGTGCATCAGGCCGGAGTCGTTGGACACCACCGAGTCGGCACAGGACAGCAGGTCGATGGCTTCGGCCAGCGAGGTGCCGCCGCTGAGGTTGACCGATTCTTCGCGCAGGCCGGGAATCAGCCGCGCGCGGATGTCTTCGCCCACGGCGTGGTCGTTTTTCGAACCGAACAGCCAGACTTGCCAGCCTTCACGGATCTTCGTTTCGGCGACCTTGGCGTAATGCTCGGACGGCCAGCGCTTGGACTCACCGAACTCGGCGCCGGGGCACAGGGCCAACACCGGACGGTCGAGGGTCAGGCCGAACCTGGCCAGTGCCGCCTCGCGGGTGACCGGGTCGATCTGCAGCATCGGACGCGGATAGGGTTTCGGCAACTCGACGCCCGGCTCGTAGGCCAAGGCCATGAAGCGCTCGATCATCAGCGGATAACGATCCTTATCCAGCGTGCGCACGTCATTGAGCAGGCCATAGCGGAATTCGCCACGCCAGCCGGTGCGCTTCGGGATGCCGGCAAAGAACGGCACCAGCGCCGACTTCAGGGAATTGGGCAACAGGATCGCCTGGTCGTACTGGCCGGCCAGGGATTTGCCGATGCGCCGGCGCGTCGCCAACTCCAGCACGCCATGACCGAGCGGAAAGCTCAAGGCCTGGCGAACTTCGGGCATGCGTTCAAGAATCGGCCGGCTCCACTCGGGGGCCAGCACGTCGATTTCGCACTGCGGGTGGCGTTGCTTGAGACACTGGAAAAGTGTCTGCGCCATCACCATGTCACCGACCCAACTGGGCCCAACGATCAGAATTTTCATGTGGTTTCCATAAACGAACCGGGGAGGCCTACGCCTCCCCGCCTCGAGAATCTCTGCGGGAGCATGCTGGCTTGCGATGGGTCATCACCTTCAACATTGCTGTCGACTGTCACTCCGCTATCGCGAGCAGGCTCGCTCCCACATTGGGTATTGGTGTACTTCGATCGGCATGACACTGCAGATCTACTGTGGGAGCGGGCTTGCCCGCGAAGGGGCCATCACATTCAATATCTCTATCGACTGACACTCCGCCTTCGCGAGCAAGCCCGCTCCCACCTTTGAATCTTGTCGCTCCGATTGACGCGTTTCAGCGTAGCCCCAGCTCACGCCAGATCCGCATGACCTGCTGCCGTTCGTCCGCGAACTGGTCGGCCGGTATCACCCCCGGGTTCTTCTGCAGAGCCTGTCGGTGGGCGGCGGAACGGTATGCTTTATACGCCTCACGCAACAGGCTGGCATCTTCGACGGGCATCAGCCCTTCGTGCTCCAGCTCTTCCAGAATGCGGATGTTATCGGTCCAGCGCAGCAATGGCGGGTGTGTTTCGGACCACGCCAGGGCCGCGTATTGCACCATAAATTCAATATCGACGATACCTCCGGCGTCCTGCTTGATATCGAACGGCGCCGTGGCTTCGAAGGCATTTGCCCCGGTACCGGCCGCCGTGCTCTTGCTGCCAAGATTATCGCGCATCTTGGCGCGCATCTCGCTGACCTCCTGGCGCAAGGTCGGCAAATCACGCGTCTTGCCCAATATCGCGGCACGGACTTTCTCGAAGGCCTGGCCGACATCCTGACTGCCCACCAGCACCCGCGCCCGCACCAGCGCCTGATGCTCCCAGGTCCAGGCTTCGTTCTCCTGATAACGGGCAAACGCCCCCAGGGAACTCACCAGCAATCCCGACGCACCGGACGGCCGCAGGCGCATGTCCACCTCATACAACTGCCCGGAGTTGGTCTGCGCCGTCAGCAGGTGAATGATCCGCTGCCCCAGACGGGTGAAAAATTGCGCGCCGTCGATGGGTTTGGGCCCATCGGTTTCAGCTTGCGGATCACCGTCGTGGATGAACACCAGGTCCAGGTCCGAACCATGCCCGAGTTCCAGGCCGCCGACTTTCCCATAACCGACAATGATGAAGCCGGGATCGCACAAGGTGCCATCGGTGCGCAGGGGCGTGCCGTACTTGGCCACGGTCTGGCGCCAGGCCAGTGCGAGCACCTGTTCAAGAATCGCTTCGGCGAGCCAGGTCAGGTAGTCGCTGACTTTCATCAGCGGCAGGCTGCCGGCGATTTCCGAGGCGGCCACCCGCAAGCGGTGCGCCAGCTTGAAGTGACGCAGCGCTTCCATTTGCTGTTCGAGGTCGTCCTCGGGAATCCGCGTCAGGCGCTCGCGCAACTCGGCGGCCAGTTCTGGTGCCAGTGGCGGCTTGAACAGTCGACCTTCGTTAAGCAATTCGTCGAGCAGCAGCGGGAAACGGGTGATTTGCTCGGCGATCCACGGGCTCGCGGCGCACAGCGTCAGCAAACGCCGCAAGGCGCCAGGGTTCTCGGTCAGCAGCACCAGGTACGCGGAGCGACGGGCCACGGCTTCAACCAGTGGCAACACGCGTTCCAACACCAGATCCGGATTGGCATGTTCCACGGCCTGCGCCAGCAAACGCGGAATAAACGCATCGAGACGTTCGCGTCCCAGACGCTGCATCGCCCGCAATTGCGGACTGCTGCGCAAGCCGGCCAAGGCGTTCAAGGCCTTGGGCGCATCCTTGAAACCACCCTCTTCCAGCTGGCGGCAAGCGGCCTCATCGTCCTGAGCCTCTTCCCACAGCGGCAACCACTCACCGCCGACCACCACTTCGCTTTCGGCACCCTGCTCTTCGTCGGGATCGGCGATCACCTGCCCGAAGTGCCAGGCTACGCGGCCACGCCAATACATCAGTTGTTCGTGGAACGCCGTCCAGTTGGCGAAACCCAGCATAAAGGCAATGCGCGCCTGATCCTGCTCGCCACTGGGCAACATTTGTGTCTGGCGGTCAGCGATCGCCTGAATCGCGTGTTCGGTGTAACGCAGGAATTCGTAGCCTTCGCGCAGCTCGCTGATCACCGCCGGCGGCAGATAACCCTGACCTTCCAGCGTGCTCAGCACCTTTAATAGCGGGCGCTGCTGCAAGCTCAGATCGCGGCCGCCGTGGATCAGCTGGAACGCCTGGGCAATGAACTCGACTTCGCGAATACCGCCGGATCCGAGCTTGATGTTGTCGGCCATGCCCTTGCGCCGCACTTCCTGCTGGATCAACTGCTTCATGGTGCGCAGCGCTTCGATGGCCGAGAAGTCCAGGTAACGCCGGTAAACGAATGGCCGCAGCATCTCTTGCAGTTGCGCGCCAGCCATCTGGTCGCCGGCCACCACCCGCGACTTGATCATCGCGTAGCGTTCCCAGTCGCGACCCTGGTCCTGGTAATACTGCTCCAGCGCATTGAAGCTCAGCACCAGCGCGCCCGCCGAACCGTAGGGGCGCAAGCGCATGTCGACGCGGAATACAAAGCCGTCGACGGTCATCGGGTCCAGGGCCTTGATCAACCGCTGGCCCAGACGAATGAAGAATTCCTGGTTATCCAGCGCGCGCTTCACGCCGAAGGTTTCGCCGCCCTCGGGATAGGCGAAAATCAGGTCGATGTCCGACGACAGGTTCAACTCCACGGCACCGAGCTTGCCCATGCCGAGGATGACCATCTGCTGCGGCTCGCCGCTGCGCCGTCCGGTCGGCACGCCGAACTGCTGGCAATGCCGCACGTACAACCATTGATAGGCCTGATCGATGCTGGCATCGGCCATGTCCGAGAGGTCGCGGCAGGTCTGGACCAAATCGGCCTGGCGGGTCAGGTCGCGCCAGATGATCCGCACCTGGTGGCGCGCGCGCTGGCGGCGCAGGGCACGGCCAAGCAGATCGTCGGTCTCGGCCGTGCTCACGGCGGCCGCGATCTGCGCGCACAACTCACCGGGCGCGTAGCTGCGGTCAAGCTCACCGGACTGCACCAGCTGCAGCAACATCAAAGGGTCACGTACAGACTGTTCAATCACGAAATCGCTGGCGGCGGTGACGCGGGCAAATTGTGCCCAGCGCTCTGGCGACCAGGCAGACAGCCCGTGATCATCGTCCAGAGTGGCGACGGCAGCCCGGAACGACTGCTCGGCGCGGGTGACAAACGGCAAGAGAATGGCCGGCAGTTCGGCAAGCGAAGGGAGGCTCATGGTCTATCCTTGATCGGCGTACAACGGACTGCATGTAGTGGTTTGCGAAAACCCACTACCTGAAGGAGTGTCGAACAAAAGTTAGAAATAGCTGAAATTTCTTTTATTTTGGCAGCCAGCATCAAGCTTTTACCTTTTGTAGTTGGAAAAAGACCAACCTTAACGATTATTCTCACAACGCAGCCGGGGGCCACAAGCCGCTCATCTGTAGTTTTACTACTCGTATATACATTAGACGGGCTGAAATGCCGGAAGATTTGTAGTAAAACTACACGCCGCCGGAACAACCTGTCGGCAATCCAAGAATTCATAACGTCTGCCCACAAGGCCAGTCGCTAACTCAGGCAACCGATTCTGGTAGCCTTTCCGCCCTGGAGCAAGCCATGCAAGACCTCGATCCCGTCGAAACCCAGGAATGGCTGGACGCCCTGGAATCGGTTCTCGACAAAGAAGGCGAAGACCGTGCTCACTATCTGATGACCCGTATGGGTGAACTGGCGACCCGCAGCGGTTCGCAGTTGCCTTACGCAATCACCACGCCTTACCGCAACACGATCCCCGTTACCCACGAAGCACGCATGCCTGGCGACCTGTTCATGGAACGCCGCATTCGCTCGCTGGTACGCTGGAACGCGATGGCCATGGTGATGCGTACGAACCTGAAAGATTCTGACCTCGGCGGTCACATCTCCAGCTTCGCTTCCAGTGCGACCCTTTATGACATCGGCTTCAACTACTTCTTCCAGGCCCCGACCGACGAACACGGCGGCGACCTGATCTACTTCCAGGGCCACACCTCGCCAGGCGTTTACGCCCGCGCATTCATGGAAGGCCGCATCACCGAAGACCAGATGAACAACTTCCGCCAGGAAGTCGACGGTCAGGGCCTGTCGTCCTACCCGCACCCTTGGCTGATGCCTGACTTCTGGCAGTTCCCGACCGTATCCATGGGTCTGGGCCCGATCCAGGCGATCTACCAGGCACGCTTCATGAAGTACCTGGAACACCGCGGCTTCATCCAGCCAGGCAAACAGAAGGTCTGGTGCTTCCTGGGCGACGGCGAGTGCGACGAACCGGAATCCCTGGGCGCGATCTCCCTGGCCGGCCGCGAGAAGCTGGACAACCTGATCTTCGTCATCAACTGCAACCTGCAGCGCCTCGACGGCCCGGTTCGCGGCAACGGCAAGATCATCCAGGAACTCGAAGGCGTGTTCCGCGGTGCTCAGTGGAACGTGACCAAAGTCATCTGGGGCCGTTTCTGGGACCCACTGCTGGCCAAGGACGTCGACGGCATCCTGCAACGCCGCATGGACGAAGTCATCGACGGCGAGTACCAGAACTACAAAGCCAAAGACGGCGCGTTCGTGCGTGAACACTTCTTCAACACGCCAGAACTCAAGGCGATGGTTGAAGACCTGTCCGACGACGAGATCTGGAAACTCAACCGTGGCGGCCACGACCCGTACAAGGTCTACGCGGCGTACCACGAAGCGGTCAACCACAAAGAACAACCGACCGTCATCCTGGCCAAGACCATCAAGGGTTATGGCACCGGTGCCGGCGAAGCGAAAAACACTGCGCACAACACCAAGAAAGTCGATGTCGACAGCCTGAAGTTGTTCCGCGATCGTTTCGACATCCCGGTCAAGGACGACGAGCTGGAAAACCTGCCGTTCTTCAAACCGGAAGAAGGCAGCGCCGAAGCCCGTTACCTGAGCGAGCGCCGTACCGCACTGGGCGGCTTCGTGCCTCAGCGTCGCGCCAAGAGCTTCAACATCCCGACTCCGCCACTGGACACCCTCAAGGCGATCCTTGACGGCTCGGGCGACCGTGAAATCTCCACCACCATGGCCTTCGTGCGGATCCTCGCGCAACTGGTCAAGGACAAGGAAATCGGCCCGCGCATCGTGCCGATCATCCCTGACGAAGCCCGTACCTTCGGTATGGAAGGCATGTTCCGTCAGTTGGGCATCTACTCCTCCGTCGGCCAGCTCTACGAGCCAGTCGATAAAGACCAGGTGATGTTCTACAAGGAAGACCAGAAGGGCCAGATTCTCGAAGAAGGCATCAACGAAGCGGGCGCCATGAGCTCCTTCATCGCTGCCGGTACTTCGTACTCCAGCCACAACCAGCCGATGCTGCCGTTCTACATCTTCTACTCGATGTTCGGTTTCCAGCGTATCGGCGACCTGGCCTGGGCCGCTGGCGACAGCCGCACCCGTGGCTTCCTGATCGGCGGCACCGCCGGCCGTACCACCCTGAACGGTGAAGGCCTGCAACACGAAGACGGTCACAGCCACCTGCTGGCTGCCACCATCCCGAACTGCCGCACCTACGATCCAACCTACGGCTACGAGCTGGCGGTGATCATTCAGGACGGCATGAAGAAGATGACCGAAGAGCAACAGGACGTCTTCTACTACATCACCGTGATGAACGAGTCGTACCAGCAGCCAGCCATGCCGGCCGGTGCCGAAGAAGGCATCAAGAAAGGCATGTACCTGCTCGAGGAAGACAACCGCGAAGCGGCGCACCACGTTCAGCTGATGGGCTCCGGCACCATCCTGCGTGAAGTCCGTGAAGCCGCGAAGATCCTGCGTGAAGAGTTCAACGTCGGCGCCGACGTGTGGAGCGTTACCAGCTTCAACGAACTGCGTCGCGACGGCCTGGCCGTTGAGCGCAGCAACCGTCTGCACCCTGGCCAGAAGCCTAAGCTGAGCTACGTCGAAGAGTGCCTGAACGGCCGTAAGGGTCCGGTCATCGCCTCTACCGACTACATGAAACTGTTCGCCGAGCAGATCCGTCAGTGGGTACCGTCCAAGGAATTCAAAGTCCTGGGCACCGACGGTTTCGGCCGCAGCGACAGCCGCAAGAAACTGCGTCATTTCTTCGAAGTCGACCGTCATTTCGTGGTGTTGGCAGCCCTGGAAGCACTGGCTGACCGTGGTGACATCGAACCTAAGGTTGTGGCCGAGGCCATCGCCAAGTTCGGTATCAACCCGGAAAAACGCAACCCACTGGACTGCTGAGGAGAGATTCTGTGAGCGAACTCATTCGCGTACCTGACATCGGCAGCGGTGAAGGTGAAGTAATTGAACTGTTTGTGAAGGTCGGCGACCGTATCGAAGCCGACCAGAGCATTCTGACACTTGAGTCGGACAAGGCGAGCATGGAAGTGCCTGCGCCGAAGGCCGGTATCATCAAGAGCCTGAAAGTGAAGCTGGGCGATCGCCTGAAAGAAGGCGACGAACTGCTGGAACTGGAAGTCGAAGGTGCCGCTGCGGCCCCTGCGGCTGCCGCTGCACCGGCGGCCAAGGCTGAAGCCAAGCCGGCTGCTGCTCCTGCAGCTGCCGCACCTGCTGCTGCGCCGGCTGCCGCCAGCGTTCAGCAAGTGCACGTGCCGGACATCGGTTCGTCGGGCAAGGCCCAGATCATCGAGATCCAGGTCAAGGTTGGCGACACCGTTGCGGCTGATCAATCGCTGATCACCCTGGAGTCCGACAAGGCGAGCATGGAAATCCCGTCGCCTGCCGCTGGCGTGGTCAAGGCCATCAGCGTCAAGCTCAACGACGAAGTCGGCACCGGCGACCTGATCCTGGATCTGGAAGTGGCAGGTGCTGCGGCACCGGCTGCCGCCCCGGCCCAGGCTGCCGCTCCAGTTGCTGCCGCTGCACCGGCACCTGCAGCAGCTCCGGCTGCACCGGTTGCCGACAGCGTCCAGGACATCCACGTTCCGGACATCGGTTCGGCGGGCAAGGCCAAGATCATCGAAGTCCTGGTCAAGGCCGGCGACACCGTTGTGGCCGACCAGTCGCTGATCACCCTGGAATCCGACAAGGCCAGCATGGAGATTCCATCGCCAGCCGCTGGCGTGGTGGAAAGCGTTTCCATCAAGCTCGATGACGAAGTCGGTACCGGCGACCTGATCCTCAAGCTGAAAGTCAAAGGCGCTGCTCCGGCTGCTGCGACCGCACCTGCCGCTGCTGCTCCGAGCGCTGCTGCTTCGGCTCAAGCCGCTGCTGCACCTGCCGCCGCACCTGCTGCCCCGGTTGCCGCTCCAGCCAAGCCGGGCGCGAAAGTTCACGCCGGCCCTGCCGTGCGTCAACTGGCCCGCGAGTTCGGCGTCGAGCTGAGCGCCGTCGGCGCCAGCGGTCCGCACGGCCGCATCCTGAAAGAAGACGTGCAGGTTTACGTCAAGGCCATGATGCAGAAGGCCAAGGAAGCACCGGCCGCTGCTGCCGGCGCAACCGGTGGCGCGGGCATCCCGCCGATTCCGGTCGTGGACTTCAGCCGCTTCGGTGAAATCGAAGAAGTGCCGATGACCCGCCTGATGCAGGTCGGTGCGGCCAACCTGCACCGCAGCTGGCTGAACGTGCCGCACGTGACGCAATTTGATTCGGCGGATATCACCGAACTCGAAGCGTTCCGTGTTGCCCAGAAAGCCGTTGCAGAGAAGGCCGGCGTCAAGCTGACCGTCCTGCCGTTGCTGCTCAAGTCCTGCGCGCACCTGCTCAAGGAACTGCCGGACTTCAACAGCTCGCTGGCGCCAAGCGGCAAAGCGATCATCCGCAAGAAGTACGTGAACATCGGCTTCGCCGTCGACACCCCGGATGGCCTGCTGGTACCGGTCATCAAGAACGTCGACCAGAAGAGCCTGCTGCAACTGGCTGCCGAAGCCGCTTCCCTGGCTGAAAAAGCCCGGACCAAGAAGCTTTCATCGGACGAGATGCAAGGCGCCTGCTTCACCATTTCCAGTCTCGGCCACATTGGCGGCACCGGCTTCACGCCGATCGTCAACGCGCCGGAAGTGGCGATCCTCGGTGTTTCCAAGGCCACCATCCAGCCAGTCTGGGACGGCAAAGCCTTCCAGCCGAAACTGATGCTGCCACTGTCGCTGTCCTACGATCACCGCGTGATCAACGGCGCCGCTGCTGCACGCTTCACCAAGCGTCTGAGCGACCTGCTGGGCGACATCCGCACCATGCTCCTGTAATACCGACCGGCCCTCCTTCACCGGAGGGCCGATCGCGTTCCACGTTTCCGAGCGCCACGCTCGTACCTCAACCCCGCCAATTTGGCGGGGCTTTTTTTGCCTGAAGTTCTTGTTTGAACACCTTCCTACATTTGTGGCCGATATCGCCCACAACTTGAATCCATTTCTGCCAGGTATTTATTCAGGCCAAATAATTAGTCTTGGCTTAACACCCAATAACATCCGAAACAACCAACTCCCTGATTAACTGGCAGCGAATGGACTCAAGTATGCTAAAACCAACTGTCGGCCCGATTATTGGCCACACAACAACTAATCACGCGCGTATTTTTGTACGCGGACAAGCGCAAAACAGTGCGCCCGTATTTGCCGGCATTCGTTATCGGCAGTCCGGGCATGAACAATGGCTTAACAGTATCTTTGCAAGGCTGACATACCTGCAGGACATGTCCGATGTCATTGTTCTCAATAACCTGGCCGCCGATACCGAGTACGAATACCAGGCCGGCTGGTTCAGCACCCAGAGTACCGAACACACAGCAGATTCGCTGCAGGAACTGCCGCTGCAATGGCCACCAGAGCTCTATCGCTTGCGCACCCGGTCTGGCGCCGCCGGTACGCCACAAGCCTATTTCGTCGGCTCATGTCGTTACCTGCGGATGACAGCTGGCATCCCGTCGGCACCACAACAGGGTGACCGGATATTTGCCTCGATGGCACAACTGGCAGAGCAAGCCGACCCACCGGTCAGCGCAGTACTGATGACTGGCGACCAGATCTATGCCGATGACTTGAATTTTTTTGCGCCTGACCGCGAATATCAGCAAATACTCGCAAAATACCATGCGGCTTTCTCCCAACCGCATATTTCCAGGTTAATGGCCAACGTATCGACTTACATGATCCTCGACGATCATGAAATTAAAGACAACTGGCCGGACAAGAAAAGTTCGACCGATGAGGTCTTATACAAAAACGCCATCACTGCATATGAGTTATATCAAGCTAGCCACAGCCCGGTATTTGAATTACTTGACGATGGCCGGATCAGCCGGATCCCGAATCACTACTGGTATCAGTTCGCCGATGGCGATATCGAATGGTTCGTCACCGATAGTCGCACCCGGCGCAACTTGTCCGCCGATGATCGACGCATGCTTGATCTCGAACAGGAACATGCCTTGTGCCAATGGCTGATCAACAGCCCGGCCCGGGTCAAGCTGGTGATTACCAGTGTGATGTTCTTTCCCGACGCCAAACACGATGGGAATGACGCCTGGGCCGGTTTTCCCGGGCAACGATTGCGGTTGCTGGAGTTCATTCGTTCACACCGGCTGAAGAATGTCATTTTCGTTTCCGGTGACATCCACGCCTCCTTGACCAGTCGACTGACCCACAGCGAAGACCCGGACTTCGAAGTGCACACCATCGTGTCGTCGCCATTGTGCAACACCAAACTGCTGCCCTATGCCAGTCAATCCAGCTTTATCCTCGACCGACCGCTGGCAGGGAACGCCGCTGGCGAATATCGGCAGGAATTGACCGGTAAAGTCATCAGCCAGGATAACTTCGCGCACCTGGTCATCGATGCAGAGCGCATTCAGGTGAATTACCACGATCGGGATGGCAAGTTGCTGCAATCGACAGACATCAATTTGCGCTGATGGCAAAAAATTGCAGCCTTCGAGACGCCCCCTCAAGGCTGCGACCTGATCAATAGCCGTACTTTTTTGGGAAACTGCAGAAATCTTCGCGCCTGCCGACATATTCTTATAGCACTTAGCCTTCATCTCTCTTGTCAGTCGGTGTCGCAATGATGCAACCTTGCCGCAGGCAACAGTAAAGAGGGCGTCAGCCCAGCGCGTTCAGCATATTCGAAGCGAGTTTCCCTCCATGAAAAGCCAACCCGATGCCGCCAGCCGTATGGTGGCCGAGGTAGTGACGCAGTTGCCTGTGCCCTCGCGGCTCGGCATGCTGCGTTTCGAACGGCTTAATGAACCCAGCTGGGCGCTCCTGTTTCTCGACCCCAATTGCGAACGCCAGTTCGGCCTGCCGGCCGTGGAGCTGTGTGCACTGGTGGGCTCGCCCTACGCCAGCCTGATGGAGCCGGAAGCGCGCTATCAACTTCATGATGCGGTCCAGCACCAGCTGACTCAAAGCACGCATTACCTGATCCGCTACACCCTGCACACGGCCTCCGGCTCCCTGAATCTGCTGGAACTGGGCGAAGCCTACAAACAACACAATCGCCACCTGTTGCGCGGCTACTTGCTGGTCATTGACGGCCTGTACGAGGATGACCCGCTGCAACCGGCCCTGGATCTGGAAACCCGGAACTCGCGCCTGCAAATCGCCCTGGAGCTCAATCAGCGCGCCCAGCAGGAGCAGCTGCTGCATCTGGACCGGGTGCGCGCCCAGCAGGACCTGATCCTGCTGCTTACCCGGCAGCGCTACAGCAGCAACAACTCCTTGCGCGAAGCCGCCGAGCTGATCACCCGCAGTGCCTGCGACATTTACCAAATCGACTGCGCCAGCCTGTGGAGCCTCGAAGGTTCAATGCTGGTGCCGATCTCGGCCTATCACCGCACGAATCAGGAATACCTGCTGCCGCAGCCGATCGACGTCAGCGTGTTCCCCGATTACCTCGACGCCCTGCACACCGGTCGCGCCATCGACGCCCATAACGCCATGCACGACCCGCGCACCCGGGAGATGGCCGAAAGCCTGCGCCCGCGCGACGTCAACGCAATGCTCGACGCCAGCATCCGTGTCGATGGCCAGGTGGTTGGCGTTTTGTGCCTGGAGCAAATCGGTGCCACCCGTGCCTGGCAGTCGGATGAAATCGCCTTCGCCGGCGAACTGGCGGACCAGTTCGCCCAAGTCATCAGCAACCACAACCGGCGAACCGCTACCAGCGCCCTGCACCTGTTCCAGCGTGCGGTCGAGCAAAGTGCCAACGCCTTTCTGCTGGTCAACTGCGACGGCGTGGTGGAGTACGTCAATCCGAGCTTCACCGCAATCACCCAGTACTCCACCGAAGAAGTGCACGGTCAGCGCCTGTCGGAACTTCCAGCCCTGGAAAACCTCAGCGAACTGCTGTTCGACGCGCCTTCGGCGCTGGCCAAGAGCAACAGTTGGCAGGGCGAATTCAAGAGCCGCCGGAAAAACCTCGAACCCTACTGGGGCCAGTTGTCGATCTCCAAGGTTTATGGCGACAATCGCGAGCTGACCCACTACATCGGCATCTACGAAGACATCACCCAGACCAAGCTCGCTCAGCAGCGTATCGAGCGCCTTGCCTACACCGACAACCTGACCAATCTCGGCAACCGCCCGGCGTTCATCCGCAACCTCGATGAACGCTTCGCCCGCGACAGCGACGCGCCGATCAGCCTGTTGCTGGTGGACATCGACAACTTCAAGCGGATCAACGACAGCCTCGGCCACCAGACTGGCGACAAATTGCTGATCAGCCTGGCCCGACGCCTGCGCAACAGCTTGATCCCGAGCGGCAGCCTGGCGCGATTCGCCAGTAACGAATTCGCCGTGTTGCTGGACAACAGCGACCTCACGATGGGTCAGCAGGTGGCCAATCAGTTGCTGGCGACCCTCGACAAACCGATGTTCGTCGACAACCAGTTGATCAGCGTCACCGGCTCCGTGGGCCTGGCCTGCGCGCCGCTGCACGGGCGCGACCCGCAAACCCTGATGCGCAACGCCGGGCTGGCGCTGCACAAGGCCAAGGCCAACGGCAAACATCAGGTGCAAGTGTTCACCGAAGCGCTGAACGCCGAGGCCAGCTACAAGCTGTTCGTCGAAAACAACCTGCGCC
This sequence comes from Pseudomonas sp. ACN5, assembly GCF_002303975.1. Lineage (NCBI taxonomy): Bacteria > Pseudomonadati > Pseudomonadota > Gammaproteobacteria > Pseudomonadales > Pseudomonadaceae > Pseudomonas > Pseudomonas sp. ACN5. Next base: position 333,139 of record NZ_MRCP01000003.1, on the reverse strand, counting down.
GCGCCCTGACACAGAACGAACTCGACGTGTTCTACCAGCCCAAGCTGTGCCTGCGCAGCGGCCGCTTGCTGGGCATGGAAGCATTGCTGCGCTGGGATCATCCGGAAAAGGGCATGATCCGCCCGGATCAGTTCATCAGCGTGGCCGAAGAAACCGGGCTGATCATTCCGATCGGCAAATGGATCGCCCGCCAGGCCTGCCGCATGAGCAAAGCGTTGACCGCCGCCGGCCTGGGTAACCTGCAAGTGGCGATCAACCTGTCGCCCAAGCAATTCTCCGATCCGGACCTGGTGGCCTCCATCGCCGCCATCCTCAAGGAAGAAGCCCTGCCCGCTCATTTGCTGGAGCTGGAGCTGACCGAAGGCCTGCTGCTGGAGGCCACCGAAGACACCCACTTGCAACTCGACCAGCTCAAGCGCCTGGGCCTGACCCTGGCCATGGACGACTTCGGCACCGGTTACTCGTCGCTCAGTTACTTGAAAAAATTCCCCATCGACATCATCAAGATCGATCGAAGCTTCATCCACGAAATTCCGGACAACCAGGACGACATGGAAATCACCTCCGCGGTGATCGCCATGGCCCACAACCTGAAAATCAAGGTCGTGGCTGAAGGCATCGAAACCGCCGAGCAGTTGTCGTTCCTGCGCCGTCACCGCTGCGACGTCGGCCAGGGCTACCTGTTCGACCGTCCGATCCCGGGCAATGAGCTGATCGAAAAGCTCAAACGCTACCCGCGTGGCCCAATCGCCTGACAGACACAAAACCTGTGGGAGCGAGCTTGCTCGCGATAGCGGTGGATCAGTCGACATTGATGCTGAAAGTTATGCCCTCATCGCGAGCAAGCTCGCTCCCACAAGGGTAGTGCGTATCTGGCCGGCATTGGGCACACTGACAGCCTGTTTATTTACAACTCAACCTGACTGAGAGGACTGATCATGGTTCTGCGCTCGGAAATTCTGGTGAACAAAAACGTGCTCCCTACTAAAGAACAAGCTCTGCCTGGCCGCGAAACCCCGATGAACTTGCCTGAGAAGCACTTTGTCTTCAAAGACACCCCTCTGCTGGGTCCATTCTTCGAGGACGTCGAGTTCGCGATCTTTGGCCTGGGCTGTTTCTGGGGTGCGGAACGCCGCTTCTGGCAGCGTGAAGGCGTGGTCAGCACCGTGGTGGGTTACGCCGGCGGCTTCACGCCAAACCCGACCTACGAAGAAGTCTGCTCGGGCCTGACCGGCCACGCCGAAGTGGTGCTGGTGGTGTATGACAAGGCCAAGGTCAGCTACCAGGAGCTACTGGCGATGTTCTGGGAACTGCACAACCCGACTCAGGGCATGCGTCAGGGCAACGACATCGGCACCCAGTACCGCTCGGTGATCTACGCCACCTCGCCGGAACAACTGGAGGCCGCGCTCAAGAGCAAAGAAGCGTACCAGGCTGAGCTGTCCAAGGCCGGCCTCGGTGAAATCAGCACCGAAATCGACCAGGCCCCGACCGTCTATTTTGCAGAGACGTATCACCAGCAGTACCTGGCCAAAAATCCGGAAGGCTACTGCGGCATCGGCGGTACAGGCGTGACCTGCCCTATATAAGCAGTGACAAGCTGCAAGCCTCAAGCTGCAAGCCCTGTGTTCGCAACTTCAACTTGCAGCTTGTAGCTTGAAACTTGCAGCTGCTACTCAGCAATCAACCAATCCATCCGCCACCCACCCTGGGTCTGTCCCAACTTCTCGGACAACCACGGCAGCAGCTCACGCAACTCCTCCTCCAGCCCCCACGGCGGATTGGCAATCGCCAACCCGGAGCCATTCAGACTGTTCGGCGTATCCAACGGATGCACCAGCAACTCCACCCGCAACAACTTCGGCGCACCGGTACCCGCCAGATCCTGGTAGAAACGACGCAGCGCACGCTGATCCTTCACCGGATACCAGATCGCCGCCACGGTCTGGCGCATCCGGCCAATCGCTTCCTTGAGCGACGCGGCACAACGCTGCATCTCGTCGAGCTTCTCGAACGGCGGATCGATCAACATCACCGCACGCTTCTCCGGCACCGGCAGCAAGGCCCGCGACACATGCCAGCCTTCGCCCAGGTGCACCTTGACCCGACGATCGCCGGCCATGTTGTCCTTGAGCAGCACGCCGTCTTCCGGGTGCTTCTCGTTGAGCAACACGCGGTCCTGCGGGCGAGTCAAACGTCGCGCCAGCTCTGGCGACCCCGGGTAATAGCGCAACTGGCCATCCGGGTTCATCTCGTGCAGCACCTGCATGTAATCGGCGGTCAGGATCGGCAGATCCGGCTGACCCCACAAACGCGCAATGCCTTCCAGGTACTCGCCGGTACGGCTGGCCTGGTCACCCTGAAGGTCATACAGACCGATGCCGGCATGGGTGTCGAGATAGGCAAACGGCTGCTCCTTGCGCGACATCAGGGCGATGAGGCGGGTCAAGGTCAGGTGTTTGAACACATCGGCGTGATTGCCGGCATGGAAGGCGTGACGATAATTCATGGTTGCTCCTGCGAAGGCCGGGGAGTTTACCTTTTACCGGCCGGCAAGTCAGGGGTTCGCGGCTGAGCGGACACTTCGAGCATTCATAGCGGCAACAAGCACGCACCATCACTCGATAAATTCAGAAACGCCTCACAACAGGAAGACTCCCGAACCTGCAAACCGGTGTGATAGCGTTCTTTGTCGAAAAAAGCAAAGGACGCACAAATGACCATTCGCTACGCAAAGATTGCAATGACCCTGGCGCTCGCCGCATTCGCCTTCATGACCGTGTTCAACAACATCACCGACTACGGTTCCAACTTCAACTTCGTCCGGCATGTGCTGAGCATGGATACCACCTTCCCTGACAACGCCGCCCGGTATCGCGCAATTGATCTGCCTTGGGTGTGGCATGGGGCTTACTGGCTGATCATCCTTGGCGAGGCCATTACCTGTGGACTTCTTGGCTACGGCGCACTACAACTCTGGCGCTCACGGTCAGCCGGTGGGCATGAGTTCAGACAGGCCAGGAAGTGGGCCGTAGCGGGTTTGACGACCGGGTTTTTCGTGTGGTTTTTCGGCTTCATGGTTGTTGGCGGTGAGTGGTTTCTGATGTGGCAATCCGATATTTGGAATGGTCAGGACGCAGCCTTCAGGTTCTACATGGCAATACTGGGCGTGCTGATCTTTCTGAATCAGCCCGATACCGATCTTGACTGATCCCCAATAAAAAACGGCCCGCAACCATCGGATGCGTGCCGTCTTCTTCAATCAGCAAGCTAATGCCTCGCTGAAAGCCTCATTTGTTCAACATTAAATCCTTTTCCGCCGCGGCGAATCGCTGCAGCGTGCCCGCAGACCGTGCGCCCAATTTACTGACGATACAGATCGTCAGGCTGGCGAAGATGAAGCCCAGGATCTTTTGATCTTGTGACGACGCCTATGCCGCCGCTGTAGGCCCCGCCCGCAACCGCCGCCCAACCACATCCAGCACATCACAGCCATCGCGCAATGGAATAGCGCAGAGCAAGGCGAAATCGCTGAGGATGAACGACTCGCACTCGATCGAACCGCGCATGGACAGGTTCTCAAGCACTTGGGTAACTGCGCGGATTCTGTAGTTGGCAGCGTCGGTGAGGATGTCGAGTGGCGCCTGGGTGTCGACGAACAGGGTGGGCATGTCGTTGCAGTTGCTGGTCAATGCCATGAAGCGGTTGTCGGGATGGGGAGTTGGTTTTTCGTAGGGCCGGTCGGGATGTATTGATTTCATTTTTAATGCTCTAAGGAAGAAATGGATCTGCCATTAGCCTTCCTACGGGCTAGGGTGGCAGCTATGCACGGGGTAGGAATATCGAGACCTGAGAGCAAAACTCGACCACACCGAAGCGTGCCCGCGCATAGCCGCCGCAACTGATCTTACGGCCGCATGCAAGCGGCCGCAAACCAGGCATTGACGCCAACGTAGCTCTAACGGTCTTGAGAGGTTCCTACACCCCACCACTGAACAGTCAGTGACCGCCAAAGACTATCGATGGAACTCACATCGCACCACTTCATGAAAACCGCTACGTTTTGAAGGAAACGTCCTAGGACCCTGCCCGGAAAAACCGCAACAGCTCCAATCCACCAAATAAATTTGAGACTGAATGGCACAAAGGGAGAACCTTGTCGATGGACCTTCCCCTCCAATGCCAAACAGCTCATGAGCCTCATTCAAAGCGCTGCTGAGACTTGCGAGGCGCTTGTCAGTCGCCAACTGTTAGCCTCCTAATTATTTCCGAAAAAAAATATCGAAATAAAATACAAAATCCAACCAGCGTAAAAGCTGTTCTTTATTATTTTTTTATAAATTTTCTCGCTAGAACGCCGATGGTAATTTGAAATAATTAAAGACAAAAAGCTTATTGAGAACATCGTTAATGAAAATACCGGCATTAGTACTCCAAGCCCTGAAAACTCCACCAGAAATGGTTGGCTGCGAGCACCTCCAGGCAAAAGTAGATGCTGATGATATATTGCGTAAACTGAAAGCATTATAAAAATCAAAGAAACCCCACCGAGTATGATTTTTAATCGCAGCGGCGCCTCCTTCAACATATTAAAGTTTCCTGCCTCGTATATTTTTAGTTGGCATGAAAGACAGTGCCGACCTTCTATTAGCGATAAGCCCTCTCTATCCAGCACTCCACATTTTTTGCATTTCTTTACTCCGGGCTTCATTTGTTTTCGATCCATCTGTTCAGGCCGAGCAGCGAACGGGTGTAAATAATGGGCACACCACCAGGTCGGCTGCCCACTTTTCGACTAATGGAGGAGATCCGCTTTCCCAATTATGACCAACAATACCATTGCAACGATAAGCCCGATAAAACTCCATTGCAGTATTACAAGCTGACGCTTAAGTGAGAGCGGAAAGCTATCTATGTCCTCAGCACTGGCTAGACCTCGCTTAAGGAAAAACCTAGGAAATGTAAGAATGCTAGAGATGTTTCCTATCAACTGAATCCTGCCATAAAGGCTTGAACGTCTATATATGCCGAGAGTCAGGAGGGATGAGCTGTTTTTGAAGTGCGACGACATCAAGTCACCCTTAGTGTGACTCAGATACAAAGCTGCCCCAATGCACAGGAATTGGCCAATAATAACGAGACCACACACACTAATGAATATTACATCAGCGATAGTCATTTCATAGACTCGTAAATTTTATCGCCAACCACTTCACCGAATGCACCGCCCAACTCTCCTCCAGCGTATGAACCGACTCCAACCACCAAAATACCGCATGCCAATGGCGCAAGGCCGGCTGTAGGTACACTTAGCCCGATGCAGAGAACTCCTACTAACGGAGCAGTTATCCCGCCAGCCAATGCACCGCCCCCAATCCCACCCGCAAAACTCCCCGCTTCCGTAAACCTGATTCGTTCGCAAGCTTCGGCACTTCCCGCCGTACACACTTCCTGTACCTTCATAGCCGACGCCCCTCCACCAATGGCCGTGCCGACCCAGCCACCGTACTTAAGGTACTTGGAAGCCCCGGCCACACCCTCAAGATGAGTGGCGTATCCCGGCATCTGCCCTACGCCGCCGGCTTCCGTCCAGCGATGAACCAAACTCGGAGGCGAGAGGAACATTGCACGATTCAAATTGGGGTGGTCGGGGAAACCGATTCCTTTGCGCGTCAGGCTAGTCAGGTGGATATCGAGTTGAGCGAGCAGCTTTTGGCGCTCTGCCAGAAACGTCGGTGAGCTCAGGTGGCCATCGCGCAGGAATGAATGCTGATGCAGCGCTTCGATTTTTTTCAGGGTGTCGCTGACGTTATCCAGATTGTTTTTGAGAATACTCGCGCCAATACCGATTGCGGTCGAGCCATGGCCCAGGAAGGTCTGAATGGCATCACGGTGCTGCACCATGAAATCCGCTTCTTCCGGACTGAGCGTTTCAAGCACTTGGTTGGTCCTGGCCGCCACGTCCATGAGCAGGGCTTCTTCGCGGGTGCACCGGTAGTTGTTCGGGTCGCTCAGCACGATCATCGAGCCGGCTTTGACGTCGCGCAGATTGGGATTGAGCAGTTTGAATTTGCCCATCACCGCCGGGTCGCGCAGGGTGAACAATGAGGCCTCGAGTTGTTCGCGGGTGGTGCTCTTGGGCACGATGTAGAAGCCAGGTTCTACTGCCTGCGCGCTGCTGCCACGTATTGGCGTAGGAAAGCTTGGCGCCGGCGAAAAGCCGGATGAGCGTGGCGCTGGTATGTTGTTGACAACGGACGCGGCCGGTTGCGCAGAGGTTCTGGCGGCATGCGGCGCCGCAGTGCGACTGGACTCGTAAGTGTTGGTGAAGATTGAGGGGATCAAACTGGCTTTGCAGGGGCAACTGCTGTAACTGTCCAGTGAGCCCGCCACCAACTTTCCGTGACTCACCATGTAGGAAACGCCGCCTTCAATGACATAGATTTTGTTGTCCTTGCCACAGGACACCCGATCCCCTGCACGAGCATGTGCGATACCAAACATCATGATGCCTGTATCGGCATCCAGAACCTTGCCACCGCAGGTTGTCTTGTCATCCTTGCGAATGAAATATCCCTCTGCCATTGCTGATCTCCTTTCTACTGACGCCCCAGTCATGGGAAGCGCGCCACTGATAACGATGTGTAACGTGTGTTAACGCAAAGTATGTGGGCGAAGAGGAAACTCAAGACGGCTGAGAAAATCAGGAAATTTCACACGACCAACACTGAAAAGGACCACGGATATTGGGGGACCAACGCCAGCTCCCTGCACCATGCGTGCAAAAAAAAACGGCCCGCACCATAAAGCTGCGAGCCGTTCTTTTATCAGGGACGGGAAGCGTTCCCCCCATCACTCATCACTTGTTCAGACGATAATCACGCTCTGCAGCCTCAAAACGCTGGAACATGCCGGCAGTCGGCGTGCCCATTTTGCTGACGAAGTAGATCGCCAGGCTGGCGAAGATGAAGCCCGGGATGATTTCGTACAGGCCCAGCAGTTCGAAGTGCTTCCAGACGATCACGGTGATCGCGCCGACCAGGATACCGGCCAGTGCGCCGTTGCGGGTCATGTCTTTCCAGATCACGGAGATCAGCACGACCGGACCGAATGCGGCACCGAAACCGGCCCAGGCGTAGCTCACCAGACCCAGTACACGGTTTTCCGGGTTGGCTGCCAGGGCGATCGCCACCAGGGCAACCAACAACACCATGGCACGGCCGACCCAGACCAGTTCCAGCTGCGAAGCGGATTTACGCAGGAAGGTCTTGTAGAAGTCCTCGGTCAGGGCGCTCGAGCACACCAGCAGCTGGCAGCTCAGGGTGCTCATCACCGCAGCCAGAATGGCCGACAGCAGGATACCCGCGATCCATGGGTTGAACAGGATCTTGGCCAGCTCGATGAACACACGCTCGTGGTTCTCGGTGACTGCGCCAGCCACGTCCGGATGCGCCGAGAAGTAGGCGATACCGAAGAAGCCCACAGCCACGGTGCCGCCCAGGCACAGGATCATCCAGGTCATGGAGATGCGACGGGCTTTGGCAATCGATTTCACCGAATCAGCCGCCATGAAGCGCGCGAGGATGTGCGGCTGACCGAAGTAGCCCAGACCCCAGCCCATCAGCGAGATGATGCCGATGAAAGTGGTGCCCTTGAGCATGTCGAAGTTGCTTGGATCTTGCGCTTCGATGGCCAGGAAGGTGGTGTCGACACCACCCGTGGCCAGCAGCACGATGATTGGCGTCAGGATCAACGCGAAGATCATCAGGGTGGCTTGTACGGTGTCGGTCCAGCTTACGGCCAGGAATCCGCCGATAAAGGTGTAGGCAATCGTCGCCGCAGCACCGGCCCACAGCGCCGTCTCGTAGGACATGCCGAAGGTGCTTTCGAACAGACGGGCACCGGCCACGATGCCGGAAGCGCAGTAGATGGTGAAGAACACCAGGATCACGACCGCAGAGATGATCCGCAGCAGGCCGCTCTTGTCTTCGAAGCGGCTGGCGAAGTAGTCCGGCAGGGTCAGTGCATCACCGTTGTGCTCGGTCTGTACACGTAGACGGCCGGCGACGAACAGCCAGTTCAGGTAGGCGCCGACGATCAGGCCGATGGCGATCCAGCTTTCGGAAAGACCGGACATGTAGATCGCGCCGGGCAAGCCCATCAACAACCAGCCGCTCATGTCGGAGGCACCGGCGGACAGTGCAGTCACGACGCTGCCCAGGCTGCGACCGCCCAGAATGTAGTCGGAAAGGTTGTTGGTGGAGCGATAGGCCATCAAGCCGATCAGCACCATTGCTGCGATGTAGATCACGAACGTGATCAGGGTTGGATTGCTTACGCTCATTAAGTTACGCCCTGGCTTTGTTTTTATGTAGCGGCGGCTGGTGAACCGCTCGCAAACGCATACGTTTGACAGACGATCCGGATTCCCGCGCATTTATGACTGATGTTTCCCCAGGAAAGCCATCAGCCGGAGCACCCGATTTCTGTTCGGGTTGCACCTTGGGCGCGAATGCTATTCAACAAAGTAAATATGGTGCAACCTGTTTCTTGAGAATAAGTTGCACCCTTTTCAAATTGCGACAAATCCTACGGTTTTTGCTCCCTTTTAGCGCAGTCCAGCCGTTTTGCTAGAAGAAAAAGCACCAAGCAAGCGCGGTACAGACGTACCAGAATTTATTTCCTGACGAGTCGCGTAATATTCCGACAAAAAAAGGGTTGCACCCGGTTGCACCTCAACAGTTGCACGGCTAATCTTGGCGCCAGCTGATGCCACGCAGTCGTGGCAAACATGAGGATAAAAACATGGCTACCACCACCCTTGGGGTCAAACTTGACGACCCGACCCGCGAACGCCTCAAGGCCGCCGCGACCTCGATTGATCGCACGCCGCACTGGTTGATCAAGCAGGCAATCTTCAATTACCTGGAAAAACTCGAGGGTGGTGCAACCCTGACCGAGCTGAGCGGTTTGACCAAGGATTCCGACGACAGCGTCGACGCGCCTCTGGATCACGCCCACCAGTGCTTCCTCGAATTCGCCGAAAGCATCCTGCCGCAGTCGGTACTGCGCGCCTCGATCACCGCCGCCTACCGCCGCCCTGAGCCGGAAGTCGTGCCGATGCTGATCGAGCAGGCTCGCCTGCCGGCCCCGATGGCCGAAGCCACCAACAAACTCGCCGCCTCGATTGCTGAAAAACTGCGCAATCAGAAGAGCGCTGGCGGCCGTGCCGGCATCGTCCAGGGCCTGCTGCAGGAATTCTCCCTGTCATCTCAGGAAGGCGTGGCGCTGATGTGCCTGGCCGAAGCGCTGCTGCGCATCCCGGACAAAGGCACCCGTGACGCCCTGATCCGCGACAAGATCAGCACCGGTAACTGGCACCCGCACCTGGGCAACAGCCCTTCGCTGTTCGTCAACGCCGCCACCTGGGGCTTGCTGCTGACCGGCAAGCTTGTATCCACGCACAACGAAGCCGGCCTGACTTCGTCCCTGAGCCGCATCATCGGCAAGAGCGGCGAACCGATGATCCGCAAGGGCGTCGACATGGCCATGCGCCTGATGGGCGAGCAGTTCGTGACCGGCGAAACCATCGCCGAAGCCCTGGCCAACGCCAGCAAGTTCGAAGCCAAGGGCTTCCGCTATTCCTACGACATGCTGGGTGAAGCTGCACTCACCGAGCACGACGCACAGAAGTACCTGGCCTCGTACGAACAAGCCATCCACTCGATCGGCAAAGCGTCCCACGGTCGCGGGATTTATGAAGGCCCGGGCATTTCCATCAAGCTGTCGGCCCTGCACCCTCGCTACAGCCGCGCCCAGTACGAGCGCGTGATGGATGAGCTGTACCCGCGCCTGCTGTCGCTGACCCTGCTGGCCAAGCAGTACGACATCGGCCTGAACATCGACGCCGAAGAAGCCGACCGCCTCGAGCTGTCGCTGGATCTGCTCGAGCGCCTGTGCTTCGAGCCGCAACTGACCGGCTGGAACGGCATCGGTTTCGTGATCCAGGCTTATCAGAAGCGTTGCCCGTACGTGATCGACTACGTGATCGACCTGGCTCGTCGCAGCCGTCATCGCCTGATGATCCGCCTGGTGAAAGGCGCGTACTGGGACAGCGAAATCAAGCGCGCCCAGGTCGAAGGCCTGGAAGGCTACCCGGTCTATACCCGCAAGGTGTACACCGACGTGTCCTACATCGCTTGCGCGCGCAAGCTGCTGTCGGTGCCGGAAGTCATCTACCCGCAGTTCGCCACGCACAACGCCCACACCCTGTCGGCCATTTATCACATCGCCGGTCAGAACTATTACCCGGGCCAGTACGAGTTCCAGTGCCTGCACGGCATGGGTGAACCGCTGTACGAACAGGTTGTAGGCAAAGTCTCCGAAGGCAAGCTGAACCGTCCGTGCCGCGTGTACGCGCCAGTCGGCACCCACGAAACCCTGCTGGCTTACCTGGTGCGTCGCCTGCTGGAAAACGGCGCGAACACCTCGTTCGTCAACCGTATTGCCGACCAGTCGATTTCGATCCAGGAACTGGTAGCCGATCCGGTAGCCAGCATTGAGCAGATGGCAACCGTGGAAGGTGGTTTCGGCCTGCCGCACCCGCGCATTCCGCTGCCGCGTGACCTGTATGGCGCCGAACGCGCCAACTCCAGCGGCATCGACATGGCCAACGAACATCGTTTGGCGTCGCTGTCCTGCGCACTTCTCGCTACCGCGCACAACCACTGGAAAGCCGCACCGATACTCGGCTGCGCGTCCAGCAACGAAGCCCCGGCTCCCGTGCTGAACCCGTCCGATCTGCGTGACGTGGTCGGCCATGTGCAGGAAGCCACCGTCGAAGACGTCGACAACGCGATCCAGTGCGCCCTCAACGCTGCACCGATCTGGCAGGCCACCCCGCCCGCCGAACGCGCCGCGATCCTGGAACGCGCCGCCGACCTGATGGAAGCCGAGATCCAGCCGCTGATGGGCCTGCTGGCCCGCGAAGCCGGCAAGACCTTCGCCAACGCCATCGCTGAAGTCCGCGAGGCCGTGGACTTCCTGCGTTACTACGCGGTGCAGGCACGCAACGATTTCACCAACGACGCTCACCGCCCTCTGGGTCCAGTGGTGTGCATCAGCCCGTGGAACTTCCCGCTGGCGATCTTCAGTGGTCAAGTGGCTGCTGCGCTGGCCGCCGGTAACCCGGTACTGGCCAAGCCTGCGGAACAGACTCCGCTGGTCGCCGCTCAAGCCGTGCGCCTGCTGCTCGAAGCCGGCATTCCCGAGGGCGTGCTGCAACTGCTGCCGGGTCGCGGTGAAACCGTCGGTGCCGGCCTGGTCGGCGACGATCGCGTCAAAGGCGTGATGTTCACCGGTTCGACCGAAGTCGCGCGCTTGCTGCAACGCAACATCGCCGGCCGCCTGGACAGCCAGGGCCGTCCGATCCCGCTGATCGCCGAAACCGGTGGCCAGAACGCGATGATCGTCGACTCTTCGGCTCTGACCGAACAAGTGGTGATCGACGTGGTTTCGTCGGCATTCGACAGTGCCGGCCAGCGTTGCTCGGCCCTGCGCGTCCTGTGCCTGCAGGAAGATTCCGCCGATCGCGTCATCGAAATGCTCAAGGGCGCGATGGCTGAAAGCCGTCTTGGCAACCCTGAGCGTCTGTCCGTGGACATCGGCCCGGTGATCGACGCCGAAGCCAAGGCCGGCATCGAGAAGCACATCCAGGCCATGCGCGACAAAGGTCGCAGCGTGTACCAGGTGGCCATCGCCGATGCTGAAGAAGTCAAACGCGGCACCTTCGTGATGCCGACGCTGATCGAACTGGAAAGCTTCGACGAGTTGCAGCGGGAGATTTTCGGTCCGGTGCTGCACGTGGTTCGCTACAAGCGCAAGGACATCGATCAACTGATCGGTCAGATCAACGCTTCCGGCTACGGCCTGACCCTGGGCGTCCACACCCGCATCGACGAGACCATCGCCAAGGTGATCGACAACGTCAATGCCGGTAACGTCTACGTCAACCGCAACATCGTCGGTGCCGTGGTCGGCGTGCAGCCGTTCGGCGGCGAAGGCCTGTCGGGTACCGGCCCGAAAGCCGGTGGCCCGCTGTACCTGTACCGCCTGCTCTCGACCCGCCCTGCGGATGCGATCGAACAATCCTTCGCTCGTGGCGATGCCGCCGCAGCACCGGACGTTCGACTGCGCGACGCCATGAGCAAGCCGCTGACCGCCCTGAAAGCCTGGGCTGACAGCCACAAGTTTGCCGACCTGAGCACCCTGTGCGTGCAGTTCGCCGCACAATCGCAAAGCGGCATCACCCGCGTTCTGGCCGGCCCGACCGGCGAGCGCAACAGCTACGCGATCCTGCCACGGGAACACGTGCTGTGCCTGGCGGAAGTCGAAGGCGACCTGTTGACTCAATTGGCGGCGGTATTGGCAGTCGGCGGTTCGGCGGTGTGGCCGGAAGGTGAACTGACCAAGGCGCTGTTCGCACGCCTGCCGAAGGATATTCAGGCGCGCATCAAGCTGGTTTCCGACTGGAACAAGGACGATGTGGTGATTGACGCGGTTGTGCATCACGGCCATTCCGACCAGTTGCGTGCGGTTTGCCAGCAGGTTGCCAAGCGTGCCGGTGCGATTGTCGGTGTGCAGGGTCTGTCGCAAGGCGAAACCAACATTGCGCTGGAGCGCCTGGTGATTGAACGTGCGTTGAGCGTCAACACCGCTGCGGCGGGTGGTAATGCCAGTTTGATGACCATCGGCTAAACCCGATAAGCCGGGCAGCCACGATAGCTGCCTGGCAATCAAATCCCTGTGGGAGCGGGCTTGCTCGCGAAAGCGGACTGTCAGTCAACTTAAATGTTGAATGTGACGACCTCTTCGCGAGCAAGCCCGCTCCCACAATTGTTTTGTGGTGCCTGTTAAGTTGGCGCTCTGCCCTACCATCACGCTCATCAATCATCCTGTTCAGCCTCTATTCCCCCGCCTAGACTCGGCCCATCCCAACAAAAGGTAGGCCGCCATGTCCGAGACGTTGCTCAGTTCCCGCAATCTGGCTTTCGAGCTGTATGAAGTCCTCGATGCCGAGGGCCTGACCCAGCGTGAACGTTTCGCCGAGCACAATCGCGAAACCTTCGATGCAGCCATTGGCACCGCCCGCAGCATCGCCGAGAAGTTCTTCGCCCCGCACAACCGCAAAGGCGACGAGAACGAGCCGCGCTACGAGAATGGTCAGGCAATCCTGATTCCAGAAGTGAAACCGGCGGTGGATGCTTTCCTCGAAGCCGGCTTCCTCAACGCCGCGCGCAGTTTCGAAGCCGGCGGCATGCAACTTCCTACGCTACTGTCCCAAGCCTGCTTCGCACACTTCCAGTCGGCCAACGCCGCTTCGACCTCTTATCCGTTCCTGACCATGGGCGCGGCCAACCTGATCGAAAGCTTCGGCACCGATGAGCAGAAGCGCCGCTTCCTGCAACCGATGATCGACGGCCGTTTCTTCGGCACCATGGCCCTGACCGAACCCCACGCGGGCTCATCGCTGTCGGATATTCGTACCCGCGCGGAGCCTGCGTCCGACGGCACTTATCGCCTCAAGGGCAACAAGATCTTCATTTCCGGTGGCGATCATCCGCTGTCGGAAAACATCGTGCACATGGTCCTGGCCAAGCTGCCGGATGCGCCGGCCGGGGTGAAGGGCATCTCGCTGTTCATCGTGCCCAAGTTCCTGGTCAACGATGACGGCAGCCTCGGCCAGCGTAACGACGTGCTGCTCGCCGGGCTGTTCCACAAGATGGGCTGGCGTGGCACCACGTCCACCGCGCTGAATTTCGGCGATAACGGTGAGTGTGTCGGCTATCTGGTGGGCAAGCCGCACCAGGGCTTGAGCTACATGTTCCAGATGATGAACGAGGCGCGGATTGGCGTCGGCATGGGGGCAGTGATGCTCGGCTACGCCGGCTACCTGTACTCGCTGGAATATGCCCGCGAACGTCCGCAAGGACGCGTGCCGGACAGCAAGGACCCGAACACTGCACCAGTGGCAATCATTCAGCACGCTGACGTCAAGCGCATGCTACTGACACAAAAGGCCTACGTTGAAGGCTCGTTCGACCTCGGCCTGTACGCGGCGCGACTGTTCGACGACACCACCACCCTTGAAACCGAAGCCGAACGCAAGCAGGCCCATGAATTGCTGGACCTGCTGACGCCGATCGTCAAATCCTGGCCCTCGGAGTTCTGCCTGAAGGCCAATGAACTGGCGATCCAGATCCTCGGCGGCCACGGCTACACCCGTGAATACCCGGTGGAGCAGTACTACCGTGACAATCGCCTGAACCCGATTCACGAAGGCACCCACGGCATTCAATCGCTGGACCTGCTGGGCCGCAAACTGGCGCAAAACGGTGGCGCGGGGCTCAAGCAACTGATCCGCCTGATCGCCGACACCGCCGAACGTGCCCAGGCGTTCGAGTCGCTGACGCCGCTACGCGAGCCGCTGGAGAAACTGGTGGCGCGCCTGCAGGCCGTGACCATCGGCCTGCTGACCGACCTGGCGCAAGGCAAGGTCAACAGCAGCCTGGCGAACTCGGCGCTGTACCTGAAGGTGTTCGGGCACACGGTGATCGGCTGGCGCTGGCTGGAACAGGCGATTCGTGCCGAGGAAGGGCTGGCAAAAGGCAATGCGGCGGATGTGAGCTTCTATAAAGGAAAGCTGCAGGCGGCGCGCTACTTCCTGACATGGGAAGTGCCGGGTTGCCATCATGAACTGGCGATTCTTGAGGCGCGGGATGATGTGTGCCTGGGCATGCAGGATGAGTGGTTCTAGCTCCAAATACTTGTAGTGCTGCTTAGATCCATTCGCGAGCAAGCCCGCTCCCACAGATGAATGTATTTCAAATGTGGGAGCGGGCTTGCTCGCGAAGACGTCCGCGCAGACGCCACATCACCCCAGCTTGAACCCACCCATCTGCCGCGCCAGATCATCCGCCAACCGCTGCAACGTCTGGCAATCCTCACGACAAGCCCTGACCTCCCCCGCCGTCGCCCGCGCCAGATCGAAAATGCCCTGCACGTTGCGATTGATTTCCTCGGTGACTGCCGATTGCTCTTCCGTCGCCGTCGCCACCTGATGGTTCATATCGCTGATGCGCTCCACCTGCCCGGTAATCGCGGTCAACGAGGTACCGGTACGCTGGCTCGACTCGACCCCCGTGCCCGTCGCAGCCTGCCCGGAATGCATCGACGTCACCGCGTTCTCCGCGCCTTGCTTGAGGCTGCCGATCATCTGCTGGATTTCATCGGTGGACGATTGCGTACGCCGCGCCAGGGTGCGCACTTCATCGGCCACCACGGCGAATCCACGTCCCATGTCGCCCGCGCGCGCCGCTTCGATAGCGGCGTTGAGCGCCAGCAGGTTGGTCTGCTCGGAAATCCCGCGAATCACCGCCAGCACCTGATCGATGGATGCCACTTGATGAGCCAGTTCGGCCACCGCCGTGGCCGCGACGCCGATTTCCCGGGACATGCTTTCAATATGGCGGATAGAGCCTCCCACCACCTCCCGCGCCTGTATCGCTTCATCACGAGCGGTTTGTGACGCGAACGCCGCGTTGCCGGCATTCTGCGCAATGTCCTGCACGGTCAGGCCCATTTCGTGAACAGCGGTGGCGACCATGTCGGTCATTTCCTGCTGACGACCAGAGCGTTCGGCAGTGTTGTCCACCACCCGCGCCACCTGGCCGACAGCGGTGCGCAGGCGCTCGCTGGTTGTCAGCACTTCGCCGATCATGTCGCGCTGGCTATCCAGGAACCGATTGAAACCGCGCGCCAGATCGCCCAGCTCATCGGCGCGGCTGGAATCCAGCCGCTGGGTCAAATCTCCACCACCGCTACCGATGGCCACCAGCGCCGCTGTTACCTGGCGAATCGGCCGCACCAGCCCACGGGCCAGCAACACCACCAGCAACAGGCACACCAGTGCCACCGCCAGGCCGATGCCGCTGCTCATCCACATGGCACGGCGGGCTTCGGCGTAGATCTGCGATTGCGGCACTTCGGCCACCAGGGTCCAGCCGAGATCACGCAGCGGCAAGCTCAAGGCGAGGAAGTCTTCGCCGTCGCGCTGGAAGCCGCTGCTGGTGGCGGCTTTTTGACTCATCACCGCTTGCGCCGCTGTAGCACCAATCTGCTCGGCCAAGGTGCGTTTGCCGCTGAACTGCGCCTCGGGATGCACCTGGATCAAACCGTCGGAACGCACGAGATAGACCTTGCCGCGCTCACCGAAGCTGAAATTGTGAATCAGCTCCGACAGCTCTTTCATGCTCAGGCCAAGCCCGGCAACGCCCACGACTTTGCCGGCCTGCTCGACCTTGAGGTCGATGAACAGCGCCAATTCTCCGGTGGCCGTGTCGTTATCGATGTTGAGGGTGCGCGGCTGATTGCTGTCGAGGAACGCGTAGAACCAGGCATCTTTGGGATTGGATCGGCTGAGGGTGCGGTCCAGGCCCTTTTCGGTGATGTAGTGATTGGACGCGGTGCCGACAATCAGCGCGGTAAAGGCTTTGTGTTCGGCGCGGATGCCTTCCAGATAGGTGGCAAAGGTGCTGGTCTGGGCACTGTCTTCACCCCCGGCCAACCAGTCGCGCACCATGCTGTTGCTGGCGATGTCCTTCGCGGCGGTGAGGGGCTGGACGAGGATCCGCTCGATGTCGTTGCGCATCGCCTCGATGCTCGACGGCAATGCCTGCTCGACCAGATAGCTCTGGGCGAGACGGTTGACCACGAGGGTATAAATGCCAACCACGATCAGGATACTGACCAGAAGGGCGGTGCCCATGCTCAGGATCAACTGCCATTGAATACTGCGTCGCCAGAACTGCATGGAGCACCCCCAAAGAATAAGAGGCTGAAACACTGCAACAGCCGTGCCGATTGTATACAAACCAATCGACAATCTATTCTTTGGTTGTGCGCAAAGCCGATCAGGCCTGATTGATCGTCTTGGAGATCACTTCAACCGTGGCGCTGACTTGCTCTTGGTAACGGTCGAGTTCGAGCTTGTGCTGTTTCTGCATTTCAATCTGCTGGGAGCACAGATTCATCGCCGCCAGCACCAGCAGTCGGTCACCGATCAGCGTCGGGTACTTCCTCTTGGTTTCGGCCAGGGCTGCCTTCAACATCATCGCGGCGTCCAGCAGGGTTTGTTCTTCCCCGGCCGGTGCCTTGATCGAATAGTCCTCCCCCAGGATCGAGACGACTTTTACCCCTGCGGCGTTGTAACTCATGCGCTGACAGGGCCTGCGCTGACGCGCTCAACCAGGGCCTGGATGCGAGCCGCCGTGGCGCCTTGTTTCTCTTCCTGCTCCATCAGGCTCAGTTGCAGGCTTTCGTTTTCATCCTTGGCCTGGGCCAGTTCTGCAGTCAGGGTCTGGTTGGTGCCGAGCAACGTCTGGTTCTGTTGCACCAGGTCGCTGACCAGTTGTTCCAATTGGCTTAGGGATGCTTCCAACATTTTGATATTCCGGGCTTTTTCAAAGGGCGCGTACGATAAAGAAAAGTCACCGTGGATGCCAGGGTTATACAGGCGCAAAGCCTTGATTTTGCTGACAGGCGACCTTCCTCGCGAGTTTTAAAGACTGTGATAAGCCAATCTGGTTCCTGCACTTCGTCGCCCGCCCCCAACTTGTGTAGGAGCGAGCTCGCTCGCGATGATTTCAATGGCGACGCGTTGAGTCAGGCAGTACGCGTTATCGTTGACGCCCATCGCGAGCAAGCTCGCTCCTACAGGGTTCTGCGTTTCAAAAGCTTTTTGACAGCATCACATTTCAACAGGTTAGAATCGCTGGCACGCAGACTGCATGGTCAGTTTGTGCCCGCCTTTCAGCTTTCTGGAGTACTGCCTTTGAATGCGACGACCATCAACAGCCTGTTCTTGATCGGCGCGTTGCTGGTAGGTGCGAGCATTCTGGTGAGCTCCCTTTCGTCCCGCCTCGGCATCCCGATTCTGGTGATCATCCTGGCCGTCGGCATGGCGGCCGGCGTCGATGGCGGCGGCATTATCTTCGACAACTACCCCACGGCTTATCTGGTCGGCAACCTCGCACTGGCGGTGATCCTGCTCGACGGCGGTTTGCGCACCCGGGTCTCGAGTTTCCGCGTGGCGTTATGGCCGGCGCTCTCATTGGCCACGGTCGGGGTGCTGATTACCACTGGTCTGACCGGCATGGCGGCCGCCTGGCTGTTCGACCTGAACCTGATCCAGGGCCTGCTGATCGGGGCCATTGTCGGCTCCACCGACGCCGCGGCGGTGTTCTCGCTGTTGGGTGGCAAAGGCCTGAACGAACGGGTAACCGCCAGCCTTGAAATCGAATCCGGCAGCAACGACCCGATGGCGGTGTTCCTCACCGTCACCCTGATCGACATGCTCGCCAGCGGCCAGACCGGCCTGCACTGGAGCCTGCTGACCCACCTGATCCGCGAGTTCGGCATCGGTGGCGTCATTGGCCTGGGCGGTGGCTGGCTCATGCTGCAACTGGTCAACCGCATCAACCTGGCCACCGGTCTTTATCCGATCCTGGTCATCGCCGGTGGCCTGGCGGTGTTTGCCCTGACCAACGCCCTGCACGGCAGCGGCTTCCTTGCCGTGTACCTGTGCGGCCTGGTGATCGGCAACCGTCCGGTGCGCAGCCGCCACGGTATTTTGCACATGCTCGACGGCATGGCCTGGCTGGCGCAGATCGGCATGTTCCTGGTGCTGGGGCTGTTGGTGACACCTCACGACCTGCTGCCAATCGCCTTGCCGGCACTGGCACTGGCGCTGTGGATGATTCTGTTTGCCCGGCCACTGTCGGTGGTGGTCGGCCTGCTGCCGTTCAAGGCATTCCATGGTCGTGAGAAAGTGTTCATTTCCTGGGTCGGCCTGCGCGGCGCGGTCCCGATCATTCTCGCGGTGTTCCCGCTGATGGCCGGCCTGCCCAACGCCCAGCTGTACTTCAACCTCGCCTTCTTTATCGTGCTGGTGTCGCTGCTGGTTCAGGGCACGAGCCTGCCGTGGGTCGCCAAGCTGCTCAAGGTGACGGTGCCTCCGGAGCCTGCCCCCATCTCGCGCTCGGCCCTGGAAGTGCACGTTACCAGCGAGTGGGAGCTGTTCATTTATCGCCTCGGCGCGGAAAAATGGTGCATCGGTTCACCCCTGCGTGAGCTGAAAATGCCCGAAGGCACCCGTATCGCAGCCCTGTTTCGTGGTCAACAATTGCTCCATCCGTCGGGTAGTACGGTGCTGGAAGTCGATGATTTGCTGTGTGTTATCGGCCATGAACACAACCTGCCGGCCCTCGGAAAACTCTTCAGCCAGGCCCCCCAACGGGGCCTCGATCTGCGCTTCTTCGGCGACTTCGTACTCGAAGGAGACGCCCAGCTGGCCGCGGTTGCGGCCCTGTATGGGCTGAAGGTCGAAGGCATCGATCCGGACATGTCCCTGGGCCGCTTCATTGCCCAGAAAGTCGGCGGCGCGCCGGTAGTGGGTGACCAGGTGGAATGGAACAACACCATCTGGACCGTGGCGGTCATGGACGGGAACAAGATCGGCAAAGTGGGCGTCAGATTCCCCGAAGGAAGTCGCCCGGGCCCCGGACTCTTCCTCTAAACTGCTTCCACTCTCACTTGCTTGACCGGTCTTTATGCCTAACCTGCGCTCCTTTTTCGCCATTGCCCTTCTGGGTTTGAGTCTCTCTGTCGGCCCCCTTGGTTTTTCACAAGCGGCACAAGCGGCCGAACCGCCCTCCAGCGAAGCTGTGCAAGCGAGCCTGGACAAGATTGCCGACCGCAAACTGCCGGAAGCCGATCAGAAGGCTTTGCAATCCGTCCTGCAAGGCACGCTCAACCAGCTCAACAACAAGCGTGATTACGAGCAGAAGCTGACCGATCTCAAGCAAACGTTGAGTTCTGCCCCCAAGCAGACGATCGAGAACCAGCGCGAACTGACCCGCCTCAAGGCCAGCGCCGTGGTGCCGGTGGCGCAGCGCTTCGCCAAAGAGTCGATCCAGCAGCTGGAGCAAATGCTCACTGAGCGCTCCACCCAGCAAAGCGACCTGCAAAAAGCCCTGGGCGATGCCAACAGCCTGATCATCACTGCCCAGACCCGCCCCGAGCGTGCCCAGGCGGAGATATCCGCCAGTCAGACGCGCATCCAGCAGATCAACAATACCCTCAAGAACGGCAAGGACGCCGGCAAGACCCTGAGCGCCGAGCAGCGCGACCAGCTCAATGCCGAACTGGCGGCACTGAACGCCCTGATCCCGCTACGCCGCCAGGAACTGGCCGGCAATACCCAATTGCAAGACCTCGGCAACAGCCAGCATGACCTGTTGTCGGAGCGATCCGACCGCCTGGACAAGGAAATCCAGGAACTGCAAACCCTGATCAACCAGAAGCGTCTGGCGCTGTCCCAGGAAACGGTCACCCAGCAATCCATCGAAGCGCAGAAGGCTGGCGGCAGCAGCCTGC
Source organism: Pseudomonas sp. ACN5 (assembly GCF_002303975.1). Lineage (NCBI taxonomy): Bacteria > Pseudomonadati > Pseudomonadota > Gammaproteobacteria > Pseudomonadales > Pseudomonadaceae > Pseudomonas > Pseudomonas sp. ACN5. The sequence continues at coordinate 312,646 of NZ_MRCP01000003.1, read as the reverse complement.
TGGCCACCGAAAGCGCGGCCAACCTGAAGCTCTCGGACTATCTGCTCAAAAGCACCGACCGCCTCAACGAAGTCACCCAGCAAAACCTGCAGACCAAGCAACAACTGGACAGCCTGACCCAGAGCGATTCGGCGCTGGACGAGCAAATCAACGTACTCAAAGGCAGCCTGCTGCTCTCGAAGATTCTCTACAAACAGAAACAGGCGTTGCCGCGCCTGCGGCTCGACCGCAACCTGGCCGACCAGATCGCTGACATTCGCCTGTATCAGTTCGAAGTCAGCCAGCAACGGGAACTGCTGAGCAATCCGACCACCTACGTTGAAAACCTGCTGTCGACCCAGCCCCCCGAGCAAGTCACGCCGCAGTTGCGCAAAAGCCTGATGGAACTGGCCACCACCCGCGCCGACCTGCTCGAGCGGCTCAATCGCGAACTGAGCGCAGTGCTCAATGAATCCATCACCCTGCAACTGAACCAGAAACAGCTGCTCAGCACCGCACAAAGCCTGCGGGCGACGCTCGATGAGCAGATGTTCTGGATTCCCAGCAACAAGCCGCTGGACCTGGAGTGGATTCACAGCGTGCCAGATCGCCTCCAGCGTCAACTCGATTCACTCCCGGTACTGTCAAGCCTGAGCGAACTGGCCGACGGCTTGACCCAACGCCCGCTGCTGTTCCTGCCATTGGCGCTACTGATCGGTGCGCTGCTGTGGCGACGCAAGAGTCTGTACGCACGGCTGAACAAGGTTCACCAGGACATCGGTCACTTCAAACGCGATAGCCAGTGGCACACCCCGCAGGCGATTCTGATCAACATCCTGCTGGCGATGCCGGTTTCCCTGGGCCTCGCCCTGTGCGGGCTGGCCCTGCAAATCGACGCCCGCGGGCAGAACGCCAATATGGGCGCGGCGCTGCTGCAAATGGCCGGGGCCTGGCTGGTGTTCTACACCGCCTACCGGATCCTCGCGCCGGGTGGCGTGGCAGAACTGCATTTCCGCTGGGAAAAGCCCCAGGTGGAATTCCTGCGCAGATGGATCCGCCGCCTCGGCATCGTGGTGATGGCACTGGTGACCGTAGTGGCCGTTGCCGAACTGCAACCGGCGGCGCTGGCCGATGACGTGCTCGGCATGCCGGTGGTGCTCACCTGCTACGCCTTGATGACCTTGCTGCTCAGCCGCCTGCTCATCAGCAGCCCGACCCACGAGAACGCCTCGCTGTTCCGCAAACTGGTGGGGATCCTGTTCACCGCCCTGCCTGTCGCGCTGTTCGTGGCGGTGTGCTTCGGCTACTACTACACCGCGCTGAAGCTCAGCGACCGCTTGATCAATACCCTGTACCTGCTGATGTTCTGGCTGGTGATCGAAGCCACCTTCGTGCGCGGCCTCAGCGTGGCGGCCCGGCGACTGGCCTACCAGCGCGCCCTGACCAAGCGCCTGGCCGCCAAAGAGGCCGGCGATGGCGAAACGGTGATCGAAGAGCCGACCATGGACATCGAGAAGGTCAACGAACAGTCTCTGCGCCTGATCCGCCTGGCACTGCTCGGCGGTTTCATGGCGGCGCTGTATTGGGTCTGGGCCGACCTGATCACCGTGTTCTCGTACCTGGACAACATCACCCTCTACGAATACACCAGCGGTACCGGCGCCAACATGAGCATGGTGCCGATCAGCATCGGCGACATGCTCGGTGCGCTGATCATCATCGGCATCACCTTCGCCCTGGCGCGCAACTTGCCCGGCCTGCTGGAAGTCTTCGTGCTGTCCAAGCTCAACCTGGCCCAGGGCAGCGCCTACGCGACCACCACGTTGCTCTCGTACGTGATCGCCGGCGTCGGTTTCGTCTCGACCCTGTCGACCCTGGGCGTGAGCTGGGACAAGTTGCAATGGCTGGTGGCGGCGCTGTCGGTCGGCCTCGGTTTCGGCATGCAGGAAATCTTCGCCAACTTCATTTCCGGCATCATGATCCTGTTCGAACGTCCGGTGCGGATCGGTGACACCATCACCATCGGCAACCTGTCGGGTACGGTGAGCAAGATCCGCATCCGTGCCACGACCATCACCGACTTCGACCGCAAGGACATCATCGTCCCGAACAAGACGTTCATCACCGGGCAACTGATCAACTGGTCGCTGACCGACACCATCACCCGGGTGACCCTCAAGCTCGGCGTCGACTACGGCTCGGACCTGGACCTGGTGAAAGAGTTGCTGCTCAAGGCAGCACGGGATAACCCGCGCGTCCTGAAAGACCCGGAGCCGCATGTGTACTTCCTGAATTTCGGCGAAAGCACCCTCGACCACGAGTTGCGCATGCACGTGCGCGACCTCGGCGACCGCAACCCGGTGCTCGACGAGGTCAACCGCTTCATCAACCGCGAGTTCAAGAAGCAGCACATCAACATCTCGTTCCGGCAGATGGAGGTCTACCTCAAGAACCTGCACGGCCAGGAATACAAGATGGTGCCCATCGAGCCGGAAGCGAAAACCATCGTGCCGATCGTCGACGGCAGGCCGGCGCAAGAACCGCCCGCCGCCAAACTCGACTAACCGGCCTTTCCCCAGCAGAATGCTCGGACATTCTGCTGGAGCCGGCCCTTGAAAGCCCTCGACGAACTCACCTTCGATAATCGCTTCGACCGCCTGGGCGACGCGTTTTCCGCCCATGTGCTGCCAGAGCCCATCGACAATCCGCGCCTGGTCGTGGCCAGCCCCGCCGCCATGGCCCTGCTGGACCTCGACCCGGCCGAGGCCGAAACCCCGGAGTTCGCCGAACTGTTCAGCGGCCACAAGCTCTGGGCCGATGCGATTCCGAGGGCGATGGTCTATTCCGGGCATCAGTTCGGTTCCTACAACCCGCAACTGGGCGACGGTCGCGGCCTGTTGCTCGGCGAGGTGTACAACGAGGCCGGCGAACATTGGGACCTGCACCTCAAGGGCGCCGGCCAGACGCCGTTTTCACGCATGGGCGATGGCCGGGCGGTACTGCGTTCATCGATCCGCGAATTCCTCGCTTCCGAAGCCCTGAATGCCCTGAACATCCCAACCACACGTGCCCTGTGCGTGATCGGTTCCGACACCCCGGTGTGGCGCGAAAAGCAGGAGCGCGCGGCCATGGTCCTGCGCCTGGCGCCAAGCCATGTGCGCTTCGGCCACTTCGAATACTTCTACTACACCAAACGCCCCGAGCAGCAGAAAGTGCTGGGTGATCACGTGCTGGCCATGCACTTCCCAGAGTGCCTGGAACAACCGGAACCCTACCTGGCGATGTTCCGCGAAATAGTGGAGCGCAATGCCGAACTGATCGCCAAATGGCAGGCCTATGGCTTCTGCCACGGGGTGATGAACACCGACAACATGTCGATCCTGGGCATCACCTTTGATTTCGGCCCTTTCGCCTTCCTCGACGACTTCGACGCCAACTTCATCTGCAACCACTCCGACGACCAGGGCCGTTACTCCTTCAGCAACCAGGTGCCGGTGGGCCAGTGGAACCTCAGCGCCTTGGCTCAGGCCCTGACGCCATTCATCAGCGTCGAAGCCCTGCGCGAAACCCTGGGCCTCTACCTGCCGCTGTTCCAGGCCCATTACCTGGACCTGATGCGCCGCCGTCTCGGCCTGACCAGGGCGGAGGATGACGACCAGAAACTGCTGGAGAACCTGCTGCAACTGATGCAAAACAGCGGCGTCGACTACAGCCTGTTTTTCCGCCGTTTGGGTGATGAAGCACCGGAACAGGCCATCACCCGCTTGCGCGACGACTTCGTCGACCTCAAGGGCTTTGATGCCTGGGGCGAACTCTATGTCGCCCGGGTCGCCCGTGAAGGCGCACTTGATCAGGAGCTGCGCCGCCAGCGGATGCACGCGGTCAACCCGCTGTACATCCTGCGCAACTACCTGGCGCAAAAGGCCATTGATGCGGCAGAAAGCGGCGACTATTCAGAAGTTCGACGACTGCACGCAGTGCTGAGCAATCCGTTCGAGGAACAACCGGGGATGGAAAGCTACGCCGAGAGGCCACCGGAATGGGGCAAGCATCTGGAGATCAGTTGTTCGTCGTGAGGCGCACACAATTGAAAATCTGGAGACCTGTCTCCAGATAAGGATCATTCGCTTTCGACTGGACGACTTGTCATGACCGACCCACTCCTCATCCCCTGCCCCCACTGCAACGGCCTCAACCGCATCCCCGCCGAGCGTCTCAACGACCACCCGAAATGTGGACGCTGCAAGGCCGAAGTCCTGCTGAACAAGCCGTTTGAATTGAAACAAGGCGATTACGCCAGCCAGATCAAAGGCGATCTGCCGCTGCTGGTGGACGTGTGGGCGGACTGGTGCGGGCCGTGCAAGTCGTTTGCACCGGTGTTCGAGCAGGCGGCCGGGCAACTGGCGGGCAAGTGCCGGTTGGCCAAGCTGGACAGCGAGGCGAACCAGCAGTTGTCGGCGCAGTTGGGGATTCGCTCGATCCCGAGCCTGATCCTGTTCAAGAACGGCCGGGAAGTCGCCCGGCAGAGCGGGGCTTTCCCGTTACCGCAGTTGATCGCCTGGCTGCGTAGCCAGGGCATCTGAAACACCACGCAACCCTGTGGGAGCGGGCTTGCTCGCGAAGAGGCCGTTACCTTCAACTTCTATGTTGACTGACACGACGCTTTCGCGAGCAAGCCCGCTCCCACAGGGGTTTTGTGTTATCAGCCTTGGTCAGGCGTTTTCCAGCAGGCTGTGCAATTCGACAAACTGCTGGGTCAGCTTGTGCCGTGGGTCAAGATGGATCAGCGGCGTGTTGGCCTGGTGGGATTCGCGCATGCGTACCGAGCTGGCGAGGTACACCGGCAGCACCGGCAGGCCTTCGGCGATCAGTTCGTCGAGGATTTGCTGGGGCAGGCTGGCGCGGGCCTGGAACTGGTTGACGACGATGCCTTCGACTTCCAGGCCTTCGTTATGGTCGTCCTTCAACTCTTCGATTTCCGCCATCAGCCCGTAGAGTGCCTGGCGTGAAAAACTGTCGCAATCGAAGGGAATCAATACACGATCGGCGGCAATCAATGCAGAAACCGCATAGAAATTCAGCGCTGGCGGGGTATCGAGGTAAATCCGGTCGTAATCTTCGCTCAGCTCCTCAAGCAACTTACGCAGCTTGTTGATCTTGTGCTTGGCTTCAAGTTTTGGCTGCAAGTCCGCCAGTTCGGCGGTGGCGGTAATGACGTGGAGGTTATCGAAGGGAGTTTCGTAGATGTCGACCTGATTCTTTTTGGAGAACGGCCCGGAAGACAGCGTCTGCTTGAAGAAATCGGCGATGCCCATCGGGATGTCGCTACCCGTGAGCCCCGTCAGGTACTGGGTGGAGTTGGCCTGGGCATCGAGATCCACCAATAAGGTGCGAAAACCCTCGCTGGCACTGACCGCCGCCAGATTGCAGGCAATGCTGGACTTGCCAACACCACCCTTCTGATTGAACACCACGCGCCGCATGTCAAAACCCCCGTGTATCAAAGAATGACCGAGTGTAGTGGTGCACGGCGTTGCTTCGCTACCTTGTCGGCACAGGGACTGCACAGTCAGTTGCCTTCTCTTGCATGAAAAGCCGTGAACGGCCCGATGGTTTGATGCAGGAACCGACAGACGGAGCAGTGATTGTGTGAATAATTACCAATCGCTCAGTTTTTGCGAGCCAGTCGCTGCATCTTGTTGAGCAAAATGTAACCAGCATTTGCTACAGGTTCCCGGCACCGGGATAATGCGCGCCACTCGGCGGCAAACGCCGCGCAGGGTGAGTCTCGGCTCTCGGCCACTCCCCGCGTCAAGTAAGCCTGTGAGGGCGGGATGAATGTCTGTGATCAACTTCAACATCGCCCAATGGCGCGCCTGGGCCCCGGGGCTTGAAAGCGTGAACGATTGGCAGGCCTGGAGCCGGCAACCCGTCGTGCTGCCGGACAGCGATGCCGCTCCCGACGTTTCCTTTCTGCCGGCCATGCAGCGCCGCAGGCTCAGCCGCCTGGCACGGATGGCATTCAGTGTCGGCTGGCCATTGGCCGAAGGCCGGCAGGATCTGCCATTGGTCTTTGTTTCCCGTCACGGCGAAACGCCGCGCACTGTCGACATTCTGAGTGATCTGGCCGCCGACCAGCCGCTGTCGCCGACCCGGTTCAGCTTGTCTGTACATAACGCGATTATTGGTTTGTGGTCGATCATGCGCGGTGAAACCAGCGAAATGACGGCCCTGGCCGCCGCAGGCGACGGCCTGGAGCACGGCATGCTCGAAGCTGCCGCGCTGCTGGCCGAAGGCGCTGGCGCGGTACTGCTGGTGGTCACCGAAGAGCGCCCGCCCGAGGCTTACTCGACCTGGATCGACGACGTGCCGTTCCCTTATGCCGTCAGCCTGCTGATCACACCCGGTACCGACTGGCAGTTGTCCCTGAACAGCCCCTCGGATGCGTTGTCCAAATCCCGCTGGCCTCACGCGCTGAATCTGTTGCGTATGCTGCTCGGCCAGCAAACCACCTGCCAACATGCCTGGAAAAATCGTGTATGGACCTGGCAACGCAACCCGTGACCGAGAAAAACCGCGACGCCTATTACTGGCGCTTGCTGGCCACCGCCGCGAGCTTTGCCCTGTTCGGGTTGGGCGGCCTGTGCCTGCGCCTGGTGATTTTCCCTGTGCTGAACTGCCTGCCCGGCGACGCCCGGACCCATCGGCTGCGGGCCCGGCAAACGGTCAGCCGCTGTTTCTGGATTTTTGTGCGCTTCATGGCCCGTACCGGGGTGCTGACCTACGACATTGAAGGCGCGGAAAAGCTCGGTCGTCCCGGGCAAATGATCCTTGCCAATCACCCCTCGCTGATCGACGTGGTGTTTCTGATCGGCCTGGTGCGTCACGCCAACTGCGTGGTCAAGCAAAGTCTCTGGGAAAACCCGTTCACCCGCGGACCGCTGCGCTGCACCGAATACATCAGCAACGACGGCAGCATGGACATGCTCGACGCGGCGGCCGACGCGCTGAAAGACGGCCAGACCCTGATCATTTTCCCCGAAGGTACGCGCACCCAACCCGGCCAGCCACCGGCCTTTCATCGGGGCGGCGCGGCAATCGCCCTGCGGGGTGCGAAAATCCTCACCCCGGTCATTATCAAGGTCAACCCGACCACATTGACCAAGGCCGAGCCCTGGTACCGCATCCCCAAGCGCCGCGTGCACTTCAGTTTCCGGGTCGGGGCCGATATAGACCCACAGGCCTTCGCCTCGCTGGGGCCGGCTCCGCAAGCCTCGCGCAAGCTCAACGATTATCTACATTCTTACTTTATCAAGGAGCTCGCCGAAGATGAGCGATCGGAACACCCATAGCCTGGTGCTGGAAATCAAAGAGCTGATCATCGACGCCCTGGGCCTCGAGGACATCAGCGCCGAAGACATCGGCAACGAGCAGACGCTGTTCGGCGAAGGCCTGGGCCTGGACTCGGTGGACGCCCTGGAACTGGGCCTGGCCATCCAGAAAAAGTACGGCATCAAAATCGATGCCGATGCCAAAGACACCCGTAACCACTTCAGTAACGTGGCGAGCCTTGCGGCGTTCGTCACTGCAAAACAGGCAGCTTGAGACCGGACCATGCAAACTCGTGACGACATCTTCAACACCCTGCGCGATGCCCTGGTCGAGCTATTCGAACTGGACCCCGGGCGTGTGAGCCTGGAATCCAACCTGTATCAGGACCTGGAAATCGACAGCATCGACGCGGTCGACCTGATCGATCACATCAAACGCCAGACGGGCAAGAAAATCGCCGCCGAAGAATTCAAATCGGTGCGTACCGTCAGTGACGTGGTCGAGGCGGTCTACCGTCTGGTTCAACCGGCCGCATGAGTCGACTGATCGGCCTCGGCCTGCTGCTGGCAGGCCTTTTGTATCCCTTTGCGGTGTATTTCGGCATGGAGCACTTCGCCCCCTGGCAGTTCGGCCTGCTGCTGGGCGGACTGTGGCTGGCCCGGGCGCTGACCGGCAAACGTCGGCCCGGCAGCCTGTGGATGGCGACGGTGGCCATTGTGTTCTGCCTGTTGCTGGCACTGTTCGACAGCCCGGCGCTGTTGCGCTGGTATCCGGTGTTGATCAGCGCCTTCATGTTGGTGCTGTTCGGCTCGAGCCTGACATTCGGCCCACCGATCGTCGAACGCCTGGCCCGGGTGCGCGAACCGCAATTGCCGGCCGAGGGCATTCGCTATACCCGTCAGGTGACCGTCGCCTGGAGCGTCTTTTTTCTATGCAACGGTGTGTGTGCCGCCGCCCTGACCCTCTGGGCGCCGCTGAGCTGGTGGACGCTGTACACCGGCCTGATCTCCTACGGATTGATAGGCCTGATGTTTGCCATTGAATGGCTGATACGACTAAGGGTACGAGGCCACCCATGAATTGGATAAAACTTGAGCACTTGCTGCTCAAGGCTCAGCCGGACCGCGCCATCACGACCGGTCCGGCACTGGATCACGCCCGACTGTGCGAACTGGCGCTGAGCCTGGCCGCCGGCCTGCAAGCCCGGGGTGTCCGGCAGATGGCCGTGCACCTTGAGGATGCCGCCGACCTGGCGATTGCCCTGCTCGGCGCCTGGCGTGCCGGGGTCAGTGTGCTGCTGCCGTCCGACCTGCAGCCGCAGACCCGCCAACGCTGGTCGAATGACGTCGATCTATGGCTGACCGATCAGCCCGGCGACACGCACCTTGGCGACCTCCAACAGCCACCGCTCAGCGCCGCCGCGCTGGACCTGGATAACTGCCGACTCAACCTGTGCACGTCCGGTTCCAGTGGCGAGCCCAAGCGCATCGAAAAAAACCTGCGCCAACTGGCCAATGAAGTCGAAGCCCTGGAACAGCTGTGGGGTCCTGGCCTGGGCCCGGCGTGCATCATTGGCAGCGTCGCCACCCAGCACATCTACGGTTTGTTGTTTCGGGTACTGTGGCCGTTGTGCGCCGGACGTCCGTTCGTACGCAAGCAATTGGCGTTCCCGGAAGACCTGCAACGTGCAAGCCGCGAGCACCCGGCCTTCGCCTGGGTGGCCAGCCCGGCGCTGCTCAAGCGCATGGGCGACAACCTCGACTGGCCAGCCTTGAGCTGCGTTCGCCGGGTGTTTTCCTCCGGCGGCGCATTGCCGGTCGAGGCCGCACAGAGCCTGCATGAACGTCTCGGGCAATGGCCAACGGAAATTTTCGGCAGCTCGGAAACCGGCGGCATCGCCTGGCGTCAGGGCGCTGAACTCTGGCAGCCCTTTGCCGATGTCACGCTGACTCAAGACAGTGAGGGTGCGCTGCTGATCGCTTCGCCCTACTTGCCTGACGGTCATGTCGAACAGACTGCCGATTCCGCACGCATCGCCGTCGATGGTCGCTTCGAATTGCTCGGGCGCCTGGACCGGATCGTCAAACTGGAAGAAAAACGCATCTCGCTGCCGATGCTGGAACAGGCTCTCATGGCCCATGACTGGGTCAGCGAGGCGCGGCTCGGCGTGGTTCAGGAAAACCGCGCTTCCCTGGGGGCCTTGTTGGTCCCGAGCGAAGCCGGTTTGCATGCTCTGCGTAACTTGGGCCGACGCAGCCTTACCGAGCACTTGCGCCAACACCTGAGCCAACACTGTGAAACCCTGGCCCTGCCGAGACGCTGGCGCCTGCTGCGACAACTGCCGCTGAACGCTCAGGGCAAACTGCCCCAGGCCGACGTCGACGCCCTGCTGTTGGCACCGCGCCCCAAAGCCCCGCAGGTGCTGGAGCAAGTCGAAAGCGAGGGCGAGTGGAGCCTGCAACTGGCCGTGCCACCGGACCTGGCCTATTTCAGCGGTCATTTCCCCAAGGCGCCGGTATTGCCTGGCGTGGTGCAGGTGGACTGGGCGCTGAGCCTGGGCCGGCAACTGATGAACCTGCCGGAAAAATTCGCCGGCATGGAAGTCTTGAAGTTCCAGCAACTGGTGCGCCCGGGCGATGAAATCCAGCTGCACCTGCGCTTCGACCCGGCCCGCGGCAAACTCTATTTCGCCTACCGCAACGAAACTGCCACCTGCTCCAGCGGGCGGATCTTGCTGGAGGTGGCGCATGTGTAAGTTTGGAGAGTGCTGCGCACTCATTCGCGAGCAAGCCCGCTCCCACACTGGATTTGTGTCGAGTACAAATTTCGAGTTCGGATGCGCTCCAATGTGGGAGCGGGCTTGCTCGCGAAACAGACACCTCGGTCTTTCAGGTGTACACCAACATGCATAGCCCCTGCGCCATTGTCCCGGTGTACAACCACGAAGGCGCCATCACCACAGTGGTCGATGCGCTGATCGCCAGCCATCTGCCGTGCATTCTGGTGGACGATGCCAGCAGCCCGCGCTGCGCCCGGGTACTGGACCGACTGGCCCAACGTGAAATGGTTTACCTGATCCGCCTCGCCGAAAACCAGGGCAAGGGCGGCGCGGTCATGACCGGCTTGCGCGAAGCTTCACGCCTGGGTTTCAGCCATGCCTTGCAGGTGGATGCCGATGGCCAGCACGACCTGCAGGACGTCAAACGCTTCATCGAACAATCACGCCGCCACCCACGGGCGGTGATCTGCGGTTATCCGCAATATGACGCCAGCGTGCCGAAAGGCCGTTTGTATGCGCGCTACCTCACCCACGTCATGGTCTGGATCAACACCCTGTCGTTGCAGATTCGCGACTCCATGTGCGGTTTCCGGGTCTACCCGTTGCCACCGGTTCTGGCGTTGATCGAGTCAGCGAAAATCGGTAAGCGCATGGACTTCGACTCGGACATCCTGGTGCGCCTGGCCTGGCGCAATCAGCCGATGCAATGGCTGCAAACCAAAGTCCGTTACCCGCTGGACGGCGTTTCGCATTTTCGGATGTTCCACGACAACGTGCTGATTTCCAGCATGCACACGCGGCTGTTCTTCGGCATGTTGCTGCGCTCACCCATGATCCTCTGGCGACGGTGGCGGACATGAGTGCCGACAAACAACACTGGGCCGACCGCGAGGAGCGCGGCAGTTTCTGGCTGATGAAGCTCACCGCATTCGGCGCCAAAGTGCTGGGCCGTCGAGTACTGAGCCCGGTGTTGTACGGCATCGTCCTGTACTTCTTCCTGTTCGGGCGCAGTGCCCGACACAGTGCCTGGCAATACCAGCAACGCCTGGCCGACTGGAGCGGTCGCAACGAACTGCGCCCGAGCCATTGGCGGGTGTTCGGCCAGTTCATGGCGTTCGCCGACTCCATGCTCGACAAACTCGATGTCTGGAACGGCAGGCTGAGCATCGAACAAATCGAAATCATCGACCCGGCGCTGCTGCGCGACCAATTGCGCGCTAACCGCGGCCAGATGCTGGTGGGCGCACACCTGGGCAATCTGGAAGTCTGCCGCGCACTGGCGGAAATCGGTGAAAAGGTCACGATGAACGTGCTGGTGCACACCAAACACGCCGAACAGTTCAACCGTTTGCTGGGCGAAGCCGGGGCGACCAACTTGCGCCTGATTCAGGTCAGCGAGCTCGACCCGGGGATCATGCTGCAACTGAGCGAACGCCTGGAGCGTGGTGAGTGGCTGGCGATTGCCGGCGACCGCGTGCCGCTGCATGGCGGGCGCAGCGTGACCGTGGATTTTCTCGGCCATCCGGCCAGATTCCCTCAAGGCCCGTGGCTGTTGGCCGGCCTGCTGAAATGCCCGATCAATCTGCTGCTGTGCCTGAAAAAGCCCGACGGCGACTACCGACTGACCATTGAACCCTTCGCTGAGGCAATCACCTGGATACGCAGCGACCGCGAACAGGTCATTCATCAGTGGGCGTCCCGCTACGCCGAGCGCCTGAGTCACTATTGCCTCGAAGCGCCCCAACAATGGTTCAACTTTTACCCTTTCTGGAAGACCGATGACGACGCCAACGCTTGAGCCGGTAACCTTCGGCGAACGCCCTCTGCGCATTGAAGATGTGCTGGCACTGGCCAACCGCAAGGTGCCCACGCAGTTGCAAAGCGATCCCGCCTATCGCGAACGCATCGCCAAGGGCGCGCGTTTTCTGGACTCGCTGCTGGACAAGGAAGGCGTGATCTACGGCGTGACCACCGGTTATGGCGATTCCTGCGTGGTCGCGGTGCCGCTGCATCACGTCGAAGCGCTGCCGCAGCATCTGTACACCTTCCACGGCTGCGGGCTGGGCAAACTGCTCGACGCCCAGGCCACCCGCGCGGTATTGGCGGCGCGTCTGCAGTCGCTGTGCCACGGTGTTTCCGGGGTGCGCGTAGAGCTGCTGGAACGCCTGCAAGCGTTCCTTGAACACGACATCCTGCCGCTGATTCCGGAGGAAGGTTCGGTCGGCGCCAGCGGTGACCTGACGCCGCTTTCGTACGTTGCCGCCACGCTGTCCGGCGAACGCGAAGTGATGTTCCGTGGCGAACGCCGGCAGGCTGCCGATGTGCACCGCGAACTCGGCTGGCAGCCACTGGTGCTGCGGCCGAAAGAAGCCCTGGCACTGATGAACGGCACTGCCGTAATGACCGGCCTCGCCTGCCTGGCCTTCGCCCGCGCCGATTACCTGCTGCAACTGGCCACGCGCATCACCGCGCTGAACGTGGTCGCCCTGCAGGGCAATCCGGAGCACTTCGACGAGCGCCTGTTCGCCGCCAAGCCACATCCGGGGCAGATGCAGGTCGCCGCGTGGCTGCGCAAGGACCTGGCCATCGACGCGCCGACTGCCCCCTTGCATCGCCTGCAAGACCGCTATTCCCTGCGCTGCGCGCCCCATGTGCTGGGCGTACTGGCCGACAGCCTGAACTGGCTGCGTTCGTTCATCGAGATTGAGCTCAACAGCGCCAACGACAACCCGATCATCGATGCCGAAGCCGAGCGCGTGCTGCACGGCGGGCACTTCTACGGCGGGCACATCGCGTTCGCCATGGACAGCCTGAAAAACCTCGTGGCCAACGTCGCCGACCTGCTGGACCGGCAACTCGCGCTGCTCGTGGACGAGCGCTACAACCATGGTTTGCCGAGCAACCTGTCCGGCGCTACGGCTGACCGCGCCATGCTCAACCACGGCTTCAAGGCCGTGCAGATCGGCACCAGCGCCTGGACCGCCGAAGCGCTGAAAAACACCATGCCGGCCAGCGTCTTCTCGCGCTCCACCGAATGCCACAACCAGGACAAAGTCAGCATGGGCACCATCGCCGCCCGGGATGCGATTCGCGTATTGGAACTCACCGAACAAGTGGCAGCCGCCACGCTGCTGGCGGCCAATCAGGGCGTCTGGCTGCGCGGCCAGGCCGAAGATGCGCGCCCACTGCCACCCGCACTGGCCGCCATGCACGAAGCCTTGGCCGGGGACTTCCCACCGGTCATCGAAGACCGCGCACTGGAAGGCGAGTTGCGCCTGTGCCTGCAGCGCATCGCCGAACAACACTGGAGGCTGCATGCGTAGCAAGGGACATCTGCACACCGACACGGAAATCGTCGTGCCCTTCTTTGACGTCGACAGCATGCACGTGGTCTGGCACGGCCATTACGTCAAATACCTGGAAGTCGCCCGCTGCGCGCTGCTGGACCAGATCGGCCACAACTACACGGCGATGAACGAATCCGGCTACGCCTGGCCGGTGATCGACCTGCAATTGCGCTACGTGCGCGGCGCGGTGTTCGGCCAGAAACTCAACGTGCGCGCCAACCTGGTGGAGTGGGAGAACCGTTTGAAGATCAACTACCTGATCAGTGATCTGCAAACCGGTGAACGCCTGACCCGGGCCATGACGGTACAGGTCGCCGTCGACCTCGCCAGCCGCGAGATGCAACTGGCCTCCCCGAAGGTCTTCACCGACGCGGTAGAGAGGGCCCTGCCATGATGTTCCGCCACCCATGTTCCCCTGTGGGAGCGGGCTTGCCCGCGATGGTCGTTAACGATGACACCGGGCACCTGACAGTCCGCGGCGCCCTCAGGTTTTTCGCGAGCAAGCTCGCTCCTACAGTGTTCTGCGTGCTACTGGGTATTCCTGGACTGGCCCATGCCTTCGACCTGCAACAACTCAGCGAGCAACTGGCCAAACCCGAGGTGATCCACGGCAACTTCATCCAGGAGAAACACCTGCGCGCCCTGCCCCAACCGCTGACCAGCAAGGGCTCGTTCGTGCTGGCAAAAAACCACGGCTTGTTGTGGCTGCTCAAAACGCCGTTGCAACAGGACTATCGCATCACCGCCAAAGGCATTGCCCGGCGAGACGGCAGTGTCTGGCAAATGCTGCCGGGCAAAAGCGCCGGTGCCGAGCAGAACCGTTTGTTCCTCGCCGTGCTGCAAGGCGACAGCAGCGGGCTGCAAAGGGATTTCGAATTGTCCCTGAGCGGCGATGCACAGAACTGGAAGCTCACGCTGGTGCCGCGTTCGATGCTGCTCAAGCAGGTGTTCAACCAGATCAACATTACCGGCGCAGCATTGGTGCAGAGCATCGAACTGCTCGAAACCCAGGGCGACAGTACGTTGTTGCGCATGCAGGACAGCACCAGCGCCCAACCGTTGAGCGACGCGGAGCAACATGACTTTGCCGAGTGAACGGTTACTGCCGCGGCTGTTTCTGATCCTGCTGCTGGCCGTACTGGCGCTCGCCGGTTGGCAATGGCGTGACGGCGCGCCACTGTCGGCGAACCTGATGGAACTGGTGCCCGGCACGGCGCCCGATGCCCTGGAGCTGCGCGCCGAACAACGCATGCAAGAACCGCTGAACCGCGAAATGCTGGTGCTGGTGGGCCACACCGATCGCCAGCAAGCCGTCGCCATGGCGCAAACCCTCGGCGAGCAATGGCAGGCCAGCGGACTGTTCGAAAAGGTCCAGTGGACCCTGCAAGCCGACTTGCCGGCGCTGCGCACGCAATTGCTGCAAGGTCGCCTGGCGATGCTCTCGGCAGTGGACCGACAACTGCTGATCGAACACCCCGACACCTTTATCCAGCAACGGGTGCAAGCCTTGTTCGACCCGTTCAACGGTTACAGCCTGGTGCCGAGCCAGGATGACTGGTTGGGCCTGACCGGGCGCATCCAGAACAGCCAGCCGCAACGCGGTTCGGTGCAACTGGACATCGGCAGCGGCACCTTGGTCGCCGATGTCGATGGCAAGAGCTGGGTCCTGCTGCGCGCACGCACCACCGGCAACGCCTTCGACATGAACCTGCCGCTGCAAGTGGCCGACCTGCTCGAGCACAGCCGCGAACAAGCTGCGCAGCACGACGTGCAACTGCTCGCCGCCAGCGGCCTGTTGTACGCAGCCAGCGGGCAACAACAGGCCGCCCGGGAGATGACCTGGGTCGGCGGCGGTGCCACCGTCGGGATTCTGTTGCTGCTGCTGTTGGCCTTCCGGCGCTGGCGCGTGTTGCTGGCGTTCGTGCCGGTGCTGGTGGGCATGCTCTTCGGTGCGGTGGCCTGCGTGGCGTTGTTCGGCCATATGCATGTGATGACGCTGGTACTGGGTTCGAGCCTGATCGGTGTGGCGGTCGACTACCCGCTGCACTACCTGTCCAAAAGCTGGAGCCTGAAACCCTGGCACAGCTGGCCTGCCCTGCGCCTGACCCTGCCAGGGTTGACCCTGAGCCTGATCACCAGCGGTATCGGCTACCTGGCCCTGGCCTGGACACCCTTCCCGGCGCTGACCCAGATTGCCGTGTTCTCTGCCGCCGGTTTGCTCGGCGCTTATTTGTCCGCCGTGTGCCTGCTGCCGGCCTTGCTCAAGGGCGTGGAGCTGCGTCCGGCGCAGTGGCCATTGCGTGTTTGCACGCTTTTGCTGAGCTGTCGTGAAGCGCTGCTCAATCAGGTGAAAACGCCAGTCCTGCTGGCGCTGCTGATCGCCTTTTGCGTGGGCGGGCTGTTGCAGCTGAGCAGCAAAAACGACATCCGCCAGTGGATCAGCGCACCGCAACAATTGACCGACGAAGCCCGGACCATTGCACGGATCACCGGCTATCAACCCACCAGCCAGTTCTTCCTGATACGCGCCGCCAACCAGCAGCAACTGCTTGAACGCCAGACCGCCCTGAGCGAACGACTGGATCAATTGATTGGCCTGGAAAAGCTCCAGGGTTATCTGTCGCTCAATCAACTGGTCAGCCCGCCGAACCAACAGCAGCAGGTGCGCGAAGCGTTGAACAAACTGCCGGCGTTCTGGCAACCGTTGCTCGACATCGGCGTACCGGGCGAGGCGTTGCAAGCCGAGCTGACGAAGCTACAGGCACTGCCGGCCGTGGACATCGACGCAGCGCTCAGCGGCCCGCTGGCAGAGCCCTACCGCCCCCTGTGGCTGGGGCCTACCGAAGACGGCGTGGCGGCGATAGTCAGCCTGCAAGGCATCAACAACCCGGCCCTGCTGCGGCTCCAGGGCGAGGACTTACCCGGCGTGACACTGGTGGATCGACTGGGTGAACTGAACACCGTCTTCGCCGCCACCCAAATCAGTGCCGCCGAACTGAAACTCGCCTCCTGCGTGCTGATCGTGCTGGTGCTGATCCTGCCATTCGGCTTCGGCGGTGCATTACGCATCGTCTCCCTGCCGCTGCTGGCGGCGTTGTGCAGCCTGGCCAGCCTCGGCTGGCTGGGGCAGCCGTTGACCCTGTTCAGCCTGTTCGGCCTGCTGCTGGTGACGGCGATCAGCGTCGATTACGCGATCCTGATGCGCGAACAGGTCGGCGGCGCGGCCGTGAGCCTGTTGGGCACCCTGCTGGCGGCGTTGACCACCTGGTTGTCGTTCGGGCTGCTGGCGGTGTCGAGCACCCCGGCGGTGAGCAACTTCGGATTGTCGGTGAGCCTCGGCCTGGTCTTCAGCTTCCTGCTGGCACCCTGGGCCGGTCGACAGGTGCATGAGTCCACGGCCGCGGAGCGTGCAGCGTGATGATCGTTGTGTTCTGGGCGATGGCCCTGGCGCTGTTCGCACTGGCGACCCGTGTCGGCCGGCATTTTGGCCTGATTCCCATCGTCAGCCAGTTGTTGCTGGCAACCCTCGGTTTGCCGCTGCTGATGTATTTCTGGATCGAGCCGCAATGGCAGCTGAGCGGTGCGCAGCTGGTGTCGCCGGGCTGGCTGAAGCACCTCTACAGCCTGAGTTTTGCCCTGTTGCTGGGCTACATCCTCAGCGATGTGATCGACCTGCAACTGGAGCGCCAGAGCCTGAAAATCGCCTTGCCGAGCTTTTGCATTCCGTTTGCCTGTGGCCTGGCCACGGCCGTCTGGCTGTTGCCGGCGCAACCCTGGATCAGCTCGCTGGCCGTCGGCCTGTTGTTCGCCATTACCGCGATTCCGGTGCTGTACCTGTACCTGCGACACATCGATTACCCGCCTGCCGCCACCCGGCGTCTGGTGCAAACCGCGATTCTCATCGACCTCGCCTGCTGGACTTTGTTCGGCCTCGCCCAGGGCAGCCTGCACCTGAGCAGCCTGTTGCTGCCGCTGGCCGGCGCCTGCCTGCCGGTGCTGTTGCGGCTGCTTGGTTTGCGCCAGACGTGGCTCAACAGCCTGTGTTTTTTCGCCCTGCTGGTCGTCGCCGAGCACTACAAGCTCAATGCGCTGATTTTCGGCATCGGCTATGTATTGATCATGGCCGCGTTGAAAGCGCCGCTGGTGCTGCCGTTGCCGGCCATCTGGATGAGCCGTTTGCAGACGTACATCGCCATCCCCTTGATCCTCACGTTCGGCATCGTGCAGATCAACGTGCACAGCGCGATGGACAGCCTCGGCTGGGTGCAACTGGTGGCCCTGCTGCTGTTGCCGATGCTGAGCAAACTGCTGGGCAACTGGCTCGGCCTCGGCTGGGCCGGGGCGTCGTTCAAGGGCGCCAGCCGCTGGCGGGAAAGTGTGCTGCTGAACATCCGCGGCTTGAGCGAGATCGTCTTTCTCAACCTGTTGCTGCAACAGCAACTCATCAGCCCGCCGCTGTACTTTGCGCTGATGCTGATGGGCCTGATCGCTACACTGCTGCCAGCCCTGACCGGTATGCACCGAATCCCCCTGAAAGCCGCTGTCCCGGCAAGGAGCCCTCATGCCAACCGTTGAAATGGAATGCCGCCAGGTCGTGGTCATCGGTGCCGGTCCTTCGGGTGCCATCGCCGCCGCGTTGCTCAAGCGCAAGGGACACGATGTGCTGGTGATCGAGCGTCAGCATTTTCCACGTTTTTCCATTGGTGAAAGCCTGTTGGCCCATTGCCTGGATTTCGTCGAAGAAGCGGGCATGCTCGACGCCGTCAATGCGGCCGGCTTCCAGGTGAAAACCGGCGCCGCCTTTGCCTGGGGTGAGCGTTACAGCGCGTTCGATTTCGGCGAGACGTTCAGCCACGGCAAATCAACGACATTTCAGGTCCAGCGCGCCGATTTCGATAAGCTGCTGGCCGATCAGGCCACGCTGCAAGGCGTGGAGATCCGCTATGGCGAAACCATCGTCAGCGTCGACATCGACCCGGAAAAACCGCAGCTCGGCGTGCGCCGCGAAGACGGCAGCGAGTACCGCATCGAGGCTGGCTTCCTGCTCGATGCCAGTGGCTACGGTCGCGTGCTGCCGCGATTGCTCGACCTCGAGGCGCCGTCGAACTTCCCGGTGCGCCAGGCCGTGTTCACCCACGTCGAAGACCGTATCGACCACCCGGCCTTCGACCGCAGCAAGATCCTGGTGACCACTCATCCGACCCAACGAGACGTGTGGTTCTGGACCATTCCGTTCAGCAACGGGCGCTGCTCGGTCGGCGTGGTCGCCGCCGAGGAACGTTTCGCCGGCCGCAGCGACAATCTGGACGAATGCCTGCGCGGCTTTATCGGCGAGACGCCAAGCCTGGCCAGCGTGTTGACCAACGCGCGCTGGGATACCGCAGCCCGAACCATCGGCGGTTACTCGGCCAACGTCAAAACCTTGCACGGTCCGGGCTTCGCGCTGCTGGGCAATGCCGCGGAATTCCTCGACCCGGTGTTTTCCTCCGGAGTGACCATCGCCATGCGTTCGGCGAGCATGGCGGCCGGGGTGTTGCACCGCCAGTTGCAGGGCGAAGCCGTCGACTGGCAAACCGAGTTCGCCGAGCCGCTCAAGCGCGGCGTCGACACCTTCCGTTGCTACGTCGAAGGCTGGTACGCCGGAACCTTCCAGGATGTGATTTTCCATGAGAGCAGCTCGCCGGAAATTCGCGGAATGATCAGCTCCATCCTTGCAGGGTATGCCTGGGACCCACGCAACCCGTTCGTCAGCGAAGCCCGGCGCCGGTTGAAGGTGATATCGGAGTTCTGCGCAAGGGATGCGTCATGAACCACTTGAGCGACCACTACGTCGAAGAAACCCGTTTCGGTTTGTGGTTCCTGCGCAGCCGGATCTGGCAACACTATGTGCTGCGGCTGGCGGTGAACGATTTGCGCGGCCTGTTCAGCGAAGCGCCGCCTGCCGACCCGGTACTGCTGGATGCCGGCTGTGGTCAGGGCAAGTCATTCGCGCTGCTGCGCCAGGCCTTTGCGCCCGCTCGCCTGATCGGCATCGATGCCGACCCGCAGAGCCTCACCCAGAGCGCCGAAGAAGCAGCCCGCCAGGGCATGGACGTGGAGTTGATCGGCAGCGACTGCGCGAACCTCAAGCTGGCGGACGCCAGTATCGACCTGCTGTTCTGTCACCAGACGTTCCATCACCTGGTGCAGCAGGAACAGGCCCTGGCCGAGTTTTACCGCGTGCTCAAGCCGGGCGGTTATCTGCTGTTCGCCGAGTCCACCGAGGCCTACATTGATACCTGGGTGATTCGCTGGTTGTTTCGCCACCCGATGCACGTGCAGAAAAGCGCGGCGCAGTATCTGCACATGATCCGACAACAGGGTTTCGAATTTACCGCGCAAAACGTGTCTTATCCGTACCTGTGGTGGAGTCGCGCCAAGGATTTCGGCCTGCTCGAATACTTGGGTGTGTGCAAGCCAAAACCCTTTGGCCAACGGGAAGAAACCCTGGTCAATGTGGTGGCGCGCAAACCGTTTGAAGGAACTATGTGATGTTCATTGCCAACCGCTTGAAATACCCAACCTGTGGGAGCGGGCTTGCTCGCGAAAGCGGTGGGTCAGCCGACATCAGTGTTGAAAGCACTACCGCCTTCGCGAGCAAGCCCGCTCCCACAGGGGTCGCCAGTGTGTTGCGATTTCTGTTGGTCGCCGCGGCACTGCTTCTGAGCGCCTGCACCAGCCGGGCGCCATTGCCCGAAAAAAATCCGGAGCTGCCGTTGCCGCTGCAATTGCATATCCAGCTATTGAAGCCCGACGACCGCCTGGACTGGATAGTGGTGATCCAGCGCGAAGAGACGGGCATTCGCTGGTCGATGATGGACCTGCTGGGCATTCCCCAGGCCCGCCAGCTATTGAACGATAAAACCTGGCACGCCGACGGCCTGTTGCCACCCAACCCGCAAGCCCGGGAACTGTTCGCCGCGCTGCTGTTTGCACTGACGCCAAATGATGAACTGGCGGCCAACTATCCCGGCGCCTGGCAGCACGGCAGACAACGGTCCCTGCCCGAGCGCTGGGACGTCCGCTACGCACAACCGCAGAATTTTGAATTGATGACTGCGAACGGTGCGACCTATCAAGTCACGCCCCTGAGCGGTGAAACACCATGACGGCTTACCTCAATGCCCTCGGACTGGTCTGCGCGCTGGGCCGCGACAAGCAGGAGGTTGCCCGCCACCTGTTTGCCGGCGACTGCGGCGGCATGCGCGAACAAGCCGGCTGGGTGCCGCAACGCACGCTGCCGGTCGGCGCGGTCCAGGGCAACCTGGCAACCCTTCCAGCCGACATGTCGCGCCATCACAGTCGCAACAATCAGCTGTTGCTGGAAGCCACGCTGCAAATCCGCCCGGACATCGACAGCGCGATCCAGACTTACGGCCGCGATCGCATCGGTGTCGTGCTCGGCACCAGTACTTCGGGTATCGACGAGGCCAGCCAGGGCCTGGCGCACTACCTGCGCGAAAAGCAGTTCCCGCCCGAGTACGACTACCAGCAACAGGAACTGGGTGCGCCGGCAAACTTCCTCGCCGAGTGGCTGCAATTGAGCGGGCCGGCCTATGTCATTTCCACGGCTTGCACCTCCAGTGCCCGGGCCCTGATGAGTGCCCAGCGCCTGTTGGACCTGGGCGTCTGCGACGCGGTGCTGTGTGGCGGTGTCGATACCTTGTGCAAGTTGACCCTCAACGGTTTCTCGGCACTGGAAGCGGTCTCGGAACAGCGTTGCAATCCGTTTTCGCTGAACCGCAACGGCATCAACATTGGCGAAGCGGCGGTGCTGTTCCTGATGACCAGACACGCAGGCGACAGCCAGCCGATTGCCTTGCTCGGCAGCGGCGCCAGCTCCGATGCACATCACATTTCCGCCCCCGAGCCGACGGGTCGAGGCGCCCTGCAAGCCATGCGCAAAGCCTTGGGCCGCGCCAACCTGCAACCGGAGCAGATCGCTTATCTGAACCTGCACGGTACCGCCACCCAACACAACGACGCCATGGAAAGCCTGGCCGTGGCAACGCTGTTCCCGGCCGGCGTGCCCTGTTCGTCGAGCAAACCCATGACCGGCCACACCCTCGGTGCAGCCGGGGCGCTGGAAGCGGCATTCTGCTGGTTGAGCCTGAGCGCCGACAATCGCGAACATGCCCTGCCGCCACACGTCTGGGACGGCCAGCCCGATCCCGAATTGCCGCCGCTGCAATGGGTGACCCCGGCCACTCGCCTGACGTCCATTGCACCCCGTTACCTGATGAGCAATTCCTTTGCCTTCGGTGGCAATAACGTCAGCCTGATTATCGGAGACGCCCCATGATTGACTGGCCGCTCGCCGAACTGCTGCCCCACGCCGGCGACATGATCCTGATCGATCAGGTCCTGGCGTTCGATGAAGAGCAGATTCACACCCGCCTGACCGTCAAGCCCGATGGCCTGTTCAACCTCCCCGACGGCAGCCTGCCGGCCTGGGTCGGCATCGAACTGATGGCGCAAAGTGTTGCCGCCTTTGCCGGTTGCCATGCGCGTCAGCGCGGCGATGCGGTGGAGTTGGGTTTCCTGCTCGGCAGCCGCAAATTCGAATGCAACGTTGAAAGCTTCCCGGCGGGCACCGAGTTGACCCTCCACGGGATTCGCTCCCTGGAGGACGACAACGGCATGGGCGTGTTCGAGTGCCACATCAACGCCCCCGGCATTCATGCCACCGCCCGTCTGAACGTGTACCGCCCACCCCAGGCCGCTCAATATCTTCATGAACCCGAAGGAGTCCAGTCATGACTGAATCCGTACTGGTCACCGGTTCCAGCCGTGGCATCGGCCGCGCCATCGCCTTGCGCCTGGCCCGGGCCGGGCACGATATCGTGCTGCATTGCCGTAGCGGCCTGACGGACGCCGAAGCCGTCAAGACCGAAGTCGAGGCCTTGGGCCGTCGTGCGCGCATCCTGCAGTTCGACGTGGCCGACCGCGCCCGTTGCAAGGAAATTCTCGAAGCCGACGTGGAAACCCACGGCGCCTATTACGGTGTGGTGCTCAATGCCGGCCTGACCCGCGACGGTGCCTTTCCGGCCCTGAGCGAGGACGATTGGGATGTGGTGATGCGCACCAATCTCGACGGTTTCTACAACGTGCTGCACCCGGTCATGATGCCGATGATCCGGCGTCGCGCCGCCGGGCGGATTGTCTGCATCACCTCGGTGTCCGGGCTGATCGGCAACCGTGGCCAGGTCAACTACAGCGCTTCCAAGGCCGGGCTGATCGGCGCGGCCAAGGCATTGGCGATCGAGCTGGGCAAGCGCAAAATCACCGTTAACTGTGTCGCCCCCGGCCTGATCGACACGGCCATGCTCGATGAAAACGTGCCGGTGGAAGAACTGATGAAAATGATCCCCGCACAACGCATGGGCACCCCTGAAGAGGTGGCCGGCGCGGTGAATTTCCTGATGTCGGCGGAAGCCTCGTACATCACCCGGCAGGTTCTGGCCGTCAACGGAGGCCTGTGCTGATGAAGCGCGTCGTCGTCACCGGCATGGCCGGCATCACCTCACTGGGCAGCGACTGGGACACCATCGCTGGCAACTTCGCGGCCAACCGCAGCGGCATCCGCCGGATGGACGAGTGGGATCGTTTTACCGAACTCAACACACGCCTGGCAGCCCCCATCGATGACTTCAAGGTGCCAAGCCACTGGACCCGCAAGCAACTGCGCAGCATGGGCCGGGTCTCACGGCTGGCGGTGGGCGCGGCGGAGATGGCGCTGGCCGATGCCGGCCTGTTGGGCGACGAATCGATCAAGGACGGGCGCATGGGCGTCGCCTGCGGTTCCTCGACCGGCAGCACCGACGAGATCAAGGCGTTCGGCAACATGCTGCTCAACTCGGTGGCCGAAGGCCTGAACGCCAATTCCTACGTGCGCATGATGCCGCACACCACAGCGGCGAACATCAGCATCTTCTTCGGTCTCACCGGCCGCCTGATTCCCACCTCCAGCGCCTGCACCAGCGGCAGCCAGGGCATCGGCTATGCCTACGAGGCGATCAAGTTCGGCCGCCTGCCGCTGATGCTCGCCGGCGGCGCCGAGGAACTGTGCCCGACTGAAGCCATGGTCTTCGACGCGCTCTACGCCACCAGCCTGAAAAACGACACCCCACAACGCAGCCCGCGCCCTTACGACACCGCTCGCGACGGCCTGGTGATCGGCGAAGGCGGCGGCATGCTGGTGCTCGAAGAACTGGAACACGCCCTGGCCCGTGGCGCGCACATCCATGCCGAGATCGTCGGATTCGGCAGCAACGCCGACGGCCAGCACACCACCCGTCCGGAGCAAGTCACCATGCGCCGGGCCATGGAACTGGCCCTGGAAGACGCCGGGCTGACACCTTCGGACATCGGCTACGTCAACGGCCACGGCACCGCCACCGAACAGGGCGACATCGCCGAAACCCTGGCCACCAGCAGCCTGTTCGGCGAACACATGCCGATCAGCTCGCAGAAGAGCTTCCTCGGCCACACCCTCGGCGCCTGCGGTGCACTGGAATCCTGGTTCAGCATCGAAATGATGAACCGCGACCTCTACGCCCACACCTTCAACCTCGACGAAGTCGACCCGCATTGCGGCAAGCTCGACTACCTGCGCGGCGAGTTTCGGCAGATGAGTAACCGGTACGTGATGAACAACAACTTTGCGTTTGGCGGGGTGAATACTTCGCTGATATTCAAGCGCTGGTCGTAACCTGGAATATTTTCCCTGTGGGAGCGAGCTTGCTCGCGATGGACGTCAACGATAACGCGCGGTGCCTGAATGACCGCGTTGTCTGGGCGTTTTTCGCGAGCAGGCTCGCTCCCACAAAGGTTCTCGCCTCCCCGGACGATCACGGCGGATCAAGGTTATCCAGCACCCGATTCACCGCCAGTTCACCCAGCATGATCGACTGCTGAATGCCCAGCAGGATGTGCCCCTGCGATCCCTTCAAGTCTCTGGCGAAGTCACTCGCCATGACGCTTGCCGAGGCCAGCGACACGCAGGCGTATTCCAGCAGGGTGTGGTTGTCGATGTCGGGGGCGATGAGGAAGATTGTACTGGTCATGATTCAGCGTCCTGAAAGTGGGCGGCCACGCCAAATCTTTGCTGATCATAGGGTGGCAGCTGTACGCAGGTTAGCAGACCGGGTTACGTGAACCGGCGCGCCCGAAGGCGCCCTGCGCACAGCGGCCGTCAAGGGCAGGTATGGAAATACCTGCCTTTCAGGAGCGCTAATACGCTTCATGTAACTACGGGCTGCTAAACCCGATCACTGACCATCAGTGACCCGGATCAAGCTACCGATGGCCCTCAAAGCGCACAAGCCGGCGGATTCTGGAGTAGTTGTAGGCAGCGCCGCAAGGCGCTGTAGCCTGTCCGAGGGATTTCGGAAATGTCCCACGGCAGGCGGTAAAGCTTCCTGCTGGCTTGGGATACTGTTGGTGTTCTTGCGGACGCCTTCGCGGGCAAGCCCGCTCCCACAGGGTTTCCCGGCGCTACCAAGATTGTGCTCACTGCGCTGAACCCTGTGGGAGCGAGCTTGCTCGCGATTGACGGCGCAGCCGTCACGGCTTCAGTGGCTCGACCTTCCTCGTCAGCAGTTCAACAAACGCCTTGGCCATCGCCGACTTCTGGTCCTTGCGCTGCACCAACCAAACCGCCGACACCGCCGCCGGATCAAGCAACGGGCGATAAACCACGCCATCAATACGCATCCGCTGATAAGACGCCGGCAACACCGAAACGCCGAGCCCCGCCGCCACCAGCCCGATGATGGTCATCGCCTCTCCGGCCTCCTGGGCAAAGTGCGGGCTGAAGCCTGCGTCCCGGGCCAGGCTGAGCAGTTGTGCATACAGGCCACTGCCATAGCTGCGTGGAAAGAACACGAAAGGCTCAAGCGCCAGGGCTGACAGAAACAGGCCCTCTTCGCTGCCCTCTACCAACGGGTGCTTGGAGCTGAGCACCGCGACCAGCGGCTCACGCATCAGCTCGACTACGCTGAGGCAGTCCGGCAGCCCGAGCGGGCGCATGATGCCGACCTCAATCGACTCGTCCACCAGCGCATCGGCCACCTGGGTACTGCTCATTTCCCGCAGATTCAGATGCACCGCCGGGAAACGCTGACGGAAAGAGAAAATCGCCTGGGGAATGGTCGAGTTGAACGGGGCGGATGAGGTGAAGCCAATCTTCAATTCACCCAACTCACCCAGTTGCGCCCGTCGCGCGACATCCGCCGCTTTATCAACCTGCGCCAGCACCAGCCGCGCCTCTTCCAGGAACAGCCGACCGGCCTCGCTCAGCTCGACCCGACGATTGGTACGCTCGAACAGCCGCGCGCCGACTTCCTGTTCCAGTGCCTGGATTTGCTGGCTCAGCGGCGGCTGGGAGATGCCCAGCACCTGTGCGGCGCGGCCGAAGTGCAGTTCTTCGGCGACGGCGATGAAGTAGCGCAGATGACGCAATTCCATGGAAACCCCATTAGGTCGTAAAAGCTATCAAACAGGTCGAACAATATATTGGATTGAATCATTAGCCAGCTATATGCTTTTTTCATTGCCTGACCGGCTGCGTCCTCCGAGGTCCCACCGTGAAAACTGCTGTCGCCCCACTCGCCCATGAAGTGCCTCCCTTAGCGACGGACGCTATCGCCGTTGAGCTGGCGGAGATCTACATCGAAAAAGGCACGCCAGCGTTCATGCGCACGGTGCTGGCGCTGTTCTGCGGCGGCTTCGCGACCTTCGCCCTGCTGTATTGCGTGCAACCGATGATGCCGCTGCTGTCCGACGAATACTCCATCAACGCGGCGCAAAGCAGCCTGATCCTCTCGGTGGCCACCGGCATGCTCGCTTTCGGCCTGCTGATCACCGGCCCCATCTCCGACCGCGTCGGGCGCAAACCGGTGATGGTTGCCGCGCTGTTCGCCGCCGCCCTGTGCACCCTTGCCAGCGCGATGCTGCCGAGCTGGCACGCGGTGCTGGCGATGCGGGCGCTGGTGGGCCTGTCTTTGAGCGGGCTGGCGGCGGTCGCCATGACCTATCTGAGCGAAGAGATCCATCCGCAGCACATCGGCCTGGCGATGGGCCTGTATATCGGCGGCAACGCGATTGGCGGGATGAGCGGGCGCTTGATCACCGGGGTACTGATCGACTTCGTCAGTTGGCACACGGCAATGCTGGTGATCGGCGGCCTGGCCCTGATTGCGGCGGCGGTGTTCTGGAAAATCCTCCCCGAATCACGCAACTTCCGTTCGCGCTCGCTGCACCCGCGCAGCCTGCTCGACGGCTTCACCATGCACTTTCGCGACGCCGGCTTGCCGCTGCTGTTCCTCGAAGCCTTTGTGCTGATGGGGGCGTTCGTCACGCTGTTCAACTACATCGGCTATCGCCTGCTGGCCGAGCCGTATCACATGGAACAGGCGTTCGTCGGGATGCTTTCGGTGGTGTACCTGTCGGGTATCTACAGCTCGGCGAAAATCGGTGCCCTGGCCGACAAGCTCGGTCGACGCAAAATGCTCTGGAGCACCATTGCGCTGATGATCGCCGGCCTGGCGCTGACGATGTTCACACCGCTGCCGCTGGTGATCATCGGCATGCTGGTGTTCACCTTCGGTTTCTTCGGTGCCCATTCGGTGGCCAGCAGCTGGATCGGCCGCCGCGCCACCAAGGCCAAGGGCCAGGCGTCATCGCTGTACCTGTTCAGCTACTACGTCGGGTCGAGTATTGCCGGTACGGCGGGTGGCGTGTTCTGGCACCTGGGTGGCTGGAACGGGATCGGGCTGTTTATCGGCACGCTGCTGGTGATTGCGCTGCTGATCGCGTTGAAGCTGGCGAAGTTGCTGCCATTAGGCGGTGTAAAAGCTTGAAGCCACTTTTTCCTGCTATCCACATGTAACTGTGGGAGCGAGCTTGCTCGCGATAAGGGCTTTACATTCAACATTTCTGTTGACTGATCGACCGCTATCGCGAGCAAGCTCGCTCCCACAGAAAAGCCGAGGGTTTTGTCAGATCACGATCACTCGTGATATTGCGCCGACAATTCATGCACGGCACGCAGGAATGCACCGGCGTGTTCCGGATCGACTTCCGGCGTAATGCCATGACCAAGGTTGAACACGTGGCCACTGCCTTTGCCGTAGCTGGCGAGAATGCGTCCGACTTCAGCGCGAATGGCTTCCGGTTTGGCGTAGAGCACGGTCGGGTCCATGTTGCCTTGCAGCGCGACCTTGTCGCCAACACGGGCACGGGCGTTGCCGATGTCGCAGGTCCAGTCCAGGCCCAATGCATCAGCACCGGCATCGGCGATGCTTTCCAGCCACAGGCCGCCGTTCTTGGTGAACAGGATGACCGGCACCTTGCGACCTTCGTGCTCGCGGATCAGGCCGCTGACGATTTTGCGCATGTAGGCCAGGGAGAACTCCTGGTACGCCGCTGCCGACAGGTTGCCGCCCCAGGTATCGAAGATCTGCACCGCCTGCGCACCGGCCATGATCTGGCCGTTGAGGTAGCTGGTGACCGATTGCGCAAGCTTGTCCAGCAACAGGTGCATGGCTTGCGGGTTGTCGTAGAGCATGGCCTTGGTCTTGCGGAAGTCTTTCGACGAGCCGCCTTCGACCATGTAGGTCGCCAGGGTCCATGGGCTGCCGGAGAAGCCGATCAACGGTACACGTCCGTTCAGTTCACGACGGATGGTGCTGACCGCATCCATCACGTAGCCGAGGTCTTTCTGCGGATCGGGAATCGGCAGGGCTTCGATGTCGGCCAGGGTGCTGACGACCTTCTTGAAGCGCGGACCTTCGCCGGTTTCGAAGTACAGGCCCTGGCCCATGGCATCGGGGATGGTCAGGATGTCGGAGAAGAGGATCGCCGCGTCCAGTTGCGGATAACGGTCGAGCGGTTGCATCGTGACTTCGCAAGCGAACGCCGGGTTCATGCACAGGCTCATGAAATCGCCGGCCTTGGCGCGGCTGGCGCGGTATTCAGGCAGGTAGCGACCGGCCTGACGCATCATCCACACGGGAGTGACGTCTACGGGTTGCTTGAGCAGGGCGCGCAGGAAACGGTCGTTCTTCAGGGCAGTCATGTCGGCATCCGGAAAAAAAGTGCGGGCATTTTCTCAGAGCCGGGCGCAAAAGGCACGGCAAGAGCGGAGGCTTTTGTCTATCGGGTCAATTTGTCGCAATGAAATAAAGAGTTTAGCAACACCGCGAAACAACTGTGGGAGCGGGCTTGCTCGCGAATGCGGTTTGTCAGGCAACAAAACTGTCGACTGACACTCCCTCTTCGCGAGCAAGCCCGCTCCCACATGTTTACTGCATTTCAAGTCTGGATCGGGTGCTTAGACGCCCAGGTAATCCAGGATCCCTTCAGCAGCATTACGGCCTTCGAAGATCGCCGTCACCACCAGGTCAGAACCGCGCACCATGTCGCCACCGGCGAAGATTTTCGGGTTGCTGGTCTGGTGCTTGTACTGACCTTGCTCCGGTGCCACAACGCGGCCCTGGCTGTCGGTCTGGATCTCGAACTGCTCGAACCACGGCGCCGGGCTAGGGCGGAAACCGAAAGCGATGACCACGGCGTCGGCCGGGATGATCTCTTCGGAACCCGGGATCGGCTCGGGGCTGCGACGGCCACGGGCGTCGGGCTCGCCGAGACGGGTCTCAACCACCTTCACGCCTTCGACCTTGTCTTCGCCGACAATGGCGATCGGCTGGCGGTTGTAGAGGAATTTCACGCCTTCTTCCTTGGCGTTCTTCACCTCTTTGCGCGAGCCCGGCATGTTCGCTTCGTCACGACGATAGGCGCAGGTCACCGACTTGGCGCCCTGGCGGATCGACGTACGGTTGCAGTCCATCGCCGTGTCGCCACCGCCCAGGACCACGACCTTCTTGCCTTTCATGTCGACGAAATCTTCCGGCGACTTTTCAAAGCCCAGGTTGCGGTTGACGTTGGCGATCAGGAAGTCCAGCGCGTCGTACACGCCTGGCAGGTCTTCACCGGCAAAACCGCCCTTCATGTAGGTGTAGGTGCCCATGCCCATGAATACGGCATCGTATTCTTCGAGCAGTTGCTCCATGGTCACGTCCTTGCCCACCTCGGTGTTGAGGCGGAACTCGATGCCCATGCCGGTGAAGACTTCGCGGCGATTGCTCAACACGGTCTTTTCCAGCTTGAACTCGGGGATGCCGAAGGTCAGCAGACCGCCGATTTCCGGGTTCTTGTCGAACACCACCGGGGTCACGCCGCCACGCACCAACACGTCGGCGCAACCCAGGCCCGCAGGCCCGGCACCGATGATCGCGACACGCTTGCCGGTCGGCTTGACCTTGGACATGTCCGGACGCCAGCCCATGGCGAACGCGGTGTCGGTGATGTACTTCTCCACCGAACCGATGGTCACCGCGCCAAAGCCGTCGTTGAGGGTGCAGGCACCCTCGCACAGACGGTCTTGCGGGCACACCCGGCCGCAGACTTCCGGCAGGGTGTTGGTCTGGTGCGACAACTCGGCGGCCTGGAGGATGTTGCCCTCGGCCACCAGCTTCAGCCAGTTGGGAATGAAGTTGTGCACCGGGCACTTCCATTCGCAATACGGGTTACCGCAACCCAGGCAGCGGTGGGCCTGGTCGGCCGACTGCTGGGGTTTGAAGGGTTCGTAGATTTCCACGAACTCTTTCTTGCGTTGACGCAACAGTTTCTTCTTCGGATCCTTGCGCCCGACCTCGATGAATTGGAAGTCGTTGCTGAGACGTTCGCCCATCTTCAAAACCTCTTACACGACAGCTTCAAGCTACAAGCTTCAAGCTGCAAGACAATCACGGTGGCAGGCACAACGCGCTCTGCTGTTAACTTGCGGCTTGAAGCTTGCCGCTTGCAGCTGCGTCGTTACTGCGGATTCGCACGAGTACTGGAGAGCAGAGATTTCAAGTTCGCCGCCTTAGGTTTGACCAGCCAGAAACGACGCAAGTAATCATCGAGGTTCTCGGCGAGTTCACGACCCCACTCGCTGTCGGTCTCCTCGACGTACTCGTTCAGCACGCGTTGCAGGTGGCTACGGTAGGCTTCCATCGCCTCGCCGCTGATCCGCTGGATTTCCACCAGTTCGTGGTTGACCCGGTCAACGAAGGTGTTGTCCTGGTCGAGCACATAGGCGAAACCGCCGGTCATGCCAGAGCCGAAGTTGTAACCGGTCTTGCCCAATACGCAGACGAAGCCACCGGTCATATACTCGCAGCAGTGATCGCCAGTGCCTTCCACGACAGTGTGGGCACCGGAGTTACGCACGGCGAAGCGCTCGCCCGCGGTGCCAGCGGCGAACAGCTTGCCGCCGGTAGCGCCGTACAGGCAGGTGTTGCCGATGATGGCACTGTCCTGGGTGCGGTAGACGCTGCCCTTCGGCGGCACGATCACCAGCTTGCCGCCGGTCATGCCCTTGCCGACGTAGTCGTTGGCGTCGCCTTCCAGATACATGTTCAGGCCGCCGGCGTTCCACACACCGAAACTCTGGCCCGCAGTGCCCTTGAAGCGGAAGGTGATCGGCGCATTGGCCATGCCCTGGTTGCCGTGCTTGCGCGCGATTTCGCCGGAGATCCGTGCACCAATGGAACGGTCGCAGTTGCAGATATCCAGGGCGAATTCAGCGCCGCTCAGGTCGTTGATCGCCGAGGTGGCCATGTCGACCATTTTCTCGGCCAGCAGGCCTTTGTCGAACGGCGGGTTGCGGTCCACGCCACAGAACTGCGGTTTGTCCGCCGGCACGTGGTCGCTGCCCAGCAACGGAGTCAGGTCGAGGTGATGCTGCTTGGCGGTCTGGCCTTCGAGGACTTCCAGCAGATCGGTACGGCCGATCAGCTCCTCGAGGGAACGCACGCCCAGCTTGGCCAGCCACTCACGGGTTTCTTCGGCGACGTAGGTGAAGAAGTTCACCACCATGTCGACGGTACCGATGTAGTGGTCCTTGCGCAGCTTCTCGTTCTGGGTCGCGACGCCGGTGGCGCAGTTGTTCAGGTGGCAGATGCGCAGGTATTTGCAGCCCAGGGCGATCATCGGCGCGGTGCCGAAGCCGAAGCTTTCAGCGCCGAGGATGGCCGCCTTGATCACGTCGAGGCCGGTTTTCAGGCCGCCGTCGGTCTGTACCCGGACCTTGCCGCGCAGGTCGTTGCCGCGCAGGGTCTGGTGGGTTTCGGCCAGGCCGAGTTCCCACGGCGCGCCCGCGTATTTGATCGAGGTCAGCGGCGATGCACCGGTGCCACCGTCGTAGCCGGAGATGGTGATCAGGTCCGCGTAGGCCTTGGCCACACCGGCGGCGATGGTGCCGACGCCCGCTTCCGCTACCAGCTTCACCGAGACCAGCGCTTTCGGGTTGACTTGTTTCAGGTCGAAAATCAGCTGCGACAAGTCTTCGATCGAGTAGATGTCGTGGTGCGGTGGAGGCGAGATCAGGGTCACGCCTGGCACTGCGTAACGCAGCTTGGCGATCAGACCGTTCACTTTACCGCCCGGCAGTTGACCACCCTCGCCCGGCTTGGCGCCCTGGGCGACCTTGATCTGCAGCACTTCAGCGTTGACCAGGTATTCCGGAGTCACACCGAAGCGGCCAGTGGCAACCTGCTTGATTTTCGAGCTCTTGATGGTGCCGTAGCGTGCCGGGTCTTCGCCGCCTTCGCCGGAGTTGGAACGCGCACCGAGGCGGTTCATGGCTTCGGCCAGGGCTTCGTGAGCTTCCGGCGACAGGGCGCCCAGGGAGATACCAGCGGAGTCGAAGCGTTTGAGCACCGATTCCAGCGGTTCGATCTCGCTCATATCCAACGGAGTGTCGAGGGTTTTGACTTTCAGCAGGTCGCGGATCATCGACACCGGGCGGTTGTCCACCAGCGAGGTGTATTCCTTGAACTTGCTGTAGTCGCCCTGCTGCACAGCCGCCTGCAGGGTGTTGACCACGTCCGGGTTGTACGCGTGATATTCGCCACCGTGGACGAACTTCAGCAGGCCGCCTTGCTGGATCGGCTTGCGCGGACTCCAGGCTTCGGTGGCCAGGGCTTTCTGCTCGGCTTCGATGTCGACGAAACGCGCACCCTTGATACGGCTCGGCACGCCACGGAAGCTCAGGTTGCAGACCTCCTCGGACAGGCCGATGGCCTCGAACAACTGCGCACCGCGGTACGAAGTGATGGTCGAGATGCCCATCTTCGACAGGATCTTCAGCAGGCCCTTGGTGATGCCTTTACGGTAGTTCTTGAACACCTCATAGAGGTCGCCCAGTACTTCACCGGTACGGATCAGGTCACCCAGCACTTCATAAGCCAGGAACGGATAAACGGCAGAGGCACCGAAACCGATCAACACGGCGAAGTGATGCGGATCGCGAGCGGTCGCGGTTTCCACCAGGATGTTGGAGTCGCAGCGCAGGCCTTTTTCGGTCAGGCGGTGGTGCACCGCGCCGGTGGCGAGCGAAGCGTGGATCGGCAACTTGCCCGGGGCAATGTGACGGTCACTCA
This sequence comes from Pseudomonas sp. ACN5, assembly GCF_002303975.1. NCBI lineage: Bacteria > Pseudomonadati > Pseudomonadota > Gammaproteobacteria > Pseudomonadales > Pseudomonadaceae > Pseudomonas > Pseudomonas sp. ACN5. Next base: position 279,680 of record NZ_MRCP01000003.1, on the reverse strand, counting down.
GCACAACCTGGGTACGACCGGCGCGCACGGCTTCTTCGGCCTGATCGGCGACGTTGCGGATGGCCGCTTCGAGGCCGACGCTTTCGTCGTAGTTCAGATCGATGATCGCGCGCTCGAAGCCCGGACGATCGAGGTTCATCAGCGAGCGCCACTTGGCCGGGGAAATGACCGGCGAGCTGAGGATCACGCGCGAGGCGTGTTCCGGCGACTCCTGGAAAATGTTGCGCTCGGCACCGAGGCAGATTTCCAGCGACATGACGATGGCTTCACGCAGCGGGTCGATCGGCGGGTTGGTGACCTGCGCGAACTGCTGGCGGAAATAGTCGTACGGCGTGCGCACGCGCTGGGACAGCACGGCCATCGGCGTATCGTCGCCCATCGAGCCCACGGCTTCGTAGCCCTGTTCGCCGAGTGGACGCAGCACCTGGTCGCGCTCTTCGAACGTGACCTGGTACATCTTCATGTACTGTTTGAGCTGATCGACGTCGTAGAACGCCGAACCGTGGTCGTTGTCTTCCATGGTCGCCTGGATGCGCAGGGCATTCTTGCGCAGCCATTGCTTGTACGGATGACGGGACTTCAGGCGGTTATCGATCGCATCGGTGTCGAGGATCTGACCGGTTTCGGTGTCCACGGCAAAGATCTGGCCCGGGCCCACACGACCCTTGGCGATCACATCTTCAGGCTGGTAGTTCCAGACACCGATTTCCGAAGCCAGGGTGATGAAACCGTTCTTGGTGGTGACCCAACGCGCCGGACGCAGACCGTTACGGTCGAGCAGGCACACCGCGTAGCGACCGTCGGTCATTACCACGCCAGCCGGACCGTCCCACGGTTCCATGTGCATCGAGTTGTATTCGTAGAACGCACGCAGATCCGGGTCCATGGTCTCGACGTTCTGCCACGCTGGCGGAATGATCATCCGCACGCCACGGAACAGGTCGATGCCACCGGTGACCATCAGCTCCAGCATGTTGTCCATGCTCGAGGAGTCCGAACCCACGCGGTTGACCAGCGGGCCGAGCTCTTCCAGGTCCATCAGGTCGTTGGTGAACTTGGTGCGACGGGCCACGGCCCAGTTGCGGTTGCCGGTGATGGTGTTGATCTCGCCGTTGTGCGCCAGGAAGCGGAACGGTTGAGCCAGCGGCCATTTGGGCAGGGTGTTGGTGGAGAAGCGCTGGTGGAACACGCAAATCGAGGTTTGCAGGCGCTCATCGCTCAGGTCCGGATAGAAGGCGGTCAAGTCCGCCGGCATCATCAGGCCTTTGTAAATGATGGTCTTGTGCGAAAAGCTGCAGACGTAGTGGTCTGTGTCGGCGGCGTTGGCCACGGACGAGCGACGACGGGAGGTGAACAGCTTGACGGCCATGTCCTGGTCGCTCAGGCCTTCACCACCGATGAACACTTGCTCGATCTGTGGCAGGCGCTCAAGGGCCAGGCGGCCGAGGACGCTGGTGTCGATCGGCACTTTGCGCCAGCCGACCAGTTGCAGGCCAGCGGCCAGGATCTCGCGGTTCATGTTCTCGCGAGCGGCTTCGGCTTTGACCGGGTCCTGGTTGAAGAAGACCATGCCCACCGCATATTGCTTGGGCATTTCGACGCCGAAGGTTTCCTGGGCGATGGCTCGCAGGAACACGTCCGGCTTTTGAATCAGCAGACCGCAACCGTCACCGGTCTTGCCGTCGGCATTAATCCCACCGCGGTGGGTCATGCAGGTCAGGGCCTCGATGGCCGTTTGCAAAAGGGTATGACTGGGCTCGCCCTGCATATGGGCTATCAGGCCGAAACCACAGTTATCCTTGAATTCATCTGGTTGGTACAGACCTGCTTTCATAGACACTTTCTCACCAGGCTGCCTCTGATCGAGGCAAATTTCTTTTCAATTCAACCACTTGCCATCCGCGCCGAACGTACGCCAGCTTTGCGGGGACAAAAGGGAGGTCATTGTACACACCGACACTTGGCCTCACAAATTTGACGACGAAATGTCGCAAATCCATGTCGCATTTGTGAAAGGTTTAAAGCGATCTGCTGTGCTAGTCAAAACTTTTTTAATTTTGACCGCAACGACTCAAAGACTACTATGACGCAGACACCACAAGGCACGCAGCCTGGAAGGCAGCGCGCACTTGTAGAAATTTTGAGGTGCTTGGAGAGGCGGCCTGGGTAAGGCCGCCGAATCTTCAGCGAGTTGTTGCCAGTTCCTGTTGGACGCTGGCGACAGTGCGAGGCCAAGGTTTACCAGCCTGAACCTTCGCTGGCAAGGCCTTGATGGCGGAAACGGCTGCATCACGATTGGCGAAGTTGCCGTAGGTGATCACGTAGAGCGGCTTGCCATTGAGGACTTTCTTGAAATAGCGGTACTCGCCGCCCTGCTCCTTGACGAAGCTTTGCGCGGCCGTTTCGGAGCTGGTGCCGAGGATTTGCACCACGTAGTTGCCCGGTGCCTGACCGGCGTACCAGGTGCCACCAGCCGCTTTGGCCGCCGGAGCCGGTTTCTCGGCAGGCTTGGCCGCCGCAGCAACGGCTGGCTTGGCTGGCGCTGGAGCAGGCTTGGCCACTGGAGCAGGGGCTGGCTTGGCGGTGGCGACCTGAGTCGGCGCAGGTGCCGGCGCAGGTGTCGGTTTGGCAGCCGGCGTCGGCGCAGGGCCGGCAGGAACGCCCACAGGCGGCGCGGTGGTGGTCACCGTCGGCGGTGTGGCGCTGGAGCCTTCAACCGGAACGCCGTCGTCGCCTTCGGTAATGCCGCCTGCGGCCTCAGCCAGCGGGGCGCGCATGACCGGTTGCGAGTTGCCGACCAACGGCAACGGCATCGGCTGCGTGTTGCCGGCGAATTCGACGGCCGGAGCACCGCCATTCGCGGTTGGCTGGCCCTGGCCAAGCGGCAGTTGCGCCTGTTCATTGGCGGGCGCACCGGTGGTCGGTGCCTTGTTGCGACCCGGCATCATCCAGGCGGCAGCTACCGCAACCACGACTACGGCGGAAATCGCCAATACGTGTTTCTTCGGCATATTGAACCCCATTTTTGGACGCTTGACCGCAGAGCGGCTGGCGATCATGGCTTCGATCATCGCATCGCGGGCGACCTGATTGATGCTGCCAGGCCAACCTTCGGAGCTTTCGTGAATATCAGAGATCTGATTCGCGGTGAAAAGTTCGATGCCGCGGCCAGCGCCCTCGAGCCGCTGCTCCAGATACTCGCGGGTTTCGTCCTCGGTATAGGGCTGCAGTTCGATGACGTGGAATCGCTCTTCCTCGAGATGCAAAGCCTCAAGCTGAGCGATCAGCGAGGTCTCGCCGAACAGGAACACATGCGGGCGACCTTCAGGCGCACCGGCCGCCAGGACCATCAGAACTTCAAGGCCGGACTCATCGAGCTGTTCGGCGTCATCGACCAGCAAATAGACTTCCTGCCCGATGAGTGCAAGCTGCACCACCTGGGCCAGAATAGCGTCGGCATCCGCCTGGGCGACATTCAGCGCCTGGGCCACCTGACGCAGCACGCCGGCCGCATCGCCGGCGCCACGGGCGGACACCACCACGCTTTGTACCGACTGCTTGTTGGTGCTGGCGACCAGGGCCTGACGCAGCAGGGTCTTGCCACTGCCCTCGGGACCGGTGACCACCAGCAACAGCTGACTGTAGCGGGCCAGGTGATGCAACTGCCCCAGCACGGGTTTGCGCTGGGCCGGGAAAAATTTGAAGCCAGGCACCCGTGGAGCAAAAGGGTCATGACTCAACTGGTAATGGCCGAGGAAAGCCTCGTCGGCATGCAAACTAGTCATCGTGTTCTTATTAACCTTTAAGCTGAGCCAGGGCGCGGTAGTCTGCCCCCAGCGTGGCCTGTAGAACCTCTTTCGGATAATCGTCGGTCACCACCGCTTCACCCATGCGGCGCAGCAGCACCAGGCGCAAACGACCGTCGATCACTTTTTTATCAATGGACATATGTTCGAGGAAATCGGCTTCTGTCATCTCTTCTGGCGGGATGACCGGCAGCCCTGCACGCTGGAACAGACGAATGCCGCGATCACGCTCCTGCTCGCTGATCCAGCCCAGTCGCGCGGACATTTCCAGCGCCATTACGGTGCCAGCAGCCACCGCCTCTCCATGTAGCCAGACACCATAGCCCATGTGGGTTTCGATGGCGTGGCCAAACGTGTGGCCCAGGTTCAACGTGGCACGAACGCCCGTCTCTTTCTCATCGGCACCGACCACCGCGGCCTTGGCTGCGCAAGAGCGCTCGATGGCATAGGTCAGGGCTTGCTGATCCAGGTTGCGCAGGCGGTCGACGTTGTCTTCGAGCCAGGTCAGGAACGGCTCATCACAGATCAGCCCGTACTTGATGACTTCAGCCAGACCGGCGGACAGTTCGCGCGCCGGCAGGGTATTGAGGCTGGCGGTATCGATCAGCACCACGTTCGGCTGATAGAAGGCGCCGACCATGTTCTTGCCCAGCGGATGGTTGATCCCGGTCTTGCCGCCCACCGAGGAGTCGACCTGCGACAGCAGCGTGGTCGGAACCTGGATGAAATCGACGCCGCGCTGGTAGCAGGCGGCGGCAAAGCCGGCCATGTCACCGATCACACCGCCACCGAGGGCGATCACCGTGGTGCGGCGGTCATGTCGCGCGGTCAGCAGACCGTCGAAAATCAGCTGCAGGGTTTCCCAGGTCTTGAAGGCTTCACCGTCGGGCAGCACCACGGAAATCACCGAGTACTGCGCCAGGCTGCGGGTCAGACGCTCAAGATAGAGCGGTGCAACAGTCTCGTTGGAGACGATCGCCACTTGCCGTCCGCGAATGTGCGGGGCCAGCAGCTCGGGCTGATCCAACAAACCTTCGCCAATATGAATCGGGTAGCTGCGCTCGCCTAGATCAACCTTGAGTGTCTGCATGTGTCCCCACAGTGAAGATGAATCAGGCGTCCTGCCTTGAGTTAACGAATATCCACGGCATCTGCTGGTGTGACGCCGTTCGGTAGCCATCTGCCACAACCTTGAGCGGTCATGGCCAAACGCCGAGGATAGCGCATTTCGCGCGGCGCTTTAACGGGGTGGCAACTGCTGCAGGCGCTCTAGAATGTCGAGTACGACCATTCGTGGCGGTCGCTCATCGGTTTCGACCACCAGGTCGGCAATTTCCCGGTAAAGCGGATCGCGGATCGCCAACAGATCCCGAAGGGTCTTGGCCGGATCGGCAGTTCGCAACAATGGTCGATTGCGGTCACGGGCCGTGCGGCCGACCTGCTGCTCGACCGACGCATGCAGATAAACCACCCGCCCACCGGCATGCAGTGCCCGACGATTGGCTTCGCGCATGACCGCGCCACCACCTGTCGCCAGCACCACTCCGTCGTAATCGCACAGCTCGGCAATCATTGCCTGCTCGCGATCACGAAAGCCCGGTTCGCCTTCTTTATCGAAGATCCAAGGGATATTGGCGCCCGTGCGCAATTCAATTTCCTTATCGGAATCTTTGAATGGCAGGCGCAGCTCTTTGGCCAGCAACCGGCCGATGGTGCTTTTTCCAGCACCCATCGGTCCTACAAGAATCAAATTTCGCACAGAATCAATGACTCACAGCAATCGCCTGATTGTTCATGATACGCGGAGTGAGGAATACCAGCAGCTCGGATTTTTTCTCCGAAACCACATCACGCCGGAAAAGGCGGCCAAGATACGGCACATCGCCAAGAAATGGCACCTTATCTACGACCTTGCTCTGAGTATTTGAGAAAACGCCGCCAATGACGATGGTCTCGCCATCGTTGACCAGGACCTTGGCGTTGACCTCGTTTTTCTTGATCGGCGGTACATCCTGGACCTTGTTCAGGTAGTCCGGCTCGTCCTTGGTCACCTTGACCTCCATGATGATCCGGTTGTCGGGCGTGATCTGCGGCGTCACCTCCAGCGACAGCGACGCCTCCTTGAACGACACCGAAGTCGCGCCACTGGAACTGGCCTCCTGATAGGGAATTTCGGTGCCCTTGAGGATCTTGGCGGTTTCCTTGTCGGACGTGACCACCTTGGGTTGCGAGACGATTTCCCCGTTGCCGGTTTTCTCCATGGCCGTCAGTTCCAGGTCCAGCAAGACGTTATCGGTGATGAACGCGATGCCGATTCCCGAGGTGTTGTTGGCTACGCCCATGTCGACGAACGGCGAGTTGGTGCTGGTACTGCCGGGCGTGCCGATGGTCGATGACCCGTTGAGTCCATTGCTGACACCGGAGGTGCTCCAGTTTCCCCGGTTCTGTATCGATCCGCCCCAACGCACCCCGAGGCTTTTGTCATAGTCGACGTTGGCTTCGACAATGCGCGCCTCGATCATGACCTGACGCACAGGGATATCCAGCTGCGTGACGATCCTGCGCAGCTCATCAAGCCGGTCCTGGGTCTGGTAGGCAATGATGTTGTTGGTGCGCTCGTCGACAGTGATCGACCCCCGCTCGTCGGGTTTCGCTTCGGCACTGGTCACCGACTGGAAGAGCTTGGCGATGTCCGCCGCCTTGGCGTAATTCACCTGCAACAGTTCACGGCGCAACGGCGCCAGATCGGCAATCTGCTTTTGTGATTCCAGTTCCTGTCGCTCACGGGCAGCAATTTCATCGGCCGGCGCAACAAGCAGGACATTACCGACCTTGCGCTTGTCCAGCCCCTTGGTTCTCAGCACCAGATCCAGCGCCTGATCCCACGGCACGTTCTGCAGGCGCAACGTGATGCCACCCTGCACCGTATCGCTGGCCACCAGATTGAGGTTGGTAAAATCGGCGATCAATTGCAGCACCGACCGCACATCGATGTCCTGGAAGTTCAGCGAAAGCTTCTCGCCGCTGTAAGCCTGTGGCCCGACATTGCGTTTTTGCAGGTCGTCGACCGTCGCCGGGCGAACGCTGACCGTGAGCTTGCTGTCGGTCTGATAGGTCGAGTAATCGAACGCACCACCGGGCTCGATGCTGATGATGGCTCGATCGCCGCTCGCGCTGGCCTTGACGAACTGCACGGGGGTGGCGAAATCCTTCACATCCAGACGCACGCGCAACGGCTCGGGCAATCGGGTTTTGGCAAACCCGACAATAATCTTGCCCTCGCGCTGTTGTATGTCGGGCGCAATCGACGGGTCCGACAAGTCGATCACCACGTTGCCCTCGCCCTGCGTCCCTCGCTGAAAATCCACACCCCGAATGGCCTTGCCTGGCGTCGCAGCGGTGCGTGCCGGCATTGCCGGGGCCGCCGGCCTGGGTGTCGACGGTTTGACACCCTGCCCGACAACCACCAGCAAATTGTTGCCTTCAATTCGCGAGTCGTACGGGGCCGACTGAGCCAGGTTGATGATCAATCGCATACGCCCCCCGGCCTCCACCACCGTTGCACTACGGGCATTTCCACTACCGAGATCGCGAGTCTTGCTGGCCAACTGACTGACGACACCCGGCAAATCCAGCGCAATCCGGGCCGGCGACTCAGTCATGTAGCCCTGAGGCAACGGGGGCGGCGCATCGAACGACAACTTCAACTCGACCCGGTCTCCCGGCAGCGCAGCGACATCCAGCGCCTTGAGATTGGCCGCTTGTACCATCGGCGACAACATCGCTATCCATAGCGAAAGGCCGAAGGCGGAGAAAATCCTGTTCATTATTCGGGTTCCACTATGAGTGCTCTTTCAAAGGGATGGTCCGGGGACGCTCCAGCCACGCACCCTGACCATCAGGGACAATTTCAACCACATCGACTTGCGAACCACTGATCGCAACGATTCGTCCGTCGTTACGCCCCAGGTAATCACCGACCTTCAGGCGGTGCACGCCACCCGCCCCGCGCAACAGGGCAAAGGAGCCTGTCGCATTGGAAAGGGTGCCGACCATTTCAAACTGCTCGATGTTGAAACCTTCGAGGTATTGCCTGACCCGGTCAGGGTCGGGCTTGACGTTGCGCGAACCCCGCCGATGGGCCGCCAGATCAGTGCTGAGCTGTGGTGAAAACGGACTGCGCAGGTTCGCTGCGTCGTAGGTGAATGCCGGGTAAGACCGGAATACCGGCGTTGGTTCAATACTGCCCGGCCCGCGCAGGCGTATTTCGCTCAGGTAAGCGTCCAGATCGCTGTAGTCATCGCCAGCGCCGCAGCCGGACAGAACAGACAGCAACAGCACCATCGGAAAACAACGTGCCGGATTCATGGATGCCGCCCCATTTCGTTGTAGCGGTAGGTCTTGGCGAGGATGCTCAAGCGCAGTTTCGGAGCCCCCTGGGGACTGACGGGGACAAGGTCGAAATCGTGCAAGGTGACGATTCGCGGCAACCCGGCCACGCCACTGACGAAGGTGGCCAGGTCGTGGTACCCCCCGGTGACCATGATCTGGATCGGCAACTCGATGTAGAACGGCTGAGCGACCTCGGGCAGCAGCTTGATCTCTTCGAACTCCAGGCCGCTGCCCAAACCTGTACGTGTGATGTCTTCCAGCAAGCCGGGCACTTCGGTGTCGCCGGGCAGTTGTCGCAACAGCACGCTGAAAGCGCTCTCCATCTCCTTCAACTGTCGGGTGTAGAGATCGAGATTCGCCGCCATGCGCGCTTTACCGGCGAACTGTTCCTTGAGCGTCGACTCTTCCTCACGCTTCAGATCGAGCTGGCTCTCGAGGTCGCGAGTGGAAAAGTTGTAGCCCAAGGCCAGCACCACAAGCATCAGCAAACCGGCCACCAGACACTTGATCGCCGGCGGCCAGGCTCCCATGTTGCTGGTGTCCAGCTCATTGATGTCGATCTTGCGCAGCCCTTCGAACCATTCGGACAGGCTCATTTGCCGCCCTCCGGGGCTGCGGGTTGAGTCTGGCGAACGGTCAACTGGAAGACGTTGGCCTGCTCCACCTGACCGGCAGCTGCGGCCTTGACTTCGGTCAGGCTCGGCGCATCAAACCAGTCTGATGCCTCGAGGTTGCGCATCAAGTCTGAAACACGGTTGTTGGATTGCGCGGCACCGGTGATGGACAAGGTCTTTCCGGTCATTCTCACTTCGGTGAAATACACGCCGTCAGGCAGTGCCCGCGCCAACTGGTCAAACATTCGCCCGCTGATTTGGCGATTGTCCTGCAGACCCTGAATGATGCGCATGCGCTCGATCAGTTGTTGGCGGCGTTCCTTGAGATCATTGATCTGCGTGATCCGCTCATCGACCACGGCGATTTGCCTGCCGATGTAATCGTTACGGGCGATTTGCCGGTCGATGGCACGGCTGATGGCCTGGTTGGCAACCAGCACCGCACCCATCGTACCCGCCATAGCGGCCACCAGGACCAGCAGGAAGCGTTTGCGGCGAACTTCACGCCGCTCCTCTCGCCAGGGTAAAAGGTTGATCCGTGCCATCAGTCGAAGCTCCTGAGGGCAAGACCACAGGCGATCATCAACGCCGGGGCATCACTCGTCAGGGCGGCACCATTGACCTTGCTGCCCAGCGTCATGTCGGAAAAAGGGTTCGCGATCAGGGTCGGCGCGCCCAATTGCTGCTCGATCAAACGGTCCAGCCCCGGAACCGACGCGGTACCGCCGGCCAGCAGGATATGGTCGACGGCGCTGTACTGGCCGGCAGCAAAGAAGAACTGCAACGAGCGCGACACCTGCTGCACCAGTGCCTGTTGAAAGGGCTGCAAGACCTCACCGGCATAATCTTCCGGCAGGCCGCCCTTCCTTTGCGCCAGACTCGCCTGCTCCAGCGTCAGGCCATAGCGACGCTGGATTTCCCCGGTCAACTGCCGACCGCCGAACAGTTGCTCACGGGTGTAGATAATCCGCCCGTTGTGCAGCACGCTCAGGGTGGTCATGGTGGCGCCGATGTCCACCACTGCGACCGTCAAAGGTTCCTCGGAAACCGCAAGCCGACTGGCCAGCAACCCGAATGAACGCTCCAGTGCATAGGCCTCGACATCGACTACGCGAGCGGTCAGTCCGGCCAGAGCCAGGGCTGCCTCGCGGACCTCGACGTTTTCCTTGCGGCAAGCCGCGAGCAGCACGTTGACCCGCTCCGGGTTGCGCGCGCAGGTGCCCTGGACTTCAAAGTCGATCGCGACTTCATCCAGGGGATAAGGAATGTATTGATCCGCCTCGATCTTCAGCTGGCTTTCCATTTCGTCTTCGGAAAGAGCGGCATCCATCTCGATGATCTTGGTGATCACCGCCGAGCCTGCCACAGCCACGGCCACACCCTTGAGGCCGGTTCTGGCCCTGGTCAGCGCGCGCGCGAGGGCCAGCCCCACGCCCTCGAGGTCAGCGATGTTCTTTTCGATCACCGCGCCGACGGGCAAAGGCTCGACCGCATAAGCCTCGACCCGGAAGTGTTCGCCCTGACGGCTCAATTCCAGAAGCTTTACCGAGGTAGAGCTGATATCGATTCCGAGGAGCGTACTGGATTTTTTGTTGAAGAGTCCTGGCACTACCAATTCCCTATGACTTTCCGTGAGTTACGGACTCTGCAATGTCCATTGCGTTCAATCCGCCCGTCTTGACAGCAGCGCCAACCGCGCTCCCGATCAGAAAAATGCTTATAATGCCCAGCGTTTTTTTCCGCATTTGCTCAAGCGCGGGTCGTTCTCATTTAGCCTGAACCCTGTTGCCCAATTCATTTTTACCCTGGATATCCAAAAGCCTTGATTCGTCTGCTGAAGTTTTTCGGTTGGTCCATCGTCGCGGTTTTCTGCGGACTCCTTCTGGGTCTGAGCGGGACGTACCTCTACCTTAGTCCCGGGCTGCCGTCCGTGGAGGCGCTGAGAAGCATCCAGTTGCAGATTCCTTTGCGGGTCTACAGCAGCGATAACAAGTTGATTGCAGAGTTCGGCGAAATGCGCCGCACACCGATCCGTTTCGCCGACATTCCCCCCAATTTCATTAATGCGTTACTAAGTGCTGAGGACGACAATTTCGCCAACCACTATGGCGTCGATCCCAGCAGCCTGATGCGTGCCGCGACCCAACTGATCAAAAGCGGACACATCCAGTCCGGTGGCAGCACGATCACCATGCAGGTGGCGAAGAACTTCTTCCTGACCAGCGAACGCAGCTTTTCGCGCAAGACCACCGAGATCCTGCTGGCCCTGCAGATCGAACGACAACTGACCAAGGACGAGATCCTCGAGCTGTACGTCAACAAGATCTACCTGGGTAACCGTGCGTACGGCATCGAGGCGGCGGCGCAGGTCTATTACGGCAAATCGATCCGCGATGTCAGCCTGGCGCAGATGGCAATGATTGCCGGCCTGCCGAAGGCACCATCGCGCTTCAACCCGCTGGCCAACCCGGCGCGCAGCAAGGAGCGTCGCGACTGGATCCTGGGGCGCATGTACAAACTGGGCAAAATCAGCGAGGCCGACTACACCGCCGCGATCAACGAGCCGCTGAACGCCAGCTATCACGTACCGACTCCGGAAGTGAACGCGCCGTACATCGCCGAAATGGCCCGTGCCGAAATGGTCGGGCGTTATGGCAGCGACGCGTATACCGAAGGCTTCCGCGTCACCACCACGGTGCCGAGCGACCTTCAGGAACTGGCCAACACCGCCGTCCACGAAGGCCTGATGACCTACGATCAGCGCCACGGCTATCGCGGCCCCGAGTCGCGGCTTCCGGGCAAGACGCGTGAAGCCTGGGTAACCGAGTTGACCAAGCAACGCACCATCAGCGGCCTGGAACCGGCCATCGTGACCCAGGTCGACAAGAGCGGCCTGCAGGTGCTGACCCGCACCGGCCAGGAACACGTCAGCTGGGACACCATGAAGTGGGCCCGTCCGTTCCTGAACACCAACAGCATGGGCGCCAACCCGAAGCAGCCTTCGGACGTGGCTCAGGTCGGCGACCTGATTCGCGTGCAGCGTCAGCCGGACAACTCGCTGAAGTTCAGCCAGATCCCGCAGGCCCAGGGCGCGCTGGTGTCCCTGGACCCACAGAACGGTGCCATTCGCGCCCTGGTCGGCGGCTTCGCTTTCGAACAGAGCAACTACAACCGCGCACTGCAGGCCAAGCGCCAGCCGGGTTCGAGCTTCAAACCGTTCGTCTACGCCGCCGCACTGGATAACGGCTACACGGCCTCCAGCCTGGTGAACGATGCCCCGATCGTGTTCGTCGACGAGTATCTGGACAAAGTCTGGCGGCCGAAAAACGACACCAACACGTTCCTCGGCCCGATCCGCCTGCGTGAAGCGCTGTACAAGTCGCGCAACCTGGTGTCGATCCGCTTGCTGCAAGCGATGGGCGTTGGCAAGACCATCGACTACATCGCTCGCTTCGGCTTCAACAAACAGGACCTGCCACCCAACCTGTCCCTGGCGCTGGGCACCGCGACCCTGACGCCAATGGAGATCGCCACCGGCTGGAGCACCTTCGCCAACGGCGGCTACAAGATCACCCCGTACATCATCGACAGGATTGAAAGCCGCAACGGCGACACGCTGTTCGTCGCCAATCCGCCGAGCGTGCCTCAGGGCGGCGCTGCCAGCGATGGCATTGCCGCACCGGCACCTCAAGCCTTCACGGTCAATGCAACGCCGGGCGAGACCCCGGGCGCTGCACCGACGCCACAGGCACCCGCCGTGGCCGAACGCATCGTTGACGGGCGCACCACGTACATCCTCAACAGCATGCTTGAGGACGTGATCAAGCTCGGCACCGGTCGCCGCGCACTGGCCCTGGGCCGCCCGGACATCGCCGGCAAGACCGGTACGACCAACGAATCCAAGGACGCATGGTTCTCCGGTTACAACGCCGATTACGTGACCACCGTATGGACCGGTTTCGACCAGCCGGAAAGCCTGGGCCGCAAGGAATTCGGCGGCACCGTCGCGCTGCCGATCTGGATGAACTACATGGGCGCAGCACTCAAAGACAAGCCGCCGCATACGCAAGCGGAGCCGGAAGGCCTTCTGAGCCTGCGGGTCGACCCGGTCAGCGGCCGCGCGGCCAGCCCGGGCACGCCAGGCGCCTACTTCGAGCTGTTCAAGGCCGAAGATACGCCGCCGTCGGGCAACGAGCTCGGTAACGGCAATGCGCCGGGCAGTCCATTGCCAGCGGATGAGGCAGCGCCGATCGATTTATTCTGATTGCAGCAATGATGAAAGCCCCGCCTTCGAAAGAAGTGCGGGGCTTTTTTTGCCTGCCGGTTTTGATGTTGCCTGGTACGGCCTCTTCGCGGGCAAGCCCGCTCCCACAGTGGGCGATGGTGAACACAGGTTTTATGTACACCTCCGACCCTGTGGGAGCAGGCTTGCCCGCGAAGAGGCCTGTACAGACAACACATAAGCAGCAGGCAATAAAAAGCCCCGACTCAAATGAGCCAGGGCTATCGGTTGAAGCGTTACAACGGCTTAGCCGTTGAACACGTCATCCACGCTTTTGAGCGGGTAGTTCTTCGGATACGGCAGGGTCGCCACACCGGTCTCGATGGCGGCTTTAGCCACGGCATCGGAGATCAGGGTGATCAGACGGGCATCCATTGGCTTCGGAATGATGTACTCACGGCCGAATTCCAGTTTGATGCCGCCATAGGCGTCGCACACTTCCTGAGGCACTGGCAGCTTGGCCAGTTCACGCAGGGCGTTGGCCGCAGCCACTTTCATTTCTTCGTTGATGCGCTTGGCGCGAACGTCCAGGGCACCACGGAAGATGAACGGGAAGCCCAGTACGTTGTTGACCTGGTTCGGGTAGTCGGAACGACCGGTCGCCATGATCACGTCGCTACGGGTGGCGTGCGCCAGCTCCGGGGAGATTTCCGGATCAGGGTTGGAGCACGCGAACACGATCGGGTTCGGTGCCATCGACAGCAGGCCTTCAGCACTCAGCAGGTTCGGGCCGGACAGGCCTACGAACACGTCAGCGCCTTGCAGGGCGTCAGCCAGGGTGCGCTTGTCGGTCGCGTGAGCGAACACAGCCTTGTACTGGTTCAGGTCGTCACGGCCGGAGTGGATCACACCGGTACGGTCGACCATGTAGATGTTTTCGATGTTGGCGCCCATGCTCACCAGCAACTTCATGCAGGAGATGGCGGCGGCGCCGGCACCCAGGCAGACGATCTTGGCTTCCGGCAGGGTTTTGCCAGCGATTTCCAGGGCGTTGATCATGCCGGCCGCGGTCACGATAGCGGTGCCGTGCTGGTCATCGTGGAATACCGGAATATCGCACTGCTCGATCAGAGCGCGTTCGATTTCAAAGCACTCGGGTGCCTTGATGTCTTCCAGGTTGATGCCACCGAAGGTGATGGAGATGCGCTTGACGGTGTCGATGAAGGCCTGCGGGCTTTCGGAGTCGACTTCGATGTCGAAAACGTCGATGCCGGCGAAGCGCTTGAACAGTACGCCTTTACCTTCCATCACTGGCTTGGAGGCCAATGGGCCGAGGTTACCCAGGCCGAGAATCGCGGTGCCATCGGAAATGACTGCAACCAGGTTGCCTTTGCCGGTGTACTTGTAGGCCAGCTCGGGATCGCGGGCGATCTCGCGTACTGGCTCGGCTACGCCCGGGCTGTAGGCCAGCGACAGGTCGCGAGCGGTAGCAGTGGCCTTGGTGAGCTCGACACTCAGCTTCCCTGGACGAGGATTGGCGTGATATTCGAGAGCGGCAGTTTTCAGATCAGACATTTTGGCATTCCGCTTTTTACTGTTGGACAGACTGGTCAGCGAGGATACGCGCCTCGCAAAGTCCCCACAAGACTGACTGGTCACCCCTGTCAAGCGCCCGCCCCTACGACTTTGGGCCAAGAGCCACGGCACACAAGGCTTAGACTGTTCACAATTGACTGAAAAAATGTCTACAATTTTTTATCACTGTACCGCTTGAAGCATCGCCGGGTCGGTCAAGGGCAACATCCAGCGCGCCTGCCCTTCTTTCAGTCCGCCACGTCGCGAACGATCCAGCACCCAGCCGCGCGCCTCGATCTGCTTGCCCTTGAGGCTTTCCAGCGAATTCACATCGAAACGCGCCAGCAGATTGGGTGCAACGCGCAATACAACCGAGTCCTGCAACTCGATCCAAACCCCACCTCGATTGCGCTGCACCTTGCTCACACGACCGCTGAGCACGGCAAAACCGGAAGTGACGATCTGCTCCGCCTTCAGTACAGGCGACTGGCGCCACACACCAAGCCCGGCCTGTCGAGCGTTGCGCTCTGCAGCTTGCTGACAGGCGACCAGATCGACATTCGGCGCCACGGCCACCTGGAAACCCAAGCCTTCGGCGAGCATTTGCGCTTCCAGGTTGGCGCCATCCGCGCCATAGACATGGGCCAGCGTGCGGCCGTAATGATCCTTGCTTTCTTTGCCGGGCACCAACCCGACTCGCCCGTCACTCGCCGCCACCAATGCCTCAAGGCGTTTGCGTGCGGCCACGGCGAAGGGTTCGTCGGAACGGCCCTGCTTGCCCAGCTCCGGCGTGTTCAAGCCAATCATGCGCACATTGCGGCCATCGCTCAGACGCAGGGTGTCGCCATCCACCACCCGCTGCACCGCGACGGACGTCAGGCCGCCTGGTGTCGGACAAATGGCCTGCGCGCCAGGCAGCCAAATCGCGGACACAAAAAAGGCGCCCGCGAGGGACGCCTTTTTCATCAGCATGGAAAAACCGCAGCGGCTTCCCAAGTTGATCGGCCTTAGGCCTTTTTCGCGCCGAAAGCACCGAAACGGTCTGCGAAACGCTGAACGCGGCCGCCAGTGTCCAGAGTCTTCTGCTTACCGGTGTAGAACGGGTGGCATTCGTTGCAAACGTCGATCGCCAGGGCTTTGCCGAAGGTCGAACGGGTTTCGAACTTGTTGCCGCAGCTGCAGGTAACAGCAACTGCCGGGTATTCTGGATGGATATCAGCTTTCATGGTGTTTTCCTCGGGCTAGCGTGCCGCCACCCAACACTATTGTTGAATACCGCACGTAATTAGGCCGCGGATTCTACCAGACAATCCTGTTCACGCAAGCTGTCGCTCAAACCAGTCGTCTGCTAGGCTCCCGGCCAAATCGCCGCCCCTGTGGGAGCGGGCTTGCTCGCGAAAGCGGTGTGTCAGGCTACTTAATGCTGACTGACACCCCGTCTTCGCGAGCAAGCCCGCTCCCACAGGTCGTAGCCCTGCTGTTTATTCCGCTGATCGAGATCCCCGCGTGCCCGACGCCATTCTGCGCCTCGCCCTGCCTTCGCCGCTGCGCCGCCTGTTCGACTACCGCGCTCCGGCCGGCGTCCTGCGTGCCCAACTGCACCCCGGCATGCGCCTGCGGGTACCGTTCGGCCGGCGCGAGATGATCGGGATTCTGGTGGAAGTCACCGATACCAGCGAAGTGGCGGCCGAGAAACTCAAGCCGGCCCTGGCCTTGCTCGACGCTACGCCACCGCTGCCGCCTGCGCTGTTCAAGCTGTGCCTGTGGACCTCCCAGTATTACCAGCACAGCCTCGGCGACACCTTGAGCTGGGCATTGCCGGTGCTGCTGCGCCAGGGTGAGCTGGCGGAGACGCGCCAGGAACGCTTCTGGTCTGCCACGCCAGGCGCCAGCCTCGATGATCCGCGCATCGCCCGCGCCCCGCGCCAGCGTGAAGCCCTGGCCACGCTGGCCCAGCATCCCCACGGCGTCGCCCATCAGTTGCTGAGCAAACTGATGCTGAGCAAGGACAGCCTGGACTTGCTGCTGGCCAAGGAGTTGGTGCAGGTCGAGATCCGTCGCCACGCCCCCGGTGCACGCCACGAACACTGGCTGGCGCAACCGGAACTGCCGCTGAACCCGGAGCAGCGCGCCGCCTATGAGGCCATTCGCGCCGGCTTCGACAGTTACCACGCGTTCCTGCTGGCCGGCGTCACCGGCAGCGGCAAGACCGAAGTCTATCTGCAGTTGATCCGCGAAACCCTCGAGGCCGGCAAGCAGGCACTGGTGCTGATCCCGGAAATCAACCTCGGCCCGCAGACCCTGGCGCGCTTCGAACAGCGCTTCAATGCCCGCATCGCGCTGATCCATTCGGCGGTCAATGATCGCGAACGCCTTGATGCCTGGCTGGCCGCCCGGGACGGCGAGGCCGACATCATTATCGGCACCCGTTCTGCCCTGTTCACGCCGATGAAGAACCCCGGCCTGATCATCATCGACGAAGAGCACGACGGTTCCTATAAACAGCAGGAAGGCTTGCGCTACCACGCCCGCGATCTGGCGCTGGTGCGGGCGCGACAGGAAAACATCCCGATCGTCCTCGGCTCCGCCACGCCCTCGCTGGAAAGCCTGCACAACGCCTACACCGGCCGCTACGGACTCTTGCGCTTGAACGAGCGCGCCGGTGGCGCCAAGCAGCCGCGTTTCCTGCGCCTGGACGTGAAAAGCCGCCCGCTGGACAGTGGCATTTCCGGGCCGATGCAGCAGGCCATCGGCCAGACCCTGGCCGCCGGGCAGCAGGTACTGGTGTTCCTCAACCGCCGCGGCTTCGCCCCGACCCTGCTGTGTCACGATTGCGGCTGGATGTCCGAGTGTCAGCGCTGCGATGCGCGAATGACCGTGCATCAGCGTTACGGCGAGCTGCGCTGCCACCACTGCGGCTACGTCGAACGCGTGCCGCGCCAGTGCCCGAAATGCAACAAGGTCGATCTGCGCCCCGTCGGCGCCGGCACCGAGCGGGCCGAGGAGCGCCTGGCGATTCTGTTCCCGGACTATCCGGTGCTGCGGGTCGACCGCGACAGCACATCGCGCAAGGACGCGATGAACCAGCTGTTCGCGACCATTCAGAAAGGCCAGCCGTGCATTCTGATCGGCACGCAAATGCTTGCCAAAGGCCACCACTTCCCCCGGGTGACGCTGGTGTCGATCCTCGACGCCGACGGCGGCCTGTTCTCCGGCGACTTCCGCGCCAGCGAGCGCATGGCGCAGTTGATCGTCCAGGTCGCCGGCCGCGCAGGCCGCGCCGAAGAGCCGGGCAAGGTGATTATCCAGACGCACCTGGCCGACCACCCGCTGCTGGTGCAACTGACCGAGCAAGGCTATTTCGCTTTCGCCGAACAGGCCCTGAGCGAACGCCGCGCGGCTGGCTTGCCGCCGTTTGCGCATTTGGCGTTGTTGCGGGCCGAAGCGCATAAACCGGGCCAGGCCGAAGGTTTTCTCGATGAGGCGTGCAGCGAGGCCGAGCGCTTGCTGGCCGAACAGGGTTTGACCGGGATCGAACTGTTGGGGCCGGTGCCGGCGCCGATGGAGCGACGGGCCGGGCGTTATCGTGCCCAGCTGTTGTTGCAGGCGACGGCCCGGGCGCCGCTGCATCGGTTGCTGGCCACTTGGTTGTTGGTGCTGGAGCAGATGCCGAGCGGTCGAGCGGTGCGTTGGTCGCTCGATGTTGACCCGGTCGATTTGTATTAATTTTGGGACTGCCTTCGCGAGCAAGCCCGCTCCCACAGTGGATCTCCGGGGGGAACTACATTTTGTATCCACCTCGAAACCTGTGGGAGCGGGCTTGCTCGCGAAGAGGCCCTAATTGTCACCACACATCCACAACCTGCCTGCTAAGGTTGGCAAGCCCGTCTTCGCAACGGATAATGCCCAGTTTTTCCACCAGCGCATGATGCGCCGCCGCGCCTGCGGTCGAAAGAGAAGACCATGAAAGACACCATTCGCCAGCTGATCCAACAAGCCATCACCCAACTCGTCAACGAAGGTGTGTTGCCTGAAGGCCTGTCGCCGGCGATCCAGGTGGAAAACTCCCGCGACAAGAAGAACGGCGACTTCGCCAGCAACATTGCCATGATGCTGGCCAAACCGGCCGGCATGAAGCCCCGCGATCTGGCGGAAAAAATCATCGCCGCGCTGCCGGCTGACGAAAACGTTTCCAAGACCGAAATCGCAGGTCCCGGCTTCCTGAACTTCTTCCAGAACACCGACGCCCTGGCGACCCGCCTGGACGCTGCCCTGGCCGATGACCACATCGGCGTGCGCAAGGCCGGCCCGGTACAGCGCACCGTGGTTGACCTGTCGGCACCGAACCTGGCCAAGGAGATGCACGTCGGCCACCTGCGCTCGACCATCATCGGCGACGGCGTGGCCCGCGTTCTCGAATTCCTCGGCGACACCGTGATCCGTCAGAACCACGTCGGCGACTGGGGCACCCAGTTCGGCATGCTGATGGCTTACCTGCAGGAAAACCCGATCACCAGCGACGAGCTGTCGGACCTGGAGAACTTCTACCGCGCCGCCAAGCAACGCTTCGACGAATCCGAAGAGTTTGCCGACCGCGCCCGTGGCCTGGTGGTCAAGCTGCAGGCCGGCGATGCCGACTGCCTGGCACTGTGGACCAAGTTCAAGGACATCTCGCTGTCGCACTGCCAGAAGATCTACGAACTGCTCAACGTCAAACTGACCATGGCCGACGTGATGGGCGAAAGTGCCTACAACGACGACCTGATCAACGTGGTCAACGATTTGAAGGCCGCTGGCATGCTGGTCGAGAGCAACGGCGCCCAGTGCGTGTTCCTCGACGAGTTCAAGAACGCCGACGGCGACCCGCTGCCGGTGATCATCGTCAAGGCTGACGGCGGCTATCTCTACGCCACCACCGACCTGGCGGCCGTGCGTTACCGCAGTGGCAAGCTCAAGGCCGATCGTGCGCTGTACTTCGTCGACCAGCGTCAGGCCCTGCACTTCCAGCAGGTGTTCGCCGTGGCGCGCAAAGCCGGTTTCGTGACCCATCCGATGGAAATGGAACACATGGGCTTCGGCACCATGAACGGCGCTGACGGCCGTCCGTTCAAGACCCGTGACGGCGGCACCGTGAAGTTGATCGACCTGCTGACCGAAGCCCAGGAGCGTGCCTACACCCTGGTCAAGGACAAGAACCCGGAGCTGGCCGAGGCCGAGTTGCGCAACATCGCCAAGGTCGTGGGCATCGGCGCAGTGAAATACGCCGACCTGTCCAAGCACCGCACCAGCGACTACAGCTTCAACTTCGACCTGATGCTCAACTTCGAAGGCAACACCGCGCCCTACCTGCTGTACGCCTACACCCGCGTGGCCGGCGTGTTCCGCAAACTCGGCAAGGACTTCAGCGAAGTCGACGGCCAGATCGTCCTCGAAGCGACGCACGAACACGAACTGGCAGCGAAGCTCGCGCAGTTCGGTGAAATCCTGAACAACGTGTCCGAAAAAGGCACCCCGCACATCCTCTGCACTTACCTGTACGACGTCGCCGGCCTGTTCTCCAGCTTCTACGAGAACTGCCCGATCCTTGCCGCCGACACCCCGGCACAAATGCAGAGCCGCCTGCGCCTGGCCGCGCTGACCGGACGCACCCTCAAGCAAGGCCTGGAACTCTTGGGCCTGGAAACTCTGGAGCGTATGTAAGTTGGCTGCCAAGAAAAAACCTGCACCCAAGCGTGGCGCCAGCCGTTACCAAGCTCCTGCAAAGCAACCGATCCCGGGCTGGCTGTGGATGGTCATCGGCCTGACGGTCGGCGCGTTCATCGTGTTCCTGATGAAGCTGGAACCGGGCAAGGGCAGCGACACGGTCAAGCGTGAAAAGGTCGAGCAACAGCAGAAAGCCAGCAAGATCGCCGAGGCCAACAAGACCCCGCCGAGCCCGACGCAACCGGTGAAGCCGAAGTACGACTTCTACACCTTGCTGCCGGAATCGGAAGTCATCGTGCCGCCGGATGCCGTGCCGGAAAAAACCCTGCCAACGCCGCAAGTGCCGGCCATCCCGACAACGCCGGTCACCCCGGCCGAAGCGGCGAAGATCGACACGGCTCGCGCCCAGGCTGCATTGGCCGGGATCACGCCGCCACCAGCGCCACCGGTCAAGGCTGCGCCTGTGACGAAGTTTTTCCTGCAGGCGGGCTCGTTCCGCAAAGAGACCGATGCGGACAAGGTTCGGGCGCAGATCATCCTGCTGGGCCAAGCCGTTTCGGTTGAGTCCGGTACGGTGAAGGACGAAACCTGGTATCGGGTATTAGTGGGTCCGTTCAGCAACCGTGAGCAACTGACCACGGCACAGAAACAACTGGCCGGCGCCGGTTTCAGCAATTTGTTGTTACAACAACGCCAGAACCGCTGATCGACTGCCACAGGCACCGTGTCATCGTTCTTCGTCGGAACGCCGCCCGGAGCAAGCCCGCTCCCACATTCGACCGCGATCCAATGTGGGAGCGGGCTTGCTCGCGAAGGGGCCTTGGCAAACACCAGCGCTCCCATCTGGCTCACACCACTCGTCCCCTCTCTCGCCTTACAGTTGAAAAACCCTCCACCACCCCCATATGAATGGGCATAAGGCATTTTCGCCCCGCTGCGTGGAGACTCTCCCCTTGACCACCATCGTTTCAGTTCGCCGCCACGGCAAAGTCGTCATGGGCGGCGACGGCCAGGTTTCCCTTGGTAATACCGTGATGAAAGGCAACGCGAAAAAAGTTCGCCGCCTGTACCACGGCCAGGTCATTGCCGGTTTTGCCGGTGCCACCGCCGACGCCTTTACCCTCTTCGAACGTTTCGAAGGCCAGCTTGAAAAACACCAGGGCCACCTGGTGCGCGCCGCCGTCGAACTCGCCAAAGAATGGCGCACCGACCGCTCCCTGAGCCGCCTTGAAGCCATGCTCGCGGTCGCCAACAAGGACGCCTCCCTGATCATTACCGGCAACGGTGACGTGGTCGAACCCGAAGACGGCCTGATCGCCATGGGTTCCGGTGGCGCCTACGCCCAGGCCGCGGCTAGCGCGCTGCTGAAAAAGACCGACCTGTCAGCCCGGGAAATTGTCGAAACCGCCCTCGGCATCGCCGGCGACATCTGCGTATTCACCAACCACACCCAGACCATTGAGGAGCAGGACTGCGCCGAGTAAGTCCGTGCAGCCACCGCACCACGGCTCATTCTTGCTTGAGGTCCACTGAATATTATGTCCATGACTCCCCGTGAAATCGTCCACGAACTCAACCGCCACATCATCGGCCAGGACGATGCCAAGCGCGCCGTCGCCATTGCCCTGCGCAACCGCTGGCGCCGCATGCAGCTGCCTGAAGAGCTGCGCGTTGAAGTCACGCCAAAGAACATCCTGATGATCGGCCCGACCGGCGTCGGCAAAACCGAGATCGCCCGTCGCCTGGCGAAACTGGCCAATGCGCCGTTCATCAAAGTTGAAGCGACCAAGTTCACTGAAGTCGGCTATGTCGGCCGCGACGTCGAATCGATCATTCGTGACCTGGCCGATGCCGCGATCAAGCTGCTGCGCGAGCAGGAAATCGTCAAGGTTCGCCACCGCGCCGAAGATGCCGCCGAAGAGCGCATCCTCGACGCCCTGCTGCCACCGGCGCGCATGGGCTTCAGCAACGACGACGCCCCGACTGCCGATTCCAACACCCGCCAGCTGTTCCGCAAGCGCCTGCGCGAAGGTCAGCTGGATGACAAGGAGATCGAAATCGAAGTCGCCGAAATGGCCGGCGTCGACATCTCCGCGCCACCGGGCATGGAAGAAATGACCAACCAGCTGCAAAGCCTGTTTGCCAACATGGGCAAGGGCAAGAAAAAAGCCCGCAAGCTCAAGGTCAAAGAAGCGCTGAAGATGGTGCGCGACGAAGAAGCCAGCCGCCTGGTCAACGATGAAGAGTTGAAGGCCAAGGCCCTGGAAGCCGTCGAGCAGCACGGTATCGTGTTCATCGACGAAATCGACAAGGTCGCCAAGCGTGGTAATTCCGGTGGCGTCGATGTATCCCGCGAAGGCGTGCAGCGCGACTTGCTGCCGCTGATCGAAGGCTGCACCGTCAACACCAAGCTGGGCATGGTCAAGACCGACCACATCCTGTTCATTGCTTCCGGTGCGTTCCACCTGAGCAAGCCGAGCGATCTGGTGCCCGAGCTGCAAGGCCGTCTGCCGATCCGTGTCGAACTCAAGGCCCTGAGCCCGGAAGACTTCGAACGCATCCTCAGCGAGCCTCACGCCTCGCTCACCGAGCAATACTGCGCACTGCTGAAAACCGAAGGCCTGGGCATCGAGTTCCAGCCGAGCGGCATCAAGCGCATCGCGGAGATCGCCTGGCAGGTCAACGAGAAGACCGAAAACATCGGTGCCCGTCGCCTGCACACCCTGCTCGAGCGCCTGCTCGAAGAGGTGTCGTTCAGCGCCGGCGACCTGGCCAGCACCCATGACGGCAAGGTGATCCAGATCGACGCCGACTACGTCAACAGCCACCTGGGCGAATTGGCGCAGAACGAAGACCTGTCCCGCTACATTCTGTAGAGCTGCAAGCTGCAAGCTGCAAGCTGAGTTAAGCTTGCAGCTTGTAGCTTCCGCCCAAGGCTCTTCCTATGCTTCCCACCGACATCAAGCTGCACAAAGCCTCGAAAACCCTGTCGCTGAAATACGCGTCCGGCGAGGAATACACCCTGCCCGCCGAGTTCCTGCGCGTGCACTCTCCTTCCGCCGAGGTCCAGGGCCACGGCAAACCCATCCTGCAATTTGGCAAGATCAACGTCGGCCTGACCAAGGTAGAACCGGCCGGTCAGTACGCACTGAAACTGACCTTCGATGACGGTCACGACAGCGGACTGTTCACCTGGGAATACCTCTACGAACTGGCGCGACGTTATGACGCACTTTGGGAGGATTATCTGGCCGAACTCAAAGCGGCCGGAAAAACCCGCGACCCGAACGAATCCGTCGTCAAGCTGATGCTCTAATCCGAGCCTCTTGCTCTTTAGAGGGCATTTTCTAATTTCATCTGTTTGAATGCTCCGCTTCAGGGCCGTCGATTGGCCTGCTTGCGAAAAAAATTAAACTCGGGTAACCAATGGAACTGGCAAGTTCCCTGCAGTGCTCACTGCGAACAAAAGCAGCGATGCAGTATTAACGGTCACCCGAGCAGCAGTACCTGGCATTGGTTGTGTGACTGCACAGCAGGCCCCGGGTACTCGTCTCAGGACATTGGAGCGTCGTAGATGAGTAACAAGAATAACGATGACTTGAAGCAACAAGCCTCCGAAAACACCTTGGGGCTGAATCCTGTCGTTGGATTGCGTGGAAAAGATCTACTGGCTTCTGCTCGCATGGTGCTCAGGCAGGCCATCAAACAACCGATCCATAGCGCCAGGCATGTCGCCCATTTCGGTCTTGAACTCAAGAACGTACTGCTCGGCAAATCCGAGCTTCTTCCGAATAGCGATGACCGTCGCTTTGCCGATCCGGCCTGGAGCCAGAACCCGCTCTACAAACGTTATTTGCAAACCTACCTGGCGTGGCGCAAGGAACTCCACGACTGGATCGATGACAGCAACCTGCCGGCTAAAGACGTCAGCCGCGGGCACTTCGTAATCAACCTCATGACCGAGGCCTTCGCCCCGACCAACACGGCGGCCAACCCGGCAGCGGTCAAACGTTTCTTCGAGACCGGCGGTAAAAGCCTGCTCGACGGCCTCTCGCATCTGGCCAAGGACCTGGTACACAACGGCGGCATGCCGAGCCAGGTCAACATGGGCGCATTCGAAGTCGGCAAGACCCTGGCCGTGACCGAAGGTGCCGTGGTGTTTCGCAACGACGTGCTGGAGCTGATCCAGTACAAGCCCACCACCGAACAGGTGCACGAGCGCCCTTTGCTGGTGGTGCCACCGCAAATCAACAAATTCTACGTTTTCGACCTCAGCCCGGAGAAAAGCCTGGCGCGGTTCTGCCTGCGCAGCAACGTGCAAACCTTCATCGTCAGCTGGCGCAATCCGACCAAGGAGCAGCGTGAGTGGGGCCTGTCGACTTACATCGAAGCGCTCAAGGAAGCGGTCGATGTGGTCACCGCGATCACCGGCAGCAAGGACGTGAACATGCTCGGCGCCTGCTCCGGCGGCATCACCTGCACCGCGCTGCTGGGCCATTACGCAGCGATTGGCGAGAACAAGGTCAACGCCCTCACGCTGCTGGTCAGTGTGCTCGACACTACCCTGGACAGCGATGTGGCGCTGTTCGTCGACGAACAAACCCTCGAAAGCGCCAAGCGCCACTCCTATCAGGCTGGCGTGCTGGAAGGCCGCGACATGGCGAAAGTCTTTGCCTGGATGCGCCCCAACGACCTGATCTGGAACTACTGGGTCAACAACTACCTGCTGGGCAACGAGCCACCGGTGTTCGACATCCTGTTCTGGAACAACGACACCACCCGGTTACCGGCTGCGTTCCACGGCGACCTGATTGAAATGTTCAAAAGCAATCCATTGATTCGTCCGAATGCACTGGAAGTGTGCGGCACACCGATCGACCTGAAGCAGGTCACCGCCGATATCTTTTCCCTGGCCGGGACCAGCGACCACATCACCCCGTGGCGCTCCTGCTACAAGTCGGCGCAACTGTTCGGCGGCAATGTTGAATTCGTGCTGTCCAGCAGCGGGCATATCCAGAGCATCCTGAACCCGCCGGGCAATCCGAAATCGCGCTACATGACCAGCACTGAAATGCCCGCCAACGCCGATGACTGGCAGGAAGAGTCGACCAAGCACGCCGATTCGTGGTGGCTGCATTGGCAGGCCTGGCAGGCACAGCGCTCGGGCAACCTGAAAAAAGCTCCGCTGAAACTGGGCAACAAGGCGTACCCGGCGGGCGAAGCTGCACCGGGCACTTACGTGCATGAGCGGTAACTGACACACCCGCCCCCCTGTAGGAGCGAGCTTGCTCGCGATGGACGTTAACGATAACGCGTTCTTTCCGGATTAACGCGTTGCGCTTGAGTTCATCGCGAGCAAGCTCGCTCCTACAGGGGATCGGGAAGAATTCGAGAGAACGACCCACAGGGCCTGAAGCATGCCGCAACCCTTCATATTCCGTACCGTCGACCTGGATGGCCAGACGCTCCGCACGGCGGTACGCCCCGGCAAGCCTCACTTGACGCCCCTGCTGATTTTCAACGGCATCGGCGCCAACCTGGAGCTGGTGTTCCCGTTCATTGCCGCGCTGGACCCGGACCTGGAAGTCATTGCCTTCGACGTACCCGGTGTCGGCGGTTCGTCGACGCCAAACCGGCCGTATCGTTTTCCGCGGCTGGCCAAGCTCACGGCGCGCATGCTCGACTATCTCGACTACGGGCAGGTCAACGTCATTGGCGTGTCCTGGGGTGGCGCCCTGGCCCAGCAGTTCGCGTATGACTATCCGGAGCGTTGCAAGAAACTCGTGCTGGCCGCCACGGCGGCTGGTGCGGTGATGGTGCCGGGCAAGCCGAAAGTGTTGTGGATGATGGCCAGCCCGCGACGCTACATCCAGCCGTCCCACGTAATCCGCATTGCACCGATGATCTACGGGGGTGCGTTCCGTCGCGACCCGACGCTGGCCGCCAGCCATGCGGCCAAGGTGCGCTCGGCGGGCAAGCTCGGTTACTACTGGCAACTGTTCGCCGGCCTCGGCTGGACCAGCATCCACTGGCTGCACAAGATCCGCCAGCCGACCCTAGTACTGGCCGGCGACGATGACCCGTTGATCCCGTTGGTCAACATGCGCTTGCTGGCCTGGCGGATTCCCAACGCCCAGTTGCACATCATCGATGACGGTCATCTGTTCCTGATTACCCGGGCCGAAGCGGTGGCCCCGATCATCATGAAATTCCTGGAGGAGGAGCGCCAGCGCGCGGTGATGCATCCGCGTCCGGCGCCATTGGGCAGTTAAAGCGCTGCCTCAGCGGTCGGCAGGACGCCACGCCGCGCAACAACCCGTTACAGCGTCTATGGTGTTCTGGTTCAGTGTGTTTGTTTTTGGCCTGAAGACGAAGGAGTGTTGAATCATGCGCGAGAAACCAGCGAGGGAGTCCTTAGCGACTCCCGCCGCGTTCATCAATGCACAGAGTGCGATTACCGGTCTGCGTGGCCGGGATCTGCTGTCGACCCTGCGCAGTGTGGCCGCCCATGGCTTGCGCAACCCACTGCACAGCGCCCGGCATGCCCTCAAACTCGGCGGTCAGCTTGGCCGCGTGCTGCTGGGCGAGACCCTGCACCCGACCAACCCGCACGACGCTCGCTTCGCCGACCCGGCGTGGAGCCTCAACCCGTTTTATCGCCGTAGCCTGCAGGCCTATCTGAGCTGGCAGAAGCAGGTCAAAAGCTGGATCGACGAGAGCAACATGAGCCCGGACGACCGCGCCCGCGCCCACTTCGCCTTCACCTTGTTCAACGACGCCGTATCGCCCTCCAACACCCTGCTCAACCCACTGGCGGTCAAGGAGCTGTTCAATTCCGGCGGTAACAGCCTGGTGCGAGGCATCGGCCATCTGGTGGACGATCTGCTGCATAACGACGGCCTGCCCCGGCAAGTCACCAAGCAAGCGTTCGAGGTCGGCAGGACAGTCGCCACTACTACCGGCGCCGTGGTGTTCCGCAACGAGCTGCTGGAGTTGATCCAGTACAAGCCGATGAGCGAAAAGCAGTATTCCAAGCCCCTGCTGGTGGTGCCGCCGCAAATCAACAAGTACTACATTTTCGACCTGAGCCCGCACAACAGTTTCGCCCAGTACGCCCTTAAAAACGGCCTGCAAACCTTCATGATCAGCTGGCGCAATCCCGATGTGCGTCACCGCGAATGGGGGCTCTCGACCTACGTCGAAGCCGTGGAAGAAGCGATGAATGTCTGCCGGGCGATTACCGGCGCACGGGAGGTCAACCTGATGGGCGCCTGCGCCGGCGGGCTGACCATTGCCGCGCTGCAAGGTCATTTGCAGGCCAAACGGCAGCTGCGCAGGGTGTCCAGCGCGACCTATCTGGTGAGCCTGCTCGACAGTCAACTGGACAGCCCCGCTACGCTGTTCGCCGACGAGCAGACACTGGAGGCTGCCAAGCGCCGCTCCTATCAGAAAGGTGTGCTGGACGGCCGTGACATGGCCAAGGTCTTTGCCTGGATGCGCCCCAACGACTTGATCTGGAGCTATTTCGTCAACAACTATCTGTTGGGCAAGGAGCCACCGGCGTTCGACATCCTCTACTGGAACAACGACAACACGCGCCTGCCAGCCGCCCTGCATGGCGACCTGCTGGACTTCTTCAAGCACAACCCGCTGACCCACCCGGGCGGACTGGAAGTGTGTGGCACGCCGATCGATTTGCAGAAGGTCACCGTCGACAGCTTCAGCGTCGCCGGCATCAACGATCACATCACACCGTGGGATGCGGTGTATCGCTCAACGCTGTTGCTCGGTGGCGAACGGCGCTTCGTGCTGTCCAACAGCGGTCATGTGCAGAGCATCCTCAACCCGCCGAGCAACCCAAAAGCCAACTACGTCGAGAACGGCAAACTGAGCAGCGACCCCCGCGCCTGGTATTACGACGCCAGGCATGTCGACGGCAGTTGGTGGACCCAATGGCTGAGCTGGATTCAGGAACGCTCCGGCGCGCAGAAGGAAACCCACATGGCGCTCGGCAACCAGAACTACCCACCGATGGAGGCAGCACCCGGTACTTACGTGCGCGTGCGCTGACGTTCAACGAGCCACGGCCGCTGCCGGCCGTGGCAAGACCCGATCATTAAGAAGACTGGATGAAAACCCGCGACCGGATCCTCGAATGTGCCCTGCAGTTGTTCAATCAGAAGGGCGAACCGAATGTCTCCACCATGGAAGTTGCCAATGAAATGGGCATCAGCCCGGGCAACCTCTACTACCACTTTCATGGCAAGGAACCGCTGATACTCGGGCTGTTCGAGCGCTTCCAATGTGAACTGCAACCGCTGCTCGACCCACCGTCCGACGTCGAATTGGGCCCCGAAGATTACTGGTTGTTCCTGCATCTGATCGTCGAGCGCCTGTCCCATTACCGGTTTCTGTTCCAGGACCTGTCGAACCTCGCCGGACGCCTGCCGAAACTGGCCAAGGGTATTCGCAACCTGCTCAATGCACTCAAGCGCACACTGGCGTCGTTGCTCGCACGATTGAAGGCTCAAGGGCAATTGGTCAGCGACACTCAGGCGTTAGGGCAACTGGTGGAACAGATCACCATGACCCTGCTGTTTTCACTGGATTACCAGCGAATTCTCGATCGCGAAGGCGAGGTGCGGCTGGTGGTTTACCAGATCATGATGCTGGTGGCGCCACACTTGCTGCCAGCAATGAAGGCTGCGACCGAACAGATGGCGATGGCGTATCTGGAAGACCACGGATAACCCTGGTCACAACTATCCCCTGTGGGAGCGGGCTTGCTCGCGAAGGCTGTTCATCATTCAGCATTGATATCGGCTGACATACCGCTTTCGCGAGCAAGCCCGCTCCCACAGGGGATCTCTGTCGTGCTCCAGGGTGCATTCACAAACAAAAACGCCCGACCTTGGCAGGCCGGGCGTTTTCTTGAGCCCTGAAAATCAGGACTGACTGGTTGGCGTCGATGGAGCTGGCGCGGCAGTCGGTGTGACAGCAGGGGTTGGCGCGGTCGCGGAGTTCGAGGCGCTGACCGGAGCGGCTGCCGGGGTTGCCGGGGTTGCCGGCTTGGCAGCTGCTACTGCTGGTTTTGGCGCGGCGGCTTTTGGAGCTGCCGGCTTCTTCACTGCAGGTTTTTTCGCAGCAGCAGGTTTGGCTGCCGGCTTGGCGGCGGGTTTTGCTGCAGCTGTTTTAGCCGCAGGCTTGGCTGCGGCTGGCTTGGCAGCCGGTTTGGCGACAGCTTTCGCCGCAGCCGGTTTGGCCGCTGGCTTGGCGGCTGCAGTTTTAGCGGCAGGTTTGGCAGCAGGTTTAGCCGCTGCTTTTGCCAGTGGTTTGGCAGCCGTTTTCGCGGCTGGCTTGGCGGCGGCAGTCTTGGCAGCAGGCTTGGCTGCCGCGGTTTTCGCCGCAACAGGCGCGACCTTGGCACCGGTCAGTTTTTCGATTTGCTTGGTCAGGGTCTCGACCTTGCTGTGCAGTGCCTTGACTTCGTTGCGGCTCGGTACGCCCAGACGCGAGATGGCACTGTTCAGACGCTTGTCGAAAGCACCTTCCAGCTCATCCCACTTGCCCAGTGCGCGATCTTTCACGCCGCTGATGCGCGATTTGGCCGAAGAAGCGGAGTCCTTGGCGGCGTCGACTGTCTTGCCAACAGCGCTCTTGGTGAGCTTCTCGGCTTTCTCGCCGTCCTTAACCAATGCATCGAAGAGTTTGCTGCCGTCAGTGTCGATCTTCGAGTACACGCCTAAACCAGCCAGCCAGATTTTTCGGGAGTAATCTTCAACCTTCCCGATCCACGAGCTGCCTTCTTTTTCGGTTTTCTTTTTAACAGCCATCCCGTTCTCCTTAAGATTTACGCGCGACACGTTCGAGCAATGCCGTCAGCTCATCGAGCTTAGCAGAGAGTGTCTCAACGTCATGTTTAGACGGAATGCCGATACGATTCAAGGCACTTGCGACACGCGTGTCGAACGCTTTCTCGACCTTGTCGAGTTGAACTTCGACACGGCCTTTGAAAGTGCTGACTTCACTCTTGACTTCAACGATCTCGGCATTGGCCGCTTCAAGTTTCTCAGCGACTACTTTTTTGCCTTTCTTTTCAACGACCTGACCAGCCTTGATCAGCTCTTGAAAGTATTCGCTGCCCTCTTGGCCGACCTTGGCGTAGGCGCCCAGGCCTGCCAGCCAGATCTTGCGGGCATAGGATTTGACGTCGCCCAGCGCGCTGGTCGATGCGTCGATTTTTTTCTTCAAAATAACTTTGGCCATGGTGCACCTCACGCGCAGAAGGTTTGAGGAACTGCCCGGATAAGTGTCGGGCTCTGGCACAAAGTAGGGAGAAAAATTAGAAACGGCACCCTAACAAATGACATAAAAGGCCGGGCGTACCACAAAACAAATGTGGGAGCGGGCTTGCTCGCGAAGACGGTGGGTCAGTTGATAAAAATTTCACTGGCACACCGCCTTCGCGAGCAAGCCCGCTCCCACAGGGGATCTCATTTCAACCAGAAAATCAGACCAGGGCCTTATCCAGCGCCTTTTCGATTTCCGCTTTGATCATGCCGCTCATGGCCGACATCATCAGGCCCAGTTCCACATCGACCTTGATCGAATCTTCACTGACATGCACCGCACCCTTCACACCCGAGCGCTTGAGGTTCAGGGTGTCGCCAGACCACTGCGGCTCCAGGCCATACTGATCGGAAAGTTTCTGCGCCAGCTTGTCGGCCTTCACGCGAGCCGCTTCCTTGCCCAGGCCGTGGGCACGTTCAACACTAATACGGGCCATTGAATGACTCCTGCTTTATGGATGCTTTCCCGGGGCATCTTGACCTCTGCTGCGTCAAAACGTCCCGATGGTTGCCCATCTTACCTTCAGCCTTGCCAAGACAAAGCATGCCTTGGGGATTAGAATGTCGCGCATTCTCTTTTGGTGACAGCGATATGACTGATCAGCGCAAAGGCAGCGATGCCGAACCCACCACTCACTTCGGCTTCAAAAACGTTCCGGAAAGCCAGAAAGCGGAAAAAGTCGCTGAGGTTTTCCATTCGGTAGCCGCCAAGTACGACCTGATGAACGACCTTCTGTCGGGCGGCATGCACCGTCTGTGGAAGCGTTTCGCGATCGAACTGTCGGGCGTTCGCGTCGGCAATCGCGTGCTCGACATCGCTGGCGGCACCGGCGACCTGACCCGGAAGTTCTCGCACCTGGTAGGCCCGACCGGCCAGGTCGTACTGGCCGACATCAACGAGTCCATGCTCAAGGTTGGCCGTGACCGCCTGCTGGACCTCGGTGTGGCCGGCAACGTCGAATTCGTCCAGGCCGATGCGGAAAAACTGCCGTTCCCGGACAACCATTTCGACTGCGTGACCATCGCCTTCGGCCTGCGCAACGTGACCCACAAGGAAGACGCCCTGCGCTCGATGCTGCGCGTGCTCAAGCCGGGTGGCCGCCTGCTGGTGCTGGAATTCTCCAAGCCGACCAACGCGCTGATGTCCAAGGCCTACGACGCCTATTCGTTCGCCTTCATGCCGCTGATGGGCAAGCTGATCACCAACGACTCGGAAAGCTATCGCTACCTGGCCGAATCGATCCGCATGCACCCGAACCAGGAAACCCTGAAGTCGATGATGGTCGAGGCCGGCTTCGACCGCGTGACCTATCACAACATGACCGCAGGCATCGTTGCCCTGCACCGCGGCATCAAGCCCTGATGCTGCTCGCCGGCCTGCTCGCCAGCGTTGAACTCGGCCTGAACCGGGTGCTGCGCCTCGACAGCACGGCGCTGCCGCGACTGGCGCATCTGACCGGCAAAGTGATTGCCGTCGATTGCCGCAGCCCGGCGCTGCACCTGTTCATCCTGCCCAGCGACGAAGGCCTGATGCTCGCCTCCCAGTGGGAAACCGGCGCCGACTGCACCTTGCGTGCACCGGCCTCAAGCCTGTTGAAACTGGCCATGAGCAAGGACAAGACTTCCGTCCTGCACGCCCCTGAAGTCGAACTCGATGGCGACAGCGGCGTGCTGCTGGAGCTGGCGGCGATCCTCCAGGACCTGGAGCTGGACTGGGAGTACGAGCTCTCGCGCTGGCTGGGTCCGGTCGCCACGCAACTGGTCGGCGGCCACCTGCGCAGTCGCGCCCGCTGGTACCAGCAAGGCTTCGCCAGCCTGGGCCAGAACCTGGGCGAATACCTGGCCGAAGAATCGCGCACCCTTGTCGGTCAGCGCGAAGCCGAAGCCCGATTCAGTGAACTGGACCAGATCAAGCTCGATCTGGAACGTCTCGAGGCGCGTTTCGAGCGCCTTTCCCGATCCCTCGACCCAAGCGATAACGCATGAAGCTGCTTGCCGTCCGCCGTTTGTTGCGCATCCAGCGCGTCGTGATCCGCTACCGCCTCGATGACCTGCTGTTCGCCCTGCCGTTGCCCTGGTTTCTGCGGGCTCTGCGCCACGCCTTGCCGTGGCGCTGGTTCCCGCGCAAGACCCTCGACCTGAGCCGTGGCGCGCGCCTGCGCCTGGCGTTGCAGGACCTGGGGCCGATCTTCATCAAGTTCGGGCAGATCCTGTCCACACGCCGCGACCTGCTGCCAGAAGACATCGCCGATGAGCTGATGAAGCTGCAGGACCGCGTGCCGCCGTTCGACTCGCAAGTGTCGGTCAAGCTGATCGAAGAACAGCTGGGCAAGAAAATCAGCGACGTGTTCAGCCGTTTCGATGTCGAGCCGCTGGCCTCGGCTTCGGTGGCGCAGGTGCATGCCGCGCAACTGAAAACCGGTGAAGAAGTGGTGGTCAAGGTGATCCGCCCCGGTCTCAAACCGGTGATCGCCCAGGACCTGGCATGGCTGTTCATCCTCGCCCGCGCCGCCGAAAAACTCTCCGCCGATGCGCGCCTGCTGCACCCGGTGGACGTGGTCAGCGATTACGAAAAAACCATCTACGACGAACTCGACCTGCTGCGCGAGGCGGCCAATGCCAGCCAGTTGAAGCGCAACTTCGAAGGCTCGCCGCTGCTGTACGTGCCGCAAGTCTATTGGGACTGGTGCCGACCGAAAGTCCTGGTGATGGAGCGCATCTACGGTATCCAGGTCACCGATCTGGCAACCCTGGCCGACCAGCGCACCGACATGAAAATGCTCGCCGAGCGTGGCGTGGAGATTTTCTTCACCCAGGTGTTCCGCGACAGCTTCTTCCACGCCGACATGCACCCCGGCAACATCTTCGTCAGCACCGTGAATCCGTGGAGTCCGCAGTACATTGCCATCGACTGCGGCATCGTCGGCAGCCTGACCCCGGAAGACCAGGATTACCTGGCACGCAACCTGTTCGCCTTCTTCAAGCGTGATTATCGTCGCGTGGCGCAGTTGCACATCGATTCGGGCTGGGTGCCGGCGGAAACCAAGCTCAACGAATTCGAAGCGGCGATCCGTACCGTGTGCGAGCCGATCTTCGAAAAACCGTTAAAAGATATTTCCTTCGGTCAGGTGCTGATGCGCCTGTTCCAGACCGCTCGGCGCTTCAACATGGAGGTTCAACCGCAGTTGGTTCTGCTGCAAAAAACCTTGTTGAACATCGAGGGCCTGGGCCGTCAGCTATACCCGGACCTCGACCTGTGGAACACCGCGCAGCCGTTCCTCGAACGCTGGATGCGCGAGCGGGTCAGCCCCAAAGCCCTGCTCGGCAACGTGCAGAGCCAGTTCGAACAGATCCCGCACCTGGCCAACATGGCCCGCGACCTGCTCGAACGCGTGTCCCAGCCCCACGCCTACGATCCGCCGCCAGCGTGGCACCGACGCCGGGACGACTGGTTCCTGCGCCTGCTCGGTACGGCCCATCTGGCCGGTGGCGCCATCCTTGCCGCTGGCGGGCCACTGAATCAGCTGGACTATTGGCCAGCTGGCATCATGATGGCGGTCGGTTTGTATCTGGTCGTGCGTCGATAGCATGTATCAGCTGCAAGTTATAAGCTTCAAGCTTCAAGCGATGTTCGTAGCAATCATGTTTAATTCACGCCTGTAGATATGCGTTGCACAATACGAAGGATCGAAGCGCACTGGCTTTTACTTGCGGCTTGAAGCTTAAGGCTTGGGGCTGCTTCAGGAACTGAAGATGAAAAACTGGCTGGACGAGATCAAGTGGGACGCCGATGGCCTCGTGCCGGCAATTGCCCAGGATCACAAGACCGGGCGCGTCCTGATGATGGCCTGGATGAACCGCGAAGCACTGGAGCTGACCGCTGCCGAGAACCGCGCCATTTACTGGTCGCGCTCCCGTGGCAAGCTGTGGCGCAAGGGCGAAGAGTCCGGCCACGTGCAGACCCTGCACGAGATGCGCCTGGACTGCGACGCCGACGTCATCATCCTGATGGTCGAGCAGATCGGCGACATCGCCTGTCATACCGGCCGCCAGAGCTGCTTCTACCGCGTCTACGAGAACGGCGACTGGACAACGGTCGACCCGGTCCTTAAAGATCCGCATGCCATCTATTGCGCAGGGCACAAACATGAGTGACACACTGACCCGCCTGGCCGAGGTGCTGGAAGAGCGCAAAGGCGCCGCCGCCGACAGCTCGTATGTCGCCAGCCTGTATCACAAGGGCTTGAACAAGATTCTGGAAAAAGTCGGCGAAGAGTCGGTCGAGACCATCATTGCCGCCAAGGACGCCGCCGTCAGCGGCGACTGCAGCGATGTGATCTACGAAACCGCCGATTTGTGGTT
Organism: Pseudomonas sp. ACN5; assembly: GCF_002303975.1. Lineage (NCBI taxonomy): Bacteria > Pseudomonadati > Pseudomonadota > Gammaproteobacteria > Pseudomonadales > Pseudomonadaceae > Pseudomonas > Pseudomonas sp. ACN5. Next base: position 244,657 of record NZ_MRCP01000003.1, on the reverse strand, counting down.
CCACAGCATGGTCATGCTCGCCCAATTGGGGCAGCATCCACAGGCTGTACTCGATGAACTGGACCGTCGTTTCGGTCTCTCCGGACACGCCGAGAAAGCCTCGCGCCCGTCCGCCTGAATAACTATTAGAGAGGAGCAGCAGCATGGGCATTTTTGACTGGAAACACTGGGTCGTCATCCTGGTTGTCGTGGTACTGGTATTCGGCACCAAGAAATTGAAAAACCTCGGCACCGACGTCGGCGAATCGATCAAGGGCTTCAAGAAAGCCATGAACGACGACGAAAAACCGGCCGACCCGAATGCGACCCCGGCCCAACCGGTTCCACCGGTCCAGCCACAGACCACCGTGAACCAGCCGCACACCATCGACGTGCAGGCACAGAAAGTCGAAGAGCCGATCCGCAAAGACGTGTGAGCACTGACTAATGTTTGGTATCAGCTTCTCTGAACTGCTGCTCGTCGGCCTCGTCGCCCTGCTGGTGCTGGGTCCCGAGCGCTTGCCGGGCGCTGCGCGCACCGCCGGCCTGTGGGTCGGACGCCTGAAGCGCAGCTTCAACGCAATCAAACAGGAAGTTGAACGTGAAATCGGTGCCGACGAGATTCGTCGGCAACTGCACAACGAACACATCCTGTCGCTTGAGCAGGAGGCGCGGAAAATCTTCACGCCGACCCAGCAGGAGCCGACGCCGGTCGAGCATGTGGGTGCGCAGACGATTCAAGCAACTGCCCCCGCTGCCGCGACAACGCCTGCTGTTGCGGCTGTCGAGCCTGCGCCGATTGTTGCTGCAACCACTCCGGTTGAACCCGTTACACCTGCGGCTGCGCCCGTTGCGCCAGCCCCTCATGACCCAACACTGCCGCCGCGAGCCCCATGAGCGATCTCCCAGAAAACGACCAGCACATGCCGCTGGTTTCGCACCTCACCGAGTTGCGTACCCGACTGCTGCGCTGCGTAGCGGCGATTTTCATCATCTTCGCCGGCCTGTTTGCCTTTACCCAGCAGATCTACACCTTCGTCTCGACGCCGCTGCGTGCGTACCTGCCCGCCGGCGCGACGATGATTGCCACCGACGTGTCGTCGCCGTTCCTGACGCCGCTGAAGCTGACGATGATGGTCTCGCTGTTCCTGGCGATCCCGGTGATCCTGCACCAGATCTGGGGCTTCATCGCCCCGGGCCTGTACAAGCATGAAAAGCGCATTGCCGTGCCCTTGCTGGTCTCCAGCATCTTTCTGTTCTACGCCGGCATGGCCTTCGCCTACTTCCTGGTTTTCCCGCTGATCTTCAAGTTCTTCGCCGCCGCCACCCCGGCCGGCGTGGAAATGATGACCGACATCACCAGCTACCTCGATTTCGTCATGACGTTGTTCTTCGCCTTTGGCGTGGCGTTCGAGATCCCGGTGGCCGTGGTGCTGCTGGTGTGGATCGGCGTGGTCGACGTCAAATACCTGAAGAAAATCCGCCCGTATGTGATCATCGGCTGCTTCGTGGTCGGCATGATCCTCACACCGCCGGACATCTTCTCGCAGACCCTGCTGGCCGTGCCGATGTGGCTGTTGTTTGAAATCGGCATTCTGTTCAGCAGCCTGATCAGCAAACGTGGCGAGCATCCGGACGACCAACCGGCTGACGATCACAACGACCAGCCGCCAGCGACCCAAGCGTGAACCTGCTGCTCCTTGAAGAGGCCGACTTCATTGCGGCCGACCGGGCGATCCTGCGTGATCGCCGGCTGACCCACATGCAGGAAGTCCACCGCTGCGAAGTGGGCGACAGCATGCGCGTAGGGCGGATCGGCGGACTGATGGGCTCGGCCGAAGTGCTGCGCCTGGACGCCGACGAAGCGGAATTGCGCGTCACCCTCGACCAGCCACCACCGGCCAAGCTGCCGCTGACCCTGATATTGGCCCTGCCACGCCCCAAGATGCTGCGCAGGGTGTTCCAGACGGTGGCGGCCATGGGTGTGCCGCGTATCGTGCTGGTCAACAGCTATCGCGTCGAGAAGAGCTTCTGGCAGACCCCCTTCCTGGAGCCTGAGGCCATTCGCGAGCAATTGATCCTCGGCCTCGAACAGGCCCGGGACAGCGTGCTGCCGGAAGTTGTCATCGAGAAGCGCTTCAAGCCATTCGTCGAGGACCGTTTGCCGGCGATCACCGACGGCACCCTTGGCCTGGTAGGGCATCCCGGCAATTACCCGCCCTGCCCTCGCGCACTCAGCGAACCGGTGACCCTGGCCATCGGCCCCGAGGGCGGCTGGATTCCCTACGAGATCGACCTGCTGGGCAAATCCGGCCTGCAACCGGTACAACTGGGCGAGCGCATCCTGCGCGTCGAAACCGCCGTGACCGCGCTGCTGGCCCGACTTTTCTAATCCCGGACATATTCCCCTGTGGGAGCGGGCTTGCTCGCGAAAGCGGTGTGTCAGTGCCTTCAATGCCGACTGACACTCCGCTTTCGCGAGCAAGCCCGCTCCCACAAGTCATCATCCGTCCGTACATCGGGCAGCGCCTACAGATTCAGGTTCCCCTGCCGATACATCCCCCATAAAACCAAATTGTGGTCCGGGGAGATTCAGCATGTACCAATGGCTAGCCGAGAATCTGGGAAACGTCAGCGTCAAACGCAAGCTGGGGATCGGCTTCGGCCTGGTGCTGTTACTGACCCTGCTGATCACCTTCACCGGCTGGAGCGGCCTGAGCGGCGTCACCAGCCGTGGCGATAAACTGGGATTCATCGCCAGCCTCAACGACCTGACCAAGGACCTGCGCATTGCACGCCTGGATTACGAGATGCGTCGCGGGGAACAAGGCCCCGGCGCCGTCAACGATCTGCTGGGCAAACTCGAAAGCGGCCTGCAGACCGCCCGCGGCCTGATCGAACAACCGGCCGACACCGCCATGGTCGATCAACAACTGGCCGCTGTCGCCGAATACCGTCGTGCCTTCAACGACATGACCCAGGCCGGCGCCCAGCGTGAAGATGCCCGCAGCAAACTCGGCGCCACCGCCGACAACGCCGTGGCCCGTGTCGCCGAAGTGGAAAAATCCATGCTGCAAGGTGACAGCGTCGCAGCATTCAATAGCGTGATCGACCTGAGCAAACTGATCCAGCAGGCGCGCTTCCAGGTTCGCGGCTACACCTACAGCGGCAAGAGCGAAGCCGAACAGCCAGCCCTCGACGCGATCGACAACGCCCTGAAGAACCTCGAGAGCCTGCCGGCCAAACTGCCCGAAGAACACATCGCCATCCTGCAACAGGCGACTGATTCACTGAAGGCCTACCGCGCCGCCGTCAGCCAGTTCCGCGACTCCCAGGTGGCCAGCGCCAAGGCCTTGGTACGCATGTCCGCCCAAGGCGAGATCCTGTTGGACATGAGCCAGAAACTCACCGTCTCGCAAACCGTCGTGCGTGACAGCGACGCCGCCCACGCCAAGAACATGCTGGCCCTCGCCACCGTTCTGGCCATCGCCTTCGGCCTGCTGGCCGCCTGGGCGATCACCCGGCAGATCATCATTCCGTTGAACCAGACCCTGGCCGTCGCTGAGCGCGTTGCCAGCGGCGACCTGACCCTCAACCTGACGTCGCAGCGTCGCGACGAACTCGGCCAGTTGCAGCGCGCCATGCAGAGCATGACCCAGGGCTTGCGCGAACTGATCGGCGGCATCAGCGATGGCGTCACGCAGATTGCCAGCGCCGCTGAAGAGCTGTCCGCAGTCACCGAGCAGACCAGCGCCGGGGTCAACAGCCAAAAAGTCGAGACCGATCAGGTCGCCACCGCCATGAATGAAATGGCCGCCACCGTGCAGGAAGTGGCACGCAACGCCGAAGAGGCCTCCGAAGCCGCCGTCGCCGCCGACCAGCAGGCCCGCGAGGGTGACAAAGTGGTGGGCGAAGCCATCGCCCAGATCGAGCGCCTGGCCGCGGAAGTCGGCCACTCCACCGAGGCCATGGGCGAACTCAAGCGCGAAAGCGACAAGATCGGCAGCGTGCTCGACGTGATCAAGTCCGTGGCCCAGCAAACCAACCTGCTGGCGCTCAACGCCGCGATTGAAGCAGCCCGTGCTGGTGAAGCCGGACGTGGGTTTGCCGTGGTCGCCGACGAAGTCCGCAGCCTGGCCCAGCGCACCCAGAAATCCACCGAAGAGATCGAAGAGCTGATCGTCGGCCTGCAAAACGGCACACAGCAAGTGGCGACCATCATGGACAACAGCCGCACCCTGACCGACAGCAGTGTCGAACTGACCCGCCGCGCCGGTGGCTCACTGGAAAGCATCACCCGCACCGTCTCGGCGATTCAGGCGATGAACCAGCAGATCGCCGCTGCCGCCGAACAGCAAAGCGCCGTGGCCGAAGAGATCAACCGCAGCGTGCTGAACGTGCGGGATGTGTCGGATCAGACCTCGGCAGCCAGTGAAGAGACGGCAGCGTCCAGCGTTGAGCTGGCACGACTGGGGACGCATTTGCAGATGCTGGTGGGCAAGTTCAGGGTTTGAGGTGATCTGCAGACCTCGGCTCACTCAGGACCGAGGTGATGCCTTCGCGAGCAAGCCCGCTCCCACACTGAAATGCGGTCCCCTGTGGGAGCGGGCTTGCCCGCGAAAGCGATCGACCAGACACCGCTGTTACAGAATCTGGCGCAAGTTCAAGAACAAACTTCAAGCCATAAAAAAACCCGCTTTCGCGGGTTTTTTTATCATGCCAACTGAGGCTGTTCGCTCATCGGCTTGAGCGGCAGCAACGGTGCATGGGGATCGGCCTTCACCGACTTGCGCCAGGCACCCAGCCACTCTGGGTGACCTTCGTTCCAGACCTGCTCGTGCAAGCGAGCCAAGGCCACCGGGTCGCTCAACAGTTGCACACGCTCGTTGTTGGTCAGGCCTTCAGGTCCAACCTTCATCGCGTGCCGCACCCGCTCGATGCGCAACCACTCAATCGGCTCAGCCTGATTGTGCCGCGAGGTCGCCAGCGAGCAAGCCAGGGCGTTCTGCTGCGGATCGACCACCGAACGGACGAAGCCGTCGTTCAGCGCGTGCCAGCGGTTTTCGTGGGTGTACTGGTCGGTGGCCAGCAAGGCCTGCGGCGGATTGTATTCCTCAGGGATCAGGAACAGGCTCTCGTCACGGGACTTCAGGCCCAGGCCGACACGGCTGGAGATCACCGACACCGGGATCGACAGCATCAACGAACCGACGATCGGCACCAGCCACCACAGGAAGCTCGGGTTCAGCCAGATCACCAGCAGGGCCCAGAAGAAGCCCAGCAGGGTTTGCGGACCATGGCGCTTGATTGCTTCGCTCCACGGCGTGGAGTCGTCGTCACGCTGCGGCGAGTTCCAGGTCGCGGCCCAGCCGAGGAACGCGGCGAGGACGAAACGGGTGTGGAAAATCATCCGCACCGGCGCCAGCAGCATGGAGAACAGCATCTCCAGCAGCATCGACAGGGTCACCTTGAACTTGCCGCCGAACTCTTTTGCGCCCTTGGCCCAGATCAGGATGATGCTCAGCAGCTTCGGCAGGAACAGCAGCACGATAGTGGTCGAGAACAGCGCAATCGCCTTGTCCGGGTGCCATTGTGGCCACAGCGGATAGAGCTGGCGCGGTTCGAGGAAGTACTGCGGCTCCATCAGCGTGTTGACCGCCAGCAGCGCGGTCGACAGCACCAGGAAGAAGAACCACAGCGGCGCCGACAGGTAGGACATCACGCCGGTCAGGAACACCGCACGGTGTACCGGGTGCATGCCTTTTACCAGGAACAGGCGGAAGTTCATCAGGTTGCCGTGGCACCAGCGACGGTCACGCTTGAGTTCGTCCAGCAGGTTCGGCGGCAGTTCTTCATAGCTGCCCGGCAAATCGTAGGCAATCCACACGCCCCAACCGGCACGACGCATCAGCGCGGCTTCCACGAAGTCGTGGGACAGGATCGAACCGGAGAACGCGCCTTTACCGGGCAACGGCGCCAGGGCGCAGTGATCGATAAACGGCTTCATGCGGATGATCGCGTTGTGGCCCCAGTAGTGCGACTCGCCCAGTTGCCAGAAGTGCAGGCCGGCGGTGAACAGCGGGCCATACACGCGAGTGGCGAACTGCTGCATGCGCGCATACAGGGTGTCCATGCCCGACGCCCGTGGCGCGGTCTGGATGATCCCGGCGTCCGGCGTCGCTTCCATCAGGCGCACCAGACTGGTCAGGCACTCGCCGCTCATCACGGAGTCGGCGTCGAGTACGACCATGTACTTGTAGTCACCGCCCCAACGACGGCAGAAGTCGTCGAGGTTGCCGCTCTTGCGTTTTACGCGACGACGACGGCGGCGATAGAAGATCTTGCCGAAGCCACCGGCTTCGCGGCAGACGTCCAGCCAGGCCTGTTGCTCGGCAACACAGATATCGGCGTCGTTACTGTCGCTGAGGACGAAGAAATCGAAGCGGTCCAGGTCACCCGTGGCCGCAACCGACTCGAAGGTCGCCCGCAGGCCGGCGAACACCCGAGGCACGTCCTCGTTGCAGATCGGCATCACCAGTGCGGTGCGCGCATCCTTTGGAATCGGCTCGTTACCGGCACTTTTACCGGAAATACGGTATTTATCGTGACCAGTCAGCAATTCGAGGAAGCCCATCAGCGCGGTCCAGAAACCGGCCGATACCCAGCAGAACAGAATACCGAACAGGATCAGGATGCTGGTCTGCAAAGCGTAAGGCAGCACTTGCGTGGCGGTTTGCAGCAGCGGTTGGTGCAGCACTTCGTTGAGGTCGACGAACGACCAGCCCTGGTACGGCATGATGCCTTTCATGTACCAGCCGGCGACGATGGTCTGGCCGAGCATCAGCAACAACAGAATGTAGCGACGGATCGAACCGACGGTACGCCAGCGCGCGGCCGGCAGCACACGTTCGTCCTTCGGCGGCTTCGGCGGGTTGGTACGACCGGTCATCCGCCGCCAGCCGCGCACCAGAATGTTGGTGCGCCACGGCTCCGGCACGACCTTGGTCCGCCGGATCGGCGGGGTCGCCTTGAGGCAGACCCGGCCGTTGGCGTCGAGCACCAGCATTTCCGCGTCCTGCAGCTCTTCGGCGGTGCTCAGGGTCAGGCGTTTGCCGACCGAAGCCTGGGCGGCTTCGGTCGGGGCGTCGAACGTCGAAGACGACAGGCGTTCATGCAATTCGCTGAAAGACTGGCAGCCCGCGAGTTCCGCGCGCTGCTCGTCGGTCATCGGCAGATGCGCCAGATACTCGGAAAGAGTTTCTGGCCGTACTTGAGAGTTACTCATCGGCAGGCAACTGATAGCTCCAGGTCTCGGTCAGGACTTCTTCAGTCGGCGCCGATTCCGGTGTGGCTGGGGCCGCGTCGGCAGCGACAGGCTGCTTGGCGTCTGTATTGGCCTTGTCCTTGGCATCTGCAACAGGCTTGGCTTCAGCCTGCTTGGCCTCTGCTTGCCTGGCTTCCTTGTCCGCTTTCTCTTGTTGCTTGGCGGCAACCTTGTCGGCCTTGGCAACCGACGAGTTGGACGACGGAATCGAGGTCTTGGCCAGGTCCGCCGGCACGATGTTCTGCACCAGCGCGGCACGCATCTCGGTGGACTTGCCCGGGTCCTTGATCTTCATCCGCAGGGTCAGGCGCCAGCCCTTGGTTTCAGGGTTGTAGCGCACGCTGTTTTCCACCAGCTCGGCGTTGTCGCCGACACTGACCTGGCTGCGAACCTCGGCATCGGCCGGCAATGCCGCCAGGGACGGGCCTTCGAAGTCCACCAGGTAGGCAACGCTGCCATCGGGCTGACGAATCAGGTTGGACTGCTTGACGTCACCGGTCGAACGCAGGGTCTGCTTGACCCAGGCACTGTCCGGCGCGTGAATCGCCGCCTCGTCCATGGTCCAGTGCATACGATAAGCGACATCGAGCGGCTGGCCAGGTTCCGGCAATTTTTCCGGGTTCCAGAAGGCCACGATGTTGTCGTTGGTTTCGTCGGCGGTCGGAATCTCGACCAGGTCGACGGTGCCCTTGCCCCAGTCACCCTTCGGCTCGATCCAGGCGCTTGGGCGCTTGTCGTAGCGGTCGTCGAGGTCTTCGTAGTGGCTGAAGTCGCGGCCACGTTGCAGCAGGCCGAAACCGCGCGGGTTTTCCACGCTGAAGTTGCTCACCGCCAGGTGTTTCGGATTGTTCAGCGGACGCCAGATCCACTCGCCGTTGCCGGCATGGATCGCCAGGCCGCTGGAGTCGTGCAGTTCGCGGCGGTAGTTCAGTACTTTCGATGGCTGGTTGGCGCCGAACAGGAACATGCTGGTCAACGGGGCGATGCCCAGCTTGCCGACCTTGTCACGCAGGAACATCTGCGCCTTGACGTCGACGATGGTGTCGCTGCCCGGACGCAGGGTCAGGCGATAGGCACCGGTGGCACGCGGAGAGTCCAGCAGGGCGAAGATCACCAGGTGCTTGTCGCCCGGCTTGGGCTGTTGAATCCAGAATTCGCGAAAACGCGGGAATTCTTCGCCGGACGGCAAGGCGGTATCGATGGCCATGCCGCGAGCGGACAAACCATAGACGTGACCCTTGCCGACGACGCGGAAGTAGCTCGCGCCGAGCATGGTCATGATTTCGTCTTGCTTGTCGGCCTTGTTGACCGGGTACAGCACACGGAAACCGGCGTAGCCCAGTTGCTCGGTGGCCTTCGGGTCGAATTTCACATCGCCGAAGTCGAAACGACTTGGATCGTATTTGATCTCTTCGACGGTGTTCGCCGTGATTTCGTTGATTTTCACCGGCGTATCGAAGTGCATGCCCTGGTGATAGAAGGACAGCTTGAACGGCGTCTTCTGATCAGCCCATTCGGCTTTTTCCGTCAGAAAACGAATTTTCTGGTAGTCCGCGAACTTCATTTCGCGGAACTCGTTCGGCAGGTTACTGCGCGGCGCTTCGTATTTCTGCGCGGCCAGCTCTTTTGCCTTGGCCGATACATCATCCAGACTGAATGCCCAAAGCTGGCCGGCGCTGAGCAGGCAGAGCAGTGCAGAGCCCGCTACCAGGGCGCTGCGTAACCGTTTGGCAGACAATTTTGGTGCGTTACAGGGACTAACAATCACGAGCAACCCTCGCCGAAAACAGATCAAAAAACCAACGGCCAGTTAAAGGGTCTGCACGGTGCACGGTCTGAAAAAACCGCCCTTGCAAACCACTCTTGCCAAGTTGGCGAGCATTGTTCCGACTCCGCTGGGGCGAAATGATTCCCCAATCGGATCCAGACAAGTCTCTACCTAAGTCAAAATGGACCAACGAACGCTGATCCCCGTAGCGCGCGATTATCTAGTAGGCCGCGTTACAACGCATCAGGGGTAACAAAGTATTTATCGCGATAAAGCCCTGTTTTCAGTCGAAATGAGCTTAAAAACTTGTTTCAAGCGCTTTCAGGTCTGTAACAGGAAGGTGACCGGCCCATCATTGACCAGGTGCACCTGCATATCCGCGCCGAATCTACCTGATGCCACAGTGCCATGCACCTGTTTCGCTTTGCTTAATAGATAGTCGAACAATTCCTCACCCAAGGCCGGAGGGGCCGCAGTCGAGAAACCCGGACGCAGCCCGCTTCGGGTATCGGCAGCCAGGGTGAACTGAGAGACCAACAGCAGCCCGCCGCCCACATCCGCCAGGGACAGATTCATCTTGCCCTCAGCGTCACTGAACACCCGATAGTTAAGCAGTTTATTAAGAAGTTTGTCGGCGCTGGCCCGCGTATCGTCTGGCTCAACGGCCACCAGGACCAGCAATCCCTGATCAACGGCACCCACGACTTCGCCGGCAACCTCGACTCGTGCGCCACGCACCCGTTGCAGCAGGCCCTTCATGCCTCATCAGGCGCCAGGTCGAGCAGACGCCGGGCCATCTGATCGGCGGCGCGGACCAGCGCGTCGGTGATGCCCGGTTCGGAAGCGGCATGACCGGCATCGCGGATGACCTGCAGTTCGCTGTTCGGCCAGGCTTGATGCAATTCCCAGGCGTTATCCAGCGGGCAGATCACGTCATAGCGGCCATGGATGATCACGCCGGGCAAATGGGCGATCTTGCCCATGTCGCGGATCAACTGGTTCGGTTCCAGGAAGGCGTGGTTGCTGAAGTAGTGGCATTCGATGCGGGCAATCGACAAGGCACGCTGTGGCTCGGAGAAGCGATCGACCACCAGCGGGTTCGGACGCAGGGTCGCAGTACGGCCCTCCCAGGTGGACCAGGCCTTGGCCGCGTGCATCTGGGCAATCTGGTCGTTGCCAACCAGACGCTTGTGGAACGCGGTGAGCAAATCGCCACGCTCATCCAGCGGGATCGGCGCGATGTAGTCCTGCCAGTAATCGGGGAACAGACGGCTCGCGCCAGCCTGATAGAACCATTCGATTTCCTGCGGACGGCACAGAAAAATTCCGCGCAGGATCAGACCATGTACACGCTCAGGATGGGTTTGCGCATAGGCCAGCGCCAGGGTCGAACCCCAGGAGCCGCCAAACAGCACCCATTTGTCGATGCCCAGGTGCTGGCGAATCCGCTCCAGATCGGCGACCAGATCCCAGGTGGTGTTGTTTTCCAGGCTGGCGTGGGGGGTGGAGCGACCGCAACCGCGCTGATCGAAAGTGACAATGCGATAGAGGTTGGGATCGAAGAAGCAACGACTCTGGGCATCACATCCGGCACCGGGGCCGCCGTGGATGAACACCACCGGCAAACCTTCCGGTGAACCGCTTTCGTCGACATACAGCGTGTGGGTCTCGTCGACGGCCAGATCGTGCCGGGCGTAGGGTTTGATCTGCGGGTACAAAGTCTGCATTGCGCACTCCGTATGGGGTCGAGGTCATCCCTGGGGGGACTTCTATTATTCTGCCGTCCGGCATCATAAACCCGAATTACGTCAATGAGCATGCCCGTGCGGAGTCAGATTCTTGCCGACAGGTATCCGAACAGGGCCTGGTACAGCTCATCGACCTCGGCCACCTGCCCGCGGGCCCGCAAACAGCCATGAACCAGGCCCTCGCCGACATACAGCGTGGCAGCCCCGCCCGCAGCGTTCAGGCGCTTGGCATACCGCACGCCGTCATCACGCAACGGGTCGAATTGCGCCACGGCGATCCATGCCGGTGGCAATCCCCTGAAATCCGTGGCGAGCAATGGCATGGCGTAGGCGCTCGGATGGCGAGTGCCCCGCAGGTAAAGGGCGTGATAGCAATCGACGTCACTGCTGCTGAGTAACGGCGCGTCGATGCACTCGCTGCGCGATGGCAGCCGGTGATCGCCGCCCAACCCCGGATAGATCAGAACCTGCGCGCACGGCAAAGGCTCGCCGGCATCGCGCAGTGCCAGGCACAACGCTGCTGCGAGATTGCCGCCGGCACTGTCACCGGCTACCAGCATGCGCTCCGGATCGAGTTGAAACGGCCCGGTGCGCAGCGCTCGCCAGACCTTCAGGCAATCATCGAACGCAGCGGGAAACGGATGCTCCGGTGCCCGGCGATAGTCGACGGCGATCACCAGCACACCGAGTGTCGATGCCAATTCGGCGCAGATGAAATCGTGGGAGTCCAGGTCCCCCACCACCCAGCCGCCGCCATGCAGGTAAACGATGCACGACGCTGCGCTGGCCGGTGGCTGATAGGAACGGACGGCAACGCCGGACAACACGAAGTCGACCACATACAACCCGGCGGGACGTGCCGGAGTAAACGCCCGGCACATCTCGCTGTAGGCCAGTCGCAATCCGGCGAGGCTGCTGTCGGTGCTGTTGAAACTGACGGTTTTCTCGACGAATGCCGTCATCTGCTCGGAAAGCGGGTAAGGAGCCATGAGCCGGGTGTCAGCCTTTTCAGAGGTGCACGGGAGACCAGGTTCCTGTGGGAGCGGGCTTGCTCGCGAAGAGGCCAGCACATTCAACCTCTATGTCGACTGTCAATCCGTCTTCGCGAGCAAGCCCGCTCCCACAGGTTTTGGGGTCAGTTCTTCAGGCTGGCCTGAACCGCTGCCACGCCGTCCTTGCCATCGAAACTGCTGACACCTGCCAGCCAGCGCTGCAGGTCTTCGGGATGCTCGCGCAGCCATTTTCTGGCGACATCCTGAGCCGTTTGGCGCTCCATGATCGGTACCATCAGCTGACTTTCCTGGGCAGCAGTGAACGTCAGGTTCTCCAGCAACCGATTGGCGTTCGGGCAGCGTTCGGCGTAATCCGGGGCGGTGACGGTGGATACGGTCGCCGCACCTTCGTTCGGCCCGTACACGTCTTCGCTGCCGGTCAGGTAGGCGATCTTCATGTTGATGTTCATCGGGTGCGGGGTCCAGCCGACGAATACCACGAACTCCTTGCGATTCACCGCCCGCTGCACGGCCGCCAGCATCCCGGCCTCACCGGACTCGATCAGTTTGAAGTCCTTCAGGCCGAAGTGATTGGTCTCGATCATCGTCTTGATCGTGGTGTTGGCACCGCTGCCCGGCTCGATGCCGTAGATCTTGCCGCCGAGCTGGTCTTTGAACCTGGCGATATCGGCGAAGGTTTTCAGGCCCGCAGCCGCGACGTAGTCAGGCACAGCAAGAGTCGCCTGGGCATCGGCCAGACTCGGCTTGGCCATGACCTTGACCTGATTGGCAGCCACGAAGGGTGCGATGTTCTTGTCCATCGCCGGTTTCCAGTAACCCAGGAAGATGTCGAGCCGCTTGTCGCGGATGCCGGCAAAGATGATTTGCTGCACGGCGCTGGTTTGCCTGCTTTCGTAGCCCAGACCGTTGAGCAGCACATCGGCCATGCCACTGGTGGCGATCACGTCGGTCCAGTTGACCACGCCCATGCGCACGGTCTTGCAGGAGGCGTCATCCGCAGCCATGGCGCCGGCGCTCAACAGAGCGGTGCCGCAGAAGATTGAGAAACAGCGGCTGAACAGTCTTTTCATCAGGATGATCTCGTGCGGCAGCGGATTATTGTCGGGCCGGTGTCTTTGTGCACCGTGGCCAGAACAATACGCAGCAGACGAGCGGTAAAAGCGACCTGTGGCGACCGTGTTTTGCACGGTGGCGACTAGCAGCCTGACCTGTAGGAGCGAGCTTGCTCGCGATGGTCGTGAACGGTAACGCGCCCAGTCAGACACCCCACGACATTCTCTGGTTTTTCGCGAGCAAGCTCGCTCCTACAGAGACCGCACCAAGCCTTAATGGCTGTAGTGCTTCTCGCCCCAGGCCAGCAGCCCTTGCAGCAACTCCTTGAGCACCGCCCGCGTAGGCTCCGCCAGATCGGCGCGATAACGGAATGGCTCGAACTCTTCCATGTACGTGCACTGCCCCAACTCCAGTTGCACAGCGTGGATGTTCTCGCCCGGGTTGCCGTAATGGCGGGTGATGTGGCCGCCCTTGAAGCGTCCGTTCAGCACGTGGGTGTAATTGTCGTGACGTGCGCAGATGGCTTCCAGCTGACTGGCCAACTGTGGATCGCAACTGGCGCCATTGAAGGTGCCGAGGTTGAAGTCCGGCAGCTTGCCGTCGAACAGGTGCGGGATGATCGAGCGGATCGAGTGTGCGTCGAACAGCAGCGCGTAGCCGAACTCGGCCTTCAGTCGCGCCAATTCCTGCTGCAGGGTGCTGTGGTACGGCGTCCAGATCTTTTCCAGATAGGTCGCACGCTCTACTTTCGAAGGCTCCAGCCCTTCACGGAACAACGGCACGCCGTCGAACAGCGTGGCCGGATACAGGCCGGTGGTCGCGCCCACGTACAGCGGCTTGTCGTCGGACGGACGGTTCAGGTCTATGACGAACCGCGAGTATTCGGCTGCCAGGGTACTGGCGCCCAATTCATCGGCGAAGTCATACAACTGCGGAATGTGCCAGTCGGTGTCCGGCAGGCTTTTCGCCTGGGGGATCAGCCCGGCCTCAACTGCCGGGGTCAGGCGCACACCGGCGTGGGGCATGCTGATCAGCAGCGGTACGCGGCCTTGTTTGAAGTTAAGTACCTTATCCACAACGGCTCTCCTACAGAGTTGTTTCGACGCCGTGGCGCACGACGCGTTTTTCCAGGTCGCCGCCCAGCCAGTACGACAGGTCGGCCGGGCGATCGATTTGCCAGGCGACGAAATCCGCGACCTTGCCGGCTTCCAGCGAGCCGTGGGTATCGGCCATGCCCAGCGCGGTAGCGGCGTGAATCGTGGCACCCGCCAAGGCTTCTTCCGGGGTCATGCGGAAGCAGGTGCAGGCCATGTTCAGCATCAGGCGCAACGACAGTCCCGGTGAGGTGCCCGGGTTGAGGTCGCTGGCGATGGCGATTTTCACGCCGTGCTTGCGCAGGGCATCCATCGGCGGCAATTGGGTTTCGCGCAGGAAGTAAAAGGCCCCGGGCAACAACACCGCGACGGTACCGGACTCGGCCATGGCGATGGCGTCGTCTTCGGTCATGAACTCCAGGTGATCGGCAGACAACGCGTGGTAACGCGCCGCCAGGCTCGAGCCGTGCAGCGAGGACAATTGCTCGGCGTGCAGCTTCACCGGCAAGCCCAGTTCCCGGGCGGTGATGAATACGCGCTCGACCTGCGCCGGCGAGAACGCCAGGTATTCACAGAATGCATCCACCGCGTCTACCAGCCCTTCGGCCGCCAGGGCCGGCAGCATGTCAGCGCAGATGTGATCGATGTAGTCGTCGGCGCGATCGGTGTATTCCGGCGGCAAGGCGTGAGCGGCCAGACAGGTGCTGCGCACGCTGACGGGCAGTTCGGCACCGAGGCGACGGGCCACGCGCAGCATCTTGCGCTCGTTGGCCAGGTCCAGGCCGTAGCCGGACTTGATTTCGATGCTGGTGACGCCATCGCGCATCAGGCTTTTCAGGCGCTTGGCGGCACTGGCGAACAGTTCGTCTTCACTGGCCGCGCGGGTGGCGCGCACGGTGCTGGCGATGCCACCACCGCTGGCGGCGATTTCCGCGTAGCTGACGCCTTGCAGGCGCTTCTCGAATTCACCGCTGCGGTTACCGCCAAACACCGTGTGGGTGTGGCAGTCGATCAGTCCCGGGGTGACCCAGGCGCCTTCAAGATCGTTGACGGTCGGGTAATCCCCCGCCGGCAGTTCAGCGCGCGGGCCGATCCACTCAATGAGCGCGCCTGACGTCACGATGGCCGCATCCTCGATGATCGAGTAGACGCCTTGCGCCATGGTTGCGACGTGACAGTGTTGCCAGAGCGTTTTCATCCTTGGCCTCCGTTAGGTTATCGATGAGAAAAAGTCGGGTCCGGTGTCACCAGGGCCGCCTGGCCTGCCGCCGGTTTCACCCAGGTCAGGTAAGCCAGCACCAGCAGCACGATCCACACCACGCCGACTATCAGGGCCGCCTGGGTGTCCGGGAAGTAGCCCAACACGCCGAAGACGAACAGCATGAAGGCAATCGCCGCTATCGGTGCATAGGGCCAGAACGGTACCGGGAATTTCAATTGTGCGACTTGCTCGGCGCTCATGGAACGACGCATGGCCACCTGGGTAAACAGAATCATCAGCCAGACCCAAACCGTGGCAAAGGTCGCGATGGAGGCGATCAGCAGAAACACGTTTTCCGGGATCAGGTAGTTCAGCAACACGCCGAGCAACAGCGCGGCGCTCATCACCACAACGGTCATCCATGGCACGCCGTTGCGCGACAGCCGTGCGAAGCCCTTGGGTGCGTGGCCCTGCTGAGCCAGGCCGTACATCATGCGGCCAGCACCGAAGATGTCACTGTTGATGGCCGAGATCGCCGCCGAGATCACCACGATATTGAGGATGGTCGCCGCCGAGCTGATGCCCAGATTGTCGAAAATCTGCACGAACGGACTGCCCTGGCTGCCGATCTGCTGCCATGGAAAGATCGACATCAGCACCAGCATCGTCAGGACGTAGAACAACAGGATGCGCAACGGCACGGCATTGATCGCCCGGGGCAGCACATGCTGCGGGTCTTTGGCTTCACCGGCGGTCACACCGATGATTTCAATCCCGCCGAACGCGAACATCACCACCGCGAACGAAGCGATCAAACCAGTCACGCCATTGGGCATGAAGCCGCCATGGCTCCAGAGATTGCTGATGTCGGTCGCCTGGGCGCCGGGCGCCGTGCTGATGCCAAACAACATGATGCCGAAGCCACCCAGGATCATCGCGACAATGGCCGCGACCTTGAGCAGCGACAGCCAGAACTCCATTTCACCGAAGACCTTGACGTTGCACAGGTTCAGGCCGCCTACCACCGAGACGATGCCCAGCACCCAGATCCAGCGGGAAACCTCCGGGAACCAGAAGCCCATGTAGATACCGAATGCAG
Organism: Pseudomonas sp. ACN5; assembly: GCF_002303975.1. Taxonomy (NCBI): domain Bacteria; kingdom Pseudomonadati; phylum Pseudomonadota; class Gammaproteobacteria; order Pseudomonadales; family Pseudomonadaceae; genus Pseudomonas; species Pseudomonas sp. ACN5. The sequence continues at coordinate 228,378 of NZ_MRCP01000003.1, read as the reverse complement.
TGACGTCGGCCATGCCGACGATGACCATTTCGAATGCATAGGTCCAACCGAGGATGAAGCCCGCCATCGGCCCCAGGTAGGTGCTGGCGTACTGGCCGAAAGAGCCGGCCACCGGGTTGTGCACCGCCATCTCACCGAGGGCGCGCATGACCATGAACACCGCTGCGCCACCAATCAGGTACGCGAGCAGCACCGCAGGCCCGGCCATTTGAATGGCCGAAGCAGAACCGTAAAACAGCCCGGTGCCGATTGCCGACCCCAGCGCCATGAAGCGAATATGTCGGGCAGAGAGCCCGCGTTTCAAACCTTTTGCTGGCTGTTGCATTGCTCGTCCTTAATTATTGTTATTCGACGCTAAATCGAATCGCTGGCAAGCCAGCTCCTACAGGTTCAACGCGATCCATGTGGGAGCGGGCTTGCTCGCGAAGGGGCCATCACAGGCTAGGCAGCAACTTCGTCGAAACCAGCTCGTTCAGGCAACGCGAAGCCAACAGCTCGGTCGCGGCATTGATGTCCGGCGCAAAGAAGCGGTCCTTCTCATAGAACGGCACTTCGTTGCGCAGGATGGCGCGGGCCTTTTCCAGCTTTGGCGAAGTCTTCAGACCATTGCGCAGGTCCAGGCCCTGGACTGCCGCGAGCCATTCCACCGCGAGAATGCCACGGGTGTTTTCAGCCATTTCCCACAGACGCTTGCCAGCCGCCGGCGCCATGGACACGTGGTCTTCCTGGTTGGCCGAGGTCGGCAGACTGTCAACCGAGTGCGGATGGGACAGCGCCTTGTTTTCGCTGGCCAGTGCCGCGGCGGTCACCTGGGCGATCATGAAGCCGGAGTTCACGCCGCCGTTGGCCACCAGGAACGGCGGCAGCTGCGACATGTGCTTATCCATCATCAGCGAGATGCGGCGTTCGCTCAGGGAGCCGATTTCGGCGATGGCCAGGGCCATGTTGTCGGCAGCCATGGCCACCGGCTCGGCGTGGAAGTTGCCGCCGGAAATCACGTCACCTTCCGCGGCGAACACCAGCGGGTTGTCGGATACGGCGTTGGCTTCGATCGCCAGCACTTCGGCGGCCTGACGGAACTGGGTCAGGCAGGCGCCCATGACTTGCGGCTGGCAACGCAGGGAGTACGGGTCCTGGACCTTCTCGCAGTTCTCGTGGGAATCGGAGACTTCGCTGCGCTCGCCCAGCAGATCGCGATAAGCGGCGGCCGCGTCGATCTGGCCTTTTTGGCCACGGGCCGCGTGGATGCGGGCGTCGAACGGCGAGCGCGAGCCCAGTACCGCTTCCACGGTCAGGCCGCCCAGTGCCAGGGCACCGGCGAACAGGTCTTCACCTTCGAACAGGCCGCGCAGGGCAAACGCGGTGGACACCTGGGTGCCGTTGAGCAGCGCCAGGCCTTCTTTCGCAGCCAGGGTCAACGGCGTCAGGCCGGCGACTTTCAGCGCTTCGGTGGCTTCCATCCACTCGCCCTTGTAGCGCGCCTTGCCTTCGCCCAGCAGCACCAGCGACATGTGGGCCAGAGGCGCGAGGTCACCGGAAGCACCGACCGAACCTTTCAGTGGAATGTGCGGGTACACCTCGGCGTTGATCAGGGCGATCAGCGCGTCGATCACCACGCGGCGGATGCCGGAGAAACCACGGCTCAGGCTGTTGACCTTGAGCACCATGATCAGACGCACCAGCTCGTCGCTGATCGGCTGGCCGACACCGGCGGCGTGGGACAGCACCAGCGAGCGCTGCAGGTTTTCCAGGTCTTCGCTGGCGATGCGGGTCGAGGCCAGCAGGCCGAAGCCGGTGTTGATGCCGTAGGCGGTGCGGTTCTCGGCGAGGATCTGCTCCACGCAGGCCACGCTGGCTTCGATCTGGGCTGCAGCGCTGTGATCGAGGGTGATTTTGACCGGTTGCTGATAGACATCACGCAGTTGGGCAAGGCTCAGTTGGCCGGGAATCAAATTAAGCGCAGTCATGTTCATTCTCCTTTTGAGAGTTTGTTGTTAACTACCAGACGCTCCGGAAATATCCGTTGTCCGTCGCTTCCCCCTTCTTGAGGGGGCTGGCGCCTTGGCACGCTGGTCTTGTTTGGAAATCAGTTCAAGTTCGGTAAGGCTTTTTGCAGCAAAGCAGGGTCTTTCAGAACGCCGGCAGCGGCAGCGATGTCCGGCGCCAGCCAGCGATCCTGGTCATAGGCAGGAACGCGCTCGCGCAGCAGACGCCAAGCGGCATCGGTGCCCGCGCCGAAGCGTTGTTCTTTCAAGAATTCAAACGCCTGGGCCGCCAACAGGTACTCGATGGCGAGGATCTGCGTGCAGTTTTCCAGGGCGCGATGCAGCTTCAGCGCCGCGTTGGTGCCCAGGCTCAGGTGATCTTCCTGCAGGCCCGACGTCACGTAGTTATCCAGCACCGCCGGTTGCGCCAGCTGGCGGTTTTCCGCACACAGGGACGCGGCCACGTATTGCACGATCATCATCCCGGAGTTCACCCCCGGGTTGGCCACCAGGAACGCCGGCAAGCCGCTGACGTGCGGGTTGATCAAGCGGTCCAGGCGACGTTCGGCAATCGAGCCGATTTCCGCCATGGCAATCGCCAGCAGGTCCGCGGCCATTGCCACGGACTGGCCGTGGGGGTTGGCCTGGGACACCACGCGGTAGTTGTCCGCTGTGCCCAGCACCAGCGGGTTGTCGGTGGCGCTGTTGAGTTCGGTTTCGATCTGTTTGGTCGCGTGTACCAATTGATCGCGCGCGGCGCCGTGAACCTGTGGGATCGAGCGAATGCTCAGGGCATCCTGGGTGCGAATGCCTTTGCTCTGGGCGATCACTTCACTGCCGTCGAGCAAGGCGCGCAGGTTGATCCCGACCTGTTGCATGCCAGGGTGCGGCTTGAGCGCGATGATCTCGGCATCGAACGCGTCGATCTGCCCGCGCTGGGCTTCGAAGCTCATGGCGCCGATCACGTCGGCCCATTCCAGCAGGCGCGTAGCGTCGGCAATGGCCAGGCAGCTCAGGCCGGTCATGCACGGCGTGCCGTTGACCAGGCACAAACCGTCCTTGGCGCCGAGCTTGACCGGTTGCAGGCCTTCTTCGGCCAGCGCCTGTTGCGCGGCAACGATCTGCCCGCGATAGCTGACATTGCCCACGCCCAGCAGCGCGATGCCGATGTGGGCCATATGGGTCAGGTAACCCACGGAGCCCTGGGACGGCACCTGAGGGGTGATGCCCCGGTTGAGCAGCGCCAGCAGCGCTTCGACGACCTGACGGTGCAGGCCGGATTTGCCGTGGCTGTAGTTGACGATGGCGGCACACATGATCGAACGGGTCTGCTCGTCGGCCAGTGGTGCACCCACGCCGCAGGCGTGGCTGAGCAAGGTATTGCGCGACAATTGGCTGAGTTGCTCATCCTGCAGCGAGACGTTGCACAGCGCGCCCAGGCCGGTGTTGATGCCGTAGGCGCGTTCGCCGCTGGTGACGATGCGCTGGACGATGGCCTGGGCGTTTTCGATACGCGCCCAGATCGGCGCCGACAGCTCAAGCTGCGCGCCATGACGAGCGACGGCGACCACATCCTGCCAGGTGACCTGCGCTTGGGTGATAACGATTTTTTCAGCCTGGGACATCTTCAACCTCTGCGTACAACCTGAATATTGATACAGCTTCACTGACGCCTTCGCGGGCAAGCCCGCTCCCACAGGGTTTTGTGAACACCGGAGATCCACTGTGGGAGCGGGCTTGCCCGCGAAGGGGCCCGCCCAGCCACCACAAACCTCTTAAACCACCGCCGCCCGACGCTGCACAAAGCGGTCGACATACTCATCCGCCGGCGAGTGCAGGATCTCTCTCGGCGTACCCACCTGGATCAGGCGGCCGTCCTTGAGGATCGCGATGCGATTGCCGATGCGCACGGCCTCGTCAAGGTCGTGGGTGATGAAGACGATGGTCTTGTGCAGGGTCTTTTGCAGTTCCAGCAGCTGGTCCTGCATCTCCGCACGAATCAGCGGATCGAGGGCACTGAAGGCTTCGTCCATCAGGATGATGTCGGTGTCCGCCGCCAGGGCGCGGGCCAGGCCCACACGCTGGCGCATACCGCCGGAAAGCTGATGCGGGTATTTGTTTTCGTAACCCTTGAGGCCCACGGTGTTGATCCAGTGCAGCGCACGCTCGGCGCACATGGCTTTGCTTTCGCCACGGATTTTCAGGCCGTAGGCGACGTTGTCCAGCACGCTCTTGTGCGGCAACAGGCCGAAGCTCTGGAACACCATGCTGATCTTGCGCCGGCGAAATTCGCGCAGGGCTTCCATGTCGTATTGCAGGATGTCCACGCCGTCCACCAGGATCGCACCGCTGGTCGGGTCGATCAGGCGGTTGAAGTGGCGTACCAGGGTCGACTTGCCGGATCCCGACAGGCCCATGATCACGAAGATCTCGCCGCTGCCGATGCTCAGCGACAGGTCGTTCACGCCGACCACGCAGCCGGTTTCGGCCAGCACCTGATCCTTGGTCTTGCCCTGGCCGACCATGGCCAGCGCGTCCTTGGAACGGTTGCCGAAAATCTTGAAGACGTTTTTGACTTCGATCTTGCTCACGGTTGCGTTGTTCATTTGCTCACCTCATGCCGTGCGCGACCATACGCCTGTGTAATGCGGTCGATCACCACAGCCAGAATCACGATCGCCAGACCGGCTTCGAGGCCACGTCCGACGTTGAGGGTCTGAATCCCCACCAGCACGTCTTCACCCAGGCCACGGGCACCGATCATCGAGGCGATCACGACCATCGACAGAGCCATCATGGTGGTCTGGTTGATGCCCGCCATGATGCTCGGCAGGGCCAGCGGCAGTTGCACGCCGAACAGTTGCTGCCAGCGGTTGGCACCGAAGGCGTTGATCGCTTCCATCACTTCGCCGTCGACCTGGCGAATGCCCAGATCGGTCAGGCGGATCAGCGGCGGCGCGGCGTAGATCACGGTGGCGAAAATCGCCGGGACCTTGCCTAGGCCAAACAGCATCAGCACCGGGATCAGGTACACGAAGCTCGGCATGGTCTGCATGATGTCCAGCAAGGGCATCAGCACCGAACGCAGGCGATTGCTGCGCGCCGAGAGAATGCCCAGCGGTATGCCGATCAACACCGAAATGATCGTCGCCACCATCATCAGCGCCAGGGTCTGCATCAGCTTGTCCCAGAGGCCGACCGCACCCACCAGGAACAGCAGGCCGACGATCACTGACGTGGTCACGACTTTACGGGTCGCGTGCCAGGCCACGCCCGCCACGATCGCCAGCATCAGCCACCAGGGCGCTGCACGCAGCAGGCTTTCAAGATTGACGATGGCCCACAACAGCGTATCGGAGATGTGCCGGAACACGTCGCCGTAGTTGGTGACCAGCGAATCGACCCAACCGTTGACCCAGTCGGCGATGGAAAAGGTAAAGCTTTCGGGAAACATAAGAGACTCTCAATCAAGGGGTTGCGATCAAGCGTCCGACTGCCGTTGCCGGCAGTCGGAGAAGCCCAACCTACAAGGCCGCGTCGATTTTCTTGGCTGCGTCTTCGCTCACCCACGCGTGCCAGACTTCAGGATGTTCCTTCAAGAAGATCTTGGCCAGTTTTGGCGACTCGATCCGCTCTTTGGTCATGCGTCCCAGGTTCTGGTTCAGCAGGTCGATCGGCACGTTGACCTTTTCCAGCACGGCCACCAGTTCCGGGGCTTCGTCGTGGAAGGTCTTGGACAGGCCGACCTTGATGGTCACCGTCTTGTTCACGCCTGGTTTCTCTTCGAGTTTCACCACGTCGACCTGGCCCATCAGCGGCGTTGGCGACCAGTAGTAGAACAGGATCGGCTCGCCACGCTTGTAGCTCGACAGCACGGCGGCATCCAGCGCCGGGCCGGTGCCTGGGCGGAAGTTGGTGTAGGTGCTTTCCAGGCCGTAGCTCTTGAGCATTTCGCTGTTGTCGAGCTCACAGGTCCAGCCGGCCGGGCAGTTGTAGAAACGGCCCTTGGATGGCTCTTCGGCGTCCTTGAAAACGGCCGAGTACTTGGCCAGGTCGGCGATATTCTTCAGGTCCGGCGCCTTGGCTTCCAGCTTGCGCTTGGCGTCGCCTTCGATCACGTAGCGCGGCACGTACCAGCCTTCGATCGCACCCACCACCGGCGCACCGACACCGACGACCTTGCCGGCCTTCTCAGCCTTGTTCCAGACTTCGCTACGGCCGACCCATTCTTCGGCAAACACTTGAATATCGTTGCTGCTCAGGGCGTTTTCCATGGTGATGGAGTTGCCCGGCAGGCTGTCGGTCTTGCAGTCGTAGCCTTTCTCCAACACGACTTGCATCACGTCGGTCAGGAGCATGGCGCTTTCCCAGTTCAAACCGGCGAATTTCACCGGTTTGCCCGACTCGCACCAACCCGCCGCCTGAGTGGCGCCAGCGCTGGCCAGCAGGCCCATGGAAAGCAATGTGGTCAGCAGGGTCTTGTTCGATTTCATTGTTTTGACGCTCCTAATCATGAATTGGCTTACGGCAGTCAAGAGGCATCCAGCCCTGTCCACGTCCAATCAGGCCTGCGCCGCAGCGCGACCGACATTCAGCTTTTGTTCGGTGACCGCGTCCTGCTCGACCGGCAGGATCAAACGATCAGGCACTGTGCCGTGCCATTTTTTCGCACACAGGTAATACAGGGCTGCGGGAATCACCAGACCGATGATCCAGGAAATATCCACATCACCCAGGGCCGCCACCAGCGGACCGGTATAGAACTTGGTGGAGATGAACGGCAGCTGCACCAACACGCCAAACACATAGACGCTGATACCGAGAAGGTTCCAACGACCGTAGCGACCGTTCGGATCGCCCAGCGCCGGCACGTCATAGCGCTCGCGAGTGATGCAGTAGTAGTCCACCAGGTTGATCGCACTCCATGGCGTGAAGAACGCCAGCAGGAACAGGATGAAGGACTTGAATGCACCGAGGAACGAGTGCTGGCCGAGCAACGCCATCAGGGTTGCAGCACCGACGATGACCAGCACGAAGACCAGACGCTGCAAGCGCGTGACTTTCAGGTCTCCACGGAAACCGCTGATGATGGTCGCGATGCACATGAAGCTGCCGTAGGAGTTCAGCGTGGAAATGGTGACCTTGCCGAACGCGATGCTGAAGTACAGCAGCGCAGCGGTGGCACCGGTCCCGCCCAGACCCACGATGTACGCCACTTCGTGGCCGGCGAATTGCCCGTTGGCCGAAGCGGCAGCAAACACGCCGAGGACCATCGCCACCTGTGCACCAATGACCGAACCTGCGCCTGCGGCAAAAAAGGTTTTCACCGAGGAAATCTTGCTCGGCAGGTAGCGAGAATAGTCAGCCACATAAGGGCCGAAGGCGATCTGCCAGGACGCCGCGAGCGACACCGCGAGCAAGAAACTGCTCCAGCTGAAGTGGCGGATCTGCAACAGAGCGCCAACATCAACCTGGCTGATCAGACGGCTGAACAGATAAACAAAGGCAATCACGCCAATGACACTGGCAACACGACCGATCCAATGGATCACCCGATAACCGAGCACCGTGACCAGCACGATGACACTGGCGAAAAGGAGGATACCGACGGTGTCGCTGACCCCAAACAACTGGCCCAGCGCCTGGCCGGATAACACGGTTCCCGTTGCGGTGAAGCCCAGGTACATCAAGCAGACCAGCACGATCGGGATGGCCGCGCCGTACACGCCGAACTGTACCCGGCTGGAAATCATCTGCGGCAGGCCAAGCTTGGGGCCTTGCGCCGCATGCAGCGCCATCACGCCGCCACCGAGCAATTGCCCGATCAGCAGGCCGATCAGCGACCAGAACACATCACCGCCCAGCACCACGGCGAGCGCCCCGGTGACAATTGCGGTGATTTGCAGGTTGGCACCCATCCACAGGGTGAACTGGCTAAACAGACGACCGTGTCTTTCCGCTTCCGGGATGTAGTCGATCGAGCGTTTCTCGATCAACGGTTTGTTACTTGCACGTTCGTCAGTGACAGCCATGGTTCAACCTCTATGGATTGTTCTGATTATTCGTTGAGTTGATGTGTGGCTGCTCTTCTGTGGGAGCGAGCTTGCTCGCGATAGTGGTTTGTCAGTCAACAAAGATGTTGAATGTGCCGGCCTCATCGCGAGCAAGCTCGCTCCCACATAAAGCAGTACAGCGTTACTTGCCGGTAATCATCGGCAGGTTCAGCCCTTGCTCCTTGGCGCAGTCGATGGCGATCTGGTAACCGGCATCGGCGTGACGCATAACGCCAGTGGCCGGGTCGTTGTGCAGCACGCGAGCGATACGCTCGGCCGCTTCGTCAGTACCGTCGCAGACGATCACCATGCCCGAGTGCTGGGAGAAGCCCATGCCGACGCCGCCGCCGTGGTGCAGGGACACCCAGGTCGCGCCGCTCGCGGTGTTGAGCAGGGCGTTGAGCAGTGGCCAGTCGGACACGGCGTCGGAACCGTCTTGCATCGATTCGGTTTCGCGGTTCGGGCTCGATACCGAGCCGGAGTCCAGGTGGTCGCGGCCGATCACGATTGGCGCGGACAGCTCACCGCTACGTACCATTTCGTTGAACGCCAGACCCAGCTTGGCACGCAGGCCCAGGCCAACCCAGCAGATACGTGCTGGCAGGCCCTGGAAGCTGATGCGCTCGCGCGCCATGTCCAGCCAGTTGTGCAGGTGGGCATCGTCCGGGATCAGCTCTTTTACTTTAGCGTCGGTCTTGTAGATGTCTTCAGCGTTGCCCGACAGCGCCGCCCAACGGAACGGGCCGATACCGCGGCAGAACAGCGGACGGATGTAGGCCGGTACGAAGCCTGGGAAGTCGAATGCGTTTTCCACGCCTTCTTCCTGGGCCATCTGACGGATGTTGTTGCCGTAGTCGAAGGTCGGCACGCCCATTTTCTGGAAGTCCAGCATCGCTTTGACGTGCACGGCCATCGATTGCTTGGCGGCCTTGATCACCGCGGCAGGTTCAGTCTTGGCGCGAGCGCGATACTGGTCCCAGGTCCAGCCGGCCGGCAGGTAACCGTTGAGCGGGTCGTGGGCGCTGGTCTGGTCGGTGACCATGTCCGGACGCACACCGCGCTTGACCAGTTCCGGCAGGATTTCAGCCGCGTTACCCAGCAGCGCGATGGAGATCGCCTTGCCTTCTTTGGTGTATTTGTCGATACGCGCCAGCGCGTCGTCGAGGTCTTTGGCTTGCTCATCGACATAGCGGCTTTTCAGACGGAAATCGATGCTGACCTGCTGGCATTCGATGTTCAGCGAGCAGGCACCAGCCAGTGTCGCGGCCAGAGGCTGGGCACCGCCCATGCCGCCCAGACCAGCGGTCAGGACCCACTTGCCCTTGAGGTTGTCGTTGTAGTGCTGGCGACCGGCTTCGACGAAGGTTTCGTAGGTGCCCTGGACGATGCCCTGGCTGCCGATGTAGATCCAGCTGCCGGCGGTCATCTGGCCGTACATGGCCAGGCCTTTGGCGTCCAGTTCGTTGAAGTGTTCCCAGCTCGCCCAGTGCGGCACCAGGTTGGAGTTGGCGATCAGTACGCGCGGGGCGTTGGCGTGAGTCTTGAACACGCCGACCGGCTTGCCGGATTGCACCAGCAGGGTCTCGTCGTCGTTCAGGTTGGTCAGGCTTTCGACAATCTTGTCGTAGCATTCCCAGTTACGGGCAGCGCGACCGATACCACCGTAAACCACCAGCTCCTTAGGGTTCTCGGCAACTTCCGGGTCGAGGTTGTTCATCAGCATGCGCAGCGGCGCTTCGGTCAGCCAGCTCTTGGCGGTCAGCTTGTTACCGCGTGCGGCACGGATTTCAACGTCACGAAACTTAGTAGGTTTAATGTCAGTCACGAAAAAGACTCCTCAGCAATCAATCCAAACCAACCCAGGCAGTGGGCGAGCAAGCCAATGGGCATCAGTGCACACCAGCGAATCAGTGGACGATGGTTGAGTCCTCGTGACTCATACGCATACGTCTTTACTTGTACATACAAGCATATGCAATCAGGCGGCCAACTTATTGGATGAGCATTCAAGAAAAATCATGAAACGGCTGGAGAGCGCCTGGAACAAGGGTTCCGGGGAAGATGAAATTTTTCTGAGGGGATTTTTGTAGCGAGGGGGTTTTGTTACTTGAGCGTGGTTTTGCGCCATGCTGGGGCGTTCGGTAACACCTGATACCCAATTAAGCGCATTCCAGAAACACCCTACAACATCATCAGAAACATCCGACTCCACCTCCATCAATCCTCGCCGACTTCACGAGCAAGCCCCCTGATGTCACTTCTGCGAGGAACCCGTAATGAAACAGTGGAAAGTTCAAACCCACCTGCTCCTGCTTGCCGGCATTCTCCTGAGCAGCCTGACCGGCATCGGCGCACTCGGCCTGTACGGCATGCGCGCTACGGTCCAGGGACTGGAGACGGTTTACCTGGACCGGGTCATTCCGCAACAGGACCTGAAGAAAATCTCCGAGCTGTATTCAGTCCGGATCGTCAACGCTATCCACAAGGCCCGCGATGGCATCCTCAGTGGCGTCGACGCAGCGCAGCAGATACGACAAGCGATGCTTGAAATCGAACCGCTCTGGCGCACCTACCTCTCGACTCGCCTGGTTGATGAAGAGGTGCGACTGATCAACGAAATCACACCGCTGATGCAGGCGACCAAAGTACCGCTCCAGCGTTTGCAGGCGGTCTTGAACCGCAACAACGCCGCCAGTCAGAGCCTGGAGCAGTTCGCCACACACCAGCTTTACCCCTTGATCGACCCGCTGACCTCACTGCTCTCGCAGCTGACGGATGCTCAACTGAAAGAAGCTCGCCATCAGTTCGAGCACAGCCAGGCACTCTATGAGACCAATATGAGGCTGATGGCCGTGGTCCTGGCTCTGGCACTGTTGTTTGGCAGTCTTTATGCCCTGCTGTTCAGCGCCAGGCTGGCGCGATACCTGGGCGCCGAGCCTCACGAGCTGGCCAGTATCAGCACAAGGATTGCCCAGGGCAGGCTCGGCGATCCGGCGAACAGTAACGCGACGTCGACGGGTGTCATGCAATCGGTCGAGGCCATGCGACGCAGCCTGGCCAGCATGATCGGCAAGGTGCGCGAGGCCTCGCAGCATATCGAGTCCTCGACCCTGAACCTGAGCATCTCGTCTGAACAAGGCCTGAAACAGGCTGCCGAGCAAAATGGCGCGGCCTCCTCCATTGCCGCCGCCGCGGAACAGATGTCAGCCAACATTACACACATCGCCGAGAACGCCGCGCAGGCGCACGACACCACCCAAAAGGCCGAGCAGATCACCGCTTTCGGCATTGCCACCATGGAGCGCTCTATCCTCGAGATGCAGCAGATCGCCCAGCTGGTGACCCAGTCGTCGGATGAAATAGACCAATTGACCCTGCACTCCAACGCCATCGGGAAAATTGTCGGCATGATCCACAGCATTGCCGAACAGACCAATCTGCTCGCACTCAATGCTACCATCGAGGCGGCGCGGGCCGGTGAACAAGGACGCGGGTTTGCTGTGGTGGCTGACGAAGTGCGGGAACTGGCAACCCGCACGACCCGCTCTACCGCCGAGATTGTGGTGCTGGTGAGCACCATTCAAAGCGGCATGAGAAAGGCCAACAGCAGCATGAACACCGGGCGCGAGCGCGTACTTCAGGGCCAACAACTGATCGACAGCGCCGGCGCGTCGATGAATGACGTCAAGACCGCGCTCAACGCGTCACTCAATGCCGTCAGCCAGATCTCCAATGCCCTGCAGGAACAGCGTGAAGCCAGCGAAGACGTGGCGCGCAATGTGGAAAACGTGGCGCAGCGGGTCGAGGAAAATGTCGCGGCGCAACAGCAGGCGGTGCAAACCATCCAGGCACTCAAGCAGATGTCGAGTGAGCTGGAGGCGACCGTTCGAGGTTTTACCCTCGAACGGGAATGACCGGGATCAGTCGCGCGAGGTCAGTTCGATCACGCAGCACAGCCCATTGATGGCGACATCCAGTAATCCGGCATCAGCCTCCAATTGCAGGCAATCATGACGGCCCAATTGCTGGGCGTTGTTATCGACCGACACCTCAACCTGCTCACTCATGCTGAACACCAACACTGTGCCCGCCGAGCTGAAGAACCGCTGCTCGCCCGACAACCACTGCAACCGCGCGCTGTAACGCTGCGGCGCGTAAATCAGGTTGAAATCGCGAATCGGCCCACCGAGCAATGTGCAGGACACCTTGCTTTCACCACTGAAGGCAAACGGGTCCAGCGGTAACAGTGGCCGTGTGTTCTGGCCATCCACCGTCAGGGTCATGCCGTCGCCCTGCAAAACGGTGATCACTCGCTCATAACCGGCAAAAGTGGAAAAACCGCCCGATTCGCCAATGTCGGCAATCGACAGGCGCCAGCCAAAGCCATCCAGGCCGGTGCCGGCATCACGGGTGATTTCTTCGGTGCTGCCGCCGCCGTTTTTCCACGGCATGCGCGGGTAATCCACCGCACGTAAAACTTTCAGACTGCTCATTTATGGCTCTCTATTTATGAAACCGACCTTCCAGACGATGACGGGAACCAGGGTGGATCAAGCGAGCGGCGGTCACCGGCTGGCGACCGGACCAGGTGCGGCGACGGATCAGCAGGCACGGCTCGCCTTTTTCAATCTGTAGCAATTTGCATTCGGACGGCTCGGCCAGGATCGCCTCGACCACGTGCTCGCCTTCGGTCAGCGGCGCGACCTGGTTCAGATAGGCGTAGGGCGTTTGCAGGGTGAAGTCCTGCTTGAGGTAATCCGGCGCCACCAGCGCGTTGACGAAACGGTCTTCGATCTGCACCGGAATATCGTTCTCGAAATGCACGATCAGTGAATGGAACACCTTCTGCCCTTCGCGCATGTCCAGGGCCAGGGCGCGCTCGGAGCCGGCGGCCTCTTCTTCAAGGGTGATGACCTTGCAGGTGTGGCGATGACCGCGGGAGGCGATTTCGTCGGCGATGTTGTGCACTTCGAACAGGGCAGACTGGCTTTTCGGCTCGGCGACGAAGGTGCCGACGCCTTGCATGCGCACCAGCAGGCCATCGGCGGTCATCTCGCGCAGCGCGCGGTTGATGGTCATGCGGCTGAAGCCCAACTGGCTGACCAGTTCGCTTTCCGACGGAACGCGGTAGTGCGGCGGCCAGTTTCCACTGTCGATTTGCTGGGTGATCATTTGTTTGACGCGGGCGTACAAGGGCGCCGGACTGTCGCCCATGTTCGCGGCCAACGGAGAGACTGGAGGCGGAGTCGGCACGGTTAATCCTTGGTCGTTTAGTTGATGTCGCTAGCTTGCCGGAGTTTACCGGGCAGGCAAACGTCTGTATATGTATATACAAATAACACACGATGGGGTGCTGAACCATGTCCGCCTTCTTTGCCGAACGCGCGCTGCTGCCTAGTGGATGGGCCAACAATGTACGTCTTGAGGTCAGCGCCGATGGCGTATTGACCCATATCCAGGCCGATTCTCATGCAGATGGCGCCGAGCGGTTGAGCGGTCCGCTGCTGCCTGGCATGCCGAATCTGCACTCCCACGCCTTCCAGCGGGCCATGGCCGGGCTGGCGGAAGTGGCGGGCAATCCGAACGACAGTTTCTGGACCTGGCGCGACCTGATGTACCGCCTCGTCGGAAAAATCAGCCCGGAGCAACTCGGCGTCATCGCCCGTCAGCTGTACATCGAAATGCTCAAGGCCGGTTACACCTCGGTCGCGGAATTTCACTACGTGCATCACGACATCAGTGGCCAGCCTTACGCGGATCCGGCCGAACTGGCCCTGCGTATCAGCCAGGCTGCCCGTTCCGCGGGTATCGGCTTGACCCTGCTGCCGGTGCTCTACAGCCATTCCGGTTTCGGTGGCCAAGCGCCGAACGACGGTCAGCGCCGCTTCATCAACAGCACCGAAAATTACCTCAAGCTGCAATCGCGCCTGCAAACGGTCCTGGCGCAGCAACCGGCTCAATCCCTGGGATTGTGTTTCCACTCATTGCGCGCGGTCACGCCGCAGCAGATCAGTGAAGTGCTGGCAGCCAGCGACAAGCAGTGCCCGGTGCACATCCACATCGCCGAGCAGCAGAAAGAAGTCGACGACTGCCTGACCTGGAGTGGCCGTCGTCCGCTGCAATGGCTGTACGAAAACGTCGACGTCGATCAACGCTGGTGCCTGGTCCACGCGACTCACGCCAACCCGGAAGAAGTCACGTCGATGGCCAAGAGTCGCGCCATCGCCGGCCTGTGCCTGACCACCGAAGCCAACCTCGGCGACGGGATCTTCCCGGCGGTGGACTTCCTCGCCCAGGGCGGCCGCATGGGTATCGGTTCCGACAGCCATGTGTCACTGAGCGTGGTGGAAGAATTGCGCTGGCTGGAATACGGCCAGCGTCTACGCGACCAGCGGCGAAATCGCCTGTATGGCGCGGAGCAGCCGATGGTCGGGCGCACGCTGTTTGATGCCGCGCTGGATGGCGGCGCCCAGGCACTGGGCCAGCCGATTGGCGCCCTGGAAGTCGGCAAGCGCGCCGACTGGCTGGTGCTCGACGGCAACGATCCGTATCTGGCCACGGCCAGCGGCGACGGGATTCTCAACCGCTGGCTGTTTGCCGGTGGCGATCGTCAGGTGCGGGATGTGCTGGTCAACGGTCAGTGGGTAGTGCGCGATGGGCGCCATGCTGATGAAGAAGAAAGCAGCCGCGCCTTCACCCAGGTCCTGCGTGAATTGCTGGGCTGACATCAAACAAAAATGTGGGAGCGGGCTTGCTCGCGAAGGCGGACTGTCAGTCAACATCTCTGTTGAATGTGACACCCTCTTCGCGAGCAAGCCCGCTCCCACATTTGGATATGTGCTGACGGTTAGTTCGAGGTCTTGGCCATCTGCTGTTCCGACGCCCGCCAGATCAACCGGGTGGTGTCGTAACCCTGCTGACGCGCCCTGCTCAGCAGCTCCTCGCGCACCACTCCATTCACGGTCGGCGTGCGCGACAACAGCCACAGATACTTGCGGCTCGGGTCACCGACGATGGCGGTCTTGTAGTCATCGCTGACGTACAGCACCCAATAATCGCCCTTCGCCGTACCCGGGATCAGCCTGGAAAACCAGGTATCGAACTCGACCCGCAGCTTGTCGTTCTTGCCGGGCACCTCAGGATAAGCCGTGCCCTTGACCTCTTCCCATTGCCACTGCGCTGTCAGGCAGCGGTTCAATACCGCGACGTTGCCATCGGGTTTAAGCGTGTAATGGGCTTCGGATTGCGCACAGTCACGCTGGAAGTACATCGGCAGACGGGCCAGCTCATACCAGGTGCCCTGGTAGCGCTTGAGGTTGACGCTGTTGGCCGTCTTGGGCGCCAAAGGGTCCGGGCCAGACGTGGCACAGCCAGCCAACACCAGGCCGGCAAAAAGGATGATCAATAACCGCTTCATTATTTTTCTCCCGTGGGCGATCGCCCCGGTTTACTTCAGGCCTTGGCCGGAAAACATCAGCACTTTGTCACCGGCGAACTGCACGCTGATAAAGCTGTTCTTGTCGCCCCAGGTGCAACTGGACATGCCGAGCGCGCCTGAACAATCGGCGGGTTTGCCCAACAAGGTCTCCACATCGGCCTTGGCCATGCCGGCCGAGAGCTTCGAGTAGTTTTCCTGATTGACCTTGCTGCAGGCAGCGAGCAATACGCAGAATGAAAGCAGGGCGATGGAACGCAGCGACATGGTGAAACTCCGGGGGGCGTAGGGGATTGGCATGGCTGCCAAGCTGAAGCTTAGAAGAGAAAACCCCTGTCTGGTTCCCTGCCCGGCAGGCTATTTATCGGGCCACTCGTCTGCCTTTTGCCGAAAATCATTCACTTTCCTCGTTCACCGAGCATTTCGTCGTTTTTCAGGAAAATCCGCCTAATCTTTGGCGCCGTTCAGTCGACATAAATGCAACGCAATGCCACGTCGGTGGCATTTGCTCCCCCATTTTGTAGAACAGCCCCTCTGCGGTAGCTCATCCCATGACCAGAAACATGAAGTTCAGCCACAAGATCTTGCTGGCTGCCGCCCTCGTGGTGGCCGTCGCATTCGCTTGTTTCATCCTGTTCAACGACTATCGCCAGCGCGAAACCCTGCGCAACAGTACCGAAGCCTCGATGCAGGAGCTCGGCAGCCTGACCACCAGCAACATCCAGACCTGGCTGGAAAGTCGCATGCAGTTGCTGCAGTCGATGGCCCAACAGGTCAGCGCCGATGGCAATGCGCCCGCCAGTCTGAAACGGATCATCGACCTGCCCGCCTACACCGGCAACTTCCAGCTGAGCTACTTCGGTGGCGCCGATGGCGTGATGTTCTCGGTCCCGGCCGGCAACCGCGCGGCGGACTACGACCCACGCGCCCGCGGCTGGTACAAGGCGGCCAATAGCGCACAACAGACCATTGTCACCGAACCGTATATCGCTGCGTCCTCTGGCAAACTGGTGATCACCGTGGCCACCCCGGTAAAGCACCAGGGCCAGATGATCGGTGTCGCCGGCGCCGACATCGATCTGTCCAGCGTCAGCGCGATCATCAATTCGCTGAACTTCGGCGGTCACGGCCATGCGTTCATCGTCGGTGCCGACGGCAAGATCCTGATTCACCCGGACAGCAAGCTGGTGCTCAAGAACCTGGCCGAGGCCTATCCGAGCGACACGCCGAAAGTCAGCCCGGGCCTCAAAGAAGTCGAGATCGACGGCAAGCGCCAGTTCATCTCCTTCACCCACGTCAACGGCGTGCCATCGGCGGACTGGTACGTGGCACTGGTGCTCGACCAGGAAACGGCGTTCTCGATGCTCAGTGAATTCCGCACCTCGGCGATCATCGCCATGGTGATCGCCGTCGTGATCATCATCGCCCTGCTGGGCATGCTGATCAGCCTGCTGATGCAGCCGCTGCTGACCATGGGCCGCGCCATGCACGACATCGCCGAAGGCGAAGGTGACCTGACCAAACGCCTGACCATTCACGGTCACGACGAATTCGGCGCGCTGGGGCTGTCGTTCAACCGCTTCGTCGAACGCATTCACACCTCGATCATCGAAGTGGCCTCGGCCACAGGGCAGGTCAACGAAGTAGCGCTACGCGTAGTGGCCGCGTCGAACTCGTCGATGTACAACTCCGACCAGCAAGCCTCGCGCACCAGCAGCGTGGCCGCGGCGATCAACCAGCTCGGCGCCGCCGCCCAGGAAATCGCGCAGAACGCCGCCCTCGCCTCGCAGCACTCCAGCGACGCCCGCAGCCTGGCCGAAGACGGCCAGCAGGTGGTGGATAAAACCATCGCGGCGATGCAACAGTTGTCGGCGAAGATCAGCGACTCGTGCGGCAACATCGAAACCCTCAACAGCAACACGGTCAACATCGGGCAGATCCTGGAAGTGATCACCAGCATCTCCCAGCAGACCAACTTGCTGGCGCTCAACGCCGCCATCGAAGCAGCCCGCGCCGGTGAGGCCGGTCGCGGTTTTGCCGTGGTGGCCGATGAGGTACGCAACCTCGCTCACCGCACCCAGGACTCAGCGCAGCAAGTGCAGACGATGATCGAAGAGCTGCAAGTCGGCGCCCGCGCAGCGGTGGGCATCATGACCGACAGCCAGCGCCAGAGCGAAAGCAGCGTCGGCATCGCCAACCAGGCCGGCGAACGCCTGGGCAGCGTGACCCAGCGCATCGGCGAGATCGACGGCATGAACCAGTCCGTGGCAACAGCGACCGAAGAGCAGACCGCCGTGGTGGAGTCGATCAACGTCGACATCACCGAAATCAACACGCTGAACCAGGAAGGCGTGGAGAACCTGCAGGCGACCTTGCGTGCGTGTGCCGATCTTGAGCAGCAGGCGGCGCGGTTGAAGCAGCTGGTCGGAAGCTTCAGGATCTAAGGCGCACTCACCGGCCCCTTCGCGGGCAAGCCCGCTCCCACACTGGATCTCCAGTGCGACAAAGTTCCCTGTGGGAGCGGGCTTGCCCGCGAAGGCGGCATCAGCCGCCATGAAGATCTAGAACCTCGACCCAGGCTTCGACAGAAACGCCAGCTCCTCAGCCGTAGACACCCTCCCCAACACCGCATTGCGATGCGGAAACCGCCCAAACTGCGCAATCACTTGCTGATGCCGCTCGGCATAGTCCAGGTAATCGCTGAACAGTGCCCGATCGCTTTCCGGCTGCTGCGCCACCAATTCGATATAGCGCGAGACGCCTTCGTTCTGCACCGCCAGGTTCTCGCTATGCTCGAACACCAGGTAGATGAACACCCGCTGAATCGGCTGCAACTGCCGGTCGAAATCCGCGGCAATGCCTTGCGCCACCAGCGCCTGAGCCCTGATGTCACCGGAAAAAGCCTTGGGAGAATCGCGAAAGATCATTCGCGGGAGTTGATCGAGCAACAGCACCAGGGCCAGCCAACCTTCGGGACGTTGCATCCACTCGGTCAATCCGCCGGCCAGTGCCTGTTCGACGCAGTCCCCGAAACGCTCACGCGCTTCGAGGTCCTGGCTGTCGCGCTTGCCGAACCATAACCTGCCCTTCTGCGCCGCCACTTCGCTCGCCGATCCGGAACTTCCGAACCACCAATCAAGCAACGGCTGCCAGGGCGCGGTCATGGTTTACTCCTTGTGGTAAGCCGTGACGCGGGCCACTTCTTCTTTCGAACCGAGGAACACCGCCACACGCTGGTGCAGGCCTTCGGGCTGGATGTCGAGGATGCGCTGATGGCCGTCGGTGGACGCGCCGCCCGCCTGCTCCACCAGGAACGACATCGGATTGGCTTCGTACATCAGGCGCAGCTTGCCCGGCTTGGACGGCTCGCGGCTGTCACGTGGGTACATGAACAGGCCGCCGCGGGTCAGGATGCGGTGCACGTCGGCTACCATCGCGGCGACCCAGCGCATGTTGTAGTTCTTTTTCAGCGGGCCTTCATCGCCTGCCAGCAATTCGCTGACGTAGCGCTGTACCGGTGCTTCCCAGTGACGCTGGTTGGACGCGTTGATGGCAAATTCCTGGGTACTTTCAGGAATGGTGATGTTCTCGTGGGTCAGTACGAAACTGCCCATTTCACGGTCCAGGGTGAAGCCTTTCACGCCGTCGCCCAGGGTCAGGATCAGCATGGTCTGCGGACCGTAGATCGCGTAACCGGCGGCCACTTGCTGGGTACCTGGCTGCAGGAAGGCCTTTTCATTCAAAGGTTCGTTCTGGCTCAGGTATTCGTTCGGGCAACGCAGTACCGAGAAGATGGTGCCGACCGGGGCGTTGATGTCGATGTTCGACGAACCGTCCAGCGGGTCGAATACCAGCAGGTACGCGCCTTTCGGGTATTTACCCGGGATCTGGTAGGCGTTGTCCATTTCTTCGGACGCCATGCCGGCCAGGTGACCGCCCCATTCGTTGGCTTCGAGCAGGATTTCGTTGGAGATCACGTCGAGCTTTTTCTGCACTTCGCCCTGGACGTTTTCAGTGCCCATGCTGCCCAGAACGCCACCCAGGGCGCCTTTGGACACGGCGTGGTTGATCTCCTTGCAGGCACGCGCCACCACTTCGATCAGGAAGCGCAGATCGGCAGGAGTGTTGTTGCTGCGGGTCTGCTCAATCAAATAGCGACTCAAGGTAACGCGGGACATGGAAGGCTCCGGTGGAATGGGGGGCTAAAAACCCGCGCAGTTTAACGCGAGTCGGGGCGCATTTCCTCCTATCAGACGTGATCCGCCGAAGAGAGTTCATGCGCGGGGTTGAGCGTAGATGGAAATGGGCGGGGTGTGAGCCTGGAAAGGGTGGCTTGTTTCAATATTTTGGGTGTCTGGCTGACCGCCTTCGCGAGCAAGCCCGCTCCCACAAGAACGGCGCTGTTCCTGTGGGAGCGGGCTTGCTCGCGAATGGCGCGTAGCGCCAGCCATTCTCAGGATTTGGCAGAAGGCTTGCGCAGCAAACTGAAAGCCATCGCCGCCAGAAACACCACACAGAGCAGCAACACCGCCCACAAACCGAATTTCTTCCAGTGGCTGTCGACCGGCACCGACGCGGCGCCTACCGACGGCTGCGTAGTCAGCGCCCCGACATCCACCAAGGCCCGGCCCAGGGTCGCCAGCTTCTGCGGGCTGTAATCCGGAATCAGCGTCGACAGCGGCAAGTTCGCCGCCTTCGCTGTCGTGTTCCCCACCACCAGCGTGTAAGGCCCCGGCCCACGTGCCAGAAACACCAGTTGCGTGGCGCGCATGGCAAACTTCAGCGTCGGCGCCTGATCACCCAGGCCGCCACCGCGTTCGTCCACGGTCAGTTTCAATTGCTGGACGATTTGCCCGGACAACTGCAATTGGTTTTGCACCACGTCCTGACCATTCTGCGTCAGGCGATAGAGCAAACCGCTGCCCAACGACTGCCATGGCAGGCTGCTGTCGCGCCGGCCGGCCAGGCTCACTGGCGCCAGACTGTTGGGCTGGCTCAACTCGACCTGCACTCGCTCGACATTAAGCCCCATCGGCAACTGCCAGGTGTATTCACCCGCCTTCACGCTGCTGCCGGCCAATGCCTGGGACCAGACCAACGGCAATGGCAGGCTGCGGGTATTGGCGCTTTGCAGTTGCGCCGATGTCAGTGTCGGCGCCGAATGCGGGGTGATCCACAGCAACCGCAGGTAGCGCGCCGACTGACCCGGCAGGTTGACCTCATGCTGTTCGACCCGCTCGTCGGAAAAGGTCAGGCGCGCCACCTGCCCTTCGCCCCAGGACTGCCAACGCTGCAGATCATCGCTGGCTTCGATGGTGAAACGCTGGAAGCCGTCGCGCTCGCTGGTCCAGTCGAGAATCAATTGCTGCAATGGCGCCTTGATAGCGGACGCGTCGAGCAACCAGCCGCGCAACTCCTCCTCACCCGCCTCCAACTGACTGGAGGGCTGCACTTCGACCAACGTGCCGTTGGTGCTCGATTGCACCCGTACGCTCGGCGCGGTTTCAGTGGCGTCCACTGAGTTGTACAGCGCAAACCATTTCACCTCGGTCAAGGTACGCGTTTCATTGCTCCGCGCCGACTCCCGGACCAAGGCATAGGCCTGAGCTTCACCCACGGAGTTGAATACACGCACATCGCTCAGGTCAGCCTGCCGTGCATTCAGTTGTACGCTCAGGGGCAGTTCAAGGCGATACCAAGGTCCTTCGCCCGTTACCGACAAAGGCACTTGGGTGGTGAAATCCGCCGGTTTTTCCTGGGCAACCGCCGACAACACCAGCCCCATGGCAACAATGCCCAGCCAACCCAGACTCAGCTTCTGACTCAAGACGACACTCCTTGTGATTCCGGGACCGGTTTCCCGCTGTCCGGCACGGCTTCGGCACGTTTGGGCGGTAGCGGAGCGAAATAACCCACCACCAGCAACAACACGCCGACACCAATAAACGACACGATCCGCGCCAGCCCGCCGCGATTGCTCAATTCGACAAAAAACAGCTTGGCCACGACCACACCAATCAAGGCCGCACCGATCAGCCAGACTTCGCGACGGCGACGCATATGGCCGCCGATCATCAGGCTCAGGGCCATCAAGGTCCAGACAATGGACAGGCCGGCTTGTACTCGCATCGACTCCAGCAACAGATCCAGCTCGAACGGCACCGCACTCCAATGGTGCGCCGTGCGCATCACCAAAGCCGTAAAGAACACGAACAGCGAGGCACCTGCGACCCCTTGTGTTGCAATGGCGGCGTAATCCTTGCGGACAGCCAGTTGGGGCATGGCGCTGCGGGACCAGACGTAGACGCCGAACAACGCAAACAACAGGCCCAGCTCCAGCGGGTTGATCAATGGCACGTAAGGCAGTGGCTCGGCGTTGCCCTCACTGGCGATATTCGCCAGCCAGAACCAGCCGAGCAACAGCAAGGCCAGCGGCGCAGCGGCGTACACGCGGTATTCCCGAGGATAGGCCGACACCGGCCAAGGCCATGCGCGAGGTGCTGCCATCAACACCAGATACAGGCTTGGCAGAATCGCCCAGCCCAACCAGCGCCAGGCGTTGTATTGCTCGGACAACACCAGCAAGGCGTAACGCAGTTCCAGCGCCAGCACGCCCATCAACAGCCAGCAGCCGAGCACATGGGCGACGCTCGGCACGGGCGCTGGCAGCATGGGCGCCAGGCGTCGCAGGGACATGAAATGCACGACGAACACGGCGGCCCACGCCAGCCAGCCAAAGTTGGCCGCCGGGTGATAACGCGAGTGCCAGGCCGCTAGCAGCACCAGCGCCGCAGCGGGTATCAACACCGTGCCGAGTCCCCCCAGTGACGGCCATTTCAGGCGCAGCGCCAATACCGTCCACAGCGCAACACTTACGGCAGCGATGCCCAACAACAACGTCGCCTGCATCGACTGCGGCGCAAAATGCAGCACTTCGATAACCCAGGCCAGCGCCCACCAACCCGCGCCCCACACCAGCAACGCCTGGGACAATCGCAACAGACTCAGACCTTTGAACGCGGTGAACGAATGACCGATCTGCAAACGCCAGGCCCCGACCATCGCGGCCAGCCCCAGCAGCAGCGGCGCCCAGAACCCGCCATGGGCCAGGGGCTGCAGACCGTCACTGAACTGTGGCCCAGCCGTCAGGAACAGCGCGCCACCCAACAGTTGCACAGCGAACGCGGCGAACACGAACGTGCGCGATTGCAGGTGCAAGCCAACAAACAACGTGAGCGCCCCGGCCAAGGCCCAACTGATCACCGTGCCGTGGCTGAAGAAAAACAAGGGAGCCAGCAAATAGAGAAACGCCAGCCCGAGACAAGCCAATACCGGCAGGCCTTTGAGCTCCCATGGCCTGATCTGCTCCGGCAAGGCTTTAAGTAATTGGTAGAAGCTGAACAGCAACGCGACGCCCAGTAACAGCGCACCTAGCGGTACACCGCCGAGCAGGCTGCTTTCGCTGTCGTGCAGCTCGCTGAGAAACGCCAGCGCCGCCCCCAGTTGCAGCAGCAAGGCAAAGGCCCGGCCCAAGGGCCTTTGTTGGCGCAGACCGAGCCAGAAGATCCCCGCGCCTTCCACCGCCCATGCCGCCGTCGTCCAACGCGCATCGAGCCCCAGCGGTATCGCCAGGCTGGTGAAGATCACGCCCAGGGCCAGGCAGGTTTCGCCCAACAACAGCGTGCGCCCGACCATCAGCCAACGGGCAAGCCCCATATAAATGATGCCCAGTGCCAAGGCACTGAATGCAGCAGCGAATTCCAGATGCTGCACCAGCACCAACTGCAAGCCGAAACCCGCCAGTGGCGGGCCGAACAGCAGCGTGCCGTCGACGTAGTCACCCTTGCGCGCCAACCAGCGCAGCAGTGCTTCGCGACTGCCATCTGCGGGTGTATCGCCCATCTCCATCAATCTGCGCCGGGCGAACAGCAGACCAATGGCCACGTACATCAGGAAAAACAAAATCAGAAACAGCTCGGTGCTCCACAACAGTTCCGGCGAGTAGGAGCGCAGGCCCCAGGCGAATCCGATGCCGAAAGTGCCGGTGAAGCCAATGACATTCAACAGCCGCCAGGCCTTGAACCAGGCGATGGCGAAGATACCGGCGTTGAGCAGGGTAAAGTAGCTGAACAGCGCGACATGGCTGCCGGCGCCGGTGGAGGCCAGGATGGGCGCGGCGAATCCGCCCAGTGCGGCCGCGGCGGCCAGCCCCAGGGAATCCTGGGCAATGGCGAGAATCGCCGAACAGACCGTCACCGCCACCAGCAGGCCAAACCCCGCCGAGGGATCGAGCAACGGATGCAGGCGCATCGCGGCAAACACCGTCAGGTACATCACGGCGATCCCGGCACCCTGCAGGATCAATGCGTAACTGCTGTTGCGGGCCCTCAACCACCAACCCAGCCCGAGCAGCCCCAATGCTGCGGCAGCCACGCCTGCGTAGCGCAACTCAACCGGCACCACCACGCCTTCAGTGGCATAGCGCAGCAGAAAGGCCAGGCCGAGGAACAGCAGCACCACGCCGACGCGCAACACGGTATTGCCACCGAACAACCAGGCACGGGCGCGACCGATGGCGCGGTCGATGAGATTCGGGCCACGCGGGGAGCCAGGCGATTGTGCTTGGCGAGCGGTCGGCTCGGGTTTCCATGCATCGGCGGCCGGACGCCTGATTTCGCTGGCCGCCGCCTGGATTGGCTCGAGTTCGGGCGGCAGTTCCCAGATCAGTTCCGTGGCTGCGGCAGGGGTTTCATCAAGGAAGGTTTCAGGTGAGACAAGCGGTTCGCGGGTTTGCGGCGCCTTGACACCCGATGCTTCGAGCAGCGCCAGACGTTGCTCCACCGCTTGCAGGGCTACCTGCGCCTGCTCCAGCAAACGCTGCTGCTCGACGGCCTGCGAGTCCATGCGAGCCAAGCGAAGGGCCTGGCCGATACCCAACCCGAGTAACGCGCCCAGCAGCGCATCGCTGAATGACTCGTCGAGTATCCAGCCGAGCACCAGCCCTATCAGCATGAACATCCATTGCATGGTCGATATCCCTAAGCGCATTAGCCAATCCGGAAAGATTAGCTCAGCCGTATCCATAAAGATCGCAGCCTTCGGCAGCTCCTACACCCATCCTGTAGGAACTGCCGAAGGCTGCGATTTTTTCCGGCGCGCCAGTATATCCACCTGCCTGAAGACTTACTCCAGCGCCTTCCAGATTTCCGTGGCGTACTCGCGAATGGTCCGGTCCGACGAGAACCAGCCCATCCGCGCCGTGCTCAATACCGCTGAACGCCACCACTCCTTCGAATCGTGCCAATGGGCTTCGACGCGCATCTGCGCGTGCCAGTAGGAATCGAAGTCGGCGCAGACCAGGAAGCGGTCGTAATCCACCAGCGAATCGATCAACCCGGTGTAACGGGACGGATCATCCGGCGAGAACACCCCGCCACGAATCGCTTGCAGCACATCGTTCAGGCGATGGGACGCGGCGATGTCCGGTACGGCACTGAACTCATGGTTCTGCTTGCGCGCCTCCACCTGCTGCGCGCTGAGGCCGAAGATGAACATGTGCTCGGCACCGATGCGGTCGCACATTTCCACGTTGGCCCCGTCCAGGGTGCCGATGGTCAGCGCGCCGTTCAGGCCGAATTTCATGTTGCTGGTGCCTGATGCTTCGAAACCGGCGGTGGAAATCTGCTCGGACAAATCCGCCGCCGGAATGATGCTCTCCGCCAGGCTGACGTTGTAGTTGGGCAGGAACA
This sequence comes from Pseudomonas sp. ACN5, assembly GCF_002303975.1. NCBI lineage: Bacteria > Pseudomonadati > Pseudomonadota > Gammaproteobacteria > Pseudomonadales > Pseudomonadaceae > Pseudomonas > Pseudomonas sp. ACN5. The sequence goes on along the minus strand of NZ_MRCP01000003.1, from coordinate 203,156 downwards.
CCACTTTGAGCAAACCGCGCACGGTCGGGTCGTTGTTCACCACCCGGGCGATGTCGTTGGTCAGCTTGATGATCAGTTTGGCCTGGTGATAACTCGCAGCTGCCTTGCCGGCGAAGATTTTCACCCGTGGTACCCAGTCGATTTCAGGTTCGGCGCGGATCGCCTGGTACAACGCCACGGTGTGCATCAGGTTGAGCAATTGGCGTTTGTACTCATGGATGCGCTTGACCTGCACGTCGAACATCGCCGCCGGGTTGACCGCCACGCCCAAGCGCTCATGAATCAGGTACGCCAGGGCTTTCTTGCTGTGCAGCCGTTGCTCGGCAAACGCCTTGCGGAACGCGCTTTTCTCGGCGAACGGCTCGAGGGCGAGCAAACGCTCTTCCGGGTTGTCCAGCACCTCGGGACCCAGGGCATCGACCAGCATCGAGGTCAGCTCGGGGTTGGCCTGGTAGAGCCAGCGGCGGAAGGTGATGCCGTTGGTTTTGTTGTTGATCCGCTCCGGGTAGAGCTTGTGCAGTTCGGAGAACACCGTTTGGCGCATCAGTTGCGTGTGCAACCCGGACACACCGTTGATGCTGTGGGAGCCGAGAAACGCCAGGTTGCCCATGCGCACCCGACGACCGTTGTCTTCCTCGATCAGCGACACCGCGCGCAACACGTCGAAGTCGTGAATGCCTTTGGCCCGCAGGGAGTCGATGTGCTGGGCGTTGATCAGGTAAATGATCTGCATGTGCCGCGGCAACATGCGCTCCATCAGGCCGACCGGCCAGGTTTCCAGCGCTTCGGGCAACAAGGTGTGGTTGGTGTAGGACAGCGTATCGACGGTGACTTGCCACGCGGCATCCCACGCCACGTCATAAACGTCGACCAGTTGCCGCATCAGTTCAGCCACGGCAATCGAGGGGTGAGTGTCGTTGAGCTGGATCGAGGCGTGATCGCCCAGGGTCAGCACCGAGGTGTGCATGTTGCGATGACGGCGCAGCAGATCCTGCAACGAGGCGGCGACGAAGAAGTACTCCTGGCGCAGGCGCAACTCCTGGCCGGCCTCGGTGCTGTCCGCCGGGTACAGCACCCGGGAGATGCTTTCGGCCCGGGCCACTTCGGCCACGGCACCCAGGTGGTCGCCAGCGTTGAAACGCTCCAGGTGCAGATCTTCCATGGCGCGGGCGCGCCACAGGCGCAGCGTGTTGACGCTCGCCCCGCGCCAGCCGACCACCGGCGTGTCGTAGGCAATCGCCCGTACGGTTTCCGCCGGGGACCAGACTTGCCGGGATTTGCCGGTGTCGTCGGTCAGGGTCTCGACACTGCCGCCGAAACCAATGGTGTAGACCACTTCCGGCCGCTCGAACTCCCAGGGGTTACCGAAATCCAGCCAGTGTTCGGTCTGCTCCTGCTGCCAGCCGTCGACAATCGCCTGGCGGAACAACCCGTGTTCATAGCGGATGCCGTAGCCATGACCGGCGATGCCGAGGGTCGACATGCTTTCCAGGAAACATGCCGCCAGACGCCCGAGGCCGCCGTTGCCCAGGGCCGCGTCGGGCTCCAGCAGACGGATGCGCTCAAGGTCGACGCCCAGTTCGGTCAAGGCTTCACGCGCCACGTCGAGCAGGCCGAGGTTGCTCAGGCTGTCGATCAGGAGCCGGCCGATGAGAAACTCCAGGGAAAGGTAATAAACGCGCTTCTGACCTTTGCGGTAGATCTGCCGCGTGTGGTCCATCCAGTGCTCGACCATGTGATCCCGCGCGGCCAGGGCAATGGCTTCAAACCAGTCATGGTCGAAGGCGTGATCCGGGTCTTTACCCACTGCATAAGTGAGCTTGGTCAAGACGGCGTCGCGGAATGCGGCCACCTCTGCTTCGCGAACAAGTGGTTCTTGAGTCATCGATAGGACCTCGAGCGAGCTTGGAGTTGTCTGAGCCTAGACGGTCTGACAGGCGGTAGAGGCTCTGGTTCGGCAGTTTTCCTGTAAGTGCGAATCGGGTCGGCAATACATTGTCGAGTACCTGATTCAATGCAGGGGCCGTGCCGGATTAGCGGTTTATTGGCCGGCAGTGAAAAAATCTGGCGAAAGGTTGTTCAAAAATCCACCAGTCCCGGTATGATCGCGCGCCCTGATGCACACGCTGGTAACAAACGATGATGAAGCCGAACCTGATCGCTGCCGCAGAGATCGACCGCCTCGATACCTGGGCCAAGTACTCTGCCCCGATGTGCGGCTCGTGCATGTCCAGCTGCTGCACCCTGCCCGTCGAGGTCAAGATCAAGGACCTGATCCGCATCGGCGTGGTCGATGAGTTCGAGCTGGGCGATCCGCCGAAGAACATCGCCAAACGCCTGCAAAAGGAAGGTCTGGTCGAGCGCTTCAACCAGAAGTCGGGAATCTTTACCCTCCAGCGCATGAGCAACAACGATTGCCTGTACCTGGATCGTAAGAGCCGTCTGTGCACTATTTATGATAAGCGCCCGGATACTTGCCGCAACCACCCGAAAATCGGCCCGCGGCCGGGGTATTGCGCGTACAAGCCGAAGGAAGTGGAGCGCGAGCGGAATTCGCGCAGTATCGAGCGGTTCTGATATTTCCTGAGATTTTCGGTGGCTGATCGGCCGCCTTCGCGAGCAAGCCCGCTCCCACAGGTATTTTCGGTGTTCACACAATTTGTGGCTCACCTTGAACCCTGTGGGAGCGGGCTTGCCCGCGAAGGGGCCCTGACAAACACCACACAAATCCCAGACAAACAAAAACGCCCCCGGCCTTTCGACCGGGGGCGTTTTCGTTCAGCCGGGGCTAAATCTTATGCCTTGGCTTTCTTGGCAGCGCGGGTACGCTCGCTTTCGTCAAGAATTTTCTTACGCAGGCGAATCGACTTTGGAGTCACTTCGCACAATTCATCGTCCTGGATGAATTCCAGAGCCTGTTCCAGGGTGAAGCGAACAGGTGGAACCAGAGCGATGGTTTCGTCTTTACCCGAAGCACGCATGTTGTCGAGCTTCTTGCCCTTGGTAGGGTTGACGCCCAGGTCGTTGTCACGGTTGTTCAGACCAACGATCTGACCGTTGTAGATTTCCTGACCGTGTTCAACGAACAGCTTGCCACGCGCCTGCAGGGTTTCCAGGGAGTAGGTCAGTGCCTTGCCGGTTTCAACCGAAACCAGAACGCCGTTCTGACGGCCGGACATGTCGCCGGACTTCATCACGTCGTAACGGTCGAAGATCGAGGTCAGGATGCCAGCGCCGTTGGTCAGGGTCAGGAACTGGTTACGGAAACCGATCAGACCACGAGCAGGGATGTTGTATTCCAGACGTACACGGCCCTTGCCATCCGGCACCATGTTGGTCAGGTCGCCCTTACGCAGGCCCATCTCTTCCATCACCTTGCCCTGGGATTCTTCCGGCAGGTCGATGGTGACGTTTTCGAACGGTTCGTGCTTCACGCCGTCAACCAGACGGATGATCACTTCCGGACGGCCTACAGCCATTTCGAAGCCTTCGCGACGCATGGTTTCGATCAGTACCGAGAGGTGCAGTTCGCCACGGCCGGAAACCTTGAACTTGTCAGCCGAGTCGCCTTCTTCAACGCGCAGCGCAACGTTGTACAGCAGCTCTTTGTCCAGACGTTCCTTGATGTTACGGGAAGTCACGAACTTGCCTTCTTTACCGCAGAATGGCGAGTCGTTTACCTGGAAGGTCATGGAAACGGTTGGCTCGTCGACGGTCAACGGCTTCATCGCTTCAACGGTGTCCGGGTGGCACAGGGTGTCGGAGATGAACAGCGAGTCCATACCGCTGATGCACACGATGTCGCCTGCAGCAGCTTCTTCAACGTCTACACGGTGCAGACCGTGGTGACCCATCAGCTTCAGGATACGACCGTTGCGCTTCTTGCCGTCGGCGCCGATAGCCACAACCGGGGTGTTCGGCTTGACGCGACCGCGAGCGATACGGCCAACACCGATAACACCCAGGAAGCTGTTGTAGTCCAGTGCGGAGATCTGCATCTGGAACGGACCGTCACGGTCGACTTTCGGCGCAGGTACGTTGTCGACGATCGACTGGTACAGCGGGGTCATGTCTTCAGCCATTTCGGTGTGGTCCAGACCGGCAATACCGTTCAGGGCCGAGGCGTAGACGACTTTGAAGTCCAGCTGTTCTTCGGTGGCACCCAGGTTGTCGAACAGGTCGAAGATCTGGTCCAGAACCCAGTCCGGACGCGCGCCTGGACGGTCAACCTTGTTGATGCACACGATCGGACGCAGGCCGGCTTCGAACGCCTTCTTGGTCACGAAACGGGTTTGCGGCATAGGGCCGTCTTGAGCGTCAACCAGCAGCAGAACGGAGTCGACCATCGACATTACGCGTTCAACTTCGCCGCCGAAGTCGGCGTGGCCCGGGGTGTCCACGATGTTGATGTGGTAGCCGTTCCAGTTGATGGCGGTGTTTTTCGCCAGAATGGTAATACCGCGCTCTTTTTCCTGGTCGTTGGAGTCCATCACGCGCTCGTCGTTGAGCTCGTTGCGCTCCAGGGTGCCGGATTGACGCAGGAGTTTGTCTACCAGGGTGGTTTTACCATGGTCAACGTGGGCAATGATGGCGATGTTGCGTAGATTTTCGATCACTTGTGTATCTCGATCAGAGGATTCGGTGTGCTGACAAGTCTTGGCAGCGATTAACAGTAGCGTCCGTGAAAGCCGTTACAGCTTGACGGTGGCGTCGGGGGGCCGGTGACGCAGGCCACAGGCAAACAGCCCCGGGCACTTAGCTCGGTCGATAAACGCGCACATTGGCATGCCCCTCACTGAGCAAATGGTGGGCATGCAGGCGACTCATCACGCCTTTGTCGCAATACAGCAGGTACTGGCGAGTAGGGTCCAGTTCCTTGAAACGAGCGTTCACTGCATAAAACGGCATCGTTTGTACCTCGATGCCAGCAAGCTCCAGCGGGTCATCTTCAGCGGCATCCGGGTGACGGATGTCGATGACGATCTGACCGGCCAGCGCTTCGCTGACTTCTTCAATCTGCAAGTCCTGGCCCAATTCGTCGATCACGCGATCGATCGGCACCAGCTTGGCGTTTTCGAGCGCACGCTCGAGCACCGCCATATCGAATTCTTTCTCTTCGTGCTCGACACGGTAGCGCTTGGCGGCGGTCTTCGGATTAACCGAAATGACCCCGCAGTACTCCGGCATGTGCCGGGCGAAATCGGCGGTGCCGATTTCGTTGGCCGTGTCGATGATGTCTTGCTTGTGGCTGGCGATCAGCGGGCGCAAGACCAGTTTGTCGGTCACGCAATCGATCACTGACAGGTTCGGCAGCGTCTGGCTCGACACCTGGGAGATCGCCTCACCGGTGACCAGAGCCTCGATGTGCAGTCGATCGGCAATCCGGGACGAAGCGCGCAACATCATACGCTTCAATACTACGCCCATATGACTGTTATCGACTTTGCCGAGAATTTCGCCCAGCACTTCCTCGAACGGCACACTGACAAATAACACGCGTTGGGAGCTGCCGTACTTCTTCCAGATGAAATGCGCGACTTCCATGACGCCCAGTTCGTGGGCACGTCCGCCCAGGTTGAAGAAGCAGAAATGCGCCATCAGGCCGCGGCGCATGATCTGGTAGGCCGCCACGGTGGAATCGAAGCCGCCGGACATCAGCACCAGCGTCTGCTCCAGGGCGCCCAGCGGATATCCGCCGATGCCGTTGTGCTGGCTGTGGATCACAAACAACCGTTGGTCGCGAACTTCGATGCGGACTTCGATTTCAGGCTTTTTCAGGTCGATCCCGGCGGCACCACACTGACGGCGCAACTGGCTGCCGACATATTTCTCGATATCGATCGAGCTGAACGGGTGCTTGCCGGCACGCTTGCAACGCACGGAAAAAATCTTGCCGGCCAGTGCATCACCGTAGTGCTGCTTGCACTTTTCAACGATGTCGTCGAAATCACCCAGCGGGTACTCGTCGATTTGCAGGAAGTGCGCGACGCCCGGCATGCAGCTCAGGCGCTCGCCCATCTCCTTCAGGGCCTTGGGATCGCTGACGCGGGTTTCCAGCTCGAGGTTGTCCCACACGCCGTTCACCACCACGGCCGGGTCCAGATCGCGGAGCACGGCACGGATGTTCTTGGCCAATTGGCGGATGAAACGCATCCGTACCGGGCGGCTCTTGATGGTGATCTCGGGGAAGACTTTTACGATTAATTTCATGGAAACAGCGCGCGCAGGGCCTGCCGAAAAAGGGGGGCGCGGATTATAGCGGAAATTGCTCAAGGTTTAACCAGTTAATGTGCAGAAGGTTTTGCGCGCACCAAAACGGGTCATTTATTCATTTTGACGCCACATTACGGGGCGGTATTTTCGGCTTTAAAGCGCATTAATGGCTGATAAGCGTGTTTTTGGGGCAAAAAACCCATGCTGGGGCACTGGCATGCAATTTGCTCCCTTGTGAGGCAGGTTGCCTTGGCAGAGTATTCGCGCCGGCATCACCCACATTTAAGGGCATCCACTACTAGCCCGAAGCCACCCGGAGGACACTATGTCGAAGTCGGTTCAACTCATCAAAGATCATGACGTCAAATGGATTGATCTGCGCTTCACGGACACCAAAGGCACTCAGCACCACGTGACCATGCCGGCTCGCGATGCGCTGGATGACGACTTCTTCGAAGTCGGCAAAATGTTCGACGGTTCCTCCATCGCTGGCTGGAAAGGCATCGAAGCCTCCGACATGATCCTGATGCCGGACGACTCCACCGCCGTTCTGGATCCGTTCACCGAAGAACCGACCCTGATCCTGGTCTGCGACATCATCGAGCCTTCGAGCATGCAAGGCTACGACCGTGACCCACGTGCGATCGCCAAGCGCGCCGAAGAGCACCTGAAAGCCACCGGTATCGGTGACACCGTGTTCGCCGGTCCAGAGCCAGAGTTCTTCATCTTTGACCAGGTGAAGTTCAAGTCCGACATTTCCGGTTCCATGTTCAAGATCTACTCCGAACAAGGTTCCTGGATGTCCGACCAGGACATCGAAGGCGGCAACAAGGGCCACCGTCCAGGCGTCAAAGGCGGCTACTTCCCGGTTCCACCGTTCGACCACGACCACGAAATCCGTACCTCCATGTGCAACGCACTGGAAGAAATGGGCCTGACCGTCGAAGTTCACCACCACGAAGTGGCAACTGCCGGCCAGAACGAAATCGGCGTCAAGTTCAACACCCTGGTGAAGAAAGCCGACGAAACCCAAACCCTGAAGTATGTCGTGCACAACGTTGCCGATGCCTACGGCCGCACCGCGACCTTCATGCCTAAGCCTCTGTACGGCGACAACGGCTCGGGCATGCACGTGCACATGTCCATCTGGAAAGATGGCAAGAACACCTTCGCAGGCGAAGGCTATGCCGGCCTGTCGGACACCGCCCTGTACTTCATCGGTGGCATCATCAAGCACGGTAAGGCCCTGAACGGCTTCACCAACCCGGCGACCAACTCCTACAAGCGTCTGGTTCCAGGCTTCGAAGCGCCAGTGATGCTGGCCTACTCGGCTCGCAACCGCTCGGCTTCGATCCGCATTCCTTACGTGTCGAGCCCGAAAGCCCGCCGTATCGAAGCACGCTTCCCGGATCCGGCTGCCAACCCGTACCTGTGCTTCGCCGCACTGTTGATGGCTGGCCTGGACGGCATCCAGAACAAGATCCACCCTGGCGACGCTGCAGACAAAAACCTGTACGACCTGCCGCCTGAAGAGGCGAAAGAGATTCCACAAGTTTGCGGCAGCCTGAAAGAAGCCCTGGAAGAGCTGGACAAAGGTCGTGCGTTCCTGACCAAAGGCGGCGTTTTCAGCGACGACTTCATCGACGCTTACATCGCCCTGAAAAGCGAAGAAGAAATCAAGGTACGCACCTTCGTACACCCACTGGAATACGAGCTGTACTACAGCTGCTGATCCGGTAGCGCTGCGGCACGCGGCGTGACAAAAAAGAGGCCTCCTTCGGGAGGCCTCTTTTATTGCCAGCGATTCAACGGCTGACGCACATCCCTGTGGGAGCGGGCTTGCCCGCGAAAGCGGTCTGTCTGATAACAGGATGTTGAGTGTACTGACGTCTTCGCGAGCAAGCCCGCTCCCACAAGGGGTTTTCTGTGTTCAGGCGGCCTCGGCAAATCTTGCCCAGATGTTTAGCGACTTGGGTTAACCGCCCGGCCTGACCTATGCTGCAACCCAACGCTTTCGCTTCCGGTCGATTCCATGGGTCGTGGTTTTCTGTTCATCCTGCTGCTGATCGCCCTGCCCGCCATGGCGCAGATCTACAAATACACAGACGCCAACGGCGCCACTGCGTACAGCAATCAACCGCCTGACGGCGTCAGCGTCCAGCCGGTCCACCTGCCGCCCCTCAACAGCATTGAGCGCCAGCCTCCCGACGAAGCCGCGCCTGTTGCTGAAACCACCCGAAATGAGCCACCCCAAAAGCCCTATGAAGTACTGGAGCTGACCGGTCTGCCCAATACCGAAGCCCTGCGCGCCAACAATGGCACCTTCACGATAAACGTACTGATCAAGCCGCGCCTGAAAAGCCCCCACCGGTTGCGCCTGCTGCTGGACGGCCAGCCCTACGGCCAGCCAGTCAATGTGCCGATCCTGCAACTGGTGAATATCGATCGCGGCGAGCATCGCCTCGCCGTGCAAGTGATCGATGGCGAAAACGTTGTGCAGCAGAGCCCAACCGCAACCTTCACCTTGCAACGCGTGCACACGCGCTGAAGGCCTGGCTGCTGATTGCCGGCTTCATTGCACTGCTGATGTCGGCACGAAAAACCCCATTCCTGCGACTTTTCTAACCTCATGCAGGTTTGCGCACTATATTGGTGCAACTGCTTGCACCGTACTCAGATTCCAACCCATTTTGGTTCGAAATTACCCGTGAAAGCCGGCAGAACGCCACGCAAGCGAGCGTCAGACGCCCGTTTCAGGCCATTGGCGCTTCTTTTCGGAGCCTTGGTTTACTTTTTGCAACTTCTAATTACCAACACTTGTTTCTTGCGCATGCTCCGCCCCAAAAGAGGTCCCGATGACCATTAGCGACGCACTCCACCGTTTGCTACTCGACAACCTCACCACCGCCACCATTCTGCTCGATGCCGAACTGCGCCTCGAGTACATGAACCCGGCGGCGGAGATGCTGCTGGCCATCAGCGGCCAGCGCAGCCATGGACAGTTCATCAGTGAGTTGTTTACCGAATCGACCGAAGCGCTGAACTCCTTGCGCCAGGCTGTCGAACAGGCCCACCCGTTCACCAAGCGCGAAGCCATGCTGACCGCCCTCACCGGCCAGACCCTGACCGTCGACTACGCGGTAACGCCGATTCTGAGCAATGGCGACACGATGCTGCTGCTTGAAGTCCACCCTCGCGACCGCTTGTTGCGGATCACCAAGGAAGAAGCACAGCTTTCCAAGCAGGAGACCAGCAAGATGCTGGTGCGCGGGCTTGCCCATGAAATCAAGAACCCCTTGGGCGGAATTCGTGGCGCGGCGCAATTGCTGGCCCGGGAACTGCCGGAAGAAAGCCTGCGCGACTACACCAACGTCATCATCGAAGAAGCCGACCGCCTGCGTAACCTGGTCGATCGCATGCTCGGCTCCAACAAGCTGCCGTCACTGGCCCTGTGCAATGTCCACGAAGTGCTGGAGCGCGTCTGCCAACTGGTGGAAGCCGAAAGCCAGGGTTGCATCACGCTGGTGCGCGACTACGACCCAAGCATTCCCGACGTATTGATCGACCGCGAACAGATGATTCAGGCCGTACTGAACATCGTGCGCAACGCGATGCAGGCCATCAGCAGCCAGAACGAGCTGCGCCTGGGCCGAATCAGCCTGCGCACCCGTACCATGCGCCAGTTCACCATCGGCCATGTGCGCCATCGCCTGGTGACCAAGATCGAGATCATCGACAACGGCCCGGGCATCCCTGCGGAACTTCAGGAAACCATCTTCTTTCCCATGGTCAGCGGTCGCCCGGACGGTACCGGGCTCGGCCTGGCCATTACCCAGAACATCATCAGCCAGCACCAGGGCCTGATCGAATGTGACAGCCACCCCGGCCACACCACTTTCTCGATCTTTCTGCCACTGGAACAAGGAGCCCCATCGACATGAGCCGTAGTGAAACCGTGTGGATCGTCGATGACGACCGTTCTATCCGTTGGGTCCTGGAAAAAGCCTTGCAACAGGAAGGCATGACCACGCAAAGCTTCGACAGCGCCGATGGCGTGATGAGCCGCCTGGCACGCCAGCAACCGGACGTGATCATTTCCGACATCCGCATGCCCGGCGCCAGCGGCCTGGACCTTCTGGCACGGATTCGCGAGCAGCATCCACGGCTGCCGGTCATCATCATGACCGCTCACTCCGATCTGGACAGCGCTGTCGCGTCCTATCAGGGTGGCGCCTTCGAATACCTGCCCAAACCGTTCGATGTCGACGAAGCGGTTTCCCTGGTCAAGCGCGCCAACCAGCACGCCCAGGAGCAGCAAGGCCTGGAAGTCGTCCCGACATTGACCCGCACCCCGGAAATCATCGGCGAGGCGCCGGCGATGCAGGAGGTGTTCCGCGCCATCGGCCGCCTGAGCCACTCCAACATCACCGTGCTGATCAATGGCGAATCCGGTACCGGTAAAGAGCTGGTGGCCCACGCCCTGCACCGTCACAGCCCGCGCGCCGCTTCGCCGTTCATCGCGCTGAACATGGCGGCGATCCCCAAAGACCTGATGGAATCCGAACTGTTCGGCCATGAGAAAGGCGCGTTCACGGGCGCGGCCAACCTGCGTCGCGGGCGTTTTGAACAGGCGGACGGCGGCACGCTGTTTCTCGATGAAATCGGCGACATGCCCGCCGACACCCAGACCCGCTTGCTGCGGGTGTTGGCCGATGGCGAGTTTTACCGCGTCGGCGGTCATGTACCCGTGAAGGTCGATGTGCGCATCATCGCCGCGACTCACCAGAACCTGGAAACCCTGGTGCATGCCGGGAAATTCCGTGAGGACTTGTTCCATCGCCTCAACGTGATCCGCATCCATATCCCGCGCCTGTCTGATCGTCGCGAAGACATCCCGACCCTGGCCAAGCACTTCCTCAGCCGCGCAGCCCAGGAGCTGGCAGTCGAGCCCAAGCTGCTGAAAAACGAAACCGAGGAATACCTGAAGAACCTGCCGTGGCCGGGCAACGTGCGCCAACTGGAGAACACCTGTCGCTGGATCACGGTGATGGCTTCGGGTCGCGAAGTGCACATCGGCGACCTGCCGCCGGAGTTGCTGAGCCTGCCGCAGGATTCAGCACCGGTCACCAACTGGGAGCAAGCCCTGCGCCAATGGGCAGACCAGGCGCTGGCCCGTGGTCAATCGAGCCTGCTCGACAGCGCCGTGCCGGCCTTCGAGCGGATCATGATCGAGACCGCCCTCAAACACACCGCCGGTCGCCGCCGCGATGCCGCCGTTTTGCTGGGTTGGGGGCGTAACACCCTGACGCGCAAGATCAAGGAATTGGGGATGAAGGTGGATGGCGGGGATGATGATGAGGGCGACGAAGCCTGATTACTCACTGAGCACACGATCCTGTGGGAGCGGGCTTGCTCGCGAAGGGGCCATAACATTCAACATCATCGTTGACTGTTACACCGCTTTCGCGAGCAAGCCCGCTCCCACATTCAAAGCTGCGTGCACCGCCTGAATGCACCGTGAACCGCAATCGCGCACAAAAACAGCTTCGAATCCCCATCTGCTTTCGCAATCGAATCCCTTCCGAAAAAACACGAAAGCCCCGAATCTCGGGGCTTTCAGCGTTTCAAACCGGATTTCTTGTTTCTCTTTGTGAAAACTGGCACGCCCCCTGCAACAACCCTTTCAAGTGATTCAGATCACCGACCCGGTTTCGGGGACCTTGGTACAGGCAGGCCGGGGATTCCCCTCTTTACACAGGGCTCACACCGCAGCCGCGACGAGCCCAGCCGTTTTGGGGCCCTTGATACAGGCAGGTCAGGGGTTCCTTCTTTACACCAGGCTCACACCGCACTCGCGACGAGCCTCCCGTTTCGGGAACCTTGGTACAGGCAGGCCGGGGATTCCCTCTTTTATTGCTCCCGGAGATGGATCTCCAGCCGCCAGCGGTCATCGACCTCGCTACCGGCCCACTCGCCCAGCAGCGGCCGGGCCGCCACCAGCGTCAGCAGCAACCCTCCATCACTCAAACGTACCCGCCAGTTCACATCCTTGCCGCCAAGCTTGAGCTGGCCTTTCTGCGCCTGGCCCTCGGCGCCAAACAGCAGCGCGACACTGCCGTCGACGATTTCGCCATGGACCTTGGGTTCGTTGTTGAACCACACCACCAGCCCGTCGCCCGTCACCTCAACCTGCTGCAACTGACTCGGGTCTGGCGTGGTCAGGCGACCGATCATCAGGCCGATCATCATCCCGACAATCGCCAGCGAGCCCATCACCCGCAGGAATAGTTTCGAACGCACGTCTGCTTGCGGCGTAGAATGCGCGTCATCTTTACCTTCGGAGCCGTGCATGTTTCACGTCATCCTTTTCCAACCAGAAATTCCGCCGAATACCGGCAACGTTATCAGGCTGTGCGCCAACAGTGGCTGCCACCTGCATTTGATCGAGCCGCTGGGCTTCGAGATGGACGACAAGCGCCTGCGCCGCGCCGGCCTCGACTACCACGAGTATGCCACCTTGCAACGTCACGCCGACCTCGCCAGCTGCCTGGAAAGCCTCGGTCATCCACGCCTGTTCGCCTTCACCACAAAGGGCTCGCGGCCATTCCACGATGCCAGCTTCGCCCCAGGCGATGCGTTCCTGTTCGGCCCGGAAAGCCGGGGTTTGCCCGCCGAGGTGCTGGACGCCCTGCCCCCCGAGCAACGCCTGCGCCTGCCGATGCGCGAGGGCTGCCGCAGCCTGAACCTGTCGAATACGGTGGCCGTCGCGGTTTACGAAGCCTGGCGCCAGAACGACTTCAAATAACACCGCATAGCAAATGTGGGAGCGGGCTTGCTCGCGAAAGGGTCATCAGCTTCAACATGAATGTTGACTGAAAAACCGCTTTCGCGAGCAAGCCCGCTCCCACATTGGACTTGCTTCGACGCTCAGAAATGCTTACTGAACGGTCGGAGTCTCGCCGGCAGCCTGCATGCGTTGCAGCTCTTGCGCGTACAGCGCATCGAAGTTCACCGGAGCCAGCATCAGTGCCGGGAACGAACCACGGGTCACCAGGCTGTCCAGGGTTTCGCGAGCGTACGGGAACAGGATGTTCGGGCAGAACGCACCCAGGGTGTGGCTCATCGAAGCATCGTCCAGGTTCTTGATCAGGAAGATACCGGCCTGTTGCACTTCAGCGATGAACGCCACTTCGTCACCGTTTTTCACGGTAACCGACAGGGTCAGCACGACTTCGTGGAAGTCGGATTCCAGTGCCTTTTGACGGGTGTTCAGATCCAGGGCGACGCTCGGTTCCCACTGCTGGCGGAAGATCGCCGGGCTTTTCGGAGCTTCGAAGGACAGGTCACGCACATAAATGCGCTGCAAGGAGAATTGCGGTGCAGTTTCTTCTTCGTTCGCAGCAGTGTTCTGTTGGTCAGTCATCGCAGATCCTTCTTGATCCAGGGTTCTTTTAGGTTTGCTTGTTTGGGGTATTGCCGTCAGGCACTGAGCAGCGCGTCGAGCTTGCCAGCGCGCTCCAGGGCGAACAAATCATCACAACCGCCCACGTGGGTGCTGCCGATCCAGATTTGCGGCACGGACGTACGTCCGGCCTTCTGGGCCATCGCAGCACGCACCTGCGGCTTGCCATCGACCTTGATCTCTTCGAAGGCCACGCCTTTGTTCTCGAGCAGGTATTTGGCTCGCGAGCAGTAAGGGCAGTAATCGCTGGAATAGACGACGACGTTGCTCATATCACTTCACCAGCGGCAGATTGTCGGCTTTCCAGCTGGAAATACCGCCGGACAGCTTGGCGGCGGTGAAACCGGATTTCACCAATTCACGAGCGTGAGTGCCGGCGGTCTGGCCCATGGCATCGACCAGGATGATGGTCTTGGCCTTGTGCTTTTCCAGTTCGCCAACGCGGGCGATCAGTTTGTCCTGGGGAATGTTCAGCGCACCGACAATGTGACCGGCGGCGAAATCCTTGGTTGGACGAATGTCGATCACCACGCCGGCGTCCTTGTTGACCAGGCCGGTCAGTTCGCCAGTGCTCAGGCTACGGCCGCCGCCCTGCATTTGATAGGCAATCAGCAACGCCAGCAGTACGACGAAGATACCGACGAGAATGTAGTGGTTAGTGGCGAATTGAATCAGGTTAGCAACCATCGAAGGAGGTTCCAGGGCGTTAAAATGTCGGCCAGTATACACAGCCACTATGGTGGGCCAAACCCCGTCCGGCGGTGACGCGGCCGGAACTTCGCTTTAAACTGCGACTCCCTTTTTCCATTACCCCTTTTACCTCAGCCACGAGTGGATTCCATGACTACCACGCCTAAACCTTTGGTCCTGATGATTCTCGACGGCTTCGGTCACAGTGACAGCCCCGAATCCAACGCCATTTTCGCGGCGAAGAAGCCTGTACTGGATCGCCTGTGGGCCACCGTGCCGAACGGCCTGATCTCGGGCAGCGGCATGGACGTCGGCCTTCCGGATGGCCAGATGGGCAACTCCGAAGTCGGTCACATGAACCTCGGCGCCGGCCGCGTGGTGTATCAGGACTTCACTCGCGTCACCAAATCGATCCGCGACGGCGAGTTCTTCGAGAACCCGACCATCTGCGCGGCCGTGGACAAAGCCGTCGCCGCCGGCAAAGCCGTGCATTTCATGGGCCTGCTGTCCGATGGCGGCGTGCACAGCCACCATGACCACCTGGTCGCCATGGCCGAACTGGCCTTCAAGCGCGGTGCTCAAAACATCTACCTGCACGCCTTCCTCGACGGCCGCGACACTCCGCCGAAAAGCGCGCAATCCTCGATCGAACTGCTCGACGCCACTTTCCAGGCCCTGGGCAAAGGCCGGATCGCCAGCCTGATCGGCCGTTACTACGCCATGGACCGCGACAACCGTTGGGACCGTGTCTCCCAGGCCTACAACCTGATTGTCGATGGCCAGGGCGAATTCAACGCCGCCACCGCCCAGGAAGGCCTGCAAGCAGCCTACGAGCGCGGCGAGAGCGACGAATTCGTCAAGGCAACCTCCATCGGTGAGCCGGTAAAAGTCGAAGACGGCGATGCCGTGGTGTTCATGAACTTCCGCGCCGACCGCGCCCGCGAACTGACTCGCGTGTTCGTCGAAGACAACTTCAGTGAGTTCGAGCGTGCCCGCCAGCCGAAACTGGCCGGTTTCGTCATGCTGACCCAATACGCCGCCAGCATTCCTGCCCCGTCGGCCTTCGCCGCCGGCAGCCTGGAAAACGTGCTGGGCGACTACCTGGCGAAAAACGGCAAGACCCAGCTGCGCATCGCCGAAACCGAAAAATACGCCCACGTGACCTTCTTTTTCTCCGGCGGCCGCGAAGAACCGTTCCCGGGGGAAGAACGCATCCTGATTCCCTCGCCGAAAGTCGCCACCTATGACTTGCAGCCGGAAATGAGTGCCCCGGAAGTTACCGACCGCATCGTCGACGCCATCGAAAACCAGCGTTACGACGTGATCGTGGTCAACTACGCCAACGGCGACATGGTCGGTCACAGCGGTGTGTTCGAAGCGGCGGTCAAGGCTGTCGAATGCCTTGACCTGTGCGTAGGCCGTATCGTCGATGCCCTGGAAAAAGTCGGCGGCGAAGCCTTGATTACCGCTGACCATGGCAACGTCGAGCAAATGTCCGACGAAACCACCGGCCAGGCGCACACTGCACACACCACCGAGCCGGTGCCGTTCATCTATGTCGGCAAGCGCGACCTGAAGGTCCGTGAAGGCGGCGTGCTGGCGGACGTGGCGCCGACCATGCTGAAGCTGCTGGGGCTTGAGCAGCCGGCGGAAATGACCGGGACGTCGATCCTGGTGTAACCCGACCGCTCAAACACCGAAATACCCTGTGGGAGCGGGCTTGCTCGCGAAAGCGGTGTGTCAGTCGACATTAATGTTGCCAGACACACCGCTTTCGCGAGCAAGCCCGCTCCCACTTTGCTTTGTGGTGTTTTTCCGTCCAGTCATCACACAGTCAGAAATGGGCATTTTTTTTGCCGCCCATGGCGGGCATACTAGGCCGTCCCTTTCCCTGGTGCCGCCCGCCCCTATGCTTCGCGTCCTGATAGCCCTAGCTCTGACTTGCCTGCTCCAACCGGCCTTTGCTGACGAGCGCGCAGACACCCAACAACAGTTGGACGCCACGCGTCAGGACATTGCCGAGCTGAAGAAGCTGCTGGGCAAGTTGCAGGAAGAAAAGTCCGGCGTGCAGAAAGAGCTCAAGGGCACCGAAACCGAAATGGGCAAGCTCGAGAAGCAGGTCGATGCCCTGCAAAAAGAGCTTAAGAAAAGCGAAGCCGAGCTGCAGCGACTCGATGCGGAGAAAAAAAAACTCCAGAGCGCGCGCATTGAACAGCAACGACTGATTGCCATTCAGGCCCGGGCGGCCTATCAGAACGGTCGCCAGGAATACCTCAAGCTGCTGCTCAACCAGCAGAATCCGGAAAGATTCGCCCGCACCCTCACCTATTACGACTACCTGAGCCAGGCTCGCCTGGAGCAGTTGAAGAGTTTCAACGAAACCCTGCGCCAACTGTCCAATGTCGAGAAAGACATCGCCATGCAGCAGGCGCAACTGCTGGTGCAGCAAAGCAGCCTCGACACCCAGCGTGACGAACTCGAGAAAGTCCGCAAGGAGCGCCAGCAAGTCCTGGCCAAGCTCAATGACGACGTAAAGGCTCGCGATCAGAAACTGGCGGCGCGCGAGCAGGATCAGGCAGACCTGTCTAAAGTCCTTAAAACCATTGAAGAAACCCTGGCCCGCCAGGCCCGTGAGGCAGAAGAAGCGCGACAAAAAGCGTTGATTGCCCAGCAGGAAGCCGAAAAAAAGCGTTTACGTGAGGCCCAGGCGCAGGCAAATGCCAGCGATGACGCCCCACGCAAACCGGTCAAGTCGACTCCCGGCGCACTGGTTTCCAGTTCCGGCGAGACCTTTGGTGGTCCGTTTGCGTCAACCCGCGGCAAACTTCCCTGGCCTGTCGATGGTCGACTGCTGGCACGCTACGGTGAAAGCCGTGGTGACGATGCCCGGACCAAGTGGGATGGCGTGATGATCGGCGCGTCTGCCGGCAGCACCGTGCATGCGGTGCATGGTGGTCGCGTAGTGTTTGCCGACTGGCTGCGAGGCGCCGGGTTGTTGGTGATCCTCGACCACGGCAACGGTTTTTTGAGCCTTTATGGTCACAACCAGACGCTGCTCAAGTCTGCGGGTGATGTGGTTAAAGCCGGTGAGTCCATCTCCACTGTCGGCAACAGTGGCGGGCAAGACACGCCAGCGCTGTATTTTGCTATTCGTCAGCAGGGTCACCCGAGTGATCCGGCGCAATGGTGCCGCGCGCAAGGATAAGCGCGTTACCTAATTCAGGAGTTTGTTAGACATGCTGCATTTGTCCCGCCTTACCTCGCTGGCCCTGACGATCGCCCTGGTGATCGGCGCGCCTCTGGCGTTTGCCGCTCAACCGGCCCCGGCGGTTGCGCCTGCGGGCACTGCTGCGACCACCAAGGCGCCACTGCCGCTGGATGAGTTGCGCACCTTTGCCGAGGTGATGGACCGGATCAAGGCCGCTTATGTCGAACCGGTGGACGACAAGACCCTGCTGGAAAACGCCATCAAGGGCATGCTCAGCAACCTCGACCCACATTCGGCTTACCTCGGCCCTGAAGATTTCGCCGAGTTGCAGGAAAGCACCAGCGGTGAATTCGGTGGCCTGGGCATTGAAGTCGGCGCCGAAGACGGCTTCATCAAAGTGGTGTCGCCGATTGACGACACCCCGGCTTCCAAGGCCGGCATTCAGGCCGGCGACTTCATCGTCAAGATCAACGGCCAGCCCACCCGCGGCCAGAGCATGACCGAAGCCGTCGACAAGATGCGCGGCAAGATCGGCCAGAAAATCACCCTGACCCTGGTGCGCGACGGCGGCACGCCGTTCGACGTGACCCTGTCCCGCGCCGTCATCCAGGTCAAGAGCGTGAAGAGCCAGCTGCTGGAATCGGGCTACGGCTACATCCGCATCACCCAGTTCCAGGTCAAGACCGGTGAAGAGGTTTCCAAGGCGCTGGCCAAGCTGCGCAAGGAGAACGGCAAGAAGCTCAACGGCATCATCCTCGACCTGCGCAACAACCCGGGCGGCGTGTTGCAGGCGGCGGTGGAAGTGGTCGACCACTTCATCACCAAGGGCCTGATCGTCTACACCAAGGGCCGCATCGCCAACTCAGAGCTGCGTTTCTCTGCCACCGGCAAGGACGAAAGCGAAGCCGTGCCAATGGTCGTGCTGATCAACGGCGGCAGCGCCTCGGCATCGGAAATTGTCGCTGGCGCCCTGCAGGACCAGAAACGCGCCGTGGTGATGGGCACCACCAGTTTCGGCAAGGGCTCGGTGCAAACCGTGCTGCCGCTGAACAATGACCGCGCATTGAAGATCACCACGGCGCTGTATTACACGCCGAACGGCCGCTCCATCCAGGCCCAGGGCATCGTCCCGGACATCGAAGTGCGCAAGGCCAAGATCACCAGCGAGCAGGACAACGACTACTTCAAGGAAGCCGACTTGCAGGGTCACCTGGGCAACGGCAACGGCGGTGCGGACAAACCGACCGGCTCCAGCAAGGCCAAGCCGATGCCACAGGACGATGATTACCAACTGGCCCAGGCCCTGAGCCTGCTCAAAGGGCTGAGCATCACGTCCGGCCGTTGAGGATGCGCCTGCGGTACATTCTCGGTCTGCTTTGCTGTCTGGCGGGTGTTGTTCACGCAACACCCGCCCCGACCACCCCGCAAAAAGCCTACCTGACCCTAATCATCGATGACCTGGGGCAGAACCTGCCCCGGGATCGCCGCGTGCTGGCCCTGCCCGGCCCGGTGACCACGGCGATCATGCCCGACACGCCTCACGCCACCGAATTCGCCCGCGAAGCCCATCGCGCCGGAAAAATCGTCATTCTGCACATGCCCATGGATCCGGCGACCGGACCGTTCGCCTGGCATCCCGAATTGCCTGTCGATGAGCTGGAAAAGCGCCTGAACGCTGCGTTCAAAAGGGTCCCCTACACCAGCGGCATCAACAATCACATGGGCAGCCGCATGACCGCACAACCCGCGGCCATGGCCTGGCTGATGACAGACTTGCAACGACGGCACAAATTCTTCGTCGACAGCCGCACCAGCGCCCGAACCGTGGCCGCGGCCGAAGCGCAGAAGATCGGTCTGGCCAGCGTTTCGCGGGATGTGTTTCTCGACGATGAACGAACCGAAGCAGCGATCTTCAGCCAGTTGCAGACAGCGATCAGCCTCGCACACAAGCAGGGTTCGGCGGTGATGATCGGGCATCCGTATCCACAGACACTCGCGGTGCTGGAGCGGGAGCTGCCGAAGCTGAAGGCTCAGGGAATTGAGTGGATTGATATCAGGCAGATGATCAGTGTGCGCGGGAATCGGGCGACCGCAGCGCATGGCAAAGACGGTGTGTACCGCTAGTAGCTACACAGCAGAACCCCTGTGGGAGCGGGCTTGCTCGCGAAGGCGTCGTGTCAGTCGACATTAATGGTGTCTGACAAACCGCCTTCGCGAGCAAGCCCGCTCCCACATTTAAGCACTGGGTATTAGAGGTACCGCGCCATGATCTCGTCGACCTTGCCTTCCTTGCGCATTTGATCCAACGCTGCTTGAAGCTTGGCCACCGTCTCGTCCGACACGTCCTTGTTCAGTGCCAGGTACAGTTCGGCACTGTTGAAACGCAGTACGGTTTTCAACCCGTTGACCCCTTCCTGACGCGCCAGATAGCGTCCGGCCGGGTCACCGGTGGCCCACAGGTCGATCTGCCCGTTGACCAATTTTTTCGCGTTGTCCTGATCGCGCAGTACAACAATCGGATTGAGCCCCTGCTTGGCCAGCGTCTCGGCAATCGCGTCGCCCTTGTAGGCACCGATCTTGTACTTGCGCGCATCATTCAAGGTTTCGAGGGTGATCTTGCTGTCTGCCTTGGCCAGCATGATCCAGTCGTCCGGGCCGATTGGACCGACCCATTTGAACAGCTTCTCACGATCCGGCAACCGCGCCATGACGAACACGCCATAGCCGGGTTTTTCCAGGGTGAGTTTGTAGATTCGCTCCCAAGGGAAACGCAGCGTCAGGCTGTAGGTAATGTTGGCGCGCTTGAAAACCTCGCGGACGATATCGGTGGCGATGCCGTCGATGTTCTCGTCCTGAGCGAAGTTCTTGCCATTCTTCGCCATGTTGTAGGGCGGGAAGTTTTCAGTCAGCAACACCATGTCGGCATCGGGGCTGTCTTTTGCGTGTGCTCCGCTGATGAACAACAGAGACGCGCTGGCAAGGACGAGAAGAAGGCGTTTAAGCATGTCTGGCTACCGAAATCCATGGCGTACCCAAGAGTGCCTTGGGCACGCCATGATGTCCACTGGCCTGCATTGGTTTGTTCAGCGCATCACAATTCCGCGATGGGCCATATAAGCCTTGGCTTCCTGCACGGTGTATTCGCCGAAGTGGAAAATACTCGCCGCCAGAACCGCACTGGCGTGACCTTCGATAATGCCGTCGGCCAGGTGTTGCAGGTTGCCGACGCCACCGGAAGCGATCACCGGAATGCCCAGCGCATCGCTGATGGCGCGGGTGACGCCCAGGTCGAAACCGTTTTTCATGCCGTCCTGGTCCATGCTGGTCAGCAGGATCTCACCGGCACCCAGACCTTCCATTTTCTTTGCCCATTCGACAGCGTCGAGACCGGTTGGCTTGCGACCGCCATGGGTGAAGATTTCCCAGCGCGGGGTTTCGCCCGGCCCGGAAACCTTCTTCGCGTCGATCGCGACCACGATGCATTGCGAACCGAAATGCTGCGCGGCTTCGCCGACGAACTCAGGGTTGAACACCGCTGCGGTGTTGATCGAAACCTTGTCCGCGCCGGCATTGAGCAGGTTGCGGATGTCCTGCACGGTGCGTACGCCACCACCCACGGTCAGCGGGATGAACACCTGGCTGGCCATGCGCTCGACGGTGTGCAGCGTAGTGTCGCGGCCATCGACGCTGGCCGTGATGTCGAGAAAGGTAATCTCGTCGGCGCCCTGCTCGTCATAGCGACGGGCGATTTCCACCGGGTCGCCGGCGTCGCGGATGTTTTCGAATTTCACACCCTTGACCACCCGGCCGTTGTCCACGTCCAGGCAAGGGATGATGCGCTTGGCTAACGCCATAAGACTTAATCTCCGATTAAGAAGCTTCAAGCTTCAAGCTGCAAGAAAGAGCGGATCGCGGTCGCGCTTCTAACTTGCAGCTTGCAGCTTATGGCTTGGAGCTGGCCGCGTAGCTATCGCAGAACGCCTGAGCTTCTGCCACATCCAGCGTGCCCTCATAAATCGCGCGGCCTGTAATGGCGCCGATGATGCCCGGCGCCTTGGCGTCGAGCAGGGTCTTGATGTCGCCCAGGTTGTGGATACCGCCGGAAGCGATCACCGGGATCTTCGTTGCAGCAGCCAGTGCCGCGGTGAACGGTACGTTGCAGCCCTGCATCATGCCGTCTTTGGCGATGTCGGTATAAACGATCGCGGAAACGCCGTCGGCTTCGAATTGCTTGGCCAGGTCGATCACCTGAATGGTGCTGATTTCAGCCCAGCCGTCGGTGGCGACGAAGCCGTCCTTGGCGTCCAGGCCGACAATCACCTTGCCCGGGAATGCGCGGCAGGCTTCGGCAACAAAGGCCGGATCTTTCACGGCCTTGGTGCCGATGATCACGTAGCTGACGCCCGCTTTCACGTAGTGCTCGATGGTTTCCAGGGAGCGGATACCACCACCGATCTGGATCGGCAGGTTCGGGTAGCGTTTGGCGATGGCGGTGACCACTTCGCCGTTGACCGGCTGGCCTTCGAAGGCGCCGTTCAGGTCGACCAGATGCAGACGGCGGCAACCGCCCTCCACCCACTTGGCAGCCATGCTCACCGGGTCATCGGAGAACACTGTGGAATCTTCCATGCGGCCCTGGCGCAGACGAACACAGGCACCGTCTTTAAGATCGATAGCGGGAATAATGAGCATGCTTTTTCCTTCGTCAAAAGAGCTGCAAGCTGCAAGCTATAAGCTGCAAGCAGGCACGCGTACTAATTCTTGCAGCTTGAAGCTTGTAGCTTTCAGCTGCTCTTTTCGAGCGCCCACAGGTCGCTTTCGATGCTTTCGAACCTCTCTTTGAGGTGCGCCTGCACATCGAAAATCGCCCTGTTGTAATAGTGCGGAGCAATTTCACGGGTAAACAGCTCAAGAATCTCCGCCGCCTCGAACGAGCCGAGGTCGAGTTCGAAGCGGTCTTCCATGAAACGCTTGATCTTGCGATTGGCCTCGCTCTCCTGCTCGGGAGTGAGGGTCAGAATCGGCGGTTTCTTCTTGACGGCCATTTACCAGCGACCGTCCCACGCAGCGAAGTTCTGCAGCAACTGCAGGCCATGGGTATGGCTTTTCTCCGGGTGGAACTGCACGGCGAAACGCGAGCCTTCGGCCAGCGCCGCGGCAAAATCGACACCGTAGTGCCCGCCACCCACCACCTGCCGCGCGTTGGCGGCAGCGATGTAGTAGCTGTGCACGAAGTAGAAACGCGCCAGGTCCGGAATGTCATGCCACAGCGGGTGACTGACCTTCTGCTTCACTTCGTTCCAGCCCATGTGCGGGACTTTCAGGTGCTCGCCGTCCTCGACCAGATCCTTGCCGAAGAACTTCACCTGGCCCGGGAACAGGCCGATGCAGTCGACGCCGTCGTTCTCTTCGCTGGTGTCGAGCAAGGCTTGCATGCCCACGCAGATGCCAAGGAACGGACGGTCCTGGCTGACTTCACGCACCAGAGAGTCGAAGCCGAGGCGACGTATCTCCGCCATGCAATCGCGAATGGCGCCAACGCCGGGGAAAACCACCCGGTCGGCTTCGCGAATCACGGTGGCATCGCTGGTGATCAGCACCTTGCCGGCACCGACGTGCTCGAGGGCCTTGGCCACCGAGTGCAGGTTGCCCATGCCGTAATCGATAACCGCGACTGTCTGCATTACAGGACGCCCTTGGTCGAAGGCATTTGCCCGGCCATGCGGTCGTCGAGCTCGACGGCCATGCGCAGGGCGCGACCGAAAGCCTTGAACACGGTTTCGATCTGGTGGTGGGTGTTGTGCCCACGCAGATTGTCGATGTGCAAGGTGACGTTGGCGTGGTTGACGAAGCCCTGGAAGAATTCCTGGAACAGGTCAACGTCGAAGCCACCGACGGTGGCACGGGTGTAGGGAACATGCATCTGCAGGCCTGGACGGCCGGAGAAATCGATCACCACGCGCGACAGCGCTTCATCGAGCGGCACGTAGGCGTGACCGTAGCGACGGATGCCTTTCTTGTCGCCGATGGCTTTGGTGAAGGCCTGGCCGAGGGTGATACCGACGTCTTCCACAGTGTGGTGGTCATCGATATGCAGGTCGCCCTTGCTGACAATATCCAGGTCGATCAGCCCGTGACGGGCGATCTGGTCCAGCATGTGCTCAAGAAAAGGTACACCGATATCGAATCGGGCCTTTCCGGTGCCATCGAGGTTGATCGAGGCTTTGATCTGGGTTTCCAGAGTGTCGCGCTCGACAGACGCCTTACGTTCGGCCATCACCAGCTCCGCAAAATCATTGGGCGAAAAAGGCAGCCATTATAGGCGTGCGGGCGCCAAACAGAAACACGCGAGGTGATATCACTGACGGAGTGAATCCGGGGGTGCCAGCGGTGTACATGTCAGTACAAGCCATTCAGGTGCAACACAGAACAAATGTGGGAGCGGGCTTGCTCGCGAAAGCGGTGGATCAGCCCACAATTATGTCGACTGATACTCCCTCTTCGCGAGCAAGCCCGCTCCCACAGGGGCTGTGGCTTACCTTGGTGTTAGTGGAACAACACCGCGGTTTTTTGCAGGGTCACCCACACACCCCACGCCAACGGAATACCCACCACCAGCCACGCCGCCACCGCCAGCGGTTTGGTGCCCGGCGCGGCTTTCCACTCCAGCACGGTGCTGCTGTCAGCCCCTTTGTCATGGCCCAGCGCCTGTTCGGCGGCCAGTTCGGCGTCGGTCATGAAGTACTTGTCGGCCACCGGGCGCACCAGCAGGTTGCACAGGAAACCCAGCACCAGCAGGCCGGCGAGGATGTACAGCGTGATGTCGTACGCTGCTGCACGCTCAACGCCGATGCTCAGCTGATACTCACGCAGGTAGTTCACCAGCACTGGACCGAGCACGCCGGCGGCCGCCCACGCCGTCAGCAGACGACCGTGAATCGCACCGACCATTTGCGTACCGAACAGGTCCGCCAGATACGCCGGAACCGTCGCGAAACCACCGCCGTACATCGACAGAATGACGCAGAACGCCGCCACGAACAGCGCGATGCTGCCCAGATGACCGAGGTTCGGAATCAGTCCGTACAGGGCAAAGCCCAAGGCGAAGAACACGAAATAGGTGTTTTTGCGCCCCAGGTAATCCGAGAACGAAGCCCAGAAGAAACGCCCGCCAATGTTGAACAGGCTCAGCAAACCGGTGAAACCGGCCGCGATGGCGGCGATCGAAGCCAGTTGCGAAGCGTCGAGTTGGCCGAACGCCAGGTCATTGCCCAGCAACTTGCCACCGAACACTTCCTGCAACAGCGGCGACGCCATGCCGAGGATACCGATACCGGCCGATACGTTCAGGCACAGCACCAGCCACACCAGACGGAACTGCGGCGTCTTCCAGGCCACATTCACGTGAACATGACGATGAGTAATCATCGCGTTGGAGGCTTTTTTCGCCGGGGCGGTCCAGCCTTCAGGCTTCCAGCCGGTTGGCGGGACGCGGTAGGACAGCGCGCCACCGATCATGAACACAAAGTAGATCGCGGCCATGACCAGGAAGCTCTGCCACACGCCGACGCTGGTTGGCGAAGCGAAATGCCCCATCAGCGCTGCCGCCAGCGGAGCGCCGACCATCGCACCACCGCCGAAGCCCATGATCGCCATGCCGGTGGCCATGCCGCGCTTGTCCGGGAACCACTTGATCAGGGTCGAGACCGGCGAGATGTAACCCAGGCCCAGGCCGATACCACCAATGACCCCGGAGCCGATCCACATCAGCCAGATCTGGTGGGTATACACGCCCAGCGCCGAAATCAGCAGCCCGCCGCACCAGCACAGCGCCGATACAACCCCTGCCTTGCGTGGCCCGGCATGTTCCAGCCAGCCACCCCAGATGGCGGCCGAGCAACCCAGGAAGATGAAGAACAGGGTGTAGATCCAGCCGAGCATCGAGATCGGCCAGTCACACTGGGATGAAAAGACTTGTGCGATAAAACTCATGTCTGGCGCGCAGGCCACTGGAGCCGTGATGCCCAACGCCTTTGACAGCGGCAACCAGAACACCGAAAAGCCGTAGGCCATGCCGATGCACAGGTGGATGGCCAGCGCGGCCGGCGGTACCAGCCAACGGTTGAAACCGGGCTTGGCGATGATCCGCTCCTTGGACAGGAACGCAGGCTGGTCGGCGCCGAAGCCGTCCGCCGTGATGCTCGTGGTCATTGTGTATCCCCCAATTATCAGTAGGGTTCGCCAGCCACAGTTAACTCCCGGCCTTTATGCACGCAGACATGACCGTTTTTTGGTGGAGCGCCTTGTTGTGCGACAACAGGTCGCAGAAGGACGGACGAACGGGCAAAGGTTACCATCTGCCAGTGACAGAAAAACCAAACTGACATCACCTTTGGTACGTCGTCTGACCTCCATCGCTTCATGACCCCACAGGAATCACCATGCCGATCATTGTCGAGCCGCTGAACCAAGCCACGTCCCAGGACCGGCAGGATCTGCAGAAGATCTACCGCGACGCTCCAGACTGGTTGTTCGCCCCGTTTTCCGGCGAAGCGCAGTTGATCGAGGACTGTTTGCGCGACGGCACACTGATCGCCGGACGCTTCAATGATCGCCTGCTGGGCGCCGCCCGCCTGCAAAGGCACCAAGACGCCTGGCACTTGTCCCAAATATGTGTGCGAAAAATTACCCGTCGCCGTGGTGTTGCCGAGCGACTGGTGGCCGAAGCCCAGAAAATGGCCGCGCAATCGGGCATGCCCCTGCGCCTGCTGGCGCCTGCCGGGCATCTGGAGGCGCAGGCGCTGGCCGCCAAGCTGAAACTGCCGCTGGATGTATTGCCGGCGTGATCACTGACCGGTCGTCTGTTCGGGGGCGCTATACTCCTCGGCTAAATTTTGAATTCGACTAATTACAAGGACTCGCCCATGAAAGCGTTCGGCAAAATCCTGGGTCTGGTACTTCTCGGGCTGTTGCTGATCATTGTGGCGCTGGGCTTTGCCCTGACCCACCTCTTCGATCCCAACGACTACAAAGACGAGATTCGCCAGATTGCCCGCGACAAAGCCCACATCGAGCTGACGCTCAATGGCGATATCGGCTGGAGCCTGTTCCCGTGGCTGGGCCTGGAGTTGCACGACGCCAGTGTCGCGACCATGGTCAAACCGACTGAACCGTACGCCGACTTGCAGATGCTCGGCCTGTCGGTGCGCGTACTGCCGCTGCTGCGCCGTGAAGTGCAGATGAGCGACGTGCGCGTCGAAGGCCTGAACCTGCGCCTGAGCCGCGACAAGCAGGGTCATGGCAACTGGGAGGACATCGGCAAGCTGCCTGCAACGGCCGGCACCGACGCGACCGGCACCCCGCCAGCCACTCCCGAACCTGCGCCCGAAACCGGCGCCGCGGCGGAAAAACCGTCCCAGCCGATCCGCCTGGACATCGACAGCCTGACCGTGAACAACGCACGGGTCGAATACACCGACGAAAGAACCGGCAAGAGCTTCAGCGCCGAAAGCATTCAGTTGAGCACCGGCGCGGTCCATGACTCCGTCAACATTCCGCTCAAGCTCACGGCTTTCCTGTCAGCCAACCAGCCTGCACTGCGGGTGCGTACCGAACTCAACGGTGAGTTGCGCATCGCACGTGCACTGCAGCGCTATCAGTTCGAGGATATGAAGCTGACGGGGGAAGTGACCGGCGACCCCTTGCAAGGCAAGGCCGTGACGTTCTCCGCCCAGGGCCAGTTGGTGCTGGACAGGGCCGCCAACGTTGCCGAGTGGACCGGCATCAAGGTCTCTGCCAACCAGTTGCGGGCACTGGGTGAACTGAAGGTCAACGATCTGGACAAGACCCCACAGGTCAGCGGCGGCATCTCGATTGCCCAGTTCGACCTGGCGAAATTCGTCGACAGCATCGGCCAGAAACTCCCGGCCATGGCCGAAGGCAGCCTGAGCAAGGTCGAGCTGGTCAGCCGGTTGGCCGCGACACCGACCAGCCTGGCGCTCGACGACCTCAACCTGAAAGTCGACGACAGCACCTTCAGCGGCCGCATCGCCGTAGAAGACTTCGCCAGGCAATCGCTGCGCGCCGTGCTCAAGGCCGACACCTTCAACGTCGACCGTTACCTGCCGCCGAAATCCGCCGAGGCCAATAGCGCGACACAAGTGCGTCAGGCCGAAGTCGCCAGCACCGAAGCCGATGCCATGGCCGGCGCCGGCAGCACGCCGTTGCCACCCGCGCCGACCAAGGACGCGTGGAGCAGCGAGCGCCTGCTGCCAGTGGAACGCTTGAGCAAGCTCGATGTGGACGCCGACCTGACCTTCGGCCAGTTGACCCTGCAAAAACTGCCGATCCATAACGCTGCGCTCAAGGCCACCGGCCAGGGCGGCCTGCTGACGCTGGCCAACCTGCGTGGCGACCTGTACGAGGGCAACTTCGAAACCACCGGCACGCTCGATGTGCGCCAGCCAGTGCCGGCACTGAATCTGCAGACGAAGATCAGCCGGGTACCGGCGGAAAAAATCCTCGAAAGCCAGGGCAAGAATCCACCGGTCAAGGGCCTGGTCACGCTCAACAGCAACCTGACCGGCAACGGCAACAGCCAGAAGGCGTTGATCGATACCCTCAACGGCAACGCCAGCTTCGTCATCAACAATGGCGTGCTGCTCAACGCCAACCTTGAGCAACAGCTGTGCAAAGGCATCGCTACGCTCAACCGCAAAACCCTCAGCGGCGAGCCGCGCGGCAAGGACACTCCGTTCCAGGAGCTCAAGGGCAACCTGACCTTGCGTAACGGCGTAGCCAGCAACCCGGACCTGAAAGTGCGCATCCCGGGCATGACCGTCAAGGGTGACGGCGACATCGATCTGCGCGTGCTGGGCATGGACTACCGCGTCGGCATCATCGTCGAAGGCGATACCAGCGCCATGCCGGACCCGGCCTGTCAGGTCGGCGACAAGTTTGTCGGCATCGAGTGGCCACTGCGCTGCCGCGGCCCGCTGGAGCTGGGCGCCAAGGCTTGCCGTTTGGATAACGACCGCATGAGCCAGGTCGCGACCAAGTTGGCTGGCGACAGGATCAGCGACAAAATCGACGAAAAATGGGGCGACAAAGTCGACCCGAAACTGAAAGACGCGCTCAAGGACCTGTTCAAGCGATGAGAGCCGAGCAGTTTTCAACGGCGGTGCTGGACTGGTTCGACCGCCACGGCCGTCACGATTTGCCCTGGCAGCAGGACATCAACCCGTATCGGGTTTGGGTCTCGGAAATCATGCTGCAGCAGACCCAGGTCAGCACCGTGCTGAACTACTTCGACCGCTTCATGGCCTCGCTGCCAACGGTCGAAGCCCTGGCGGCGGCACCGGAAGACGAAGTGCTGCACCTGTGGACCGGCCTGGGTTACTACACCCGCGCGCGCAATTTGCAGAAGACCGCGAAAATCGTCGTCGAGCAGTACGGCGGCGAATTTCCCCGAGACGTGGAAAAACTCACCGATCTGCCGGGGATCGGCCTGTCCACCGCTGGCGCCATTGCCAGCATCAGCATGGGCCTGCGCGCGCCGATCCTCGACGGCAACGTCAAACGCGTCCTGGCGCGCTTTACCGCGCAAGAGGGCTACCCGGGCGAGCCGAAGGTCGCCAGACAGCTCTGGGCCAACGCTGAGCGCTTTACGCCTCACGACCGGGTCAACGCCTACACCCAGGCGATGATGGACCTCGGTGCCACGCTCTGCACCCGCAGCAAACCGAGCTGCCTGCTGTGCCCGCTGGAAAAAGGCTGCGAGGCGCACATGCTCGGCCTGGAAACCCGTTACCCGATCCCCAAGCCGCGCAAGGCCATCCCGCAGAAGCGCACGCTGATGCCGATGCTGGCCAACACCGAAGGCGCCATCCTGCTTTACCGTCGCCCCTCTACGGGCCTCTGGGGCGGCTTGTGGAGCCTGCCGGAACTCGACGACCTCGACGACCTGTCACACCTGGCAGCGCAGCACTCGCTGGAACTGGGCACCCAACAGGCATTGCCGAGCCTGGTGCACACCTTCAGCCATTTTCAGTTATCCATCGAACCCTGGCTGGTTCAGGTCCAGGAGACCGGCCATCACGTGGCCGAGGCCGACTGGCTCTGGTATAACCTCGCCACCCCGCCGCGCCTGGGCCTTGCCGCCCCGGTCAAAACCTTGCTCGAACGCGCGGCCGCCGTATTGAACGCAGGAGAGTCGTCATGACCCGCACCATCATGTGCCGCAAGTACAAAGAAGAATTGCCAGGCCTGGAGCGCGCTCCCTTCCCGGGCGCCAAAGGCCAGGACATTTTTGACCACGTCTCGGCCAAGGCCTGGGCCGACTGGCAAAAACACCAGACCCTGCTGATCAACGAAAAACGCCTGAACATGATGAACGCCGAAGATCGCAAATATCTTCAGGGCGAAATGGACAAGTACTTCTCCGGCGAGGATTACGCCAAGGCCGAAGGCTACGTGCCGCCGTCGGAATAACCCCGATTTATCGGGGGTCGGAACGTAAGCGACGGTAATAATTAAAATTTTTTTGAAAACTTGCTTGACGACCCCCTGAAAAACCCGTTTAATGCGCCCCGTTGCCCAGATAGCTCAGTCGGTAGAGCAGGGGATTGAAAATCCCCGTGTCGGCGGTTCGATTCCGTCTCTGGGCACCAAATACCGAAAACCCTGAATCGCAAGATTCAGGGTTTTTTTATGCCTGCGATTTGATTAGGCACTGGTCCGGTCACCATCAAAGCGACAATTCCCCCCCCTATCACCACACCTGCCAGCATCCGCAACGGTTGCCGGGGCCAAGCCCCGAAAAGCTTCAGGCATTGGAGATCAGCCCTTCCTGGCAGTCTTTGGTCTGTAAGAACGCTCCGTATGCTTTACCGGAAGCGGATGACATACGCTGATCTTCAGTTTGTGCAGAATCGAAGGAGGAGCTGCCGCATAACCGGGAGCGGATACACAACAGGATGTAGACAATGACTGACGCCATCAAACCAGACGTCGAAACCACTGGGTTTTTTACTGAACAAGAAATCAGAACTTTCAGCTTTGATATTCACCAGTCAACACTGCTTCACACGTTCACCAAAAAACTGGCCGCCATCGGCAGGCCGCAGGCACCAGGAGCCAAGTCCAAAGCGTTTCTGGCAGCGACCGAATTAAAGCTCTCGTTTTCGAAAAACCAATGTGAACTGTTGGGCGCCTATTCCGATGGCCTTATCTCCGTGTTGATTTTTGAAGGGCTGCAAAAAATCACCGAAATCAGCCCTCCAAATGAACTGCCAGATCTGGCATCCCTGGAAAATCGTTACGACGTACTTTGCCTGGCCGCCCGCAATCAGATCTTGTTGAAACTGGTGGATAACAGTGCCTTTGCCTATGACATGGACAATGAAGGAAAACTGATTCGACTGGTGGCCAACTTCAAGGGCGGCGGACTGACCAAGATCCCAGCCGAGCCGGACATCAAGGAACTGAGTTCCCATTCCGGCCTCGCGCTTGGACCGCATACAGAGGCGCCTTACTGGTGCGCCGTGACCGCGAAAGACGGGCACTCGCCCTCTCCGTCGTCGCTCATACTTTCCGCCTTGTGGAACCCGAGCCTGGAACCTACGCGAGTCATTGCACTACCCCCCATACTCGAAAAAATCGGCATCACCAACTGCCTCGCACTGACCACGGGCAACTTCCAGTTCACTCGTAGTGACTCCTTTGTCAGTGGCAAAGGGGAGGATGGCCGCAACGTTTCGATTCTGGAGTTCGACGATAAGGTAGGGTTCGCAGCCCGCTTCAACTCGTATCGCTTTTCGGTCAATGACAACGCCTCGACCTTTGTGAAAACGGCTTACACCGCCCTTTGCCAAGGTGTGGATGAAGCAACTCCGATCGAATGCACGCTGACCCAGGAATCAGCCATGGTTATCAATAACATCCGGGCTCTGCACTGTCGCGATGTCATCAAAGACAACAGACGGGTCTTGGTTCGTATTTTCGGACTTTCAAAATTTTCTACCCCCATCGTTGTTTCAGAAGACCCGTTAGTGCTGCAGGGCTGATTCCTTATGTGATCAGGCTGTTGAACGACCAGTCATGTGATTACTGGCCAATAACCATAAAGAGAGAATGCAATGTCCTTGGATGTAATTGGCATGTTGGCGCTCGTCGCTTTTTGCGCCGGCTTTTTTGATGCGATTGCCGGTGGGGGTGGTTTGATCACCTTGCCTGCATTGTTTCTGGCAGGTGTAGATCCGATCAGTGCAATTGCAACGAACAAGTTCCAGGCCGCTTCGGCAACTGTTTCGGCAACGGTGACCTTTGCTCGCAAAGGATTGATCGAGTGGCGCGAAGGCCGTTTCCTGGTTATTTGCGGATTTATTGGTGGCGCTAGTGGTGCCTTGCTGGTCAGCTCTATTGATAAGCACTACCTGGAAGTTTGCGTGCCTATCATGCTGATTCTGGTAGCCATCTATTTTGCGCTATCTCCAAAGCTGGCCAATGAAGATCGACGCAAGAGAATTGGTGTACTGCTGTTTTCGTTTACCGTGGCACCTATCCTGGGTTTTTACGATGGTGTATTTGGCCCCGGCGTGGGCTCTTTCTTCATTGTCGGATTTGTACTGCTCTGCGGCCTGGGCATGATGCGGGCCATGAGTTTTACCAAGCTTGCCAACGCCTCTTGCAACCTCGGCTCTCTGTCGGTCTTTATCACCAAAGGTGTGATTATCTGGCCGTTAGCCATAGCCATGGCTTTGGCGGCCTTCATCGGCGCTCAATTGGGTGCACGGGCCGCCGTCCGGGTCGGACCACGGTTGATCAAACCCATGTTGATCGTGGTCTGCTGCGCCTTGGCCATCAAGCTGCTGAGCGTAGAAACCAACCCTTTACGCGTTGCACTCATCCAAGCGTACGCGGGCGTTAATAACGATAAACCCTGAGTCGCAGGACTCAGGGCCTAGAGCGTCTCGCTAACTCGCATCATTCCAGTGGAAAACCAGGTTACGGGCTACACCACCGCCAACATCGGCAACGTCCTGCCGGGTTTCGCCGTTGCGCGTCGCAATGACCGTGTATTTACCGGCAGGCAGCTTCACGTAAACCAACGGACCGGCGTTATTGAGTGTCAGCACGGTTTGCCCCGGGGCTTTCTGAATGACCACGCTCACGTCAGGAATGTATTCATTTTTCGCCCCGACAGAGAACGTCATGTGCAGGTTATAGCCGGTGGTCTGCTGGATGGCCCTGGACTCATCCTCGCCGATACCGCCGGACAGGTAGGCGATGCCGTTTTGCTCCTGGCGCTGCACCTGTACGCCAGTGCTTTCGATTGGATCAAGGCTGGCGGCGGGCGACATCGATGGAAACATCAGCACGCCGACGGCGGTGAGTGGCAACAGGAGTGAATGGAGGTACTTCATGATGACGACTCCCGGGTTCTGCAGAACCCAATCGTTACATTCTTTGGATTTCCAGTCGCAGGGCGGGGTTTTAGATTGATTTGGCCTGAGTACGAAACGTACTACGCCATTTGCTCCTCAGCCCTCGCCTGCCCTCCGACGCGTCCTGCCAGCGAACCTGGCATTTCCTGCCTGTTTTTCAGTCACTCCCGGCAGCTTCGAAGGGTGCTCACTGGTCATTCTCTTTCGCTATCCAATCTGCTGCGGAAGACCTCATGACGGCCCTCACACCCAACGACACTCACGACCCCTATCTGGCTTCACTGCTTGGGAACCTTGGCAAATCGATCCATCAGGCACGTCAGAAGGTGCTTCGGGCGGTCGATACCGTTCAGGTGCAAACCTGTTGGCAGATTGGTCGACATATCGTCGAGTTCGAGCAGGAAGGCGCTCGGCGGGTGAGGTATGGCAAAGAATTACTCTCGACCCTGGCAAACAGGCTTACTGCAGAATTCGGGAAAGGCTTTGACGAAACCAATCTGCGAAAAATGCGCCAGTTTTATCAGGCGTTTCCAATTCGTGACGCACTGCGTCTCGAATTGAGCTGGAGCCACTACCGCCACCTGCTTCGGGTCGACAACGACAGCGCCCGTCTCTGGTACATGAACGAATCAGCCACCCAAAACTGGTCAAGCCGCGCCCTGGAACGCCAGATCAATACGCTGTACTACGAACGCCTGCTGGCGAGCCGAGATCGCGGCAGTGTCAAGCAGGAGGCCGCCACCAACATTCAAAACATGAAGGCCAGCCCTCGGGACTTCATCCGTGACCCGGTGGTAATGGAGTTTCTGGGCTTGCCCAATGCCGGCAAGCTTCAGGAAAGCGGGATCGAACAGGCGTTGATCGAACAGCTGCAAGGCTTCTTGCTGGAGCTGGGCAGGGGTTTCGCGTTCATTGCCCGCCAGCAACGCATCAGTACCGACAGCAAAGACTTCTACATCGATCTGGTGTTCTACAACTACTTGCTCAAATGCTTCGTCATCTTCGATATCAAGCGCGGTGAACTGACCCATCAGGATGTGGGGCAGATGGACATGTACCTGCGCATGTACGACGACCTGAAACACAGCGCGCAAGACAGCCCTACCGTCGGCATCATTCTCCGTGCGCAAAAAGATGAATCCGTGGTGCGCTACTCAATGCGGGAAGGAAGCGAACAACTGCTCGCCAGCAAGTACAAGCTCGTCCTGCCGAGCGAAGAGGAACTCCGTAACGAACTGGATCGGGAACGGGCGGCCCTTGAAGAACGATTGCCCGATCAATCACTGCGTTGAGGCCAATGGATTGTTCATCAACGGCATCAAGACTATCGTTGGCAGCTACCCGCAAAGGTCCGACGCCGATGAGTTTGCAGGAAACGCCTTCACTCGTCCCAACTCAAATCGAGTTGCCGTTGCAACGCGTTGCGTCCGGCGAACCGTTCAAGGAAACCGCTGCAGACGGCTTTGTCCTCGGTGGTTTCACCTGGCGACACCCGTCCCGGGATGCCGCTCGTCCGGTCGTCATCATCAACGCCGCCACCTCGGTCCGTTGTCGTCATTACTCGCGCTTCGCCGACTATCTGTTCGATCACGGCTTCGACGTCATCACCTATGACTACCGCGGCATCGGCGAGTCGCGGCCGGCATCGCTCAAAGGTCTCAAGGCCTCATGGACCGATTGGGGAGCGCTGGATTTCGAGGCGATGCTCAAGCGCGCACAGCGTGAGTTCCCCGGGCAGCCTATCGATGTGGTCGGCCACAGCTTTGGCGGCTGCGCAGCGGGCCTGGGGGCGTCCGGGCACCTGATCCGGCGTCTGGTGACGGTCGGAGCGCAATTCGCCTACTGGCGCGACTATGCACCCGCCCTTCGCTGGCGGATGTTTGCCAAGTGGCATGTGCTGATGCCACTGGTGACGATGATCTACGGCTACTTTCCGGGCAAGCGCCTCGGATGGCTGGAGGACACACCCGCCGGCGTGGTCCGTGACTGGAGCCTGTCCACTGCCCGTTACGAAAAACGCTCCAGCGGCCGCGCGATCAGCACAACAAGCGGGCAACTGCCCTTTGCCGACGTCACCGCACAAACCCTGGCCATCAGCATCAGTGATGATCCTTACGGCACGGTCCCGGCCATCGAACGCCTGCTCAGCTACTTCACCGGCAGTACAAACGCTCACCTGCGTATCCATCCCGAAGACATCGGCGAAGAAGAAGTCGGACATTTCGCCTTTTTTCGCAGCCCATACCAAGCCACACTATGGCCCATTGCATTGGCCTGGCTGCAAAACGGCGAACTGGCCCCCGATACCCCCGGGCGGCGAGTACCGCACAGCTAAGTCAATTGCCCTTTCAACGAATACGGAACGACGCCCATGGCCTCCGCCAACAAGCAGCACAAACGCGCCTCCCGCGCCAAGGCCAAGGCCAAGCAGAACCGCACCCAGCGGGCCGCCGCGCCGGTCGAACTGGACCCGAACGACGATCGCATCGATTTCGAATCGGTGGACCTGACCGAACTGTTCAAGAAAATGATCGACGCCGAAAAGATCAGCCAGCAAGCCATGTGCACAGCCTTCCTCGAAGACCCGTTGCTGGAGCTGGTGTACGAGCAGGAAGGCGAAGAAGGCGCGATGGACTTCATCCTCGCCGCGCTGATCGAGTATCGCCAATGGTCGGCCGAAACAGACGAAGCCGGCGCCCTGGCGTGGATCGAATCTCCGGCCTTCCAGGCCGACTATGTGGCGGCGTCCGACGCCATTGCCGCGCAAACCCAACAGAAACCGAACTGAGTTCCCATGGCCTCCCTGAACAAGCAACAGAAACGCGCCAAGCGTGCAAAAGCCAAAGCCAAGCAGATCAATATCCACGGCAGGAAACCCGCTGCACTGGACGATGATGAACTCGGCCACCTCGCCGAACCGATCCCGGAATACACCCTGGCGATGTTCAGCAAAATGCGCGACGCCGAAGCCGTCAGCCGCAGCGAAATGCTCTCGGTCCTGCTGACGAACCTCGCCTTTATCATCGTCGACCACCCAGAACTGCTGGACATGGAAAACGCCGACGACGAAGGCATGGCCGCCACCCACCTGGCCGCCGACATGCTGATCGACTACCGCATGTGGGCCGACGGCATGGACCGCGACGCCGCCCAGGCATGGCTGAGCGAACCACAGTTCATTACTGACTTCGGCACTGCGCTGGACGCCTACCGCGAGTCGCAGGAAATGCCGGCAGAAAAAGCCGAGTAAAGGTTACGGCGCAAACAAAAACGGCCGCTTGTCATCACTGACAGCGGCCGTTTTTTTGCTCCGAATTGGGCGCTTTCCTTCCGTCAGGCACCACGTATATCCCATTGACATATCCAACACAAAACCTATCCTTTGGACTCAAAGCGCCAGCAAAGGCGCAGGAGGTCCAAATGGAACAGACAACCCTTTTCATGAGCAATCGAAGCCAGGCCGTTCGCCTGTCAAAAGCCGTGGCCATGCCAAGCGACGTGAAACGGGTCGACGTGGTCGCCGTAGGCAGAGCCCGCATCATCACGCCCGCAGGTGAAACCTGGGACAGTTGGTTCGATGGCGAAAGCGTCACCGCAGACTTCATGACCGATCGCGAGCAACCCGCCGAACAGGAGCGTGAGTCGTTCTGATGATCAAGTACATGCTCGATACCAACATCTGCATCTTCACCATCAAGAACAAACCACAGGCGGTACGGGAGGCGTTCAACCGTCATCACGGCCAACTGTGCATCAGTGCGATAACGCTGATGGAACTGATCTACGGAGCGGAAAAGTCAGCAGCACCCGAAAAAAACCTGGCGGTCATCGAGGGCTTCGCTGCCCGACTTGAAGTCCTGCCCTTCGACAACGAAGCAGCAGCGCACACCGCAATGATTCGATCCGAACTGGCAAAGGCCGGCACTCCCATCGGCCCGTACGACCAAATGATTGCCGGGCACGCACGCTCATGCGGGTTTATCGTGGTCACCAACAATCTGCGGGAGTTTGAGCGCGTTCCGGGGTTACGTGTAGAAGATTGGGTTCACATCGAATGAACAATCGATAGAAACAAAAACGGCCGCTCGTCATCACTGACAGCGGCCGTTTTGCATTACGCGATATGGATCAGTTCAGCACCACCGCGCCACGCTTTTCCAGTTTGCGACGGCGAGCCACCAGCAAGCCGGCTGCTACTACCAGGGCACTGAGCAAGCCGGTCGCGAGGATTTCCACACGATGGGCATCCTGGAACAGCATGATGGTCAGGGCCGCAACGATGAAGACGATCACCGCGTAGGTCAGGCCCGGGAAAAGCCACATGCTGAAGACGATTTTCTCACCACGAGCCATACGCTGCTTGCGCATGCGCAGTTGCGAAATCGCGATCACCAGGTACACCAGCAATGCGATGGCGCCGGAGCTTGCCAGCAGGAATTCGAACACGGCAGCCGGGGCCACGTAGTTGGCGAATGTTGCCAGGAACGCAGCGCCGGTGGACAACATCACCGCCCAGTAAGGTGTGCCACTTTTGTTGGTGCGCGTGGACATGGCCGGTGCATCACCGCGCTTGCCCAGGGAGAACAGCATCCGCGACGAGGTGTAGAGCGCCGAGTTCAGGCAGCTGGTCACAGCAACCAGTACCACGATGTCGACGATCATCTTGGCATTCGGGATGCCCATGCGCTCAAGCACGGTCTGGTAGGAGCCCAGGCTTGCCAGTACCGGGTCGTTCCAAGGCACCAGGGCCACAACGATGAAGATCGACACGAGGTAGAACAAGCCGATCCGCCAGATCACCGAGTTGGTGGCCTTGGAGATTTGCTTGCCAGGGTTCTTCGATTCCGCGGCCGCGATGGTCACGATCTCGGTGCCCATGAAGGAGAACATGGTGGTCAGGATCGCGCCCAGTACTGCGCCCATGCCGTTTGGCAGGAAGCCCTGGGTGTCGAACAGATGCGAAACGCCGCTGACCTGGCTGTTCGGCAGGAAGCCGAAGATCGCCGCTACGCCGAGAATGATGAAACCGATGATCGCCAGGACTTTGATCAGGGCGAACCAGAATTCGAACTCACCATAATTCTTCACGCTGAACAGGTTGGTCACGGTCAACAGCATCGTGATGACCAGGGCGAAGGCCCAGATATCCACGCCAGGGAACCAGGCATGCAGGATGGTCGCGGCAGCGTTGGCTTCCAACGGGATCACCAGAACCCAGAACCACCAGTACAACCAGCCGATAGTGAAGCCGGCCCAGTGACCGATCGCGCGGTCGGCGTAAGTCGAAAACGAACCGGTGTCCGGCGAGGCAACGGCCATTTCGCCGAGCATGCGCATCACCAGCACCACCAACATGCCGGCGGCGGCGTAAGCCAACAGAACAGCCGGACCTGCAGCGGCGATGGCGTGACCCGAGCCGACGAACAAGCCGGCGCCGATAACCCCGGCAATCGACAGCATGGTCACATGGCGCGGTTTGAGCCCCTGTTCGAGGCCATTAGAGCTTTGGGTACTGCTCATTAAAACTACCTTTGTAAGGAGAAGCGAATGCGTGCATCCCGTTCGGCGGACCTTCTCGTAAAAAGAAGCCAACAGGGCGTTCTGGATTCTGCACGCAATAATTGCGCCAAAATATTTCAAAACCCTCTAACCCGGCGGCCTCGCCTCGACCGGACAGTCATCGCAACCCATTGAATTTAATGGCACTTTGCCAGAGCGTTACCCTGCGACCCACTTTGTGTGGTGAATCAGCGCACCGGAAACACACCTGAAAATGGCTGCGCGCACATTAAAAGTGCACAAGCGGTGCATTTGGCCGGATAGCGCTTCCAACACCCTGTCAAAGCTGGCAACATCGCGCCTTTTTTTGCGGCAGCCACCGCGCTTTTTATCGACAGCAAGGTTCAAACGGCTGTTCGGTTGTTGATGGGGCGACAGTCTGCTGCGCCGATGCGACAACCTGCCACGTACCAGCCGTTTACCGTCCGTAGCGCTGTTGGCTGCCATTGAAACGCTATGCTAGGTTGGCCGCCTCGCCAGGAAGGCCGCCAAGAGCAGGAGCGCAACATATATGAGGAACGCACATGGCTGAGGCCACGCCCGCGCTTGAAATCCGCAACTTGCACAAACGCTACGGTTCGCTGGAGGTGCTCAAAGGCATCTCGCTGACCGCCCGCGACGGCGATGTGATCTCGATCCTGGGTTCCTCCGGCTCCGGCAAATCCACGTTCCTGCGCTGCATCAACCTGCTGGAAAACCCGCACCAGGGCCAGATCCTGGTGGCCGGCGAAGAACTCAAGCTCAAGGCTGCGAAGAACGGCGAGCTGGTGGCCGCCGACGGCAAGCAGATCAATCGCCTGCGCAGCGAAATCGGTTTTGTATTTCAAAACTTTAACCTGTGGCCGCACATGAGCGTGCTCGACAACATCATCGAAGCCCCGCGCCGCGTGCTCGGCCAGAGCAAGGCCGAAGCCATCGAAGTCGCCGAAGCCCTGCTGGCCAAGGTCGGCATCGCCGACAAGCGCCACGCCTACCCGGCGCAATTGTCCGGCGGCCAGCAACAACGCGCGGCCATCGCCCGCACCCTGGCCATGCAGCCCAAGGTCATCCTGTTCGACGAGCCCACCTCCGCGCTTGACCCGGAAATGGTCCAGGAAGTACTTAATGTCATCCGCGCGCTGGCCGAAGAAGGCCGCACCATGCTGCTCGTGACCCACGAAATGGGCTTCGCCCGTCAGGTCTCCAGCGAAGTGGTGTTCCTCCACCAGGGCCTGGTAGAAGAGCAAGGATCGCCACAGCAGGTGTTCGAAAACCCGCTTTCGGCGCGCTGCAAACAATTCATGTCCAGCAACCGCTAACGGAGCTATCCACATGCAGAACTACAAAAAGGTCTTCCTGGCTGCCGCCGTCACCCTGGCGTTCAGCGCCGGTGCCATGGCCGAAACCCTGAAGATGGGCATCGAAGCGGCCTACCCGCCGTTCAACAACAAAGATGCCAGTGGCAATGTCGTCGGCTTCGACAAAGAGATCGGCGACGCGCTGTGCGCCAAGATGAAAGTCGAGTGCACCGTCGTGACCTCCGACTGGGACGGCATCATCCCGGCCCTCAACGCCAAGAAGTTCGACTTCCTGATCTCCTCGATGTCGATCACCGACGAGCGCAAGCAAGCGGTGGACTTCACCGACCCGTACTACTCCAACAAGCTGCAGTTCATCGCCAAGAAAGACATCGACTTCAAAACCGACAAGGCGGCGCTCAAAGGCAAGATCATCGGCGCCCAGCGCGCGACCCTGGCCGGCACCTTCCTGGAAGACAACTATGGTGACGACATCACCATCAAGCTCTACGACACCCAGGAAAACGCCTACCTCGACCTGACTTCCGGCCGCCTGGACGGCATCCTGGCCGACAAGTACGTCAACTACGAATGGCTGAAAAGCGACGCTGGCCGTGCCTACGAGTTCAAGGGCGACCCGGTGGAAGAAAGCGACAAGATCGGTATTGCCGTGCGCAAGAAGGACCCGATCCGCGAGAAGCTGAACACCGCACTCAAAGAAATCGTCGCTGACGGCACCTACAAGAAGATCAACGACAAGTACTTCCCGTTCAGCATCTATTGATACTGACCTGCCTGACCGGCGCCTGATGGCGCCGGTTCTCGGCCTTGCCTGCCGCGATTTGAAAAGAAATCCATGATTATCGACCTCTACGGATTCGGCCCGGCGCTCGCCGCTGGC
This sequence comes from Pseudomonas sp. ACN5, assembly GCF_002303975.1. Taxonomy (NCBI): domain Bacteria; kingdom Pseudomonadati; phylum Pseudomonadota; class Gammaproteobacteria; order Pseudomonadales; family Pseudomonadaceae; genus Pseudomonas; species Pseudomonas sp. ACN5. Next base: position 162,403 of record NZ_MRCP01000003.1, on the reverse strand, counting down.
GCGCTGATGACTGTGAAACTGGCACTCTCGGCCCTGTGCCTGGGGCTGGTGCTCGGCCTGCTCGGCGCCTTGGCCAAGACTTCCCCGTACAAGCCGCTGCAATGGCTTGGCGGCACTTACTCGACCCTGGTTCGCGGCATCCCGGAATTGCTCTGGGTGCTATTGATCTACTTCGGCACGGTCAACCTGATGCGTGCCCTGGGCGAGTTCTTCGGCAACCCCGACCTTGAACTCAACGCCTTCGCCGCTGGCGTGATTGCACTGGGCCTGTGCTTCGGCGCCTACGCCACGGAAGTGTTCCGCGGTGCGATCCTCGCCATCCCCAAAGGCCATCGCGAAGCCGGCGTGGCCCTGGGCCTGTCGAAGTGGCGCATCTTCACCCGGCTGATCATGCCGCAGATGTGGCGCATCGCCCTTCCGGGCCTTGGCAACCTGTTCATGATCCTGATGAAGGACACCGCGCTGGTGTCGGTGATCGGCCTGGAAGAAATCATGCGTCATGCGCAAATCGGCGTGACCGTCTCCAAACAGCCGTTCACCTTCTATATGGTGGCCGCGTTTATGTACCTGAGCCTGACGGTGCTGGCGATGACCGGCATGCACTTCCTGGAAAAACGTGCCGCTCGCGGCTTCGCGAGGAGCACCCAATGAACTGGGAAGTCATCATCAAGTGGCTGCCGAAACTGGCCCAGGGCGCGACCCTGACCCTGGAACTGGTGGCCATCGCCGTGATCGCCGGTTTGCTGCTGGCCATTCCACTGGGCATCGCCCGCTCGTCGCGCCTGTGGTGGGTACGGGCATTTCCCTACGGCTACATCTTTTTCTTCCGTGGCACGCCGTTGCTGGTTCAACTGTTCCTGGTCTACTACGGCCTGGCGCAGTTCGACGCGATCCGTAACAGTTCGATGTGGCCGTACCTGCGCGATCCGTTCTGGTGCGCCACGGCGACCATGACCCTGCACACCGCGGCCTACATTGCGGAAATCCTGCGCGGCGCCATCCAGGCGATACCACCGGGCGAGATTGAAGCGGCACGGGCGCTGGGCATGTCCAAGCCAAAAGCGCTGTTCTTCATCATGCTGCCGCGCGCGGCGCGCATCGGCCTGCCGGCCTACAGCAACGAAGTGATCCTGATGCTCAAGGCCAGCGCCCTGGCCAGTACCGTGACCCTGCTGGAACTGACCGGCATGGCCCGCACCATCATTGCCCGGACCTACCTGCCGGTGGAGATCTTCTTCGCCGCGGGCATGTTCTACCTGGTGATGGCTTACGTGCTGGTGCGCGGCTTCAAGCTGCTGGAGCGCTGGTTGCGCGTCGATGCCTGCCAAGGACGTTGAGGATGGCGTGTTGACGGGCGAGGCCCTGCTCGCCCGCTTCACCGCGCTGGATGCTTTTCTGACAGAGCATCAGGCACTGTGGAAACCTCGGCCGTTCACTCATCTGCAGCTTCCCTGGGAAGCGTCCTACCCAGCTCTGGCCGAATGGCTACGCAAGCGGTCGCTGGAAGATGCGGAAAACGCCCACAATCAACCAGCCCTACTGAATGCGCCGGAACCCTTTGCTTCCTTGGCATCGATGTCCGTTGCCTTGAGTGCTGTGGATGAATTGCCTGCACACGCACTCGAAGCGGCCGGCCATCGGCTGAACGTCGATGTACCGGGGCGCAAATGGCAGCAGATCGAAGCCTTCGCCAGTCGATTGCAGTTCTGCGAAACACCGAAGCATTGGCTGGACTGGTGCTCGGGCAAGGGACACTTGGGGCGCCGCCTGCTGCAACCTGGGCAACAACTGACTTGCCTGGAATACGACCCGGCACTGGTAGCCAGCGGCCAGGCACTCAGCCAGCGTCATGACCTGCATGCGCTGCACATTGAACAGGATGTGCTCGCGGCAAACGCAGCTTCGTTACTGAGTGCGCACCACACGCCCGTCGCGCTTCACGCCTGCGGTGATTTGCATGTGCGGCTGATTCAACTTGCCAGCGCCACAGGCTGCAAACAACTCGCCATTGCGCCGTGCTGCTACAACCGGATCAGTCTTGCCCAATACTCGCCGATTTCCTCGGCCGCCCAAGGCTCCGGCCTACAGCTTTCCCTCGACGACCTCGCGCTGCCCATGAGTGAAACCGTCACCGCTGGCGCCCGCGTGCGCCGTCAACGCGACACCTCCATGGCTCGGCGCCTGGGCTTCGACTTGCTGCAGCGGCAACTGCGCGGCATGGACGAGTATCTGCCAACCCCTTCCCTGCCCAGCGCCTGGCTGGACAAACCCTTTGCCGATTACTGCCATCACCTGGCCGCACTCAAAGAGTTATCCACAGTCGGCCCGCAAAATTGGCCAGCCCTCGAAGCCGCCGGTTGGCAGCGACTGGCCGAAGTGCGCAACCTTGAACTGTTACGCGGACTTTTCCGACGCCCACTGGAGCTTTGGCTGGTTCTTGACCGGGCACTTTTCCTCGCCGAGCAGGGCTACAGCGTCCGCGTCGGCACCTTCTGCAAAACCCCGCTCACACCGCGTAATTTCCTGCTCCTGGCCGAACGCGCTTAAGCACATCCGACCTGTGGATAACTCTGTTGATGAAATAATCGTGGATCCAATATCTACGCCTGTTTCAGGGCTAAATCCACACTGTTCATTTTTTGTACACCCGCATAAAAAATCGAAAAAACAGGCATTTGCGGACAAATGAGAACGGATCCACAAATTCGGCCTAAACCCAGTGCGCCGCCAATGCCATTGTGCATAAGCATTTAACCAAAACGACATAAACGCCTAATCCCGGACCGCAGACAGGGGAAATTGCACCCTTTCATTACTCTTGATATACACACACGCAAGGGCGCCGGCAGTGCGGCCACGAACAAGATCATTCCTCCGACAGGATGCGCCAGTGACGTTCATTTCCTACGCACAGAATTTCGAAGACATACGCCTGTGGCGCGCCCTCAAAACCGTCGAGAACGGCTTCTACATCGACGTCGGGGCAAACGACCCCACCCATGACTCGGTCACCAAGGCGTTCTACGACAACGGCTGGACCGGCATCAACGTCGAACCGATGCCCAACTACTACGAAGCCCTGTGCCAGCAACGCCCCAAGGACACCAACCTGCAATGCGCGGCCGGGGAAAGTGCTGAAGAACTGACCTTCTACGGCATCGCCGGCACCGGCCTCTCGACCCTCGACCCAGCCATGGCGAAAATGCACAAAGACGCCGGCATGGACGTTCGCACCCAGACGATCAAGTCCCGCACCCTGAGCTCCATCTGCGAAGAACACGCCCGGGGCCGCGCGATCCACTTCCTGAAAATCGATGTCGAAGGCCACGAAGAAACCGTCCTGCGCGGCATGGACTTCACCCAGTGGCGGCCATGGGTGATCCTCATCGAAACCCCTTGGGCCCGCGACCAGGCCTGGGAAACCCTCGTCACCGACGCTGGCTACCACTCCATCCTGTTCGACGGCATCAACACCTACTACCTCGCCGAAGAACACCTGAACCTCAAACCCGCCTTCGACATCCCGCCGTGCAACCTGGACGAGTTCCAGTTCTGCAAAGGCCACAACTTCAGCCACCCCGTCAGCGATGCCGAACACCAGCTCGCCGCCGCCCTGCAACGCGCCGAACAGGCCGAAGCACAGCTGCGCGCAATGCAAAACAGTCGAACCTGGAAAGCCATTCAGAAACTCAAGAAAACCCTGCTGCGCGCCTGACCCGAAGTCCGCGCAAAAATAGTCAGAATTCAGGGGTTTACAGAACCTATCCAATCGCTATAATCGTCGCCCTGACACGCCGGTATAGCTCAGATGGTAGAGCAACTGACTTGTAATCAGTAGGTCCCGGGTTCGATTCCTGGTGCCGGCACCATACAAAACAACGACTTAGGCTCACCGGAAGGTGGGCCTTTTTCGTTTATGGGTAATTCAAGGCGATTTGGTCACAGCTTTGGTCACAGCTTCTCGTATGGTTGAACATTCCAAGCCGTAGTCACCCCTTCTCCCCCGCAACACCTTGAACGCCTGCCAAGCCAGCGCAGACAACCTTCGCCAGTGAATAAATCAGAACACAGCACTAGCTTAACGGGCCGTATCACGCTACCTCACAGATACTGCGCCTCGACAACCTGACAGGTATATCGGCACCTACCTGCCTGGCAATCGTAAGGTGACAAAACACCAATCTCTTTTTTGTGTTTCCCGTGACAAGCGCGAGGGTGACACGTCACCCCAAGTGGCACCATCACCCAAACGCAGCGTTAATTTAACCTCGTCAGGCCCTGCTAAATTAACTTTGAGATTGATCTCCAAATTAAGGCGTTGCCGCCCCCCAGCTAGCCCACTAGAGCAAGGAGGCTACATCTATGTGGCTCATCACACCTCTCGGTTTTTTCAGCATCGTCCAGAAGTCAGGTGACAAGCAAAATGGCACATTGACCGTTCGTGCTCGGGTACGCGGCGATCTAGTTGCTCTCAAACAACACTACCTCCCCGGACTTGGAGCGATTCAGGAAAGCCAGGACACCGACTATCGCTTCCGCGCAACAGCGCCACGAGCTGAAGTGTCTGCCGCAATGGCTCGTTTCGTCGATGATCTGGACTACAGCAACTTCAAATCAGAAGTCGCCAAGAAGCAGGGAAACCAGCGATCCCATCTTTACCACGACGTTTGGGACGTTTTGCTCAAACTGCAAACCGACCCTGCTTTTGCCGAGAAAGAGCAGGCGACTGAAAGCTATGGCGGTGTCGTCATCAGCGGAGGTGGCAAGGTTCTTCTCCGCGAGCCGACCAACCATCACGGTGGCTACGCTTGGACGTTTGCCAAAACTGAAGTGAAGCCGGGCGAGTCACCGCGCGATACTGCTATCCGTGCAGTACGAGAAAAAACCGGCTACGACGCACGCATCCGCATCAGTGTGCCGGGGCTCTACGAGGGCTCCTCGACCAGCTCGAATTTTTATGTGATGGATGCCAAGCATCCTCCCACGAAACCAAACTGGCAAACCCACAGTCTTCGCTGGGTTAGTTTTGACGAAGCGCGAGTATTAATTCGTCAGTCACACAACGCTCAGGGGCGAGATCGAGACCAAGCCATCCTTAATGCCGCAGAAAAAGTAGCTGGTTTCATTTCTTACAAAGAGCATGCAAGCGTCCAGCCAGAAGACTGGAATGACCTTATGAGCATGTCCGAGCGCCATACAACTTTGCATCCGAGACTTTGCTTTACCCCCGACGAGATGGAGAAAATCCAGCGTGGCTTCTATCCCACTGTGCCGGAACAAAAGTGGTTCATCTACTTTACTGGCACACGTCTACGTCTCCACCGAAGCTGGACAGGACATCTCTACTACGACGTAGGGTTTAACTTTGATCCGAAAGGTGGAGCCTCGGTTACGGACGTCATAGTTAATTGCGAACTCCATGGTCCAGACTACAGATTTGACGAGACAGAGGAGCTTGAGCTGCTTGAATTGATCCTTCGGACCTATTTGCTGGAACCACTTGAAGAGCCCTTAGTGGATGGTCTGGTTATGGCCCTATCACAGGCCCTCAAACCGAACTATCTAGGTTCACCAGAAGTGGTTTCCAACCTGCTCGAAGGCATCTTCGACGTCGTAATAGGTCAGATTAAGGGCGAGGCAACCCGAGATGACTTCGAGGCATCAGTAATCAAGGTGCTTGCCGCTTTTACGGACGACTCATCAGGTTATACGCGCATGCCAGACTGGCATACAGCCAACCAGATGGGCGCAGCCATCAAGACATACCTAGCCTCTGCCTCGGTTTTTCAAGGTCAGGAAGACTTGGCAAAGATACTGGGTACCGGAATGGCGGCCCTGGCGTTGAAACTTGGCGAAATTCTCGCAGCTTTCTTGACGGACCCAACTGCGGCCTGGGAGAAAGACGCATTGGTGCAACTCAACGCCGTTCACCAGTTTGTCGTCGCGGTACTGTTGGGCACCAATACCTTGACCTACGGTGAAAAGACACTGCTGGATTTCGACTGGAAACCAGTAGCGAAAGCAAAACCTAGCGACATCAAGGTCATCCTAAGCATGGACTACGAGGGTGGATCACTGAAGCTGCTAGGACTTCATGAGCATGACTCATGGAAGTTCATGGTAAAAACGGGAGGATCTGACGTCCAGAACACCCTGGATGAGCTAAGCCAAATCTCGCCTGAAGACCAGCATTGGGTATCTACGTGGCGTAGCGCCTTGAAACTGCTGGATCAGTATCCGTGGACACAACTTGCCCCAACCGTTATTCATTCGGGGTTCAGTGTCAAGCTCATGTCGGCTTTAGATAAACGGCAAAAAAAGGGAATATTCGTCGTCTGGAGTAACTGGGGCGAATGGGAAATGGCAGAAACTCCAGTCTCCTTCTGAGCCTCAGGTCGTGAGAACAGCTGCGACGTCTGATAAAGTCGCCGCACGCTGAATCAGGAGCTATGCGGTCATGGACAAGAAATCGCTTTCCGAACGGGACATTTGCACCAAGTTCATCACTCCGGCCATCCAGCAGGCTGGCTGGGATATCCAGAAGCAAGTGCGTGAAGAAGTCAGCTTCACCAAGGGCCGCATCATCGTCCGTGGCAAACTGCATAGCCGTGGCGAGTCCCGTCGCGCCGACTTCATCCTTTATCACCAGGCCAATCTACCAATTGCAGTCATCGAGGCGAAAGACAACAAGCACTCCGTCGGCTCTGGCATGCAGCAGGCCCTTGGTTACGCCGAAGCGCTGGACGTGCCTTTCGTGTTCTCCAGTAATGGGGATGGTTTTCTGTTCCATGATCACAGCGGTACTGGCGATCAAGTTGAAACCGAACTAAGCCTCGAGCAATTCCCTAGCCCCGATGAGCTATGGCAGCGCTACTGCCAGTGGAAAGGCTTGAACGGTTATGCCCGTCAGAAAGTCGAGTCGCCCTACTACGATGACGGCTCCGGGCGCACGCCGCGTTATTACCAAACCAATGCAATCAATCGTACCGTCGAGGCCGTAGCCAAGGGGCAGTCACGCATTCTGTTGGTCATGGCCACCGGCACCGGCAAAACCTACACCGCCTTCCAGATCATCTGGCGGCTTTGGAAGTCCAAGCAGAAGAAACGCATTCTCTTTCTGGCCGACCGCAACATCCTGGTCGACCAAACCAAGAACAACGACTTCAAGCCGTTCGGCCAGGCGATGACCAAGATCGCCAAGCGCCAGATCGACACCTCCTACGAGATCTACCTGTCGCTCTATCAGGCCGTGACCGGCACTGAAGAGGAGATGAACGTCTACAAGCAGTTCTCCCGCGACTTTTTCGATTTGATCGTGATCGACGAATGCCACCGTGGCAGCGCTGCCGAGGATTCCGCCTGGCGCGAAATCCTCGATTACTTCTCCAGCGCCACCCATGTCGGCCTCACCGCCACGCCGAAGGAAACCAAAGAGGTGTCCAGCATCACCTACTTCGGCGAGCCGGTGTACAGCTATACCCTCAAGCAGGGCATCGAAGACGGCTTCCTCGCCCCCTACAAGGTGGTGCGCATCGACTTCGACAAAGACCTGCAAGGCTGGCGCCCGCCCAAGGGCATGCTCGACAAAAACGGCGAGCTAATCGAAGACCGCATCTACAACCTCAAGGACATGGATCGCACGCTGGTCATCGAAGCACGCACCCAACTGGTCGCGCAGAAGGTCACCGAGTTTCTCAAGGCCAGCGATCCGTTCCAGAAGACCATTGTCTTCTGCGATGACATCAACCATGCCGAGCGCATGCGCCAGGCCCTGGTCAACCTCAACCCCGAACGCGTGGCCGAGAACCGCAAGTACGTCATGCGCATCACCGGGGACGATCAGGAAGGCAAGGCCGAACTGGACAACTTCATCAACCCAGAGGAGCGCTATCCGGTCATCGCCACCACCAGCAAGCTGATGACCACCGGCGTTGATGCCCAGACCTGCAAACTGATCGTGCTCGACCAGCACATCAAATCGATGACCGAGTTCAAACAGATCATCGGCCGCGGCACCCGCATCAACGAAGACTTCGGCAAATACTGGTTCACCATCATGGATTTCAAGAAGGCCACCGAGTTGTTTGCCGACCCGGCCTTCGACGGTGAACCGGTGGTGATCTATGCCCCTGAAGGCAATGAGTCACCCGTGCCACCGGATGATCCTCAGACAGATGAGGATGGCATGGGCTCGGGCTCCGACCCAGATGGCGATGATCCGGACTTTCCCGGGGATGATGACGGCAAGAAGCGCATCAAGTACGTCATCGACAGCATCCCGATCTATGTGATCGCCGAGCGCGTGCAGTATTACGGCCCGGATGGCCGGCTGATTACCGAATCCCTGCATGACTACACCCGCGCCTGCGTGCAAAAGCAGTTCGCCTCGCTGGATGACTTCCTGCGGCGCTGGAGTGATGCCGAGCAGAAGAAGGCCATCATCGAAGAAATGGCTACCCAGGGCGTGATGTGGGAAGCCTTGGCCGAAGAAGTTGAAAAGAAACAGGGCAAAACCCTCGATCCATTCGACCTGATCTGCCATGTGGCCTTCGACCAGCCTGCGCTGTCGCGCAAGGAGCGTGCCGAGCAGGTGAAGAAACGCAACTACTTCGGTAAGTACTCCGGTGCCGCACGCCAGGTGCTCGAGGCATTGCTGGACAAGTATGCCGACGCCGGCATCGAGCCCATCGAAGACATCAAGATCCTGCGGCTCGCGCCCTTCAGCCACATCGGCGCGCCCATGGAGCTGGTCAATTCATTTGGTGGTAAGGCCGGTTACAACAAAGCCATCCATGAACTGGAAGATGAGCTCTACGCCAGTTAAGCTTCCCGCCCCGCATTTTCGGCCCAGGCAGCCCTACGCTGCCTGGGCCTTGAGCCCTCCATTATGCAGTAAGCCAGCGAGATTCCCATGTCCATCAGCAGCACCATCAAATCCATCCAGGACATCATGCGCAAAGACGTTGGCGTCGATGGCGACGCCCAGCGCATCGGCCAGTTGGTCTGGTTGCTGTTCCTGAAGATCTTCGATGACCGCGAAGTGGAATGGGAGTTGATGGACGACGACTACCACTCGCCGATTCCCGCGAGTTGCCGCTGGCGCTCCTGGGCCGCCGATCCGGAAGGTATGACCGGCGACACCCTGAAGGACTTCATCGACAACAACCTGTTCCCGCAGCTGCAAAACCTCAACGAATACAGCAACACCCCTTCCGCCTTCGTGGTGCGTAGCGTGTTCGAAGACGCTTACAACTACATGAAGTCGGGCCAACTGCTGCGTCAGGTGATCAATAAGATTCAGGAAGGCGTGGACTTCAACAAGGCCCAGGAACGCCACGAGTTCGGCAACCTCTATGAGCAACTGCTGCGCGACCTGCAAAACGCCGGCAATGCCGGTGAGTTCTACACCCCGCGCCCGGTCACCGAATTCATGGTGCGCATGGTCGACCCCAAGCTGGACGAAAAGGTCATGGACCCGGCCTGTGGTACGGGCGGCTTTCTCACCTGCGCCATCGAACACAAACGCAGCCGCTACGTAAAAACCCCGGAAGACGAACGCACCCTCCAGGCCAGCATTTACGGCGTCGAGAAAAAGCCGCTGCCGCACCTGCTGGCCACCACCAACATGATCCTGCACGGCATCGAAGTGCCCAGCCAGATCCGCCACGACAATACCCTGAGCAAGCCGCTGATCAGCTGGGGCCCGAGCGAGCGCGTGCATTGCATCGTCGCCAACCCGCCGTTCGGCGGCATGGAAGAAGACGGCATCGAAACCAACTTCCCCGCCGCCTTCCGCACCCGCGAAACCGCCGATCTGTTCCTGGTGCTGATCATGCAACTGCTCAAGGACGGTGGCCGCGCCGCCGTAGTGCTGCCCGATGGCTTCCTCTTCGGCGAGGGCATCAAAAGCCGCATCAAGGAAAAGCTGCTGACCGAGTGCAACCTGCACACCATCGTCCGGCTGCCCAATGGTGTGTTCAACCCCTACACTGGCATCAAGACCAATTTGTTGTTCTTCACCAAGGGCACGCCGACCAAGGATGTGTGGTTCTACGAACATCAGTACCCGGCCGGGGTAAAGAACTACTCCAAGACCCGCCCGATGCGTATTGAAGAATTCGCCGTGGAAGAAGCCTGGTGGGGCAGCGAAGCCGATGGCTTTGCGGCTCGGGTAGAAAACGAATTCGCCTGGAAGGTCAGCGTTGAGGAACTGCAGGCGCGTAATTGGAACCTGGATTGCAAGAATCCGCATATTGGCGAGCAAGTTAGTCATGATCCGGATGAGTTGCTGCGTGACTATGCCAAGTTTCAAGAAGAGATCAGTGAGTTGCGTGATCAGCTTAAAGCGGTGTTAGCTGAAGCGCTGGAGCGTCAGGTATGACTGCGTTGCTGACTGAAAACCTGCCGCTGCTGGCGGGTGCACCGAATGGGATCAAGAAGCTGCGAGAGTTGATTCTGGAGTTGGCGGTGCGAGGGAAGTTGGTGCCGCAGGATCCAAGTGATGAACCGGCTAGTGAGTTGCTTAAGCGGATTACCGAGGAAAAGACGCAACTGGTGGCTGAGGGCAAGATCAAGAAGCAGAAGCCGCCGGTTGAGATCAATGAAAGGGAAAAGCCATTTGAGGTACCCCTAGGATGGGCATGGACTCGTTTGGGCTGCACTTCGAGCTTGGAGAACGGCGACCGTAGCAGTAATTACCCCAACAAAAGCCAACTCGTTGACTCAGGCATCCCGTTTATCAATGCTGGGCATCTCCAAAGTGGACTTGTTGATTTGCGAGAGATGAACTTCATAACTAGGAGTTGCTTCGATAATTTACGAGCAGGCAAAGTTCAGGAAGGCGACATTCTGTTCTGTTTGAGAGGTTCACTGGGAAAGGCTGCAATTGTTCGCGGAATTTCTGAAGGAGCTATTGCGTCATCGTTAGTAATAGTTCGCATGACGGAATCATTTAGCGCTCAGTACCTGATGATCTATTTTTCCAGCCCTTTAGCCTTTGGAATGGTTAAGCGTTTTGACAATGGCACAGCCCAGCCAAATCTGTCAGCGGCAGATTTGAATCGCTTTTTGGTGCCAGTACCGCCTCTTGCCGAACAACACCGCATCGTCGCCAAAGTCGATGAACTGATGGCCCTATGCGACCGCCTTGAAGCCCAGCAGGCCGACGCCGAAAGCGCCCACGCCCAACTGGTACAAGCATTGCTCGACAGCCTGACCCAGGCCAGCGACGCCATCGACTTTGCTGCCAGCTGGAAGCGCATGGCCGACCACTTCCACACCCTGTTCACCACCGAATCCAGCATCGACGCCCTCAAACAAACCCTGCTGCAACTGGCCGTGATGGGTAAGCTGGTGCCGCAAGATCCAAGTGATGAGTCTGCAAGCAAGTTGCTCAAACGAATTGATGAGGAAAAAAGAAGGCTCGTTGCTGAAGGCAAGATTAAAAAGCAGAAGCCGCTGACGTATATCGACGAGGATGAAGCACCGTTCGATTTACCTAAGAGCTGGCAATGGGCTCGCTTAGGAGATCTTTCCGAGTTGATCACCAGTGGCTCGCGAGACTGGGCTCAACACTACTCTAATGACGGTGCAATCTTTGTCCGAATGGGCAACCTTTCCCGTCGTAGCTATGCGCTACGCCTCAGTAGCATTCAGCGTGTTTCGCCTCCCGAGGATGGCGAAGGAAGCAGAACCAAGTTGGAACCTGGTGACTTACTGCTATCCATCACAGGTGAGGTTGGCCTGTTGGGATTGATCCCGGAGAAATTTGGTGAGGCGTACATAAATCAGCATGTGTGCCTAATTCGCTTTATCAGTTCAGTTCGCGGTCGCTTTCTCCCCGAAGCACTGCGATCTCCGTTGGCTTACGAGCAGTACGAAGCGCCTCAGCGAGGAATAAAAAATAGTTTCCGCCTGAGCGATGTCTCGGAAATTTTGGTGCCGTTACCACCTCTCGCCGAACAACACCGCATCGTCGCCAAAGTCGATCAACTTATGGCCCTCTGCGACCAACTGAAAGTCCGCCTAAGTCAGGCCCGTCAACTCAACGAACAACTGGCCAGCACCCTGGTCGGGCAGGCGGTCGCCTAGGGCGAAGCCTTCAAAGAATTTGAGCCAAGGACAATCCCATGCCCATCAAGACGCAAATCTGGACGGTAGGCGGCCAACCTAGCCAGCTTGGTGAGTGCATCCTGCCCAGCGAGCAGTTGCTGGAAGACATGATCGTTGCTGCGCCACGGCTGCTGTCGGATGAGTGGATGCTGATCGGTCGCCAGGAAAGCACCGGGCTGGGTGGACGGATCGACCTGCTGGCCATCGCCCCAGATGCCTCGCTGGTGCTGATCGAACTCAAGCGCGACCGCACACCGCGTGATGTGGTGGCGCAGGCGCTAGATTACGCCTCCTGGGTGGACCGTCTGGCAGCCGAGGATATCGCTGCCATTTACAAGCGCTTCAATAAGGATGCTGATCTGGCTGCCGATTTCCGCAAGTACTTCGGCCAGCCGCTGGATGAGGATGCACTCAACCAGCGCCATCAGATCATCATCGCCGCCTCCGGGCTGGACGCCAGCACCGAACGCATCGTGGCTTATCTCAGCGAGCGGAATATTGCGATCAACGTGCTGTGTTTTCAGGTGTTCCAGCTCGGCGAGCAGCAGTTGATCAGTCGCTCCTGGCTGATCGACCCGGCAGAAACACAGGTCAACGCCAGCAGTGGCAATGCGGGTGGGCAAAGTGAACCCTGGAATGGCGAGTACTACTGCTCCTTCGGTCACAGCGCCAGGCGTACCTGGCAAGATGCGCAGGCATTTGGCTTTATCTGCGGGGGCGGCGGTACTTGGTACAGCAAAAGCCTGAAGATGCTCGCGCCAGGCGACCGGGTATGGGTGAACATCCCGCAGCAAGGCTACGTGGGTGTCGGCCGAGTCACCGGTTTGGCCACCGCCGCGGCGGACTTCACCGTGAAACAAAACGGTATCGATGTGCCGGTCATGCAAGCTGACATACACGGCAACTACCATGCCGAGCACATCAGTGACCCTGACAAATCCGAGTACTTCGTGCCGGTTGAATGGCTACAAACAGTCCCAGTCGAGCAGGCCGTCAAGGAGGTCGGTATGTTCGGTAACCAGAACACCGTCTGCCGCCCGACCACGCCGAAGTGGCGTTGGACGATTGAACGATTGAAAGAGCGTTTTCCGCAGTACGACAAAAGCTGACTGCAGCACCTGGCTCTAGGCTGGAACGGATGGGCGTTGATGATGGCTGGAGGGCCAGAGACTGGCAAATCGCAGGCAACAAAAAACCCCTGAACAGTCTGAGCACCGAAGCGCATCAACCGACAGGGGCCGTGTTGCCGGTGATTGTAGGTAGTCGCGGGCCTGAGTCTTCTGCGACTCAGCCCAACTACCGCTTTGACTTGGCTTTCAGAACACTCTCCGGCAGTGTATCTGATACCCAGCGGCGACCCGACCAAGCCCGTCTGACGAGGGTCACCAGATGTCACGCTGACCATCCATAGCCGCCAGCACGACGAACTCGACATGGCGCATGTCCCCCCGCCCCTCAGGTGACACCCCTTTTTTTATACTCGCAGCGTCACCTTGTCACCTGTCACGGATACGCTCGAGCTGATGCCGGGCTTATCGGCAATATTCAGTCATCAAGATCGCGGTTCAAGGACTGTTTTGATCATGACGACTCCATAGGGGTGCGGTCGTAGGTAGCGCGCAGGTCGGCGCCAGCCAGGCAGTAACGAGCTTTAGGCGCGCAGCAGGCGCGACACGTCATGACGTGATTGAGGTATTGGTCGCGGGCAAAACGCCATTCAGACGTGGCATTGGCGGCGTTCATGTAGGGTGAGGTGACCGGTGCGTGCTCAACCCTGCGAACAAGCACCAGGACTGGCGCCGGTTGAGCTGGGCGTGCCAGGCGCTCCGGCGCAATGGTCGGCGGCATGTTATCGAGCAGGCCGGAAAGGAGACTCATTCGACCACCTTGCCCGGATTGTTCAAGAACACATGTTGCTGTGATTTCAAAAACGGTGGGAACAGTGGGAACGATTGGAAAAGCCAATGTTTCCGGGAGGTTGAGCGCTCCCGATCTGTTCCCACTCTTTTTTTTGTGGGAACAGTGAAAACCAAAAGGCACATAATTGCCGCGGTCTTATATTGAAACTTTGGTGTGTGTTCCCAATTGTTCCCACTTTTTTTATAGGGTGGGAACGGCTGCAAGCCGCGGCTTTGCTTGGCGTTCCCACCGCTCCCAATGTTCCCACCGAATTCAGGTTCCTATGAATATGGGCATTCGTGATTGTCGGTGGTCGCGGTCATACGCTGCCCCCTTCGCCGTCGATGGTTTCTGGGTTGATCACATACAAGCCAGGCGACCCGCCACCCGGTACGCGGTATTTTTTGGTGTGGCGTTTGCGGTCAGAGTCGCGCTTAGCAATGGCGCCAGCCCCCTCCAGCGCCTTAATAATGCGACTAAGGCCGTACCCATGCGCAGCCTCGATCAGAGCCGACTTGTTGAACAGGTACAACCGCCTGGTGCCAATCAGCTCCCAATACCCGGCCCGGTTGAACACCTTGGTGTCATCATCTGATGCGTTCACATCGGAAAAACGGCTGCTACCGTGTTTGTCGATGAAGTCGGCGATGCCTGCGAGGATTTGGCGGTCTTCGGCATTGCCGCTGCCAACACGGCCCAGCCACTCGCCATAGAGCAACTGGCAGTCGGCCAGGGCGCTCCCCGGCGTCCAAGGCAGCAGGCCATAGGCGATAGCCATTTCCCCCGCCAGCGCTATGACGGCGAAGCGATCCGCTACCCGTCCGGCTTGGGCGTTGTCCTCGGTGAATCTGGAGCGGATGCCGGCGAAATCTTTCAGCAGGCCGGGACGGTCATCACTGGCGAGCAGCTTTTCCACGAATGCTGGCCCGATATGCCCATGGTGGGCACCGACAGCAACCGTCAGTTCACGGTGGAAGTTGGCGCCGTCAAGACCGTGCAACTCATCGAAGGCCCGGTGGGTGCGAGTACCGGCGTTCACATCCACCATGCGCAGCTCAGCGCCAGCGTGGGCCGCATTGCCGCCGATGGCCGCGTGTTCGGACAACGACCGCTCGCCGCTGGAGAGCGTCAGCAGGCGCCAGCTTAGCTTGGGCCGACCTTCACGCTCGCGGGTCATGGTGCCCTTGCCCTGGCCGTTGGCGAGCGAGTAGGCCATTTCCTGTACGCGCTTGGGGTCGGCGCGCTTGATCTCGTCCAAGGGCAGCAGAGTGTCATTGCGGCCCGAGGCTTCAATCTCCAAACCACCCTTGGTCATGTCCCAGGACGCGGCAAAGATGCTAGGGTCGCCCCACACGGAGGAGCCGATCAGTTGTGCCAGTGACTTGCCGCTGGAGCTGTCACCCACCAGATGGACACCGCCACCCAATACGCCCACCAGGCTCAGCAGCGGGCCAGCTAATGCGCAACCGATAGCGAGGGTCAGCACCGGGTTGCCTTCACACTTGGTCGCGACTTCGGTTTTCCAGGCCTCCAGGTCGCCGCGCAGACTGAACAGGCTCTGCCCCTTGCCGCTGGACTGATAGCGCACCTTGTCGCTGCCAAGGGTGCGCCCAGGCAGTACAAAGGCGCCCGACTCATGCCAGCCCGGTCGGCAAGTGGTGGCGAACACCTCGGTGGGGCACTGCGCCAACAAGTACTCCATGAACGCGCCACGTTTCTTGAGCGCGATGATGCCGCCCATGCTGAACAGCTGCCGTCTTGCATCCTCGCCACTGCCGCCGAAGACTTCCATGGGGATAATCCATTCCCTGACCCCGCGCTCGGTCACCAGGCGCAGTAAGCGGCCTTCGCTGTCGTCGTCGCTGTTGGTGGTGCGGGCAATCACCGTCACCGGGGTGGCGATCCACTCGTCAACGGTGGGGCGGGCGGTGTTGCTGTCCTCGTCGGTTTCTTGATCGAGGACGCTGCGCTTGAAGCCATGCCGGTACACGCCCGGACGCAGCTTTTCGCCCTTCTCGTTCGTTACCCAGTGTTCATACACGGCCCAGCACGGGCGATCCGGCTTAATGGTCGCAACGTCTGGGCGCAGTTTGATGACGTTGGCGTCAGGGTTATTCATGGGAGCGTTTCCAGTTGGCGAGGTCGTTGAAGTCGGAGAGCGCGGTGGGCGCGTCGGCGGGCCAATCGGGGAAAGCCACTTGACCACCGGCAGCGACTGCCGCCGCATTGGCAGCAGTGCGCCCCGGATTGCCCTCGGTATGCCTGTCGTCGTCGCCAGCGAGGATGAGTTCCAGACCCGGATAGCGGGCACGCAGCGCCAACGCGCTCGGCTTGAGGTTGCCCGCGTTCATGGCGGCGGCAACGGTGTAGCCGCCCTCCTGATGAAGCGTGGCACCCGTGGCCCAGCCTTCGCAGATACACAGCGGACGGTCGGCGGTGACCTGACCCAATAGCGAATAGCAGCCCTTGATGCGCCCGCCGAACAGAAAGCGCTTGCTGCCGTCCAGGGCAATGCGTTGCAGGTTGACCAACTGGCCATCGGCGTTCAGTGGCACCAGCAGTTCGTCACCACGCTGGCGCAGGCCGTGAGGGCCTACCCCCTTGGCCAACAAGTACGGGTGATCCGGATCGGCGCGGCGCGCATCCCTCCACCAGTGGTTGGCCAACCTGGCGGTCTTCTGCTGACGCCGCTGTTGCTCGGCTTCGCGCTGCTGGCGGGCCTGCTCGATGCGTTGGCGCACCTGATCGGCCTCGCGATAATCGGCAGGTTCACGACTGCTCCAGGTTTGAGTGCCGCCAGCCTTCCAGCTGCCGAACGCACCCGAGGGAATACCGTCCAGGTACAGCACGTACCAGCCATTGAGCGAGCCGGACTTGTCGTCGGGCACACAGAAACGGTGAATAGCACCATCCGGCACTGGCAACCAGTCGAGCGAGCCATAGACCGACTGGAGCACCTCATGGAAAAGGATCGTGGCATCAGTCATGGCGGGCGCTTCCTTGGTGATCAGCGCCAGCAAAGGCCCGACAGACCTGCCCGTTATTCACGGCGTGCGAGCGGGTGAAGTCGTCCAGGTGATCGACCAGAGCGGACGTAACTACGGCATCGGCATTACGCATGACGATGCGCCCACACTCGGCGTCGGCTTCGGTCAGGAACGGCCCCATCAGCGGTTTTGGCGTTTTCGGATGGGTCACATAAAACAGCTTGGTGACTTTCTTCGGACAAGCCTTCGGCGTACCCGCGGTATTGCAGGTTTGGTTACTCATGCTGGGTTAAGTCCCTGGCTTGATGGCGGCGCGTCGGTCGTCGAGGGCGCTATCGGTGAGCGTTGCGATGGATTGGACTGGGGAGGTCAGCCAGAACAAGACGATCAGCAACAGCAGCAGGCCAATAAAAATCTCTCTGTGGCATGGCTCAGCAGCGGCTTTCTTGAGGTAAAGCGATTCCCGCCCCGTCAGTTTGCAGGGTTGTTTGAGTACCATTTATTACACCTCCTGCTGAGTCAGGAAGGCGTTGACCGCTTCGATAGGCCAACGAACGGAGCGACCAAAACGAATAGCGCGCGGAAAACCAGTAGTCTGCGACCAACGCCACCAGGTAGTGCGGCTGATTTGGTAACGGTTACAGAGCTGCTCAGTGGTAGCAAGGGTGCCGGGCTTCGGCAGGTTGAGTTCACAGGTAGCACGATCGATAGTTCGAGTCATATCAGGCCCTTCACAATGAATAAAAGAACCGAAGGGCGTGAGCTAGAAACCACCAGAGCGAACAGCAGGGACATTTAGATAACTGCACCTGAGTAAAATTTTGATTGTTGTTGCACAAATCAAACTCTGATAATACAGTTCACATCGTCAGGCGCGAATGCGCCCAACTGTTGAAGAGCATCAAAAATCTTCACCCCCTCGGAGCGGTACTGGCTTAGCTGGTAAGCGAAGGACACGGCAAATGTCCTCCTCCAAAGATCTGTCTGGGTACGGCAAATACCCAGGCTTTTCCCATCTTTAAAGTGGTGCGAGCATAAAAGCGACGCTAGTTGCAGAGCCACCCGTCACCAGGATGCTCAGCCAGTTAGTTCATCTTATAGTGTTTTCATTAAACTGCCGGTTGTTACGTTTCAACAGCAGTCAATAAGTCACTAACCGCCCAGCTTCCGATGGTGAAGCGACACGACGTTAATGTCGCTATTACCTTTTTCTCCAAGCACCTTCGCTAGCGCTTGATCAAATTGCTCAATGGCTCGACGTTTCTCCGGCAATGCCGCTTCTGGATTATTGCGGTAGTGAGTAGCGACGACCCCAGTCTGTCCATGTGCCTGCACTAGATCGGACAGCCGATCATCAATGCCATGCTTTTGCATCAACTGAGTACAAGTACGACGGAGATCGCGCGGCGAGAAGCGCGGGAAAGAATGACTATCGATAGCTGCGCGCTCTGAACTGAGCCAATCAGCCACAGCATGGGTCGGACTGCTGATAACAAATGGTTGCTTGCCATGAGTTGTCCACGGCCAAGAGTAACAGCCGTTGATCTGCCGCACTCGCTCCAGAATCTCGATGGCTCGCCCGGTCAGCGGTACCAAGTGAGGCCTGCTCATTGTCTGCCCCCCTCGCCCTTTACGGTGGATCAGTCGCACCGTGCCGGCCTCTACATCGTAATCATCCCAGGTGGTTTCGATGATGTTCTTGATACGTTGCCCACCAGTGGCGATTACAAATTTGAACAGCAGAGCCATTGCTGGACCAACACCCTCGGTACTTTCGATGGTTTCCCAAAATCGGCGCAGCTCGATATCAGATAGAGCGCGTTCAACAGGCGCCGAGACCTTCTCGACAGCGACCACAATGGCTGGATTGCTCTCCAAGCTATAGCTCTTGGCATTCGCTCGTCCGACAGCATTCTCCGCGCGCAACCCATGATTGAAGGCCGCGACCAGAAATGAACGCATACGATCAGCTTGTACCTTTGCGCCGCGATCCCAGATCGGATTGAGAATATCGAGGATGTGGTCGGAGCGAATTTCACGCGCCTTCATCGCCATGATGCTGGGGTGAGGGCTCAGCATATTGGTCTGATACAGCCGCTCCAGCTCCTTGACGACGCCAGCAGTGGCCTTCTCCCGGCGCGACTCGATGTAGTCGAGAAAAAGCTCTCCGAAGGTGCCGCGTGACGCTTCGATCTCAGCCAGGCGCTGACGCTCTCGGGCTTCCTCCTCCGCTTTCAGTAATGCTGCCTCGACAGCGCGCTCATTTTCGATGCGCGCCGCTTCGAGCTTTGCCAGGTACGCCTTAACGTCGCCGTGCGCTTTAGCTATCTGCGCCATTGCGGCGGCTTGGTCGCGCAGTTCCGGCAGGGAAAAGCCGACTTCCCGAGTTGTGCGTCGATATACTCCTAGTTTGATCAGCACTTGCTTGCCGGCCAAGTGATAGCGGTAGTAGCAAACGGGTGAGCCCTCGTTCGCACGCTTGAACACAAGTGACCCGGTGCCACGTCCTGGCAGGCTTTCGACCAGAGGTGAGCAGCCGGGAGTCATGCCTCGCACTTTCTGGTCATTCACTGTCTTCGATGCGTTGTTCGCCATTGGTCACCCCTCGGTCTCGGTCACAGCTTTGGTCACAGCTTCTCGGATCACTGAAGGCTACAACGAGTAACGAAGCGAAACAACGAAACAAGGTAAATCCCTTGAACTCAAAGGACTTGTCGGATTTTTGTTACCTGGTGAATCATGAAAAAACGCCGAAGCAAGCCGCTTGTAATCAGTAGTTCCCGGGTTCGATTCCTGGTGCCGCACCATACAAAACAAAGCCCCTGCAGAAATGCAGGGGCTTTGTTGTTTCCGGACTTTGAAAAATCGCTTTCAGTGACCCGCGCTCTGACCACCATCCACATGCAGGATTTCGCCAGTTACAAACTTGGCGCCGTCCAGATACACAACCGCCTGCGCAATAT
Source organism: Pseudomonas sp. ACN5 (assembly GCF_002303975.1). Taxonomy (NCBI): domain Bacteria; kingdom Pseudomonadati; phylum Pseudomonadota; class Gammaproteobacteria; order Pseudomonadales; family Pseudomonadaceae; genus Pseudomonas; species Pseudomonas sp. ACN5. The sequence continues at coordinate 142,443 of NZ_MRCP01000003.1, read as the reverse complement.
CATCGACCTCGCCCATGTGCCCGACCGGGTGCAGATTGCCCAGTGCTTCATGGGTTTCTGCGCCATGCATCGGCGTCTTGATGATGCCCGGGCTGACCGCGTTCACCCGGATTCCGCGCTTGGCGTATTCGATGGCCAGGGATTTGGTGGCCGCGTTGAGGCCGCCCTTGGTCAGCGAAGCCAAGACCGATGGCACACCGTCGATGGCGTGGTCCACCAGGCTGGTGGTGATGTTGACGACGTGGCCGCTGCCTTGCTTTTCCATCTCGGCGATGGCGAGTTGGGTGATGTAGAAGAAGCCATTGACGTTCACCGACAGCACATTGGCGTAATCTTCTGCGGTGTACGCGGTGAACGGCTTGGCGATGAAGATCCCGGCGTTGTTGACCAGGGTATCGATGCGACCGAAACGGGACATCGCTTCGCGGATGACGCGGCGGGCGGTTTCCGGCTCGCCGATGTCACCGGCCACGGTGAGAATGTCCGGGTCGGTGGATGGCTTGATCGAGCGCGAAGTGGCGACGATCCGGTAACCGAGTTCACGAAAGGCTTTGACCATACCGTCGCCGAGACCTTGGGATGCGCCGGTGATTACGATGACTTTTTTCGAAATGCTCATGATGAAGACCTCTGACAATTAAAAGTGGGGGTAAAAATCTGTGATCAGGCGTCGGCCGGTGCCTTGGCCATTTCTCTCAACATCTGTTCGTAGTACTCGACCGATTGCGAGCCGGACACCAGGTGGCGACCGTTCAGCACCATGGCCGGGACCGAGTTGATGCCGCGCTGCTGGTAGTACGCTTCAAGCTCCCGCACCTCAGCGGCGAACGCACCGGACGCCAGCACCTCTTGTGCAGTGGCCCTGTCCAGCCCCGCTTCAGTCGCCAGACTCACCAGCGCCTGGTGATCGCTCGGGTTCTGGCCTTCACTGAAATAGCCCTGCAGCAGCTCCTTCTTCAGCTCGACTTGCCGCCCTTCCTGCAACGCCCACAGCAACAAACGGTGTGCATCAAAGGTGTTGTAGAAGTGCGTGCGCTTCTCCAGATCGAATTTGAAGCCGATGGCCTCGCCGCGAGCGATCTGCATGGCCTTGCCGGCAGCGACGTCGTCGGCGGTTCTCCCGTACTTGCGCATCAGGTGCTCGACCGCTGGCTCACCTTCAGCCGGCATGTTCGGGTTCAATTCGAACGGCTTGTAGGTCAGCTCGACCGAGACTTCCCCGGCCACGTTCTCGATCGCCTGCTCCAGCGCCGTCGCCCCCAGCGCGCACCAAGGGCACACCACATCGGAGATGAAATCGATGGTGACGGAGGACGTCATGACTGCCCCTCCGCCTCAGCCAGTTGCTTGCGGTACTGGGTGGTGGTGATGCCGGCGTAACCCCAGTTATCGGTGTCGACTTCCTCGATCACGATGTGGGTCAGGTCAGGGCGCTTGTTGAGGACGCGTTCCAGTGTTTCAGTGATTTCGGCGATCACCTGAGCTTTCTGCTCAGTGGTAACGCCATCGCGAGTGATGCGTACAGTTACGAAAGGCATGAGGGCAACTCCAGTGACCTTCCCGTCGGGATGATGGGAGAGGCGTTGGAGATGAATGTATGGGGTTGGCGGAAGGGGATAAAGGTGGGGGCGGGAACTTCATTCGTTACGTGGTGTAATGAGTTTGGCATACCGAAAATACAAGACTGCAAGACTCATCCGGGTCAATGCGACCCGCGTCCAACAAAAAACGCAGCCTTGGGAGGCTGCGTTTTTTGTGACGGGGGCTGGAAACGCCGCAATCATTAAACTGAGATTGACTGATCAGTAACCCAACGCTGCAAGTACATGCTCCGGGTCATTATGAATCGCTCGCAACAACGCACGGGCAGGCCCCTCAGGATCACGACGTCCTTGCTCCCAATTGCGTAACGTTCCCACAGGAACATCAATTCTCTTGGCAAACGCTGCCTGGGAAAGTCCCGTGGCGAGGCGAATTTTTTTAACCTGTGCAGCATCGACATGGAATTCGCGTGATGGCTCTCGCTCACCTCGGTCGATCTCATCCATCTGCGTCATGCTTTCAACAAGACGATCGAAGAGATTTTTTTCCATTATTTCCATCCTTTATTGATGGCACAAAGAACTGCTTTTTCTCTATCCGAAAGGGTGTCTTGAATCCCTTTCCGGTAAATCAGTAGCAAACGTATCTGAAAAGCAGAGGTTACGTGATAGTAGATCACCCTTACGCCACCGCTCTTGCCCCTGCCATGCGCGGCCCAGCGAATTTTTCTAAGCCCGCCAGTGCCCTCGATCAAAGCGCCTGCCTCGGGATGCTCGGCGAGATACTGCTGAAATTCTCCATATTCGTGATCGCCCAGATGACCTGGAAGGTCAGCGGTAAAAATCGGCGTCTCGATGAAGACCATGCAGTCCCTGCTATGCGTCAATGGCGTATAGCATGAATTCTAGGTGTCAGGATAGTTAAGGGCAATTAGTCTTTCATTTCAGCGTTTTTATTAAAAAAAAGCCCCGAACCAGTCGGGGCTTTTTCTTTCTCAGCCTCTGATCAGGCCTCGAGACCACAACCCATCATCAGAAGATGTTGATCGGGTAATCCACAAACACACGCACTTCATTGCCGCTGACGTTGTACTCGCTCGACTTCTGCGACACGCGCAGGACCGAGCTGCGCAGTTTCACGCTGAGGTCTTTGGCCGGGCCGCTTTGGACGACGTATTTGATCTGGTTGAAGATCTCGCGCTCGGTGCCGCCTTCGCTGGTGGACGTGGTGATGTTGTCACCGCGTACGTAGGCGAAGTTGTAGCTCAGGCCCGGTACACCGAAGGTGCTGAAGTCCAGGCCGTAGCCCAGTTGCCAGCTGCGTTCGTCTTCGGCGTTGAAGTCGGACCAGTAGGAGTTCGCCAGGTAGATGGTGTTGCCACCGTCGCCGATGCGACCCTGGTCTTTCTGGTAGCCGCCGTAGGCGTAGCCCAGGTTGCTGTCGCCAGTGCTGCGCTGGTGCGCGAGGGTGAACGAGTGCGGGCCGGTGATGAAGGTGGCCGCCAGGCTCCAGATCTTGTTGTCGTCGCCGGTGATAGCGTTTTCGCGGACGTAGGAGTCGTCCAGCTTGGTGCGATAGCCGTTGAAGTCCAGGGTCAGGGACTGATCCTTGTCGATCGGGAACACGTAGTTGGCGTTCACGTATTGCTTCTTCAGCACGTCTTCGACGTCGGAAGCGTACAGCGCGGCCTTGAATTGTTCGGTGAACTGGTAGCTACCGCCCAATACGTTGATCGACTTCAAGCCACCACTGTCACGGCCTTCAGCGCTTTTACGCGATTCGGCGGTGAAGCGCCCGGCGTCCAGTTGCAGGCCTTTGATCTCCCTGGAGGTGATCAGGGTGCCGGTATAGCTTTCCGGCAGCAGGCGCGAGTTGTCGTAGCTCAGCACCGGCAGGGCCGGCATCTGGTCGCCGTAGGTCAGGGTGGTGCTGGACAGGCGGAACTTGATCGCTGCGCCGCCCTTGGACAGGTCGTCCGCCGGCTGGCCGCTGTCGCCCTTTTTGAAGAAATCGATGCCTTGCGCGCCGCTACGGTCTTCGCTGCGCTCCAGGTTCAATGCGTACAGGCCAAAAGCGTCCACACCCACACCCACGGTGCCTTGGGTGAAGCCGGACGAGAACGTGCCGATGGCCGCCTGGCCCCACTCGGACTTATCCGGGTTGCCGTCTTTGTAGTCACGGTTGATGTAGGCGTTGCGCAGCAGCACTTTGAGGCTGCTGTCTTCAACGAAACCCTTTGATTCGGCCTGGTCGTTCGCCATGGCCTGTGTAGCGCTCAACATCCCCAGAGCAATCAGGCTGATTCTCTTGTTCAACATTTTGTTTTTTTCCTTGATACGGTTGATACGCGCTGTGTCGAATGGCCGAAACGGCGCTATTGCGCTCTTATTTCAAGGCGAAAACAAAAAGGCCCGCCCACGATTTCTCGCGGCGGGCCTTTTATTGTTTTTGAGTCGTGGCGGTCGGCCACAGGCGTTGGGCCGAATCGTAGCTGCGCCCTTAACGAGGTGTCAATTTCATGAATCTTCTAGAAATAGGCGAAAAACGTCTAAGAAACTGCTTTACGCGGCAGAAATATTCAATCCGCGCAGCCTTCGAGAGCACAGGCTGCTACGGTATTGGATGAGTGCTGCTCCGGCAGCGACTGACTCAGCCATTGCGCAAATGCCTGGGGTTTGCCCAGCCATGGCCCGATATCGATCAGGGTGAATTGGCCATTGTGTTCAAGTACCAGGGTCGGAAAACCCTGCCCGCCCACCTTGGCCAGCAAAGCCCGGCTGTCATTGATATGGCCCTCGGTGTCGGCTGCCCCGAAGGCTCTTTCGAAGGCTTGAGGCTCCAGCCCCATACCGTTGGCCAGTTCAAGCAGTACCGACTCGTCGGCGATGCGGCGCCCTTGCACGTAGTGAGCGCTTTGCAAACGCCCCAGCAACTCCAGCCCGCGACCAGCCATTTGCTCGGCAGCCAGCACCGCAGCGATGGGTGGAGCTGAGTCGAACACGGCACTGTGATCTCGCAGCAAACCTTCGAAATAGGCTTCACCGAACGGCTGCCCGCTGTATTCGGCAATGCGCCGGTCATGGGGCATGACGTAACTGCGCAGTTGTGGCGAAACCCTTTGCCGATTGGCCCCCGTCATCATGCCGCCACCGTGGGCAAGCACGGGCAGCACAGCCTGGGCGGCTTGCACCAGCGGTTTGGCGCCGTAGCACCAACCGCACAACGGGTCATAGATGTAGTGCAGGATCATGGGAAAGCTCCGACAGAAATTCAGGAAAATTCGATGTCGGCAGATTAGTGCCGTAGCAACCCCGGAAAAACGCCGGATCAGCTTTCAGTCTGTTGCTTGAATCGGTCGAATGACTGCGTAAACCCGTTGTATCAACTCAGAAATAATTCGAAACAATCAAATGAGAAAAGCTCTCAATAACCACTAACAACAGTAAATGACAAGCATTACTATTCGCGCCCTCCACATGCTTCAACCTAAAAATCCCACGGATGCGCTCTTCAATGCCTGCCCCTTTTCGCCTTGCGCCCTACAGCCTTGGGCTCTCTGCCTTGTTGTCTGCCGGTTTTTCCTTCGCTGCACCGACCACCTTGCCTGCCACATCGATCAGCGCCGAAGCTGAAGCCGACGACCCGCGCGTGACACAAACCAACACGGCGACCCGGACCGCCACGCCGGTGCGCTACGTGCCACAAGCCATCGACTCGATCAAAACCTCGAACGTGATGGATTACGGCACCAACGATCTGGGCACGGCGCTCAGTGGCATCCCCAACGTCAGCAGCGGTGCCGACACACGCTTCGACAGCCTGCGCATCCGCGGTTTCGACGCCAGCAACGATTTCTATCTCGATGGCATCCGCGACGACAGCCAGTACGTGCGCGACTTGCACAACATCGAACGCATCGACGTGTTAAAAGGCCCTGCCGCCGTGTTGTATGGCCGTGGCAGCCAGGGCGGGATCGTCAACCGGGTGAGCAAACTGCCCGAGTTCGGTCGCCGCTCGACCCTTGAAGCCCAGGGCGGTAGCGAGGACTTGCGCAGCCTGTATGCCGACCTCAGCACCGATCCTTCCGAAAACATCAGCCTGCGCCTGAACATGGGCAACATGGACGAGAACAGCTTTCGCGATGGCGTGAGTGGCAATCGCCAGCTATTCGCACCCTCGATGAGCTGGCAGCTGACACCCGACCTGAATTGGTTGGTGCAGTACGAATACAGTCGCTACAACCGCACGCCGGATCGTGGCGTCCCCGGCGTAAATGGGCGCCCGGCCGACGTAGGACGCGATACCACCTACGGCAGTGAAAACGATTTCATCGACGACAAGGCGCAATCCCTGCGCTCGAAACTCACCTATGAACTGAGCGACAACTGGCAACTGCGCCAGACCCTGGGCGTGTTCAAGCTCGACAGCGATTTCGACAATACTTACTTGAGCGGCTATGTCCCGGCCACCAACAAGGTCACGCGCCAGCACTGGCAGCAGGACCTGAGCACCCGCAACCTCTACAACAACGTCGAGCTGGAAGGTGGCTTCGATACGTTCGGCCTGGAGCACCGCCTGCTCACCGGTATCGAGATCGGCAGCCAGCGCCGCGACCCGCTGCTGTACACCGCGGCCACTTCAGGGCCGGGCAGCTCCCCGGTGCCGGCGCTGGACCTGTACGCCCCCGACCGCAATTTGCGTCATACCGGGCGCATGGTGGTGTCGAGCAACACCCATACCGAGGTCGAGAGCCGCGCGGTGTATGTGCAGGATCAACTGCGCCTGAACGATCAATGGCAGTTGCTCGCCGGCCTGCGTTACGACACGTTCGATATCGAGTCGACCAACAAGGTGCGCAACATTTCCGAATACCTTGACAGCCATAGCACCAGCCCTCGCGTTGGCGTGGTCTGGACGCCGCTGCAAAATCACTCCTTCTACGCGTCCTGGAGCAAGACGTTCTCGCCGGTCGGTGGTGGCTTGATCGGCATCACCCCGGGTGCGGCCGGTAACAGCAATGACCTGAGCCCCGAGCTGACCAGGCAGAAGGAAATCGGGGTCAAGAGTGACTGGCTCGATGATCGCCTGAGCACCACGCTGGCCATCTACGAGCTGGAGCTCTACAACCGCCGCACCAGCGATCCGAACAACCCGACCATTACCCTGCTCTCAGGGCTGCAACGTTCACGTGGTATCGAGCTGACCGCTGCCGGCAGAATTACCGGCAACTGGTACGTTCGCGGTGGCGTGGGTCTGCAGGACGCAACCATCGAAAAGGACAACAACGGCCTGGAAGGCAAGCGCATCAACAACGTGGCCAAGCACAACGGCAGCCTGTTCCTGACCTGGAAACCGGAAATGGGCTGGTATGCCGAAACCGGTTTGACCCTGGTTGGTGACCGCTATGCCGACAACCTCAACACCGTCGTGTTGCCGGGTTATGGCCGCTGGGACGCCTTGGCGGGCTTCCGTCAGAAAGATTGGGATTTGCGCGCGGCGTTGAACAACATCAGCGACAAGACGTACTACTCGTCGGCGACCAGTGCATTCCAGATCCAGCCGGGGGCACCGCGTAGCCTGGTGGTGACGGGCACCTACAGCTTCTAGACACCACAAAACCTGTGGGAGCGGGCTTGCCCGCGAAGGCGTCGTGTCAGCCGATGGCAACGTTGCTGACACACCGCTTTCGCGAGCAAGCCCGCTCCCACAGTGTTCAGTGAGTTGAAAAAAAAAAGCGCTGCCATCCCGGCAGCGCTTTTTCTTGATCAATCCGTTGTTGTTCTTCTTATCCTTCCATTACATCCCACAACGCATCCAGTTCCGCCTCGCTGAATAAACCAGCAGGGTAACGCTCGATCATCGTCCGGCGCGGATCAGTTTCACTGATCTGACGCATTCCATTGGACTTGAACCAGTGCGCCAGAATCTGGAGCGATTCGCTGTTTACGGCCAGGGGATGCAACGCCTTGTCGCTCACTACGTTCACTTCGGCGTTCATTTCAGCGCTCTCTCCCGGTTTGTGAGCGGCTAACTTATCCAAGGTTTATGACAGAACATCGAAGTCCTCCCCCTCCCCGAATTACACCAGCAGAGATACAAGAGCTGTGCCAAGGTGTCTGAAGTGTGGCCTCGCGGATACAAAAAAGCCCGCAACCCTGAAGGGCTGCGGGCTCTGCGCATGGCGGGAGGCTGATTTACAGTTTGAGAAATTTCGCAATCAACTCAAGATGTTACAACCTCACTCACTCCTTGTGCGGCGCGGGTTGCTGCTGGGTAAGGCAGTGAATATTGCCGCCCCCCAGTAACAGTTCGCGACCAGGCACCATCACCACTTCATGCTGTGGGAACAGGTTCTGCAGGATTTCCTTTGCCGGGCCATCCTGCGGGTCGTCAAAGCATGGCGCGATGATGCCGCCGTTGACGATCAGGAAGTTCACGTAGGAACCGGCCAGACGAACAGTCGGGTTACGTTCCTGAGTACCGTCTACCGGATCGACGCCGGCACATTCTTCCTCGGTCGCAAACAGCGGGCCCGGGATCGGCATTTTGTGCACCGTGAACGGGCGACCCTTCGCGTCGGTGCTGCCTTGCAGCACGTTCATCGCCGCCTGGCAGCGCGGGTAGTTCGGGTCCTGCGGATCATCGGTCCAGGCTAGCAGCACTTCACCCGGACGCACGTAGCAGCAGAAGTTATCCACATGGCCGTCGGTTTCGTCGTTGAACAAGCCATCCGGCAGCCAGATGATTTTATCCACAGCCAGGTTCGCACTCAGGACCGCTTCGATTTCTTCGCGGTTCATGTGCGGGTTGCGATTGCGGTTGAGCAAGCACTCTTCAGTGGTGATCAGCGTGCCTTCACCGTCGACGTGAATCGAACCGCCTTCAAGTACGAAGCCTTCGGTGCGGTAACGCGGGCTGCGTTCGATCTCGAGGATCTTGCCGCCGACCTGCGAGTCACGGTTCCACGGCGAATACAGGCCGCCGTCAAAACCGCCCCAGGCATTGAAGTCCCAGTTCACGCCACGGACTTCGCCACTGTTATTGATGACGAAAGTCGGGCCGGAGTCGCGAACCCAGGCGTCGTCACTGGACATTTCCACTACGCGAATATTCGGCACGTCCAGACGGGCACGGGCGTTTTCGTACTGGCCGGCGGAAACCGCCACGGTGACCGGCTCGAAACGGGCGATGGCCTTGGCCACGGCCACGTGGGCGGCCTGTGCCGGTTTGCCACCCAGGCGCCAGTTGTCCGGGCGCTCAGGCCAGATCATCCAGGTCTGGGTTTGGGGGGCCCATTCGGCTGGCATGTAGAAGCCGTCGGCGCGAGGGGTGCTGTTCAACGTGGTCATGACTCAGGACTCCGGAGTGGCGTTGATGCCTGACAGAAAAGAAAGCGCATGGGTACACGCCGTGGACTGGCCACTTTATATCCGATAAATATCGGCTTTTAAAGCACCGTCAATCCGTAGCTACAAAAATAACCGACAGAAAGCCGATATCAATCGAATTAACACCACCCTTCCTGTGGGAGCGGGCTTGCTCGCGAAGAGGCCGGTACATCCGACGCAAATATTGAGCCTGGAATGCCGCTTTCGCGAGCAAGCCCGCTCCCACATTGGCCCGCATTTACAGGGGGAATGTGTCTACAACCCTTCCGCCAGCACCTTCGACAGCATGTCCACGAAGAAATCCACGCTCTGGCGCGAAGTGACCATCGGCGGCTTGATCTTGAGGATGTTCAGGTAATCGCCGGTCGGTTGCATGAAGATCCCCAGCTCACGCAAACGATCACACAGCGCGGTGGTTTCCTCGGTGGCCGGCTCCAGGGTTTCGCGGTTGCGGATCAACTCGACGCCCAGGTAGAAACCGGAACCGTGCACCGCGCCCACTAACGGATGAATATCGATCAACGCTTCGAGGCGCTGCTTGAAGTGACCGCCAACGACCTGAGCGTTCTCCCAGAGCTTTTCCTCTTCCATCACGTCCAGCACGGCCATGCCGACCTGACAACTGACCGGGCTGCCACCGGCGGAGGAGAAGAAATAACCCTCGGCCTCCAGCGCCTCGGCGATTTCCCGGCGGGTGATGACCGCGCCCAATGGCTGACCGTTGCCCATGCCTTTGGCCATGGTGATGATGTCCGGCACCACACCTTGCTCTTCGAAGCCCCAGAAGAAATCGCCCATGCGTCCGTAGCCGACCTGCACTTCGTCGGCGATGCACACGCCGCCCTGGGCCCGGACCATGCCATAGACTTGCTTCAAATAGCCTGGTGGCAGCGAGATACCACCGGCATTGCCGTACACCGGTTCGCAGATGAAGCCGGCCAATTGGCGTTTCTGTTCGGCGATTTTCGCCAGGTTGTGCTCGACGCTGCGCACATAATCAGGCGCACTGTCGGGGCCACGGAATTCACCGCGATAGGTGTTTGGCGCGGTCACCGGGTGTACCCAGTCCGGGCGGCTGCTCAAGGCCTTGGGGTTGTCGGCGATCGAGGTCGACACCGAGTCCGCGCCCACCGTCCAGCCGTGATAGGCCTCCAGCACGCTGAGCATGTCGCGGCCGCCGCTGTAGGCCCACGCCAAACGAATCGCCAGGTCGTTGGCCTCGCTGCCGCTGTTGACCAGAAACACGCGGTCCATGCCGTCAGGGGACAGTTTCAGCAAGCGTTCGGAGAACTCGGCCACGGCCGCGTAGTTGAAACGCGAGTTGGTGTTGAGCAACGACCACTGGCGGCTGGCGACCGCCGCCATGCGCGGATGACCGTGGCCCAATACCGCGACGTTGTTGAGCATGTCGAGGTAGGAGCGCCCCTGCATGTCGATCAAATGGTTGCGCCAGCCACGCTCGATGCGCGGCGGGTCGACGTAATAATGTTTTTGCGTACGGGCGAAACTGGCGTCACGCCGGGCCAGCAAGGTCGCGCCGTCGAGTTCTGCTTCGGCATCACAGGCCAGCCCCAGCAGTGCTGCGGGTGATGGGCACAGTGCCTGCCAGGCAGCGGCGCGCGATGGCGTGCAGAACAACGGCGCATCGATCGACGCGCCACGGCTCAACTGCACGATCAACGGCCCGCTGACCGAACCCAGTACCTGGCCTTTGACCAGTGCCGCGCCGCTGTGCAGCGACGGCGTGACACCCCAAAGCCGCACACTCAATTGCGGGCCGTCCAGTTGCAGCATGCCCGTCGACGGGTGGTGCACCACACCGGCAAACGGTGCTTCGACCGTCGAGCCCTGAGGTACACGCAGTTCAACGTGCAAGGGGCAAGTGTCCGGTTCGGTGGCGCTGTCCGGGCGAGTGTGGGACAGGCGGTACTGTCCATAGCGACTGGCCGCCAGACCATGAGCCACGGCCGCTTCATCCAGCAGGCGCTGATCGACACCCTCCTGCTCCCAGTTCCCGGCCTCGAAATGCGGGCTGAGCACCCCCAGATCGATCAAGGCGAACTCTCGCCCCACCAGACTTGGCAACAGCGGTGCAAAGCCTTCACTGCCGATGGTGGGCAGGTTCTGGCCGACGGCAGTGAGGATCGCCGCTTCCATCAATGCCAACGGCACCGACGCGGCCACCCGGAAGATTTCCCATTCATGGACCAGGTTATCGCGACTGTAGGCATTGCCCGGATCGATGCTGACCTGCTGTTCGCCACTGAGCACCAGCACCGCCGCACGGGCGACGATCAGCGGCCACAGCGCCAGCAGCTCTTCGTGTTGCAAGGGGTTGACCGCGTGGTACGCCTGGATTGCCGGCAAAATGCAGAACGGATCGCCCTCGCCATGATGCAGCAGCGCGGCGCAGGTGACCGACAGATCGGTAATGCGCCAGGTACGCACCAGGTCACCGAAATCGATCACGCCTTGCAGTTGCCAATGGCGTTGCGCATCGCGCTGCCACACCACGTTGTCGTCGGTGATGTCCATGTGAATGGCCTGCACCGGCAGCCTGGCTTCCAGCGGCTGCAAATGCCGCTCGGCTTGTGCAGACGCTTCGACGATCAGTTTGCGCTGGGCTTCATCCTTGATCACCGGCAGCAAGTGCGCGATCAGGGCGTGAGCATGGCGGGCGTCCCATTGCAGGGTTCGCACCAGGCCCGGATGGTCGAAATCCGCCAGGGCCAGGTCCATTTCACCGCACAGGCGACCGAAACCGGACACCACCGTCGGGTTGAAATGACCGAGGCTCGTCAGCGGCTGGCCTTCGATGTAGTCGAGCAGGCGAACGTGCACGGCCTGGCCACCCACGTCCAGAGACAGCAGGTCTGCACCGTTTTTCGCCACGATAACGCGCGGCACATGGACATCGGGGTGCGCGCCCAAGTGCTTGAGCCCGGCATGCTGTGCCTGAAGCTCAACGACCGAGTAGTCGCCACGGCAGATTTTCAGGACGAAACGTCCCCGCTCGCTGTCGACGCGGTAGTTCAGGTCTTGCTGGCTGCCCAGGGCCTGAAGTCTGCCGCTGAACCCGTAATGTTCTTCCAGGAGCTCTAGCGCTTGCTCCGCAGACACCTGCGGGCTGGGCAAACTGGCGCGATGAATCAACGTGGCGAGCGGCATACAACAACCCCTGAAATTTTATTAGGCGCCTATATCGCCACTGCTTCGGGCGATACGCAACCCCCCGCAAGCTGCTATGAGGGCATTTGTGGGAGCGGGCTTGCTCGCGAAGGCGGGGTGACAGGCAGCCTGAATGTGACTGACACGCCCTCTTCGCGAGCAAGCCCGCTCCCACAGGTTTTGGTTCTGGCACTCGCCTCGAATGGCACTTTGCGCAAGAATGGCGGCCATTAAACGCATGCAACTGGAGAGCCCACCATGAACGTAGTGACCACCGACCTGCCCGGTGTTCTGATCCTCGAACCCAAGGTCTTTGGTGACGAGCGTGGTTTCTTCTACGAAAGTTTCAATGCCAGGGCCTTCAAAGAGGCCACCGGGGTGGACACTGAGTTCGTTCAAGACAATCACTCCCGTTCGCAGAAGGGTGTGCTGCGCGGCCTGCATTACCAGCTGGAAAATACCCAGGGCAAACTGGTCCGCGTCACCGTCGGTGAAGTGCTGGACGTCGCCGTGGACATCCGTCGCAGCTCGCCGCACTTCGGCAAATGGGTCGCCGTGCGGCTGTCCGCCGCCAATCATCGGCAGCTCTGGGTCCCGGAAGGCTTTGCCCACGGGTTTGTCGTACTCAGCGAATTTGCCGAGTTCCTGTACAAAACCACCGACTACTACACGCCATCGGCCGAACGCAGCATTCGCTGGGACGACCCGGACCTGGCCATCGACTGGCAACTCGAAGGCACACCGCAACTGTCGGCTAAAGATCAGGCCGGCGTGTTTTTCAAGGACGCCGACGTCTTTGCCTGAAAGACCGGCTGAAACTCGCCTTTCAAGATGCAACTGACCCAAGGCGGGCAAGCCTAGGCATAATGCGCCTGTACCCATAGGCGCATGCTGCTCATGAAACCAACTCTCCCCCCCAGACCCCGTTGGCGCAGCCTGGCCTTGTTGGCACTGTGCCTGGCGCCGTTGCTGTGGCCGCTGGAGCATCTGGCCGAGCGCTATTACCGCAGCGAACTGGCCAGCCAGAATCGTCAGACCCTCGACCTCTATGTCGCCAACCTGTTGGGCACCCTGCACCGCTATGAAGTGTTGCCGCAAATCCTCGGTGACCTGCCGGCCCTGCGCGCTGTTGTCGGTGCACCGGACGATGGCGTCACCCAGGGCAATGCCAACCGCCTGCTGAAAAATATCGCCACCCAGACCGGTGCCGAAGTCATGTACCTGATGGACGCCACCGGCAAGACGCTGGCCGCCTCCAACTGGGACAAGCACGACAGCTTTGTCGGGCGCAATTTTTCCTTCCGGCCGTATTTCAGCGAAGCCATGGCCGGGCGGCTCGGGCGCTTCTTTGGTTTGGGTACCACCTCCGCCAAGCGCGGTTACTTCTTCGCCGCCGGCGTACGCAATGGCGAAAAAATCGTAGGGGTGCTGGTGGTCAAGGTCGACCTCGACCACACCGAAAGCCTCTGGGGCAAAACCCCGGAACAACTGCTGCTGACCGACCACAACGGGGTGGTCATTCTCACCTCGAGACCGGAGTGGCGATTCCGCTCGACCCGCCCGTTGAGCGAGGCCGAAAGCAAAGCCATCACTGCGATCCAGCCCTATCCAACCCGCGATCCCAAACCGCTGGAGCTCAACCCCAACGCCTGGCTGACCCAGACCCAGCAGATCGCCGAAACCGGCTGGAATGTCAGCATCCTCGCCCCGCGCACCTTGATCGACCGTCCGGTGCGCACGGTGGTGGCCATCGGCGGTGCAACGCTGCTGGTGGTGATGCTGTTGCTTGGCCTGATGATGCAGCGCCGCCGCCATTACCTGGATCGCATTGCTTTCGAAGCCAAGGCCCGCCGCGAACTGGAAGGTCGGGTCGCCGAGCGCACCAGCGATCTCGAAGGCCTGAACCGGCGCCTGAAACAGGAAGTACTGGAACGCGAGCAGGCCCAGCAGGAGCTGGTCCGCGCCCAGGACGATCTGGTCCAGGCCGGCAAACTGTCGGCACTGGGCACCATGTCGGCGAGCATCAGCCATGAACTCAATCAGCCACTGGCAGCCATTCGCAGTTATGCGGAAAACGCCGAGATATTGCTCGACCACCAGCGCACCGACGATGCCCGCGGCAATCTCAAGCTGATCAGCGAACTGACCGGTCGCATGGCCTCGATCATCGCCCACCTGCGCGCCTTTGCCCGGCGCGACCGGCATGCCCCGGAAAGCGTGGCCCTGCAACCGGCACTGGATGATGCCCTGGCCTTGTTGGCCAAGCGCCGACGCAGCATGGACGTCGAGCTGATCCGTGATCTGCCCGCCGCCACCCTGTGGGTCGAGGCCGGGGAAACCCGCCTGCGCCAGGTGCTCGGCAATCTGCTGGCCAACGCCCTGGATGCCCTGACGGAAAAAGGCCCGCCACGCAAACTCTGGTTGAGTGCCCAATCCACGGCCGAAGGCGTCAACCTGTACATTCGCGACAACGGCCCGGGCTTTTGCATGGAGGCCCTTGGACGCGCCAGCGAGCCGTTCTACACCACCAAGACTCGAACCCAGGGTCTCGGTCTGGGTCTGGCGATTTGCGAAACCCTGATGCGCGCCTTCGGGGGTGAACTGTCGTTCGCCAACCACAAGGAAGGCGGCGCCCTGATTACCCTGAAGCTGCGCGCAGGCGCACCAGGCGTGAGCCTGCAACCGTCCGAGGACCGAAGTGCATGACCATCGACAACCGCATTCAGGTCGTGTTGATCGACGACGATCCCCACTTGCGCCAGGCCTTGAGCCAGACGCTGGATCTGGCCGGCCTGAAGATCCTGCCGCTGGCCGAAGCCAAGGGCCTGGCCGGGCAACTGGAGCGCGACTGGCCGGGTGTGGTGGTCAGCGACATCCGCATGCCTGGCATGGACGGTCTGGAACTGCTGACCGAACTGCACGCCCAGGACCCTGAATTGCCGGTGCTGCTGATCACTGGCCACGGCGATGTGCCACTGGCGGTGCAGGCCATGCGCGCCGGGGCCTATGACTTTCTCGAGAAGCCGTTCGCCAGCGACGCCTTGCTCGACAGCGTGCGCCGCGCGCTGGCCCTGCGCCGGCTGGTGCTGGACAACCGCAGCCTGCGGTTGGCCTTGAGCGACCGCAACGAGCTGAGCGCCCGCCTGGTTGGCCATTCACCTTCGATGCTGCGCCTGCGCGAGCAGATCGGCGCCTTGGCGGCGACCAAGGCCGACGTGCTGATCCTCGGCGAAACCGGCGCCGGCAAAGAAGTCGTGGCCCGGGCGCTGCACGATCTATCAAGCCGTCGCAACGGTCCGTTCGTGGCGATCAATGCTGGTGCCCTGGCCGAATCAGTGGTCGAAAGCGAGCTGTTCGGCCACGAGCCCGGCGCCTTCACCGGCGCGCAGAAACGCCGCATCGGCAAGTTCGAATTCGCCAATGGCGGCACCCTGTTCCTCGATGAAATCGAAAGCATGAGCCTGGATGTGCAGGTCAAATTGCTGCGCTTGCTGCAGGAGCGCGTGGTCGAACGCCTGGGCGGCAATCAACAAATCCCGCTGGACATCCGCATCATCGCCGCGACCAAGGAAGACCTGCGCCAGGCAGCGGACCAAGGGCGCTTTCGTGCCGACTTGTATTACCGCCTGAACGTCGCGCCGCTGCGGATTCCACCCTTGCGCGAACGGGGCGAAGACGCGCTGATGCTGTTCCAGTATTTCGCCGATGAAGCCAGTGCCCGCCACGGCTTGCCGCCCCATGAACTGCAACCGGGACAACGTGCCTTGCTGCTGCGCCACACCTGGCCCGGCAACGTACGCGAGCTGCAAAATGCGGCCGAGCGTTTTGCCCTCGGGCTGGAACTGGCCCTCGACAACAGCACACCGGAAGGCGGCGCTGGCCCTTTGGCCGAAGTCGTCAGCGGCGGTTTGAGCGAGCAAGTGGAGAACTTCGAAAAAACCCTTATCGCCGCCGAACTGGCGCGCTCGCACAGCTCCGTGCGCAGCGTCGCCGAAGCCCTCGGCATTCCGCGCAAGACCCTGCACGACAAACTGCGCAAGCACGGTTTGAGTTTCTCGGACAGTGGCGCTTCAGCCCACCCTGACGACCTCGACTGAGCTACCGTCCAATCATCCACTTCAAGCAAGAGGCCCCCTGAATGAGCCGCGACAGTCGACAACTGGAATCAGTCCTCCATCACGACATTCCCCTCACCCGGGACATGGGCCTCAAAGTGCTCGACTGGCATGACCAGCAACTGCGCCTGCACTTGCCGCTGGACGCCAACGTCAACCACAAGAGCACCATGTTCGGCGGCAGCCTGTATTGCGGCGCGGTCCTGGCCGGTTGGGGCTGGCTGCATCTGCGCCTGAAGGAAGAAGGCATCACGGACGGGCACATCGTGATTCAGGAAGGGCAGATCAGCTATCCGCTGCCGGTGACGGGCGATGCCAACGCCATTTGCCAGGCGCCGGATCCGGTGATCTGGAAGAAATTTCTGACCACGTTCCAGCGGTACAGCCGAGCGCGGTTGACGCTGCATACACGGGTCGTCAATGAAGGTCGTGATGAAGATGCGGTGAGGTTTGTCGGGCAGTACGTGCTGCACCGCTAAATCGGGACCACCACAAAACCTGTGGGAGCGAGCTTGCTCCGGGCGGTGTTCCGACGATGGGGTCGTCCAGGCCAACATTGTAGTTGCCTGACCCACCGCCATCGCGAGCAAGCTCGCTCCCACAAGGATTTTCATCAGCGCGCGGGAACGATCTTATGCGCGTGCCAATCCCAGCAGCTTCTCCCGCCAAGCAGCCTTCGCCGGCAACGCCAGAAAGAACGCATTCAACAGCGACTCCCGCGCCGGATAGCTGAACGGCTCACCGCTCAGCTCCAGCACCTCACCACCCGCACCTTCCAGTACGCCTTGCGCCGCCGCCGTGTCCCACTGCGAAGTCGGTGCCAGGCGCGGATAGCAATCCGCGGCCCCTTCAGCCAGCAAACAGAATTTCAGCGAACTGCCGATGTTGACCAGTTGCAGCTCGCCAAGACTGGCGCTCAACCCGGCCAGCAAACGTTCCTGCTCCGGGCTCGAATGGCGACGGCTGGCCACCACGGTGAACGACTCTCCGGGCGCTAATGCATCACGCACCTTGATCGCCACGGGCGTACCACCTTTATCGCCGCGCCAGGCGCCGAGGCCGGCGCCACCGACATAGAAGCGACCGTTGGTCGGCATCGACACCACACCGAACACCACCCGACCGTTTTCGATCAGGGCGATGTTGACGGTGAACTCTTCGCTGCCGCTGATGAACTCCTTGGTGCCATCCAGCGGATCGACCAGCCACCAGCGCTGCCATCCGGCCCGCACGCTTTGCGCAATGTTGGCGTCCTCTTCGGAGAGCACCGGGATGCCCGGATCCAGCGCCGTCAGTCCGGCCAGAATCAGGTGGTGCGCGGCCAGGTCAGCAGCGGTCACCGGCGAATCATCCGCCTTCGCCGTGACGGCCGTGCCTGTACGCCAGAACGGCAGGATCGCATCACCGGCTCGCAGGGCCAGCTCAATGACCGGTGCCATCAACGGATGCGGGAAATTCATGACTGGAACGCTCCGCGCTGAGCCAACAGGTCTCGGGCCAGGTACAGCGCCGCCAAGGCACGGCCTTCGGTAAATTGCGGGTTTTGCGCCAGCGCCGAGAGTTCACGCAGATTGACCTTGTCCACCCGCATCGGCTCGGGTTCGTCGCCTTCCAGGCGCGCTTCGTAGAGGTCGGTGGCCAGCACCACCTGAATCTTCTGGCTCATGTAACCGGGGGACAGCGACAACTCGGTCAGGTGCTCCAGCTGTCGCGCGCCGAACCCGGCCTCTTCCTTGAGCTCACGCTCGGCCGCCGCCAACACGTCTTCGCCCGGCTCGATCAAACCCTTGGGCAAAGACATTTCGTATTCATCGGTGCCGCCGCAATACTCCTCGACCAGCACCGCATGCTCGGCATCGAGCATCGCCACGATCATGACCGCGCCGTACCCGGCCCCTTTGCCAACCAGGCGCTCATACGTACGCTCCACGCCATTGGAAAAGCGCAGCTTCAGCTCCTCCACGCAGAACAATCGACTGGTGGCGACAATTTCGCGGGCGAGTATGGTGGGTTTCTGGCGCATGCAAAGCTCCTTGGCGTGAACGCGCTACTATAACGCGGCTTTCCCGTTTGTTTACGCCAGAAATCTTTCTACTGCCCGAGACGTTGCCATGCCTTCATTACCCTGGTCCGACATCGATACCGTTCTGCTGGACATGGACGGCACGTTGCTTGACCTGCATTTCGACAACCACTTCTGGATGGAGCACCTGCCCCAGCGTTACGCCGAATTGCACGGGGTCAGCCGGGCCATGGCCGAGATGGAATTGCAGCCGTTGTTCGAGCGCAATGCCGGCCAGTTGCAGTGGTACTGCCTGGACTTCTGGAGTGCCGAACTGAAGCTGTCGGTGCGCGACCTGAAACTGGAAACCGCGCATCTGATCGCCCTGCGCCCGGATGCCGATACCTTTCTGACGGCCATCAAACGGGCCGGCAAGCGCGTGGTGCTGATCACCAATGCCCATCGGGATGCGCTGTCGTTGAAGCTGGAAAAAATCGAACTGGCACCCTACTTCGAACGCCTGATCAGTTCCCATGACTACGGTTTCCCCAAGGAAAACCCGCAGTTCTGGGATGCGCTGCAAGCCGATATCGATTTCGATCCGGCGCGCAGCCTGTTCATCGACGACACCTTGCCGATCCTGCGCAGTGCGCGGGATTTTGGTGTGGCGCATTTGCTGGCCGTGCGCGAGCCGGATAGTCGCAAGGGGCCGAAGGATACGGCGGAGTTTGCGGCGGTCGGGGATTATCGGGATTTGATCGCAGGACTTTGATACCGAGGCGCCTGCTTCGCGGGCAAGCCACGCTCCCACAGGATCTGCGTCGTTCGCATCCTTTGTGAAACGGCTCAGATTCTGTGGGAGCGTGGCTTGCCCGCGATGGCCATCACGCGGTTTGACGACTTACTCAGGAATCCGCAACGACTGCCCCGGGTAGATTTTGTCCGGGTGCGACAGCATCGGTTTGTTGGCTTCGAAAATCTTGTTGTACTTGTTGGCATCGCCGTACACGCGCTTGGAAATCGCGCTGAGGGTGTCGCCCTTCACGACGGTGACAAACACCGCGGCCTTCACCACCGGCCCGGTCACAGTGATCTGATCATCCACGCTGCCAACCCCGGCAATATTGCCCACGGCCAACAGAATTTTTTCCTTCTCTTCCTGGCTTGCCACCTCACCGGTCACGGTCACCTTGTCCCCATCGACCGTCGCCTGCACATTCGGGTTGCCCAGGCCGACCTTGCTGATGTGCTCCTTCAACTGTTCACTGGCATTGGCGTTGCCTGGCGTCAGCAGATCCAACAGTTTTTCGCCTGCTTCCTTCACAAAGCTCAAAAGACTCATGGTGCACTCTCCTTGGGGTTGGGGTTCCAGACGCAAAAGCCTAGACCACGGCCGCCACTTGCGAATCCAACCCGACCAATGACCCCGCTTGCGATAGAATCCGCACCTTCCCGCGCCCAGGAGCGAAGATGGACATCAAGCAGCTGAAATTCCTCATCGCGCTCGACGAAACCCGCCATTTCGGCCAGGCCGCCGCACGCTGCCACATCACCCAGCCGACCCTGTCCATGCGCCTGCGCAGCCTCGAAGAAGAACTCGAGCTGCCGCTGGTCAATCGCGGCCAGCGCTTCGAAGGCTTCACCGCGCCGGGCGAGCGGGTGCTGGCCTGGGCGCGCACGGTGTTGGCGGCCTATGACGGCTTGTATGCCGAGGCCGCTGCCTGTCGCGGCAATCTGGTCGGCACGTTGCGCCTGGGCATGGTGCCGTTGTCGAACTTCGATCCGCTGCCCCTGCTGCAACGCCTGCACGCCCAACACCCGAACCTGCGCTTCGAGCTTTCAGCGTTGAGTTCGGAACAGATCCTCGAACAACTGGCGAACAATCGCCTGGATCTCGGTGTTTCCTACCTGGAACGCCTGGACGCCGAACATTTCGACTCCCTGGCCTTCAGCGAAACCCGCATGGGTCTGCTCTACGACCAACGCTTCTTCACCTTTGGCGAGGCGCCGCTGAGCTGGGAATCGTTGATCGAACTGCCACTGGGCATGCTCACCAGCGGCATGCACTTTCGCCAGTCCATCGACCATAACTTCCATAGCCGCGGCCTCACCCCACAACCCTTGCTGCAGACCGACGCCGTCCATCAACTGCTTCAAGCCGTGCACGGCGGCCTGTGTTGCGCCGTGATGCCCCTGGACGGCGGCCTCGAAGGACTGACCGAACACTTGCGCCTGCAACCGATCGAGAACGCCCAGACCCTTGGCCGCCTGGGGCTGATCATGCGTCGCAGCGCGCCACGCTCGGCCTTGGCGGAAGCCTGTTTCGCGATCTATCAGCAATCACTGGCGAGCGCTTGATCGACGGCATCTATCGGTAGATCAGTATTAGCGATTAGACGCGACAGTTTGCCGCGCCTAGTCTTAAAGCTGATCAAACCGTGGGTGATGCCATGAACACCAAGCGCCCTGCCTGCGCGGCGCCTGCCCTCGAAACGCCCGCGCCCGCCGCCAGCCAGACGTACAGCTACAGCAATTTCCGCCCCACCGAAACGGAAAGCGTCGAATCGGACAGCACCGCGCTGGCCGAGGAAGTCGCGTTGGCGATTGCCTATAACGGCATCAGCCAGGCGGTCATGCTGGTAACGCCAACGGATCTGGAGGACTTCATTGTCGGCTTCAGCCTGGGCAGCGGCATCATCCAGGACGCCACGGACATCTACGACCTGCAACTGAGCGGCTCGGGCTCGGCGCAATACGCGCAAGTGACCATCGCCAATCGCGCCTTCTGGAACCTCAAGCAGCAGCGTCGGCAACTGGCCGGCACCAGCGGTTGCGGGCTGTGCGGCGTAGAAGCGGTCGAGCAGGCGTTGCCGGACCTTCAGGTATTGCCCGGCGCCCCGCTGCCACCCGTTGAATGGCTCGATGGCCTGCGCCAGCGCATCGGCGCCTTCCAGCCGTTGGGCCAGCATTGCGGTGCGGTGCACGCAGCGGTGTTCATGAACGACCAGGGCGAGTTGCTGATGGGCCGCGAAGACATAGGCCGACACAACGCCCTCGACAAGCTGATCGGTGCCCTTGTCCGCCAAAACATCCCGACCGCCGGCGGGCTGGCGATTGTCACCAGCCGCTGCAGTCTCGAATTGATCCAGAAAGTCCTGCGCGCCGGCATCCAGACCCTGGTCAGCCTGTCGTCGCCCACGGGCCTTGCCGTGCAATGGGCTCGGCGCCACAACCTCAACCTCATCCATTTGCCACAGAAGAATGCGCCGCGGGTCTACAGCCCAACGTTGGAGAATCAAGCGTGAGTCAACACCGTCAAGCCGACCAGACCCCCGTCCCTCGCTACAAGCCCTACAAAGGTCCTGCCGGTGGCTGGGGTGCTCTGATCAGTGTGGCCCAGGCCTGGTTGACCAGCGACAACGCACTGAAAAACCTGCGCATCATGCTCAAGACCAACCAGAACGGTGGCTTCGACTGCCCGGGTTGCGCCTGGGGCGATTCTCCGGAAAAGGGCATGGTGATGTTCTGCGAGAACGGCGCCAAGGCGGTGAACTGGGAAGCGACCAAGCGCCGTGTCGACGCCAAATTCTTCGCCAGACACAGCGTCACTTCGTTGCTGGAGCAGAGCGACTACTGGCTCGAATACCAGGGTCGCCTGACCGAGCCGATGAGCTACGACGCCGAAACGGACCGCTATAAACCGATCAGTTGGGACGACGCTTTTGCACTGATCGCCAAACACCTGAACGGCTTGTCGAGCCCGGACCAGGCCGAGTTCTACACCTCGGGCCGTGCCAGCAACGAAGCGGCTTATTTGTACCAGCTGTTCGTGCGCGCCTACGGCACCAACAATTTCCCTGACTGCTCGAACATGTGCCACGAGGCCAGCGGTGTGGCGCTGTCGCAAAGTGTCGGCGTCGGCAAAGGCACCGTGACGTTCGACGATTTCGAACACGCCGATGCGATTTTCGTCTGGGGCCAGAACCCCGGCACCAACCACCCACGCATGCTCGAACCGCTGCGTGAAGCGGTGAAACGCGGTGCGCAAGTGGTGTGCATCAACCCGCTCAAGGAACGCGGCCTGGAACGTTTCCAGCACCCGCAACACGCGATCGAAATGCTCACCAACGGCGACAAACCGACCAACACCGCGTTCTTCCGCCCAGCCCTGGGCGGTGACATGGCGATCATGCGCGGCATGGCGAAATTTATCTTGTTGTGGGAGCGCGACGCACAGAAAACCGGCGCACCCGCGGTGTTCGACCATGACTTCCTCAATGAGCACAGCGCCAATGTGCTGGAGTACCTGGCAGTCATCGACGACACCCCGTGGGAGCAGATCGTCGAGCAGTCCGGCCTGACCCTGGTCGAGATCGAGCAAGCGGCGCGCATGTACGCCAAGGGCAAGAACGTCATCATGTGCTGGGCCATGGGTATCACCCAGCATCGCCATTCGGTGGCGACCATCCAGGAGATCGCCAACCTGATGCTGCTGCGCGGCAACGTTGGCCGCCCGGGTGCCGGCCTGTGCCCGGTGCGGGGTCACAGCAACGTGCAGGGCGACCGGACCATGGGCATCAACGAACGTCCGCCGGCAGCCTTTCTCGATGCCCTGGAGCGCCGCTTCCAGTTCAAGGTGCCACGCCACAACGGCCACAACGTGGTCGAGGCGATTCATGCCATGGCCGAAGGCCGGGCGAAAGTCTTCATCGGCCTGGGCGGCAACTTCGCCCAGGCCACGCCGGACAGCCCGCGCACGTTCCAGGCTTTGCAAAACTGTGACCTGACCGTGCAGATCAGTACCAAGCTCAACCGCAGCCATTTGACCCACGGCAAGGACGCGTTGATCCTGCCGTGCCTGGGCCGCACCGACATCGATATCCAGAACGAAGGCCCGCAAGCAATCACCGTCGAAGACTCGTTCAGCATGGTCCACGCCTCCAATGGCCAGTTGCAGCCGCTGTCGAACCAGATGCGCTCGGAACCGGCGATCCTGGCCGGCATCGCTGCCGCGACCCTGGGCAGCCACCCGGTGGACTGGAACTGGCTGGTGGCCGACTACAGCCGCATCCGCGACCTGATCGCCGAGACCATTCCCGGTTTCAACGACTTCAACGAGAAGGTCAAGAATCCCGGCGGTTTCTACCTGGGCAACAGTGCCGGCGCACGCAAGTGGAGCACCGCCTCGGGCCGGGCCAACTTCCGCCCGAACGCACTGCCCAAAGACCTGGTGCACGAACGCACCCGCGCCACCGGTGTGCTGCCGGACCTGATCATGCAATCGATGCGCTCCCACGATCAGTACAACACCACGATCTACGGCCTGAATGACCGCTATCGCGGGGTGAAGGGACAACGCGACGTGTTGTTCGTCAACGAGGCCGACATCATTCGCCTGGGCTTCAAACCGGGGCAAAAGGCTGACATCGTTTCGCTCTGGGACGATGGTGTCGAACGTCGGGTGAAGGGCTTCACACTGCTGGCATTCGACATCCCGGCCGGGCAAGCGGCGGCGTACTACCCGGAAGTGAATCCGCTGGTGCCGCTGGAAAGCACCGGCGATGGCAGCCATACCCCGACATCGAAGTTCGTGGCGATCCGGTTGGAAGCGGCGAGCGAGACCGGGTTGATCATGGCCAGGTCTGCGTAACGCGTCGCCTGAGCCGGCCTCTTCGCGAGCAAGCCCGCTCCCACATTGGATCTTCAGCGAACACAAATTTTGTGAACGGCAGAGATTCAATGTGGGAGCGGGCTTGCTCCGGGCGGCGTTCCGACGAATACGGTAGATCAAACAACAAACTTTCTGAATTCTGCACTTTCCTTTCGCCCACAAAAAAGGCCGTTTCCTCATGGAAACGGCCTTTGCGAAGTAGTAAAAGACCGGCAAAAAAACGTTAAGTTCCGCCCAAAAAACAGCAACTTGCAATATTGTATACAAGTCGTGTTATTCGTCGGATTTCGATTGTCACGCCCATTCCAGAGCCTCAGGATCGCGCCGTCATCCCCTTGAGGTTCCTCCATGAAGTTCTCCTCGATTCTCTTGTTGTCCCTTGGCCTGGTCAGCGGTATCGCGTCTGCTGGCGGCACCACCGAAGCCGGTGTAGGCGGCGCATTGGGCGGGGTTCTAGGCTCGGTCGTCGGTCAGTCGTTAGGCGGCAGTACAGGCTCCACCATCGGCGCGGCCCTGGGCGGCGCGGGTGGTAGTGCCGTCGGCGCAAACAAACACAGCCGTGGCGAAGCGGCCATTGGCGGTGCGTTGGGCGCCGCGGGCGGTAACGTGGTCGGCCGCAGCGTGGGCGGCACCACCGGCAGCCTGATCGGCGCAGCAGCAGGCGGCGGCGCCGGTGGCGCGCTGGGTAACTACATGGGCAAAGAGTACGATAATGATGACGACGACGATCGTCGTTCGTATCGCGGCCATGGTGATCGTCGTTACTACCGTGACGGCCATCCAGGCCGCGGCCATGCCTATGGCCATCGCAAGCACCGCCACAAGTACTACCGCGACTAAGGCCTCGAGCGCCTCGCTGATCAGTACAACAAAAATCGCAGCCCAAGGGCTGCGATTTTTTTTGCCTTACTGAACCACCAGACGCTCCAGCGCCCCGCGTAACCTGGCAGGAATCGCCACGGGTTGATTCGACCCGCGATCGACAAACACATGCACGAAGCGCCCTGCCGCACAGGCTTCATCCTCGCCTTGCTTGAACACGGCCAGTTCGTATTGCACCGAACTGTTGCCCAACTTGCCCACGCGTAGACCGATCTCGATACGATCCGGGAACGCGATGGACGCAAAGTAATCACAGGAGGAGCTCACCACGAACCCCACCACCTCGCCGTCATGGATATCCAGGCCGCCGACTTCGATCAGGTAAGTGTTCACCGCCGTATCGAAGAAGCTGTAATAGGTGACGTTGTTGATGTGACCGTAGGCGTCGTTGTCGTGCCAGCGGGTGGTGATGGGCTGGAAGTGGGGGTAGTCGGTGCGTTGGGGCATTGGCGTTGCATCCTGGAATGAGTTCACCAAGTCTAAGGCGAAAACCGCGTTATCGTTCTTCGCGAGCAAGCCCGCTCCCACAATTGATCTTCGGTGAACACAAATTTTGTGTACGACCGATATCCAGTGTGGGAGCGGGCTTGCTCGCGAAGGCGCCCTTGCAAGCGCCACATCAATCACATGTCAGCAAAGCCCTTGCCCGCCACCGCCAACTCTCCAATCAACTGCGCCGGGTTCCAGTGATCGCCCTGACGCGTCTCAAGATCGATCAGGCGCCGATGGATATCCGCCAGCCCTTGTTGATCCGCCCAGGCCATCGGCCCGCCCTTGTCCGCCGGAAAACCGTAACCATTGAGGTAGACCAGATCGATATCCCGAGCCGATCCGGCAATGCCTTCCTGCAGGATCTTCGCGCCTTCGTTGACCAGTGCCAGCAAGCAGCGCTCGAGAATCTCCTCCGGGCCGATATCGCGACGCTGAAATCCCAGCTCTTCACTGACTTGAAGCACCAGTGCATCGACCTGCGGATCGTGCTCGGCCTGCCGGCTGCCCGGTTCGTAATGGTAAAAACCGTTGCCACTCTTTTGGCCGAAACGTCCCATCTCGCACAGTCGATTGTCCACCTGAACTTCAGGCGCGTCCTGCCCGACACCGGACAGTTGCCGTGCTCGCCACTGCAGGTCGACGCCTACCACGTCGAACATGCGGAACGGCCCCATGGCGAAACCGAACCCTTGCAGCGCTGCGTCCACCTGGTAGGGATAAGCCCCTTCGAGCAGCATTTTCCGCGCCTCAAGCACATAGGTATTGAGCATGCGGTTGCCGATGAAACCGTCACAATTGCCCGCCACTACACTGACCTTGCCCATGCGCTGGCCGAGCGTCAGCGCCGCGTCAAGGACTGCCGGAGCAGTCTGCGCGCCACGGACGATCTCCAGCAGCTTCATGATGTGCGCCGGGCTGAAGAAATGCAGGCCCAGCACTTGCTGTGGCCGGCGTGTGACTGCCGCGATAGCGTCGATGTCCAGCGCCGAAGTATTGCTCGCCAGAATCGCCTCAGGTTTGAGCAGGCCATCGAGCTCACGGAAGATTTTCTGCTTGAGCTCAAGGTTTTCGTACACCGCTTCGATGACCAGGTCGACATCGCGGATGGCCACATAACCATCGGCCGCCGTTACGCGCGCGATACGGGCGTCGGCTTCTGCCTGATCAATGCGGCCCTGACGCACACTGTGGGCATAGGTGTCCGCCACGGTTGCCATTGCCTGTTCCAGCATTTGCGGATTGTTGTCGACCCACTGCACGGCCACTCCGGCGTTGGCCAGGCACATGACAATGCCACGGCCCATGGTGCCCGCGCCGATGACGGCGGCGCGCTGAATATTCGACGGTGTCTGGCTCATGTTTTGTTCTCTTGTTGGCGATCCGAAGACAGCCACCACCATAGTCAGCCACTGCACATTTTTGAAATTTATTCCTGTGATGAGCAACATTCAGCGGATGGATATAGCCCTTTGAGTACACCGTAAATCCCTGTGGGAGCGAGCTTGCTCCGGGCGGCGTTCCGACGATGGCGATTTGTCAGTCACCATCACTGTTGAATGTGCCGGCCTCATCGCGAGCAAGCTCGCTCCCACAAGGGTTGTGGTTCAGCCTGCCAGATGCCGCTGGGCCCACCCGCGTACCTCGGCGTACGGATAATCTTCCAGCGCCGCAAATCCGGGAATCGCCCGTGCCTTGAGTTTGGTGAACAGCGGCACGCTGATCCCGCACAGAAACCGCGTCACGCGTTCAGCCGAAGGCACGTTGTCCGTGTGCTGCTCGTGCCTGTGGATAAAGTCGCCACACAACGCTTCGAAATTTTTATCCACAAGCGCCGGCAACTCTGGTGGTGCCGGTAGCCGCGCCACATGCCCATGACACACCGAACAATGACCACATTGCTGCGGAGCATTGTGGTCGCCGAAATACTCGGCCAGGCGATAGCCCAGGCAACGGTCGGTGGCGAACAGATCCAGCATCGCGTGAATCCGCGCGATCTCGGTGTGTTCATGCCGAGTGAAATAACTGTGCAGCTCTTCGCTCAACGCGGCGCTGTCGAACCCGCTTTGCAGCACGCTGTAGACCTCGGTCATCTGCTTGCTTTCGAGCTCCACCCAACCCTTCTCCTGGAAGTAGTCCAGCGCCTTGACCACCCGACTGCGCTCGGCCTGATGCTGCTCGTGCAACGTCTCGAAATTCACCGTAGCCCAGGTCCGGGCGCGGCTGGAGGTCTGGATGATCGCAGCGACAAAATCCCTGCGCTCGCCTTCAAAACGCGCCAACAGTGCCTCGGGCTCCTCCAGATACTTGAAACGGTACTCGGCGTAGTAGGCGTAACGCGGTGCGATCAACCCGCGCAGTTCGAGTTGCACCAGCAAGGTCTTGAGCGGCAATTGGCGAATATTGCTCTGATCCGCCAACGGCCCCAGCAGAAACTCCCACTGCCCTTCGGGTGCTGCGGCAAGCATCTCGTCCAGCACGCAACGAATGCCATCGAGCTCGGGGGTGTCGCCGTAGACGAAGTTCTCCAGCACGTTGAGGCTGTCGCGGTTGGCCAACACCAGGCAGTCCGACGGCTGCCCGTCACGC
Source organism: Pseudomonas sp. ACN5 (assembly GCF_002303975.1). Classification (NCBI taxonomy): domain Bacteria; kingdom Pseudomonadati; phylum Pseudomonadota; class Gammaproteobacteria; order Pseudomonadales; family Pseudomonadaceae; genus Pseudomonas; species Pseudomonas sp. ACN5. The sequence goes on along the minus strand of NZ_MRCP01000003.1, from coordinate 114,597 downwards.
CCGGCGCGACCGATTTCCTGGCTGTAGTTTTCGATGGATTTGGGCAGGTCGAAATGCACCACATTGCGGATGTCGCTTTTGTCGATGCCCATGCCAAAGGCGATGGTGGCAACGATGCAATTGGACTGCCCGCCCATGAAGCGGCGCTGGATCGCTTCCCGTTGTTCATGAGGCAACCCGGCGTGATAGGCCTCGGCCTGAATGCCGTTGCGGTTCAGGTGTTCGGCGATGTGTTCCGCCGTTTTTTGCAGGGTGACGTAGACGATGCTGGGCTGGTCCGCACGCAGGCTCATCCACTCGACGAGGCGTCTGCGCTTGTCCGCTCCACGAACCGGTTCCACCAGCAAATTGAGGTTCGGGCGATAGAAACCGGTGGTTACCACATCGTCGGTGGCGATGGCGAACTTCGCCTGCATGTCGGCGATGACCCTGGGCGTCGCCGTTGCGGTCAGCAGCAGCACCTGAGGGATATTGAACTGGCGTTGATAGTCGGGAAGCTTGAGGTAGTCCGGGCGAAAGTTGTGCCCCCATTCGGAGATGCAATGCGCCTCGTCCACCACCAGCAGCGAGATCGGTACTTGCTGCAGAAAATGCCGGAAGCGCTCGTTCTTCAGGCGTTCCACCGAGATCATCAGAATCTTCAGTTCACCGGATTTTGCCCGAGCCATGACATCGCTGGCGTCATCGCGGCTCTGGGCCGAATCGATACTGCCCGCCGAGATGCCGTGGCGTTGCAGGAACGCCAGTTGATCCTGCATCAACGCCAGCAACGGCGAGACCACCAGCGTCAGGTGCGGCAGCAACAACGCCGGCAATTGGTAGCAAAGGGATTTGCCGGAACCGGTGGGGAAAATCGCCGCCGCCGAACGCCCGGCCAACACGGCACTGACGGCCGCCTCCTGACCGGGTCGAAACTGTGGATAACCGAAAACCTGTTCCAGGGTGTTGTGCATAAGCTGTCACTCCATTGACCGCTGCGGAGTCAAAAGCCTAGCCGGCGATTGCAGCGAGTCGAGAAAAGGTCGGGGGCGAAAACGCTACGGGATGATACAGCGTCCCAACCCACCGCCCCTTGGCCATAGGTTGAAACACAGGAGGCACTTTGCCCACTGATCTCGGCCTTACATCACCCGGTATGGTTTACCGCCATCAACTTCCGCCAGGTATCCATCATGCAGGAAGCCTGAGATACGCGGATCTTTATCAAGGAACGACCATGTCCCCACAACACTTTTTTCCGCTTGCCTGCACCCTCGCACTCCCCCTTCTTTTGAACGGATGCCTGACCGTCGCGCAACAGCCTTCCCTGAACACAGCAGCATTTGAAACGCCGGAGTATCAGGCCCAAAAAGGTCTGGCGATTGTCAACGCATCAAGTCTTTATGCCCGCGGCGGCACCGGCCAGGATGTAGCTGTCGCACTGATCGATTCGGGTCTGAACAGCAGCCTGCCGGCGTTTCGAGGAAGGCTCCGTGATCCGGGTTTTGACCATGTCGAGAATCAGGTCGGCACTTTTGATCGGGTCGGTCACGGCACCCAGATGGCCGGCATCCTCGCAGCCAACAAGGATAATCAGGGCATGCACGGCGTCGCGTTCAACGCACAGCTGATCCCCTATCGCTTCGGCGACGACAACGAACCCTTTTTCTTCGACCGTGAAATCGCTCAGTCCTGGCAAGCAGGTTTCGACAAGGGCGCGCGCATCCTCAACAACTCGTGGGCCAACGCCATTCCTGCGACCGAAATCAACGAGGCGCGTTACAAGCAAGTCATGCCGCAATCACTGGTGACCGCGCGGAAACTGGTTGAGGACGGCGCCGTCTTTGTTTTCCCTACCGGCAATGAACTGAAACGAGAACCCTTGGCTGAACCCGGCTTGCCTGTCGCCCTACCCGAACTGGAAAAAGGCTGGATCGCGGTGGTTGCGTTGAAAAACGACGGCAGCGCCATCAATGCCAAATCCAACTATTGTGGCGTGGCGGCAGCCTGGTGCATTGCTGTACCGGGTGGCGACTCCGGTGCAGGGCAAGGCCTGCTGACCACCAACAAGGATGGCACCTACACCCAGACAGCTGGCACCTCGCCTGCTGCCACGCTGGTCAGCGGAGCATTGGCGGCACTGCAAAGTCGTTACCCCGAGCTCACTGCGCAGCAAGTGCGCGAGCGTCTGCTGGCGACGGCGAACCGGACTGGCCTCTATGCCAACAGTGAAGCGTACGGTAGAGGCTTGATGGATCTGGAAGCAGCCTCGCGCCAAGCGCCAGAAGTCATGACCGAGTAAGCCTGTAGGGGTCGTTCGGCAGCGTCGAGACAACCTCACCAGTCTGAACCACCCACACGACTCAGGCCCCTTGTGGGAGCGGGCTGGCTCCGGGCGGCGCTCCGACGAAGAGGTCAGCACAGCCACTGTAAAACTCGAAACACCCGACATTGTCCGAGGCACCCTCTACCGAGAGGTAATGCGAAGCGACTGAGAACGCTGTAAGCATTTTTACCTCTCGCCATTTCACGTTGAAAAACCAGCAACAACCTGTAGTCCCCTTCCTCCAAATATGACAAAACCCTTACAAAGCCTGTCGACCTCAGCCGTCTTGTCCCCCAACGCCATACCCTCCTATAGTTTCCTGCGCGGCTGAAAACAGTGTCTCGGCCTGCCGGGAACACTTGCCGATTTCGCACAGGACGCACTCAATGAAAAACCGCGACTCACTAACAACCCGCTACCACCCGCTAAAGACCCGCTACAGCGAAACCCCGGTGCTGGTCATCGATACCGAGGCCGATCCCTACGAGATCCTCGACGCCGCCCGACAACGCATCCGCGCCGCCAGCGACCTGCTCGAAACCCTTTATTGCACCTGCTTCAAACAGGCCGAAGCGAGTGACATCCCCAATATCGTCAGCGCCCTGTACCTGCTGACCCAGGACGGCAACGACCTGCTCGACATCGCCCGCCAGCGCTTGCCGAAACACGTTGCTTGCCCCACCACAACTCCCTGTGGGAGCGGGCTTGCTCGCGAAAAACGATAACGCGGTGAGCCAGATGAAAAACAAAATACCCGATACCCAAGAACCGCTCGTACAAGCAGCCTACGACGCATGGTTCAAAGCCCAAGTACAAGCCGGCCTAGACGATTCCCGCCCCTCCATTCCAAATGAAGAGGCTAAACGCTTGATGGCAATCAAACGCGAAAAATTGCGCAAGAGATAAGCCCGTCAGCAACGCCCTATCAAAGCTTCGGCAAGGTCCTACAAAACAAGACACCTTATCGGCTATCGATGACCAGCCACTCAATCCTATAGTCCGGGCTGTCGCTGCCAAATCAGCGACCGGGTTTGGTCACCCGAATAGGGAACTCATTTTGCTTCCGATGTATGCTGCGACACCTCAAGTGTTTGCACGCTATATGGTGGCTGTGTTCGGGACGTCTTCGGGCGTACCGGCAATGTGAGTTCTCACCGGTTTGACCAACCCGAACACAGTCCGCCTCCCATCGCTTGGTCACGATAATGGCGGTTTTTTCTAAAGCACTTGAGAATTCTCACAATGAACAAATGGAATCCGTTCACCAACGAACGCTACCTGCCGCTCCACACCAACCTCACCGACACTACACCGCTAATCATCGACACAGAAGCCAACCCCCAAGACATCCTCGAAGCCGCACTTCAACGCATCCGAGCTTCCAGCGAGCTCCTCCAAACCCTGCACTGCCAAAGTTTCAAGGACGGTGACGTCGAAGACATTCCCCACATCACCCACGCACTTTATCTCCTGACCCAAGACGGCTGCGACCTGCTCAAGGTTGCCCAGCAACGAATGTTGAACTGGAAAGCCCCGGTCTGACGCCATGCACTCGCAAGTAAGCCGCCTGCCCATTGGTGCCGGTTTGCTTGCGATGAAAAAGGAGTAGGTAAGTGGCATTATTCTGGCTGTTAAAGCGCATTACAGCTGGAATAATGGCAGTTCATGCGCGGTTATCGCCGGCCTTATTCCCATGGTGTGCATGGAAATGGTCAACCCCGCGAAACATCAAAAATACCGGTCTATCGACCAAATCCTTTGAGCTACACTGGGTCATTGCACTAAAGAGGCAGATGTCATGAGCGAACTGACTTTCCAGCAAAAGCAGGATTATTACGACAAGGTGCGCCGTTCAAACTATCTGGCGAGCTTGCGCCTTGAAGGCTTCAATACTTCCCGTGCAGACGCAGAAAAACCACTGCCGACGCGGGAGTCGGTGCTCGAAAAATATCGTCAGAACCCACGTTAATGGTGGATAAATATGGGGTCTGACAAGACCCCTATTGCTACCCAGGTAGCGACGTTCTGCGTAACTTGCTCAATATCCAAGACGAAGAACAGCTACAAAAAGCGGAGCGAGAACTCTCAGAAATTGCCGTCAGCAATTTTCGCCTCCTCCCCCCTCCATACGACCTTAGCCTTCTACAACACATTCATAAGACCTTGTTTTCAGATATCTACGAATGGGCGGGATTGCTGCGAACTGTCAACATCCGCAAAGGCGACACACTTTTTTGTACCGCAGACCGAATTGCCCCTGAAACCGAGAAAATTTTTCGCGTCATGGAGGGTGCTTCGTGGTTTGTCGGAACCAGTAAAACCGAACTAGTCGAGAGGATTGCTGAATCGTACGGTGATCTTAACGTCGTTCACCCTTTTCGTGAGGGCAACGGTCGCGCTCAAAGGATCCTATTCGAACAGATCATCATTAATGCCGGCTTTGCAGTAGATTGGTGGCTGATAAAAGACGCTGTATGGGTACCCGCGAATATCGCTGCGGTGGCCTGCGACTACCGTGGTCTTGAAGCTATTTTCGAGCATTGCATTGGTGACCCGTTGAATGCTCCACATACTTGACCGTTTCCCGCTCCAACATCGGATGCACTCCCCGCAATGAACCTCGCCCCCAACCTCCCCGACGACCACTTGATGCAGCAACTCATGCAACTGCTGCATGAAGAACTCGGCTTCCCCGAACGCAAAACTATCAGTTTCAACACCTCGATCAACTTCGACCTGGGCTGCAACGGTGCCGATGCTCAACACCTGATCGAAACCCTGGAAGACCACTTCGCCATCGATTTCGTGGATTTCGACAGTTATCGCTATTTCCAGCCCGACGGCCACGATATGAATCTAAAGCGAAAAGCCAAGGGTCGCGGCAATAAGGTGCCATTGACCATCGGCATGCTCTACCGGGCCATCAAGACCCAACGCTGGGACACGCAGGCGCTGGAAGGATTGTAACGACGCGCACAAAAAAGCCGCCCCGAAGGGCGGCTTTTTCGTTAGCTCAATCCAGCACTTACAACTTTGGACCCGCAGACTTGATCGCGTCGCTCACTTCGAACTTCTTGAAGTTTTCGATGAACAGGCCGGCCAGTGCTTTGGCGGCTTCGTCGTAGGATGGCTTGTCGGCCCAGGTGTTGCGCGGGTTCAGCAGGCCAGTCTCAACGCCCGGTACGGCCACTGGCACGTCGAGGTTGATGGTGTCCAGGTGCTCGGTCTCGGTGCCGATCAGCGCGCCGCTCTGGATCGCTGCGATCACGGCACGGGTGGTCGGGATGTTGAAGCGTTTGCCGACACCGTAGCCACCGCCGGTCCAGCCGGTGTTGACCAGGTAGACCTTGGAGCCGAAGCCGCGGATGCGCTTGATCAGCAGCTCAGCGTATTCACCAGCCGGACGCGGGAAGAACGGTGCGCCGAAGCAGGTGGAGAAGGTCGACTTGATGCCGCTGCCCGAACCCATTTCAGTCGAGCCCACCAGTGCGGTGTAGCCGGACAGGAAGTGGTAGGCCGCTTGTTCTTCGTTGAGGATCGACACTGGCGGCAGCACGCCGGTCAGGTCGCAGGTCAGGAAGATCACAGCGTTCGGCTCGCCACCGAGGTTCTTCTCGGAGCGCTTGGCAACGTGCTCCAGCGGGTAGGCGGCGCGGCTGTTCTGGGTCAGGCTGACATCGGCGTAGTCGGCGTGCTTGGCATCGTCGATAACGACGTTTTCCAGTACCGCGCCGTGCTTGATGGCTTTCCAGATAACCGGCTCGTTCTTCTCGGACAGGTCGATGCACTTGGCATAGCAACCGCCTTCGATGTTGAACACCACGCCTTCGCCCCAGCCGTGTTCGTCGTCACCGATCAGGTAACGGCTTTCGTCGGCGGACAGGGTGGTCTTGCCAGTGCCGGACAGACCGAAGAACAGGGTCACGTCGCCCTCTTCGCCGATGTTGGCGGCGCAGTGCATTGGCAGTACGTCGGCAGCCGGCAGCAGGAAGTTCTGCACCGAGAACATGGCTTTCTTCATCTCACCGGCGTAACGCATGCCGGCGATCAGCACTTTCTTCTGTGCGAAGTTGATGATCACGCAGCCGTCGGAGTTGGTGCCGTCACGCTCTGGCACGCATTCGAAGTTGGCAACGTTGAGGACCTGCCACTCGTCACGACCCGCCGGGTTGTACTGAGCCGGGTTGATGAACAGGCAACGGCCGAACAGGTTCTGCCAGGCAGTCTGGGTGGTCATCTTCACGGCCAGGTAATGCTCGGAAGCCGCACCTACATGCACGTGGGAAACGAAATGCTCTTGCGCGTTGTTGAAAGCTTCAACACGGTCCCACAGGGCGTCGAACTTGTCGGCCGGGAACTTGCGGTTGATCGGGCCCCAGGCGATGGCGCCTGTGGTGCTCGGCTCATCAACGATGAAACGATCGACTGGCGAACGGCCGGTACGGTGACCGGTACGAACAACCAGTGCGCCGGTATCGGCAAGCTCGCCTTCACCGCGATTGAGGGCTTCTTTAACCAGATCATCAACACTCAGATCGGTGTACACGGCATTGTTGGCTTGCGTCATGAGGTTCCCCGTCGGCCAGTGGCCGAGTGCTCCAAACGTTTTTGTAGTAGAAAGTCGTGCACTACTACCGCGAAAAAAGTGGGCCGGATTATGCCAGAAAAGCCCAAAAAAAGTAGGCCCCTCCTGTCGTAACGGCGTTAATCCGGCGGTAGCCAGTGAATTTACCTGCGCTGAACCGTTTTAGTGACGGGTATCTGACGGCGTCTCGATACCCGCGCCGGCGAACAATTGGGTGACATCGGCGGCATCGAACAGGTAGCGCTGGTTACAGAACTGGCAATCGATTTCGATGTTGCCACCGTGTTCGACCACCAATTGCTGCGCATCTTCCACACCCAGACTGACCAGCGCATTGGCCGAACGTTCGCGCGAGCAGCTGCAACGGAAGCGCAACTTCTGTACATCGAACAGGCGCACCTGCTCGTCGTGGTACAGGCGATGCAACACGGTTTCGTTGTCCAGGCCCAGCAGTTCATCGGCGGTCAGCGTGCCGCCCAGGGTGGTGAGATGCTGCCAGCTGGCGGCGCGCTCGTCTTCGTCCTTCAAACGGTCGGCAGGCAGCTGTTGCAGCAACAGGCCACGGGCGCGACGGCCGTCGGCGTACAGCCAGAAACGTGTGCCGACTTGCTGGGACATGACGAAATAGTTGGTGAAGCATTCCGACAGGGTGGCGCCATCGAGGTCGACGATGCCCTGATAGCGCTGGCCCTGTTTCGGGTCGATGGTCAGTGCCAGGACGCCATCGGGCATCAGGTCGGCCAGGGTCGCGTCAGGTGCGATACGGTCCGCGTCGTAACGGGCCAGGCCACGGATGTCGCGCTCGCTGGAGCACTCGATCATCAGCAGAGGGATCGGGCCTTCGGAGCGGGCTTGCAGAATCAGCAAGCCATCGAACTTCATCGCGCCGACCAGCAACGATGCAGCCGCCATCAGCTCGCCGAGCAGTTGCGCGACCGGCTGCGGGTAGGCGTGTTTGGCCAGGACTTCGGCGTAGCTGAGCTCCAGCGAGACCAGCTCGCCACGGGTGTCGCTGTCATCGAAGATGAAGCGTTGGGTGAAGTCGTTATCCGGTAGGTCGGTCATAAGTCTGGGTATCTGAAGTGGTGACAAAAGTGATTACAGAATTCGAGGTCGCGCCTTGCGCCATAGCGTCTTGCTGTCTGGTTATGGCTTACAGGCGGGCGATTGTGTGCGCTTTACGACGAATGGCACTGCCAATGGCTCGTTTAGGGTAGGCGAATTACCCCATATGGCTACGCGCAAGCACAATTACAAGTCGTTGCCTGTTTGAGTGATCGACGGACCCGGTCACTCATTCGTTGCTACTGCCACGAAACTTGAACAGATCCCGTCGCTGTTTCTTGCTCGGTTTGCCATCGGTGCTCACGCCCAGGGCGCCTGCCTTGCGCTCGGCGGCGGCGTTTTCGCGCTTGGCGATGCTGGCTTCCGTTTCGGCGTACAGCATCTGCGCCTCCGGTGCGCCACGGCGAACGATCGACAACGCCTGGACCACCACCGTGCGCTCCTCGAAGCCGGTACGGATCACAAACTCGTCACCGACCCGTGGCTCTTTACCCGGCTTGCAGCGTTCGCCCCGGCAGTGCACCTTGCCGCTTTCGATCGCCGCCTTGGCCAGCGCGCGGGTCTTGTAGAATCGTGCAGCCCACAACCATTTATCGAGGCGGACTTTGTCGTCCTCTTCGCTTTTTTGTGCCATGGAATTTCCTCATTCTGAAATATTGGTGAACTGTACTACCGTTTCTGACGTACCAAGAATTTCACCGGCTCGGATTACAATACCGACATTCCATAACCTCCTGGCGAGGCTGGAAATCCGGGCTGTAGATATCTGTCGCCTTTTAATCATTATTCTGCGTGAATACCGCGAATCCGGCCGCGTGCGGCCCGAGCGGTTTCTACCGGTTGAGCACTTTTGAAGACATTTGACCATTTGACCGTTGTCGGTCTGCGCGAGTGGGTGGCGCTCCCGGATTTGGGAGTCGCCGGTCTTCGGGCAAAAATCGACACCGGTGCCAGCACCTCAAGCCTCCACGCCACCGACATCGAGTTGTTCGAGCGCGATGGTGAGCAGTGGGTGCGTTTTACCGCCCACCTGGGCTCCGTCGTACAACTGCGCCACCGACGCTGCGAAGCACCGCTGGTGACGATGAAAACCATTAAAAGCTCAAACGGTCACGCGCAGGTGCGATACGTGATCAGCACCACCCTGGCCCTCGGTGATCGGGTCTGGCGGGTCGAGTTCACGCTCGCCTGCCGCAAGTCCATGCGTTATCGCCTGCTGCTCGGCTCCAAAGCCCTGATCCACGGCCAGTTGGTGGTCAATCCGGGCATCAAGTATGTACAAGACAAGCCGGTGTTCCCGGTATCTACCTCCTCCACAGGTGTTGCATGAAGATCGCTGTGCTGTCGCGGAACCCGCGTCTGTATTCCACCCGCCGCCTGGTTGAAGCCGGTACTGAACGCGGCCATGAAATGGTGGTGGTCGACACCCTGCGCGCCTACATGAACATCGCCAGCCACAAGCCGCAGATCCACTACCGCGGCAAGCCACTGGAAGGTTTCGATGCGGTGATTCCACGGATCGGTGCGTCCGTGACTTTTTATGGCTGCGCCGTGCTGCGCCAGTTCGAAATGATGGGGGTGTTCCCGCTCAACGAATCGGTGGCCATTGCCCGCTCGCGGGACAAGCTGCGTTCGCTGCAATTGCTGTCCCGTCGCGGGATCGGCTTGCCGGTGACCGGCTTTGCCCACTCCCCCGATGACATTCCCGACCTGATCGAAATGGTCAACGGCGCGCCGCTGGTGATCAAGGTGCTGGAAGGCACCCAAGGCATTGGAGTGGTGCTGTGCGAAACCGCTACCGCCGCAGAGTCGGTGATCGAGGCGTTCATGGGCCTCAAGCAGAACATCATGGTCCAGGAGTACATCAAGGAAGCCGGTGGTGCAGACATTCGCTGCTTCGTCGTCGGAGACAAGGTGATTGCGGCGATGAAGCGCCAGGCCAAACCCGGCGAGTTTCGCTCCAACCTGCATCGCGGCGGCAGCGCGAGCCTGATCAAGATCACGCCTGAAGAGCGCATGACGGCCTTGCGCGCAGCCAAGGTCATGGGGCTGGCGGTGGCGGGTGTGGACATCCTGCGCTCCAATCACGGGCCGCTGGTGATGGAAGTGAACTCGTCGCCGGGACTGGAAGGGATCGAGACCACCACTGGCAAGAATGTGGCGGGGATCATCATTGAGCATCTGGAGAAGAATGGCGGGCCGAATATGACGCGGACCAAGGGTAAGGGTTAACCCTGGTTTTTGTGGCGGTTGGGAGGCCGCCTTCGCGGGCAAGCCCGCTCCCACAGGGTTTTGGGTTGATAGCGATATTTCGGCTAGCCAAAATCACTGTGGGAGCGGCGGTGCGGCGATCCGACTTGCCCGCGAAGGGGCCATCAGCCCCACTGAAAAAATCAGGTTTTAAACCGCATCCCTCGGCAACATCAACCCCAACGGCAAGCGCACCCGCGCTTCCAGCCCACCACCGGTACGGTTACGCAGTTCAACATTCCCGCCATGCATCGAAGCAATGCGCTTGACGATCGCCAGCCCCAACCCGGTGCCCTTCCCGCCCCGGGCACGATCACCACGGGTGAACGGGTTGAAGATCGCTTCCAGCTCCGACGGATCGATCCCGGCACCGCGGTCCATGACGCTCAGCACCACGTATGGTGCGCTCACATCCCCAGACACATACGCCGCCACCTCCACACCGCTGCCGGCATGATGCAACGCATTGCCAATCAAGTTGTTCAGCAGTCGCTTCATCGACACACGACGCAATGGAAACGGCTGAATCGGCTCCAGGCGCAGCCGCACTTTCTCTTCATTCTGGTTGTAGGGCGCCGCGACTTCGCGGACCAGGTCGCTCAGGTCAACTTCTTCCACCGACTCGTCGCGCCCGTCACGAATGAACGCCAGGAACTGATCGAGAATCGCGTCCATGTCTTCGATATCGCGCACCATGTCGTCGGTCAGGTCGGTGCGATCGCCCATCAACTCCAGAGACAGACGCAAGCGGGTCAAGGGCGTGCGCAAATCATGGGAAACCCCGGCCAGCATCAGCTCACGCTCGCGACCGGCCTGTTCGACGTCTTCGGCCATCTGGTTGAAGGCGCGGTAAACCTCGGTCATCTCACTGGGCGTATCGCTGATCGGCAGGCGCACGCTGCGACCCTGACCCAGTTGCCGCGCGGCATACACCAGACGCTTCAAAGGCTGGTTGAGCTGGCTGACGAAGATCCACGCAGACGCCGTGGACAGCAGACCGATAGCAAGGAACCAGCCGAGCACATTCCAGATTTTCTGGCCACGCAACGGGTGCGGATACAACGGCACTTTCAGCCAACCTTCGCCCAGGCTCGGCGCACGAACCCACAATGCCGGGGGAGAATGCATGCGTAGTCGCACTTCGGTGTCCGGCCCCAACTCGGTCTGCATCTGTCGCTGGTAAATTTCACTGTATGGCCAATGTTGCTCGCCTTCCGGGACACCGGCGCCCACTACCCGAATCAGGGGTGCACTATCGGCGATCTTGGCGCGGTTCTCTTCATCAGCCGCCCAGTAGGCGCGCAGCACCAGGGCGACACCGTGGCTGTACTGGCGGTCCACCAGCACATCTTCGTTCATCAGCAGATAAACCAGGGTCAGCGCCTTGGAGAAGAGAACGACGATGAGCACCAGCCAAAGGGTGCGGGAGAAGAAGCTCTGGGGGAACCAAACGGGGGTTTTCATGGATAACCGTTAAACACTTGCAGGAGAGAGCGATGCTCGCATATTGCGGTTTGCGAGTCTGCGGACAGGATCGATTGATCCGGTATCCGCATGACCCGCTCCTACACATCGCCAATCACTTGGTGGCGGTACCATCCGGAACAAACACGTAACCCACGCCCCAGACAGTCTGGATGTAACGCGGTTTGGACGGATCGGGCTCGATCATCCGGCGCAGACGGGAAATCTGTACATCGATGGAACGCTCCAGGGCATCCCACTCGCGGCCACGGGCCAGGTTCATCAGTTTGTCGCGAGTCAGCGGCTGACGCGCGTTCATCACCAGGGCCTTGAGGACCGCAAATTCACCGGTGGTGAGCATGTGCACTTCTTCGCCACGCTTGAGCTCGCGGGTGGCCAGGGACAACTCGTAGTCACCGAAGGTCACGCTTTCGTCTTCGCTGCCCGGGGCGCCTGGCACCGGGGCCGACTGGCGACGCAGTACCGCCTTGACGCGAGCCATCAGCTCATCCGGGTTGAACGGCTTGGCCAGGTAATCGTCGGCGCCCAGTTCCAGGCCCTTGATGCGGCTCAGCTCGTCGCCCTTGGCAGTGAGCATGATGATTGGAATCTGGTTGTTCGCGTTGCGCAGGCGGCGGCAGGCGGTCAAACCGTCTTCGCCGGGCAACATCAGGTCGAGGACGACCAGGTTGAACACTTCGCGCGCCAGCAGGCGATCCATTTGCTCGGTGTTCGGTACGGCGCGGGCGCGGTAGCCCTTGCTGACGAAAAAACGTTCCAGCAGGCTGCTCAGCCCCGGATCGTCGTCAACGATAAGAATTTTCTCGCCTTCAGCAGTTTGTGCAGTGCTGCTCATTGGATGCTCCTTTGATCTCGGCGCGCATTATGGCGTAGCTGCCGTTATACGCACCGTGTGCATTGTTAGCAGATTTTTCCTTTAGTGCCAGAAAACCGGCCATTGCACCGGCAACCCCTGATACCCCCGAATGACAGAACGCTGGTTATAATGCGCGGCCTTTTGTGTCAGGCAACATCAGACAGGTACTACAGACAGACGCCATTTATTTTCATGGCGTCGGCAGTAATTGTTCGATTTCACGGGTCAACGGGATACCTTTTGATCCAGGTAGCGGCGCAGGCCAGGCCGCTCAACCAGACTCGCTGAGCCCTTATCCTTGAGCCTGCGAGCCTGCTTTCACAATTTGTCAGGTGGTTTTATGGACAGCATCAACAGCCGCATCGCCGAGGAACTCGGTGTACGCCCACAACAGGTCGAAGCGGCCGTCGCGCTACTCGATGAAGGCTCTACCGTTCCCTTCATCGCCCGTTACCGGAAAGAAGTGACCGGCAGCCTCGACGATACGCAATTGCGTCATCTGGAAGAGCGCCTGCGCTACCTGCGAGAACTCGACGAACGGCGCATCAGCATCCTTGCCAGCATCGAAGAGCAAGGCAAGCTGACCCCGCAACTTGAACGCGACATCAAGCTTGCCGACACCAAGACCCGTCTCGAAGACTTGTACCTGCCGTACAAGCAGAAGCGCCGCACCAAGGGCCAGATCGCCCTGGAAGCCGGCCTCGGCGAACTGGCCGACGGCTTGTTCAACGACCCGTCCCTGAGCCCGGAAACCGAAGCCGCACGTTTCATCGACGCCGAAAAAGGCGTGGCCGACGCGAAGGCAGCCCTCGAAGGCGCCAAGTACATCCTCATGGAGCGCTTCGCCGAAGACGCCGGCCTGCTGGACAAGCTGCGCAACTACCTCAAGCAGGAAGCCACCCTCAGTGCCCGCGTGATTGCCGGCAAGGAAGAGGAAGGCGCCAAGTTCCGCGATTACTTCGAACACGACGAACCGCTGAAAAGCATGCCGTCGCACCGCGCGCTGGCGATTTTCCGTGGCCGCAACGAAGGCATCCTCAGCTCCGCGCTGAAAGTCGGCGACGAACTGCCGGGCACCATGCACCCGTGCGAAGGCATGATCGGCCAGCATGTCGGCATCCAGAACCAGAACCGCGCCGCCGACAAATGGCTGGGCGAAGTCGTGCGCTGGACCTGGAAGGTCAAGCTCTATACCCATCTGGAAACCGACCTGCTGGGCGAGCTGCGCGATGGCGCGGAAACCGAAGCGATCAACGTGTTCGCCCACAACCTGCACGACCTGCTGCTGTCGGCCCCGGCCGGCCCGCGCGCCACTTTGGGCCTCGACCCTGGCCTGCGCACCGGCTGCAAGGTGGCGGTGGTTGATTCCACCGGCAAGCTGCTGGATCACGCCACGGTTTACCCGCACGTGCCGCACAACAAGTGGGACCAGACCATCGCTATACTCGCCGCCCTGTGCGCCAAGCACTCGGTGGACCTGATCGCCATCGGCAACGGCACCGCCAGCCGTGAAACCGACAAGCTCGCTGCCGAGCTGATCAAAAAATATCCAGCGATGAAGATGACCAAGGTCATGGTCTCCGAGGCCGGTGCATCGGTTTACTCGGCATCGGAACTGGCTTCCAAGGAATTCCCGGACCTCGACGTGTCGATCCGTGGCGCCGTGTCGATTGCCCGTCGCCTGCAAGACCCGTTGGCCGAGCTGGTGAAGATCGATCCGAAATCCATCGGTGTCGGCCAGTACCAGCACGACGTGTCGCAGCTCAAACTGGCCCGTGGCCTGGATGCAGTGGTCGAGGACTGCGTGAACGCCGTCGGCGTCGACGTGAACACCGCGTCCGTGGCGCTGCTGGCGCGCATCTCCGGTCTCAACGCGACCCTGGCGCAGAACATCGTCAGCCACCGCGACGAGCATGGCGCGTTCAAGACCCGCGCCGCGCTGAAGAAAGTCGCGCGCCTCGGTGAAAAAACTTTCGAGCAGGCCGCCGGATTCCTGCGCGTGATGAACGGAGACAATCCCCTGGACGCCTCCGCGGTGCACCCGGAAGCCTACCCGCTCGTGCAGCGTATCGCCGCCGAGACCGATCGCGATATTCGTTCGCTGATTGGCGACAGTGGTTTCCTCAAGCGCCTGGACCCGAAAAAATTCACCGACGAAACCTTCGGTCTGCCAACGGTCACCGACATCCTTCAGGAACTGGACAAGCCCGGCCGTGACCCACGCCCCGAGTTCAAGACCGCCGAGTTCCAGGAAGGCGTCGAAGACCTCAAGGACCTGCAACTGGGCATGATCCTCGAAGGCGTGGTGACCAACGTGACCAACTTCGGTGCTTTCGTCGATATCGGCGTGCATCAGGACGGTTTGGTGCATATCTCCGCGCTTTCGGAGAAATTCATCAAGGATCCGCGCGAAGCGGTGAAGGCCGGTGACGTGGTGAAAGTGAAGGTCATGGAAGTCGACATCCCGCGCAAACGCGTGGGCCTGTCGATGCGCATGAGCGATACCCCGGGCGAGAAAATCGACGGCGCTCGCGGTGCGCGTCCGGGGTCGGCGCCACGCCAATCCCAGAACACTGCACCGCGCAAGGAAACCACGGCGGCAGCACCGAGCAACAACGCCATGGCTTCGCTGTTCGCCAATGCCAAGCAGTTGAAGAAACGCTGATGGACATTCCCGCCGGGCTGACCGAAAGCGCGTTTTTCAAGCTGCTCGGCTGCCGCTTGCACAGCCTGGAAACCGGGGTGGCGCAAGTCGCCCTGGCGCTGGAGCCCGAGCTGCGCAATCGCGGCGGCAAGCTGCATGGCGGGGCCTTGTTCAGCCTGGTGGACATTGCCATGGGGCTGGCCTGCTCCAGCACCCACGGCTTTGACCAGCAGAGCGCGACCATCGAGTGCAAGATCAACTACATCCGCGCCGTATCCGAAGGCGAGGTGATGTGCACGGCGCGGGTGATCCACCCGGGTCGCCGCACATTGGTAGTCGAAGCCGATGTGATGCAGGGCGACAAACTGGTCGCAAAAGCACAAGGCACGTTCGCTGTCCTGTAGCTAGATGTCATCGATTTGAGTTAATTTCAGCGCAACGCAAACTGTGGGAGCGGGCTTGCTCGCGAATGCAGTCTGTCAGTTGACATCTCTATCGACTGACACGACCCCTTCGCGAGCAAGCCCGCTCCCACAATGATTGCGGCGAGTTCCAAAACCAGGCGAAAACGCCAGTTTTAACTTCACCCTTGTAGACCGTCTTGCCCACCCCCATATTGGGGCGACTGACGCGTGAAGGAATCCAACTTGAGCGAACTTCTCAACCGCCGCCTGGCCCTGCTCGGCGAGCGCGCTAACCTCTCTCTGCTCGAACAGTGCCTTCACGGCATCGAACGTGAATGCCTGCGCGTGACCGGCGAAGGTCGCCTGGCGCAAACGCCGCACCCGGAAGAATTGGGTTCCGCGCTGACCAACGAACAGATCACCACCGACTACTCCGAGTCGCTGCTGGAGTTCATCACGCCGGCCCTGCCAGACCCGGCGGACACGTTGGCGAGCCTGGACAGCATTCACCGCTTTGCCTACAGCAAGCTCGGCAACGAGTACCTGTGGAGCCCATCGATGCCGTGCCCGTTGCCGGCCGAGGAAGATATCCCGATCGCCTATTACGGCACGTCCAACATCGGGCAGCTCAAGTACGTGTACCGCAAGGGCCTGGCCCTGCGTTACGGCAAGACCATGCAATGCATTGCCGGCATCCACTACAACTTTTCCCTGCCGGAAAAACTCTGGCCGCTGCTCAGGCAGGCCGAAGGCTTTGTCGGCAGCGACCGCGATTTCCAGTCGTCGTCCTATATCGCGCTGATCCGCAACTTCCGCCGCTACAGCTGGCTGCTGATGTACCTGTTCGGTGCGTCGCCAGCGCTGGATGCCGGCTTCCTGCGCGGCCGTTCGCACCAGTTGGAACAACTGGACCCGCACACCCTGTACCTGCCGTACGCCACCAGCCTGCGCATGAGCGACCTGGGTTACCAGAGCAACGCCCAGGCCGGCCTGACGCCGTGCTACAACGATCTGGCCAGCTACACCGACAGCCTGCGCAAAGCGGTGGCCACGCCGTATGCACCCTATGTCGAAGTCGGCACCCACCAGGATGGCGAGTGGGTACAGCTCAACACCAACATTTTGCAGATCGAAAACGAGTACTACTCCAACATCCGCCCGAAACGCGTGACCTACACCGGCGAGCGGCCGATCCAGGCGCTGATGGCCCGGGGCATCCAGTA
This sequence comes from Pseudomonas sp. ACN5, assembly GCF_002303975.1. Lineage (NCBI taxonomy): Bacteria > Pseudomonadati > Pseudomonadota > Gammaproteobacteria > Pseudomonadales > Pseudomonadaceae > Pseudomonas > Pseudomonas sp. ACN5. The sequence goes on along the minus strand of NZ_MRCP01000003.1, from coordinate 97,780 downwards.
CGTCGAAGTGCGATGCCTGGACATCAACCCCTTCCTGCCGATGGGCATTGACCTTACCGAGTCGCGCTTCCTCGATGCGTTCCTGCTGTACTGCGCGCTCAACGAAAGCCCGCTGCTGACCAACACCAGCTGCGGCAATGCGACCTCGAACTTCCTCAGCGTGGTCAAGGAAGGTCGTCGTCCAGGCCTGCAACTGCAACGCGACGGTCTGCCGGTTGATCTGAAGGAATGGGCCGGTGAGCTGCTGGAAAAAATCGCTCCGCTGGCGGCGATGCTCGACCAGAGCCATGGCGGCGATGCCCACAGCAAGGCGCTGGACGCCCAGATGGCCAAGGTCCGGGACCCGTCCCTGACGCCGTCGGCACAAGTGTTGGCGGCGATGGCCGAGCACAAGGAGAGCTTTGCCCAGTTCTCCCTGCGCCAAAGCCAGGCGCATGCCGAGTTCTTCCGCAGCGAGCCGTTGCCGGCTGAGGAACAAGCGCAGTTTGAAGAGCGGGCGCGTTCATCGCTGGCTCAACAGGCTGAGCTGGAGCAGAACGAAGTCGGTGATTTCGATGTGTTTGTCGGGGCGTACCAGGCGAGCATTCTGGCGATCAGCAACTAAGCGTCAAACACAGGTTCCTGTGTGGGAGCGGGCTTGCTCGCGAATGCAGAGTGTCAGGCGACTTTACTGTGACTGACATACCGCTTTCGCGAGCAAGCCCGCTCCCACAAAGGGAATGATCGGCTGCGCTCCCCCAGAGTTTTCCCCTCATAAGCTAATTCTAAAAAGTTATTTATTTTAGGATTCTTAGATCATTTAGTCTCTTTATCACGCCGACATTCGGTCGCCTGACAAGGAGCTTTCTGATGAAACTGACTTTCCCTCTACGCTTGCTGGCGGCCGCAACGCTGGCTACCGCGACTTTCTTTGCCCAGGCGGCCGACGTCACCGTTGCCTACCAGACCACCGTTGACCCGGCGAAAGTCGCCCAGGCCGACGGCGCTTACGAAAAGGCCACGAAGGCCGATATCAGCTGGCGCAAATTCGACAACGGTGCCGATATCATCGCCGCCATCGCCTCCGGCGACGTGCAGATCGGCTATCTCGGTTCCAGCCCCCTGACCGCTGCAATCACTCGCAAAGTCCCGGTGGAAACTTTCCTCATTGCCACCCAGATCGGCGCCGCCGAAGCCTTGGTCGCCCGCGACGGCTCCGGGATCAAGACCCCGCAAGACCTGATCGGCAAGAAAATCGCCGTGCCCTTTGTATCCACCGGCCACTACAGCCTGCTCGCGGCACTGAAGCACTGGAACATCGATCCCTCGAAAGTCACCGTTCTCAACCTGGCGCCACCGGCGATCATCGCCGCCTGGAAACGCGGTGACATCGACGCCACCTACGTGTGGGACCCGGCCCTCGGCGTGGCCAAGGAAAACGGCAAGGTCCTGATCACTTCCGGTGAACTGGCCAGGTTCGGCGCCCCGACCTTCGATGCCTGGATCGTGCGCAAGGATTTCGCCGAGAAGCATCCGCAGATCGTCACCGCGTTCGCCAAGGTCACCCTCGACGCCTACGCCGACTACCGCAAAGACCCACAAGCCTGGCTCGCCAACCAGGGCAACGTCGACAAGCTTGTAAAGCTGTCCGGCGCCAAGGCCAGCGACATTCCGCTGCTGCTGCAAGGCAACGTCTACCCGCTGGCGGCTGACCAGGTGCTCACCCTCGGCGCGCCGACCACCAAAGCCATCACCGACACCGCGGCGTTCCTCAAGGAGCAAGGCAAGGTCGAGGCCGTGCTGCCGGACTACGCGCCGTACGTCAGCGCCAAGTTCATCACCAATTGATCGGGAGTTGACTGCGATGGCATTGCTACAGCTGGAGCGCATCAGCGCACAGTACCCCGGCAACCCGGAACCGGTGTTGGCGGATATCTCCCTGAGCCTGGGGCCCCGGCAATTGCTGGTCGCCCTCGGCCCGTCCGGCAGTGGCAAGACTTCGCTGTTGAACCTGATTGCCGGTTTCGTCGAACCCAGCGCCGGGCGCATCACCCTCGACGGCGTGCCGGTCAAAGGCCCGAGCGCCGAGCGCGGCGTGGTGTTCCAGGACGACGCGCTGCTGCCCTGGCAAGACGTGCTGGCCAACGTCGGCTTCGGCCTGGAGCTGGCCGGTATTGCCCGGGACAAACGCGAAGCTCGCGCCCGGGAAATGCTCGCACTGGTCGATCTTTGCGGTTTTGAACAGCGCCGCATCTGGCAGCTCTCGGGCGGCCAGAAGCAGCGTGTCGGCCTGGCCCGCGCGCTCGCTGCCGACCCGCGCGTGTTGCTGATGGACGAACCTTTCGGTGCCCTGGATGCCTTCACCCGCGAGCAGATGCAGGAGCTGCTGCTGCAAGTCTGGCAACGCACCGCCAAGCCGGTATTCCTGATTACCCACGACATCGAAGAAGCCGTATTCCTCGCCACCGACCTGATTCTGTTGGCACCGAACCCGGGGCAAATCGTCGAGCGCCTGAGCCTCGACTTCGGTCAGCGTTATGCCGCCGGTGAGTCGGCTCGCTCGATCAAATCCGATCCGCGTTTTATCGAAACCCGCGAACACGTACTCGCCAAAGTGTTCTCCCAACGCAGCGCCGTCCAGCGGCAGGAGCGCGCATGAGCAGTTACGAAATTCCCGTCGCCGCGATAAAGCCAGGCACTCCTGTGCCTGCGGCACGACGCAGCTTGAGCACTCGCTGGATCAGCGTGCTGACACTGGCCGCGCTCGTTGCCATTTGGTGGGTTGTTACGGCGACCGGTTTGATCGAGCCGCTGTTCCTGCCGCCTCCTTCCGCCGTGCTGCAAAAAGGCTGGCTGCTGGCGACCTCGGGTTACATGGACTCAACCCTGTGGCAGCACCTCGGCGCGAGTCTGAGCCGCATCGGCCTGGGCCTCGGCGTTGCGATTCTCACCGCCGTGCCGGTGGGCATCGCCATCGGCGCCAACCGCATCGCCCGTGGCGTGCTCGACCCGCTGATCGAGTTCTATCGGCCCATTCCACCGTTGGCCTACCTGCCGCTGATCGTGATCTGGTGCGGCATCGGCGAACTGTCGAAAGTGCTGCTGATCTACCTGGCGATCTTCGCCCCGATTGCCATCGCCACCGCCACCGGCGTGCGCACGGTCGACCCGGCCAAATTGCGTGCCGCGCAGTCGTTGGGGGCAACGCGCGTGCAGTTGATTCGCCACGTGATCTTGCCGAGTGCCTTGCCGGACATTCTGACCGGGGTGCGCATTGGCCTTGGTGTCGGTTGGTCGACCCTGGTCGCCGCCGAATTGATCGCCGCCACCAGCGGTCTTGGCTTTATGGTGCAGTCCGCCGCGCAGTTCCTGGTCACCGATGTGGTGGTGCTGGGGATCTTGGTGATTGCGCTGATCGCCTTCGCGATGGAGCTGGGCCTGCGCGCCCTGCAACGCAAACTGGTGCCGTGGCACGGCCAGGCCCACTGAAATCATAAATGTGGGAGCGGGCTTGCTCGCGAATGCAGAGTGTCAGGCAGCATTATTAAGACTCACACACCGCTTTCGCGAGCAAGCCCGCTCCCACAAAAAGCGCACCCGAACTCAAGAGAACAACCATGTGCGAGTTGACCATCACCCCTTTAAGCTCGGCCCTCGGTGCACAGATCAGCGGCGTCGACATCAGCCAGCCGCTGAGCGCGGAACAACGCGACGCCATTGAGCAGGCCCTGCTCAAACATCAAGTCCTGTTCTTTCGCGACCAGCCGATCACGCCACAACAACAGGCGCGATTCGCCGCGAATTTCGGCGACCTGCACATTCACCCGATCTACCCCAATGTGCCGGAACAACCGGAAGTGCTGATCCTCGACACCGCCGTCACCGACGTGCGCGATAACGCGATCTGGCACACCGACGTGACCTTCCTGCCGACCCCGGCCATGGGCGCGGTGCTCAGCGCCAAGCTGCTGCCGGAGTTTGGTGGCGACACCCTGTGGGCCAGCGGAATTGCCGCGTATGAGGCGCTGTCGGCACCGGTGAAAACCTTGCTCGAAGGCCTGACCGCCACCCACGATTTCACCCGTTCGTTCCCGCTGGAGCGCTATGGCAACACGCCCGAAGCGTTGGCCCAGTGGGAGGAAGCACGGCGCAAGAATCCGCCGCTGTCACACCCGGTGATCCGCACGCATCCGGTCAGCGGGCGCCGCTCGCTGTTCGTCAACGAAGGCTTCACCTCGAAGATCAACGAATTGTCGGAAACCGAAAGCGAGGCGATTCTGAAGTTTCTGTTTGCCCACGCGACGCGGCCGGAATTCACCATTCGCTGGCGCTGGCAGCAGGACGACATTGCGTTCTGGGACAACCGCGTGACCCAGCATTACGCCGTGGATGATTACCGGCCGGCGCGGCGGGTGATGCAGCGGGCGACGGTGTTGGGGGATGTGCCTTTTTTTCGCTGATCAGCCAGTTTCTGTATTGATTGAAATGGCCCCTTCGCGGGCAAGCCCGCTCCCACAGTGCCCGTGTCGTACACAAATCCTGTGAATACCGCTGAACCTGTGGGAGCGGGCTTGCCCGCGAAGAGGCCGACAGACTTGCGTGATCCGGGTCGACAGGAACACAGTCGCCAAAGCAACGAAGACGCGATAACGATCGCAAGGATGGAAGAAGCCATGCACACCACCATCATCATCACCTTCGGCCTGGCCCTGCTCGCGATGATGCTGTTCATCGGCGAGAAACTCGGCTTCAGCCGCCAGACACTCACCTACAGTTTCGTGATCCTGTGGCTGGCGCTGACGGTGATCAACGGCGCCATCGGCGTGGTGACCGCCGGCCAGTCGTTGAGTACGGAACTGGGGATCGGCACGATGGTGTTCAGCATCCCCGTGGCGGCGCTGGTGTTGTTCATGGTGCTGAGCGCCGAGAGCTAAAAGCCCCGGCGCCCTGCCCGTAATCAACGCACCAGATGCAGGAACTGCATGTGCCGCTCGTACTGGTCGAGGATGTCGTTGATGATCTGCTCCTTGGTGTAGCCCACCAGGTCGTAGTCCTGGCTGCCCTCGCTCAAATGCACTTCGGCCCGGTAGTAACGGCGATTGTTGAGTTGCTTGGAGCCCATGCCGCCACGGGCAAACGAAGGCGTGAAATAGCCGCGCATCTGCACCTGATAAACGAACGGATGCTGATCGCCGTGGCCGATTTCCAGGCTGACGCTGTCATGGGCCAGGTCCGGGTGCATGACCACGTGCAGCCCCTTTTCGCGAAACACCGCCGACACTTCCTCAATGGCCGGGCGCACCGTCGTATCGAGGAAGCGATAAACCTCGTCCCGCGACGGAAAATGCACAGCCTGACTCAGGCGTTGCCGCCAGCCGCCCTTGCCACGCCGAGCACCCGAGATCGGTGCGAGCGAATGCATCTGCGCAATCTGCTTCTGCGACTCCAGATAAAACGCCTTGTGCAGACCCCACATCATCAACAGCAAGATCAGCGAGAACGGCAACGAAGTCAGGACCACCGCCGACTTCAACGCATCGATGCTGCCGGAAAACAGCAGCGCGCTGGTCACCAGTGCGGTCATTGCGCCCCAGAACACCCGCAGCCATTTCGGCCCGTCTTCATCGGGATTGCCACCCTTGGCGGACAGTGTCGACAGCACCACGGTGCCGGAGTCGGCGGAGGTGACGAAGAACACAAAGCTGATGAACACCGTCACCGCGATGACGGTTTTGCTCCACGGGTAGGTTTCCAGCAGCAGGTAGAGCGTCATCGACGGATTGTCGATAGCCGACAGGCCGAGCGCGCTCATACCGTGGTTGAGCACTTGATCGATGGCGCTGTTGCCGAAGATCGACATCCACGCCAGGGTGAAGCCGAGCGGAATCAGCAGCACGCCGAAGACGAATTCGCGGATGGTGCGACCACGGGAAATCCGCGCGATGAACAAGCCCACGAACGGCGACCATGCGATCCACCAGGCCCAATAGAACACCGTCCAGCCACCCAGCCAGTCGCTGGGTTTGTCGTAGGCGTAGAGGTCGAAACTCTTCATCGGCAAGGCACCGAGGTAATCGCCGAGGTTCTGGATCAGGGTATTGAGCAAGTGCTGCGTGGGGCCGGCGAACAACACGAACAGCAACAGCGCACAGGCCAGCAGCATGTTGATGTCGGACATGACCCGCACGCCCTTGTCGACGCCCGACACCGCAACGATGATCGCCGCGCCCATCATCAGGGTGATCAGGCCGACCTGAATCCATTGGGTGTGGGCGATGCCGAACAGGTAGTCCAGGCCCGAGTTAAGGTGCAACACACCAAAGCCCATGTCGGCGCCAAGGCCAAACACCGTGGCGATGATGCCGAAGCCATCCACCGCGTAGCCGATGGGGCCATTGATGCGCTTGCCGATCAGCGGATACAGCGCCGAGCGCAGGGCCAGCGGCAGGTTGTGGCGATAGGCGAAATAGGCCAGCGCCATACCGACAAAGGCGAACACGCCCCAGCCATGCAGGCCCCAGTGCAAAAACAGAATCTGCATCGCCTGACGCGCCGCGTCCGCCGTGCCGGCCTCGCCTTGCGGCGGTTGCAGCATGTGGGTCAACGGTTCGGACACACAGAAGAAAAACAGGGTGATGCTGATCCCCGCGGCGAACAGCATGCCGGCCCATGACAAATAGCTGAATTCGGGCTCGTCGTGGTCGGCACCGAGCTTGATCTTGCCGTAGCCGGACAAGGCGGTGACCACCACGAAGACCAGATACAGGGTCATCGCCAGCAGGTAATACCAGCCGACCGTGTTGGCCGCCCAGTTTTGCGCCGCCAGCAACCAGGCACCGGCCTGTTCGGGCATGGCGATGACAACGACACCAAACAACAGAATGAAACTCGCCGAGAACCAGAACACCGGCGGATTCATGCGGACCAGGCCGCTTGGAGGGATGGACGATGCACTCATGTACGGTGCACCTCTAAGGGGTAAAACGTGGCTGTAGAAATCGGACTCAGCAAAGGCAAGCCTCCTGTTGTGAGCGGGCAGCGAACTGCCGGTTTAACTTGAATGAACGTTCAAGTTAAACATGGATAGGGGGCTAAGGACTAATCGCAGGGCTCGGCGGTACTGGTTGTACGCTAGCTCAAGGGAGGATCTGGTGCGGGATTGGCGACTCGATTCGGCTTGAAATCCAATCGCGAGCAAGCTCGCTCCCACAGGATTCAATGCCGGTCACAACCGTTGTGTTCAGCAGAGATCCACTGTGGGAGCGAGCTTGCTCCGGGCGGCGTTCCGACGATGAGGCCAGACCAGTCAAAGAAGATTCTGGAGCCTACTTCTGCGCCCCATCTTCATGCTGCAGATTTGCCTGGGTCAGGTTGCTGCCCGCCGGCACGCTGCGGGTCAACCAGACGTTGCCGCCAATGGTCGAACCCTGGCCGATGGTAATCCGCCCCAGAATCGTCGCCCCGGCATAAATCACCACGTCATCCTCGACAATCGGATGCCGAGGCTGGCCTTTCTGCAACTGACCGTCTTCGTCCGCCGGGAAGCGCTTGGCGCCCAGGGTCACGGCCTGATAAATCCGCACGCGCTCGCCGATGATCGCGGTTTCGCCGATCACCACGCCGGTGCCGTGGTCGATGAAGAAACTGCGGCCGATCTGCGCGCCGGGGTGAATGTCGATGCCCGTGGCCGAATGGGCGATTTCCGCGCTGATCCGCGCCAGCAACGGCAGCCCGGCACGGTACAAATGGTGGGCCAGCCGATGGTGAATCACCGCCAGGATCCCCGGGTAGCACAGCAGCACTTCATCGACACTGCGCGCCGCCGGGTCGCCGTGATAGGCCGCCAGTACGTCGGTGTCCAACAGGCTGCGCAACCCCGGCAGGGCGAGGGCGAAGTCCTGGATGATCTGGATGGTCTTGGCTTCGACTTCGGTATCGGCCTGGGCACTGTGGCGCGCGGCATAGCGCAATTCGAGTCGCGCCTGGGCCAACAGCGCATTCAACGCCACATCCAGCGTGTGACCGACGTAGAAATCTTCACTCTCTTCGCGCAAGTCAACCGGCCCCAGGCGCATCGGGAACAGCGCACCGCACAAGGCTTCGAGAATCTCTGCCATGGCCGCCCGGGAGGGCAGCTCGCGACCGCCCTGCTCGGTACTGGCCCGGCCATTTTGCGCTCGCCACTGCTCACGCGCGGTGCGCAGCTGGCTGACGATGGTCTGCAATTGCCAATGGCTGGAACGCTCACTCACGGTAAAAACTCCTCACGGGCGGCCGGACTGTCTGGCCGCACTGACGGCGATTACTTTACGGCAAGGGCAGTGGGGCAAATTAAGAACCAATAATGCTGTGCTCATTACGATTAGCTATAAGCAATTGACGGTTGCCCAGCCTTTTTCGCGTGCCTATAGTCCTGAGATCTTCCACGGCCAGTACGGACCCATGATCAAACAACAGCTCGCCCGCTTTAACCGCCTCGACCTGCTCGGTCAACCCACCGCCCTGGAAAAACTCGAACGCCTGTCGACCTGGCTGGGTCGCGACCTGTACGTCAAACGCGATGACCTGACGCCGCTGGCAATGGGCGGCAACAAGCTGCGCAAACTCGAATACCTGGCCGCCGATGCGCTGGCCCAGGGTGCCGACACCTTGATCACCGCCGGCGCGCTGCAATCGAACCACGTGCGCCAGACGGCCGCCATTGCGGCGAAACTGGGTCTGGGCTGCGTAGCCCTTCTGGAAAACCCACTCGGCACCGATGACAACAATTACACCGGCAACGGCAACCGCCTGCTGCTCGACCTGTTCGATGCCAAGGTCGAACTGGTGGAAAACCTCGACAACGCCGACGAACAACTGCAGGCACTGGCCGACAGACTGCGCAGCAACGGCAAGAAGCCGTACCTGGTACCGATCGGAGGCTCCAACGCGCTGGGCGCCCTCGGCTACGTACGTGCCGGGCTGGAACTGGCCGAACAGATCAAGGACACCGGCCTGACGTTCGCCGCCGTGGTCCTGGCCTCGGGCAGTGCCGGTACCCACAGTGGTCTGGCACTGGCCTTGAGTGAAGCACTGCCGGATCTGCCAGTGATCGGCGTGACGGTCTCGCGCAGCGATGAAGACCAGCGGCCAAAGGTTCAAGGCCTGGCTGAACGCACTGCCGAACTGCTGGGTGTGAGCTTGCCGGATGCTTTCAAGGTCGAGTTGTGGGACGAATACTTCGCCCCGCGTTATGGCGAGCCGAATGCCGGAACACTGGCGGCGGTGAAGCTGCTGGCGAGTCAGGAAGGCTTGCTGCTGGACCCGGTCTACACTGGCAAGGCCATGGCAGGCCTGCTGGACGGGATCGGGCGTCAGCGTTTCGACGAAGGTCCGATTATCTTCCTGCACACTGGTGGGGCGCCGGCGTTGTTTGCCTATAAGGATTTTCTGTAGGAGCGAGCTTGCTCGCGATGGACGACAGGGCACCGCGGGGTGTCAGGTTGCCCGCGTTATCGTTGACGACCATCGCGAGCAAGCTCGCTCCTACAGTAAAAAACGCAAGTTATTCAAAAATGGAATAACCAGAAGAATAACTATTATTTTCCAATCTAAAAACGCCATCATATAGTCATGCTACAGGCGAATTTCCCGAGAGACGCATACGCTGCTTTAAGGCAGGATAGCGCTGTCGCTGAATTCCCGAATTTGCCAACTTTCCTAAAGCGTCTTCCATAAGAAAACACAGGGGCTTGTCATGAATTTTTCCGCACTACGTCGCAATCTGCTGGTGGGCTCGCTGGGCCTGGCACTGAGCGCCGGCCTGATTGGCCAAGCCGTTGCCGGTGAGCAACTGCAAAAAATCAAGGACGCCGGCGTGATCAACGTTGGCCTGGAAGGCACTTACCCACCGTTCAGTTTCGTCGATGCCGACGGCAAACTGACCGGCTTCGAAGTCGAGTTCTCCGAAGCCCTGGCCAAAGAACTGGGCGTCAAGGTCAAACTGCAACCAACCAAATGGGATGGCATCCTCGCGGCCCTGGAATCCAAGCGCCTGGACGCAGTGATCAACCAGGTGACCATCTCCGAAGAGCGCAAGAAGAAGTATGACTTCTCCGAGCCTTACACCGTTTCCGGTATCCAGGCGCTGGTGCTGACCAAGAAGGCCGCCGAGCTGAACATCAAGACCGCTGCCGACCTGGGTGGCAAGAAAGTCGGTGTAGGCTTGGGCACCAACTACGAAGAGTGGGTGAAAACCAATGTGCCGACCGCTGACATCCGCACCTATGAAGATGATCCGACCAAGTTCCAGGACCTGCGTGTCGGCCGTATCGACGCCATTCTGATCGACCGCCTGGCCGCGCTGGAATACGCCAAGAAAGCCAAGGACACCACCGCCGCCGGTGACGCGTTCTCCCGTCAGGAAGCCGGCATTGCCCTGCGCAAAGGCGAGCCTGAACTGCTGGCCGCGGTGAACAAGGCAATCGACAAGCTGCGCGCCGATGGCACCCTGAAAAAGCTCTCGGAAAAATACTTCAACGCTGACGTCACTCAATAATGGAAGAAGCTTTCCAACTCGCACTGGACTCCGTGCCCTTTCTGCTCAAGGGCGCGTACTACACGGTCATCCTCAGCCTGGGCGGGATGTTCTTCGGCCTGGTGATGGGGTTCGGCCTGGCGCTGATGCGCCTGTCGCGCTTCAAACTGGTGAGCTGGATCGCCCGCATCTACGTGTCGTTCTTTCGCGGCACGCCGTTGCTGGTGCAACTGTTCGTGATCTACTACGGCTTGCCGCAATTGGGTCTGGAACTTGATCCGCTGCCGGCGGCCCTGATCGGCTTCTCGCTGAACATGGCCGCCTACGCCTGCGAAATCCTGCGTGCCGCGATCAGCTCCATTGAGCGCGGCCAGTGGGAAGCAGCCGCCAGTATCGGCATGACCCGCGCACAGACCCTGCGCCGGGCCATCCTGCCGCAGGCCATGCGCACCGCATTGCCACCGCTGGGCAACAGCTTCATCTCGCTGGTCAAGGACACGGCGCTGGCCGCTACCATCCAGGTGCCGGAGCTGTTCCGTCAGGCACAACTGATCACCGCCCGTACCTTCGAAATCTTCACCATGTATCTTGCCGCCGCACTGATCTACTGGGTCCTGGCCACGGTGCTGTCGCACCTGCAGAACCAGTTGGAAGCGCGGGTCAATCGGCACGACCAGGAGTCCTGACCCAATGATTGTCGTGGAAAAACTGACAAAGCAGTTCAAGGGTCAAGTCGTGCTCAATGGCATCGATCTTGAGGTCAAGGAAGGCGAGGTGGTCGCGATTATCGGCCCCAGCGGTTCGGGCAAGACCACCTTCCTGCGCTGCCTGAATTTCCTGGAAGAACCCACCAGCGGCCGAATCAAGGTCGGCGATATCGAGATCGATACCAGCCGTCCCCTGAACCAGCAGCAGAGCCTGGTGCGACGTTTGCGCCAGCACGTGGGCTTCGTGTTCCAGAACTTCAACCTGTTCCCCCATCGCACCGCCCTGGAAAACGTCATCGAAGGCCCGATCGTGGTCAAGAAGACCCCGCACGCCGATGCTGTAGCCCTGGGTAAAAAACTCTTGGCCAAGGTCGGTCTGGCGGGCAAGGAGGACGCTTACCCGCGTCGCCTCTCCGGTGGCCAGCAACAGCGCGTGGCGATTGCCCGGGCGCTGGCAATGGAGCCCGAAGTGATCCTGTTCGATGAGCCGACCTCGGCCCTCGACCCGGAACTGGTGGGCGAGGTATTGGCGACCATCCGTGGCCTGGCCGAAGAGAAACGCACCATGGTGATCGTCACCCACGAGATGGGTTTTGCCCGGGACGTGGCCAACCGTGTGGTGTTTTTCGACAAGGGCGTGATCGTCGAACAAGGCGAAGCGAAGGCGTTGTTTGCCAATCCGAAAGAAGAGCGAACTCGGCAATTCCTGAGCAAATTCCTGAATAACGCTCACAACTAATAACCCTGCGCAACAACGGCAAACTTCCATGGATGGAAGTGACACCCCTCGAAAAACCCTTCATTAATACCAAACCAAATCCATCTATTAAACATGCATATCCTGTACGCGTGCACGGTACAAATATATGCATCACGATAATTAAGCAATGCCAATTCAACCAGATCCCATGTCGTAAGACGTGCCCACGACCTGCACCAATTCGCCCATATTTCCGCGCTTTCAGCAGAAAAATTCGACGCACAGACATGGTTTACTTACTTGGAACCGTAGGAACTTTCTGAATAGCATCACACACCACCCATAACTAACAATTCTTATTGACACCTGATCTCTCTGACTCTTATCTAGTCTCCAACCAGCAATTCCAATCTCATTTAAATCATTATTTCCAATCAAAATAATGAATGGTTTTTCTGTTCGATTATTGGTTTTGATATTCCAGAAACGGACTTCGTTGCAAGACTTCAAGGAGACTTCATGAATAGCACCTCGAACAAATCCGGGCTTGCAGCCCCGACCCTGGCGCAATCCAACAAGGCCGGCATCAACGTCACCTGCGCGGCGCACCTGCTGATCGATGTGGCGCCCTACCCCGCCATGGACGCAGGAGACCTGATCGAACTGTTCTGGGACAACTGCTACGTGGCCTCCCGCGTGCTGACGGCCAGCGATGTCGGCCGACCGGTGCAGTTGCGAGTGCCTGAGAGTTTTGTCGCCAACGGTACCTCGCGCATTCACTACCGGGTCATGCAGATTGGCCGGGGCCCGGCGGTATCGGCCAGCCAAAACGTGCAGATCAAACTCGACTGTCCAGGCGGCCAACCCTCGGCGCTGTGCGGCGATGAAAACCAGTGCCTGGCACCGGTGAGCATTCCCGAGGCGATTTGCCGTCAGGGGGTCAATCCGAGCCAGGTCAAACGCGGTGTTCCCTTGACCATCGAGCCGTACCTGAACATGGCCGTCGACGACGAGATCACCCTGCGTTGGGGCGATGTGCGCCTGGATCTGCCACCGCTCAAGTCCGCCGATGTAGGCCAGCCGATCCAGGTCTGGATACCGCCGGCCATCATCCTCGAAGCCGGCGAAGATCTGCGGCTGGAAGTGACGTACTGCATTCTCGACAGGGTGGGCAACAACTCCCGCTGGGCACCGGCCCGCACGCTGAAGATCGGTTGCGCCAATCCTTATCTGAAAGTCCCGAAGAAACAGCACCTCAAGGCCGCTGAACCCTGCAGACAGCGGCGGCAGTGACTGTGCCCATAGTGTTGTTGTGGCGAGGGGGCTTGCCCCCGTTGGACGCGAAGCGTCCCAAAATATGCAACTTCGCTCCATCAGGACATCGCGTAAGCAGGCTTTGCGGCCGCTGCGCGGCCGAACGGGGGCAAGCCCCCTCGCCACAGGGATTGCGCCCCCCACAGAACACCCTTCTATCCATATTCCTAAAAGTTAGTTCATAAAATATTTATACCCGTTTAGGGTATATGAACCGGACCACCGGACATTCTTGTTTTCATGCGCGGCCACAAGCGGCGCTTCCATGAGATGTGAGGTAGGTATGGTCCGGAACACAATCACCCCAGTGCAGATCGCCAGGGCATTGCGAGCAGCCAAGGAGTGGCACTGATGTCCAGTCTGGCAGATGCAATCGTCCAGAGTGACCTGGACATCGCCCCGTTGTTGTTGCCCGCACAAATCTTGCGTAACGACGCCCAAGCCATCAAGGCGGCCCAGGAACTGGCGCACGTTGCGCGCCTGCAAGCGGCCAAACGTGACCAGTTGCGCAAGCTCCCATGGTCTGAAATCGAACTGTTCACCCGCAGCGGCCTGGGCAGCATTTCCATCCCCCGCGAATACGGTGGCCCGCAGGTTTCGTTCGTCACCCTGGCCGAGGTCTTCGCGATCATTTCCGCCGCCGACCCGGCGCTTGGGCAGATCCCGCAAAACCAGTTCGGCATTCTTAACCTGATCCTCGGCAGCGCCACCCAAGCGCAGAAAAGGCAACTGTTCAAAAGCGTCCTGGATGGCTGGCGCATCGGCAATGCCGGGCCGGAACGCGGCACCAAAAATACCCTGGAACTGAAAGCGCGCATCACCGCCGATGGCGTCCTCAACGGCCAGAAGTTCTATTCCACCGGTGCGCTGTTCGCCCATTGGGTCGCGGTCAAGGCATTGAACGGCGACGGCAAACAAGTGCTGGCGTTCATCCGTCGCGGCACGCCGGGATTGCGCATCGTCGATGACTGGTCCGGCTTTGGTCAGCGCACCACCGCCAGCGGCACGATTTTGCTCAACAACGTGCAGGTCGATCCCGAACTGGTGGTGGATAACTGGCGGATCAACGACACGCCGAACATCCAGGGCGCCGTCTCCCAACTGATTCAGGCGGCCATCGACGCCGGTATCGCCCGGGGCGCCATTGACGACGCCATCGACTTCGTGAAAACCCGCGCACGGCCGTGGATCGACGCCAAGGTCGAGCGGGCCAGCGATGACCTGTATGTGATCGCCGATATCGGCAAGCTGAAAATCGAACTGCACGCCGCCGAAGCGCTGCTGCGCAAGGCCGGGCAGGTGCTCGATGAAGTCAGCGCCGCACCGTTCACCGCCGAGTCCGCCGCCCGCGCCTCGATTGCCGTGGCCGAAGCCAAAGTGCTGACCACCGAGATTTCGTTGCTGGCCAGCGAAAAGCTGTTCGAACTGGCCGGCAGCCGCGCCACCCTTGCCGAATTCAACCTCGACCGCCACTGGCGCAATGCCCGGGTGCACACCCTGCACGATCCGGTGCGCTGGAAGTATCACGCCATCGGCGCCTATCGCCTCAACGGCACGCGGCCTAATCGTCATTCCTGGATTTAACGACCAGACATCTGGAGAAGCACATGAGCATTTCTCAACACGTCGCGGTCATCACCAGCGATGAGCAAGCCCTGATTGTCGCCAGCGATCTGGCCGAAGATTTCAAACGTGACAGCGCCACACGCGACCGTGAACGCCGTTTGCCACACCCCGAACTGGAGGTGTTTTCCCGCTCGGGCCTGTGGGGCATCAGCGTGCCAAAGGAATATGGCGGCGCCGGTGTTTCCAACGTCACCCTGGCCAAGGTCATCGCCCTGATCGCCCAGGCCGACGGCTCGCTGGGGCAAATTCCGCAGAACCATTTTTATGCCCTCGAAGTGCTGCGCGTGAACGGCAGCCACGAGCAGAAAAAACGACTTTATGCCGAAGTGCTGGCCGGCCAGCGCTTCGGCAATGCCCTCGCCGAACTCGGCACCAAAACCGCCCACGATCGCATCACCCGCCTGACCCGCGACGGCAGCGGCTATCGCATCAATGGCCGCAAGTTCTACGCCACCGGCGCGATTTACGCCCAGCGCATTCCCACCTCAGTGGTGGATGAAAACGGCGTACAGCAACTGGCGTTCGTCCCGCGCAACAGCAAGGGCCTCACCGTAATTGACGACTGGAGCGGCTTCGGCCAGCGCACCACTGGCAGCGGTTCGGTGGTGTTCGAAGATGTCTACGTCGAGGCCGAAGATGTCATCCCCTTTCAAAGCGCCTTCGAACGCCCGACTCCGGTCGGCCCGCTGGCGCAGATTCTCCATGCGGCCATCGACACCGGCATCGCCCGCGCTGCGTATGAGGATGCGCTGCACTTCGTGCGCAGCAAAACCCGGCCATGGATCGACGCCACCCACGAAAAAGCCACGGACGATCCACTGATCCTCAAGAGCTTCGGCCACCTGAGCACTCGCCTGCACGCCGCCGAGGCACTGCTGGAGCGTGCCGGTGAATACCTCGACAAGGCCCAGGCCGACACCCAGGCCGAGACCGTCGCAGCCGCATCGATTGCCGTCGCCGAAGCCCGCGCCCTGAGCACCGAAATCTCCCTGGCCGCCGGCAGCACGCTGTTCGAACTGGCCGGCAGCCAGGCGACCTTGATCGAACACGGTCTCGACCGCCACTGGCGCAACGCCCGGGTGCACACCCTGCACGACCCGGTGCGCTGGAAGTACCACGCCGTGGGCAACTACTACCTCAACGATGAAAACCCGCCACTGCGGGGGACCATCTGAATGGCTAAAAAGAAGATCCTGCTCAATGCCTTCAACATGAACTGCATCGGGCACATCAACCACGGTTTGTGGACGCACCCGCGCGACACGTCCACCCGTTACAACACGATCGAATACTGGACCGAACTGGCGCAATTGCTCGAGCGCGGGCTGTTCGACGGCCTGTTCATCGCCGACATCGTCGGGGTCTACGACGTCTACCAGAGTTCGGTGGACGTGCCGTTGAAAGAGTCGATCCAGCTGCCGGTCAACGACCCGCTGTTGCTGGTGTCGGCCATGGCCGCGGTGACGAAAAACCTCGGTTTCGGCCTGACCGCCAACCTCACCTACGAAGCGCCGTACCTGTTCGCCCGACGCCTGTCGACGCTGGATCACCTCAGCCGTGGCCGGGTCGGCTGGAACATCGTCACCGGCTACCTCGACAGCGCCGCCAAGGCCATGGGCCTGCGCGAACAGGTCGAGCATGACCGTCGTTATGACCAGGCCGACGAGTACCTGGAGGTGCTCTACAAACTCCTGGAAGGCAGCTGGGAAAGCGGCGCGGTGCTGAACGATCCACAGCAGCGGATCTATGCGCAGCCTGAGAAAGTGCACAAGGTCGAGCACAAGGGCGAGTTCTATCAGGTCGAAGGCTATCACCTCTGCGAACCCTCGCCGCAACGCACACCGGTGCTGTTCCAGGCCGGCAGTTCGGATCGCGGCTTGCTGTTCGCCGGGCGACATGCCGAGTGCGTGTTCATCAGCGGCCAGAACAAGCCATCGACCAAGGCTCAGGTGGACAAGGTCCGTGCCAGCGCCGTCGAAGCCGGGCGCAACCCCGAGGACATCAAGGTGTTCATGGGCCTGAATGTGATCGTCGGCGCCACCGAAGAGCTGGCCTGGACCAAACACGCCGAATACCTGAGCTACGCCAGTGCCGAGGCCGGCGTGGCGCACTTTTCGGCGTCCACCGGGATCGATTTTTCCCACTATGAAATCGACGAGCCGATCCAGTACGTGAAGAGCAACGCGATCCAGTCCGCCACCAAGCACCTGCAAAACAACGACTGGACCCGGCGCAAATTGCTCGAACAACACGCCCTCGGCGGTCGCTACATCACCGTGGTCGGCTCACCGCAGCAAGTGGCGGATGAGCTGGAATCCTGGATCGCCGAAACCGGGCTGGATGGCTTCAACCTGACCCGCATCGTCACACCGGAAAGCTATGAGGATTTCATTGAGCTGGTGATTCCCGAGTTGCAGCGGCGGGGGTCGTACAAGACGGCTTATGACGATGGGACCTTGCGCGAAAAGCTGTTTCAGCAGGAGGCGCATCTGCCTGAGCAACATACGGGCTCGACTTACCGCCGCTAAAAGCTTCGCGAGCAAGCCCGCTCCCACAGGGGAATGCATTCCAAATGTGGGAGCGGGCTTGCTCGCGAAGAGGCCCGACCAAACAACACAAACCTTATGCACTGACTGGATAACTCATCATGAAAAAGCACTACCTCTCTCACCCAGTCAAAGCACTGGCCCTGGCCCTCGGCCTGTTCAGCTCTGCAGTTTTCGCCGCCGACGCGCCGCTGAAAATCGGCACCACCGCTGCCTTCGCCATTCCCCTTGAAGCGGCTGTCGAAGAGGCCTCCAGACAAGGCCTGAAAGTCGAACTGGTGGAGTTCAGCGACTGGATCGCACCAAACGTCAGCCTCGCCGCCGGCGACATCGACGTGAACTACTTCCAGCACATCCCGTTCCTGGAAAACGCCAAGGCCGCCTCGGGTTTCGACCTGGTGCCGTTCGCGCCGGGGATCATCAACAACGTCGGCCTCTACTCGAAGAAATACAAAAGCTTCGACGAACTGCCGCAAGGCGCCAGCGTGGCCATCGCCAACGACCCGATCAACAGCGGTCGAGGCTTGCAACTGCTGGCCAAGGCCGGCCTGATCACCCTCAAGCCCGGCGTCGGCTACAAGGCCACCGAAGAAGACATCATCGCCAACCCGAAGAACATCAAGATCCTCCAGGTCGAAGCCGTGCAACTGGTGCGCGCCTATGACGATGCCGATCTGGTGCAGGGCTACCCGGCCTATATTCGCTTGTCGAAAACCTTCGACGCGGGCTCCGCGCTGCTGTTCGACGGCCTCGATCACAAGGAGTACGTGATTCAGTTCGTGATCCAGCCGAAGAGCAAAACCGACCCGCGCCTGATCAAGTTCGTCGACATCTACCAGCACTCACCCGCGGTGCGCGCCGCACTGGATAAGGCCCACGGCAAGCTCTATCAAGCCGGTTGGGAAAGCTGAACATGACCGCTGCCATCCAACGGCGACTGGAGATTCCAGAGCCGCAAAGCGCCGAGCGCACCGAGCTGCATCCCGAACTCAACCATGCCCACGTGCGCTTCATCGGCCTGGGCAAAACCTACAACGGCCAGCAAGGCCCGGTGGCCGCGTTGCACGGCATCGACCTGGCGATCCAGCGCGGCGAAGTGTTCGGCATCATCGGCCGCAGCGGCGCTGGCAAGTCGTCGCTGATTCGCACCATCAATCGCCTGGAGCAACCGAGCAGCGGTCGGGTACTGATCGATCAGGTCGACATCGGCGAATTCGACGAAGACCGCCTGGTGGCGCTGCGTCGGCGCATCGGCATGATCTTCCAGCACTTCAACCTGATGTCGGCCAAGACCGTTTGGCAGAACGTCGAGTTGCCGCTGAAAGTCGCCGGCGTGCCCAAGGAACAACGCGAGCAAAAGGTCCGTGAGCTGCTGGAACTGGTCGGCTTGCAGGCCAAACACAAGGCTTACCCGGCGCAGTTGTCCGGCGGGCAGAAACAGCGCGTGGGCATCGCCCGGGCGCTGGTGCATGACCCGCAAATTCTGCTGTGCGACGAAGCCACCTCGGCACTGGACCCGGAGACCACGCAATCGATCCTCGGCCTGTTGCGCGAGATCAATCAACGCCTGGGCCTGACCATTGTGCTGATCACCCACGAGATGGCGGTGATCCGCGAGATCTGTGATCGCGTAGTGGTCCTCGAACACGGGCGGATCGTCGAGCAAGGGCCGGTGTGGGAAGTCTTCGGCAATCCGCAACATGAGGTCAGCAAGACGTTGCTGGCGCCGTTGCAACACGCATTGCCGCAAGAGCTGCAAAGCCGTTTGCAGCCGCAATCGAACGCCCCGGATGCCGCCGTGGTCCTGCGCTTGCAGTTCACCGGCAGCCGACGCGAGGAGCCGGATCTGGCGGCACTGTTCAGCGCCCTCGGAGGCCGCGTGCGATTGCTGCAAGGCGGCGTGGAACGGATCCAGGGCCATGCCCTCGGGCAACTGCTGTTGGCGGTGACGGGCTCACCCCTCGGTGCCGAAGAATTGCGTCAACGCGCCAGCCAATGGGCGCAACAGGTGGAGGTGCTGGGTTATGTGGTTTGATCGCTTGTTGCAGGGTTTTATCGACACATTTCTGATGGTCGGCGTGTCGTCGCTGATCGCGCTGTTGGCGGGCATCCCACTGGCGGTGATCCTGGTCACCAGCTCCAAGGGTGGCATCTACGAAGCCCCGGCGCTGAACCGTGCACTGGGCGCGTTCGTGAACCTGTTTCGCTCGGTTCCTTTCCTGATTTTGATGGTGGCGCTGATTCCATTCACCCGGCTCATCGTCGGCACCACGTATGGCGTTTGGGCGGCCGTGGTGCCGTTGACCATCGCAGCCACGCCGTTCTTTGCGCGCATTGCCGAGGTCAGTTTGCGCGAGGTCGATCATGGGTTGATCGAAGCGGCGCAAGCCATGGGCTGCCGGCGCTGGCACATCGTCTGGCATGTGTTGTTGCCGGAAGCACTGCCGGGGATTGTCGGCGGGTTCACCATCACCCTGGTGACGATGATCAACTCCTCGGCCATGGCTGGGGCGATTGGCGCGGGCGGGTTGGGGGATATTGCCTATCGGTATGGGTATCAGCGGTTTGATAGCCAGATCATGCTGACGGTGATTGTGCTGCTGGTGGCGTTGGTGGCGGTGATTCAGTTGGGCGGGGATCGGTTGGCTCGGGGCCTCAACAAGCGGTAGCCCTGTAGGAGCGAGCTTGCTCGCGATGGAGGTCAACGATAACGCGGGAAACCTGATTCCCCACGGCGCCCTCAGGTCTTTCGCGAGCAAGCTCGCTCCTACACGAGTGGCGACCCTGGCGATATTTCGTACAAAAAATCAGCGCTTCCGAAGGCCCGTTCCCTTTCCTTTGCAGGACATTTCCTAGATCATTTCGCTCGCTTGCGCCTGCCAAATCCGGTGGCTAGTCTCGGTCCGTCACTGCTCATCAGTGATCGGGTTTAGTAGCCCGGAACAATAGGCGCATAGCAATTCCATGCTCATGTCCGGCAAATTTTGCCGCATGCAGAATATGGTGGCTGTGCGTGGGGCACCTTCGGGTGCACCGGTTTTCCTATTGACCGGCCTACTAACCTGCGTACAGCCGCCACCCAATCGTTTAGTAGGCGATAAGTGATGGCTCCCATGCAGCAATAGGAGTAACACTCATGGAAAAATCCGTTCCAGATCCACCCCCAGAAACCTCCACCGAAGACCCGCTCAGGGATCGCTCAGCGCTCTACCGCGCCATCGATTTCCACCTCACCGGCAAGCAACCCGCACCACCTGATGAAATGCGCTTCTACAACGTCAGCAAGGATGTGAGCTTCGAGGACACCCAACTCTATGTCGCCGATCTGCTGCGCTGTGCTTCGGTCACGGCGTATCAGTGTGGCGACCAGCTCAAGGGTGCCGACCGGGCGATGGTGTACTCGATCTGGCATTTGCTGGAGATTGCCAAGGCGATGGTGGATCACTCCATTGAGGGTTTGGGGATGAAAAAAAGCTGAGCCAGGCTTTAGTAATCCGTTGTCAGTGATGCAGCTTTCGCGAGCAAGCCCGCTCCCACACTTGGTCTCTGGCGAACACAAACCATTTGTTCGACGCGGTTAAGTGTGGGAGCGGGCTTGCTCGCGAATGGCTGCGAAGCAGCCCCCAACTTGATGGCGTATATTGGCCAAATCTCAATTGCCCGCGCAGCCCGACGATGAAACAGACGCCCGACGACCTCGAACAGATCACCGCCACCACCCTGGGCCATTACAACGCAGTGGCCGAAGACTTCCGTGAAGGCACGCGCGATCACGACGTCAGCCAGAACATCGATGCCCTGTTGCGGCATATTCAGGGCGATGCGCCCTTCGACATTCTCGATTTTGGCTGCGGACCGGGTCGTGATTTGCAGACGTTCACCCGCATGGGCCACACAGCCGTCGGCCTCGACGGTTCGGAAAAATTCGCGCAGATGGCCCGGGACGACAGCGGTTGCGAGGTGTGGCAACAGGACTTCCTGAAGCTTGATCTGCCGGCCGAGCGTTTCGACGGGATCTTTGCCAATGCGGTGCTGTTTCATGTTCCGCGTCAGGAGTTGCCACGGGTGTTGAAGCAGTTGTGGGGAACGCTGAAACCGGGTGGAGTGTTGTTCAGTTCCAATCCTCGTGGCGAGAATCAGGAAGGCTGGAACGGGCCGCGTTATGGGTCGTATCACGACCTGGCGGCCTGGCAGCAGTTGCTGATCGAGGCGGGTTTTGTCGAGTTGGAGCATTACTACCGGCCGGCCGGGCTGCCGCGGGAGCAGCAGCCTTGGTTGGCGAGTGTCTGGCGTAAGGTGTAAGCGCTTTAGCCTGAGGTGTCTGTTCTGGCGCTTTCGCGGGCAAGCCCGCTCCCACAGGGAACCGAGTGTTGCTGAACAACTCGGTCAACTGTGGGAGCGGGCTTGCCCGCGAATAGAGCGCGCAGCGCTCGCCTTTACTGCACCTCTTTCTTCGGCTCGCGAATCTTGTACCAGGCCACATACAGCGCCGGCAAAAACAGCAGCGTCAGCAAGGTGGCGATGACGATCCCGCCGATCATCGCGTAGGCCATCGGCCCCCAGAACACTTCCCGGGCAATCGGGATCATCCCCATGCTCGCCGCCGCCGCGGTCAACAGGATCGGACGACGCCGATGCTCGGTGGCCTGCACCACCGCATCCCACGGCGCATAACCCTTCTGCTCGTACTCCTCGATCTGGGTCACCAGGATCACCGAGTTACGGATGATGATACCGATCAACGCGAGGATCCCGAGGATCGCCACGAAGCCCATGGGCGTACCCGTCGGCACCAGCGCGATCACCACGCCGATCAGCCCCAGCGGCGCGACGCTGGCCACCAGGAACAGCTTCTGCACGCTGTGCAGCTGAATCATCAGGAAGGTCGCCATCAGGAACAGCATCAGCGGCACAACCTTGGCAATCGGGCCCTGGGCCTTGCCGCTTTCCTCCACCGTACCACCGGTGGCGACCTTGTAGCCCGCCGGCAGTTTGGCAGCGAACGCGTCGATGGACGGCTTGAGGATTTTCACCAGGTCCGTCGGCTGGATCTCGTCGCGGATCGCCGCCTTGATGGTGATGGTCGGCAGGCGATCGCGACGCCACACCAGCGGTTGCTCCAGTTCGTAGCGCACCGTGGCGAACGCCAGCAGCGGAATCGACGTGCCGTTCGGCGTGACGATTTGCAGGTTCTGCAGGGTTTCCGGCGTTCCGCGCTCGGAATCCACCGCACGACCGACCACGTTGATCAGGTAAATGTCGTCATCGACCTGGGTCACCGACTGGCCGCTGACGATGCCGTTCATCAGGTTGGCCACATCCTCGGAAGACAGCCCCAACTGCCGCGCCTTGTCCTGGGCGATGTCGATGCGCAGCACTTTGCCCGGTTCGTTCCAGTCGTAGATGATCTCGCCCACATGCGGGTTCTTGTCCAGCTCAGTGGCCAGGTCGATGGCATGTCGGCGCACCTGGTCGATGTCCTTGCCGCTGATCCGGTACTGGATCGGACGCCCTACCGGCGGGCCCATTTCCAGTGCCTGGACATAACTGCCGATGCCGACGAAGTCGTTGCGCAAGCGCTCGCGAAGCTTGTGCATCATGGCCTCACGGGTGTGGCCTTTGCTGACGATCACCAACTGCGCGTAGAAGGGGTTCTGCAGTTGCTGGTCCAGTGGCAGATAGAAGCGGATCGCGCCCTGCCCGATGTAGGTGCTCCAGCGCTCGATGTCCGGATCGTCCTTGAGCGTGGCCTCGAGACGATCGACGGCCCGGCGGGTTTCATCGATCGAGGCGTTTTGCGGCAGGTTCAGGTCCACCAGGATTTCAGGGCGGTCCGAAGACGGGAAGAACTGGTTCTGCACAAAGCGCATGCAAAACAGCGCCAGCACAAAACACAGCACCGTAATGCCGATGGCCCACCAGCGATTGCGCATGCACCACAGCAGCCCACCGTTGAACGCCTTGCCGATGCGCCCGGGTTCGCCTTCATGGGGTTTCACCTTGGTGCTGAGAATGTGCACGCCGATCACCGGCGCAAACAGAACCGCCACCACCCACGACACCAGCATCGCACAGGCAATCACCGCAAACAGGGTGTAGGTATATTCACCGGCCGAGCTGGCGTTCAAGCCGATCGGCACGAAGCCCGCCACCGTCACCAGCGTACCGGTGAGCATCGGGAACGCCGTGGAGGTGTAGGCGAAGGTTGCCGCCTGCTCCTTGGTCTCGCCCAATTCCAGCCGCGTGACCATCATCTCCACGGTGATCATCGCATCGTCCACCAGCAGGCCGAGGGCGATGATCAGTGCACCGAGGGAAATCCGCTGCATGGTGATGCCGCTGTACTCCATGAACACGAACACCATCGCCAGCACCAGCGGGATCGAGCAGGCCACCACCAGCCCGGCGCGCACGCCAAGGCTGACGAAGCTGACCAGCAGCACGATCACCACCGCCTCGAACAGCGCGCTGGTAAAGCCGCCGACGGCCTCCTCGACCACCACGGCCTGGTCGGACACGTTGTAAATGCCGACGCCCACCGGCAGGTCGGCGGTCAACTCGTCAATACGGGCGTGCAAGGCCTTGCCGAACGCCTGGACGTTGCCACCCTTCTGCATGGCAATCGCCAGGCCGATGGCCGGTTTGCCGTTGAAGCGGAATTCCGGCGAGGCCGGATCGACGTAGCCGCGGCGGATTTCGGCAATATCGGCCAGGCGATAGTAGCGGTCGTTGAGCTTGAGGTTGACCTCGGCCAGGTCTTTCTCCGAAGCGAACTTCCCTGACGTGCGCACCGAAATCCGCTCCGGCCCGGCCTCGATGACACCCGCCGGGGTCACCGCGTTCTGGGATTGCAGGCTCTGCACCACCTGACGCTCATCGATGCCCAGCGCGGCGAGTTTGCGCGTGGAGAAGTTCAGGTACAGCACTTCGTCCTGCTGGCCGACCATTTCGATCTTGCCCAGCCCCGGCACACCGCGAATCTCCATGCGCGCCTGTTCCACGTAGTCGCGCAACTGACGCAGGGTCAGGCCGTCGGCGGTGAAGGCGTAGATCGACCCGAAGACATCACCGAACTCGTCGTTGAACGATGGCCCCTGTATGCCCTGCGGGAACTGGTATCTGATGTCGTTGATCTTTTTGCGCACCTGGTACCAGATTTCCGGGATGTCCTTGGCACTGGTGGTGTCGCGCAGGTACACGTACACCGTCGATTCGCCGGGGCGCGTGTAGCTTTTCACGTAGTCGAGGGAGTCGAGCTCTTCGAGCTTTTTCTCGATCCGGTCGGTGATCTGCTTGAGGGTTTCCTCCTGGGTCGCCCCCGGCCATTTGCTCTGGATCACCATGGTTTTGATGGTGAACGACGGGTCTTCTTCGCGCCCCAGGTTGAAATACGAGAACACACCCATCAGCAACGCGACGAACATCAGATACCAGATGAACGACTGATGCTTGAGGGCCCATTCCGAGAGGTTGAAAGGCCCTTTCATTGACTGTCCTCGTCGATTTTCACTGGCTGCCCCGGTTTGAGGCTGTTGACACCGGCACTGACCACCCGCTCGCCGCTCTTCACGCCGCCGGCCAGCACCACGGTGCTGTCGGTGCGGCTGATCACAGTGATGTCACGGGGGGAGACGGTTTTACTCTGTGCATCGATCACCCAGATGCGCGGCTTGCCATCGACCTCCTGCAGCGCGGTGACAGGCAACTCGATGCGCGGCTTGACCGCCGAGCTCAGGGTGACGCTGATGGCCGTGCCCAAGCGGAAGCCCTGTGGCGTTTCGGCCAGGGTCAGGCGGGCACGACGGGTGCGTGTCGCGCTTTGAGCCTGGGGTTCGATTTCACGGATGATCGCGGTGGTGTTAATGCTCGGATCCAGTTGTGCTGCGACCTGAAACACCACATCGCTGGGCAACTGATCAACGAGGGTATCGGGCAGGTCGATCACCGCTTCCTTGATGTCCGGTTGCGCCAGGGTTACCACTTGCTGACCCGCCGTCACCACTTGCCCGGCCTCGGCGCTCCATGCGGTGACCACGGCTTTATGGTCGGCGCGCAGTTCGGTGTAGCCCAATTGGTCTTTGCTCTGGCTGACGGCCGCCCGGGCCTGATCGAGGGAGGCCTGGGTGGTTTTCAGGTCCGTGTTGGCCGCGTCGAGTTGCGCTTGCGCGCCGACCCCGCGATCGAACAGGGCTTGTTGACGCTGGGCACTGGCCTTGGCATTGATCAGTTGCGCCTGGATTTTCGCCAGGTCGCCCTGGGCCGAACGCAATTGGTTCTGCTGATCGGAAGGATCGAGGGTGGCGAGCAGCGTCCCCTTTTCCACCTCGGTGCCAACATCGACGTTACGGCTGGCGATCCGCCCGCCCACGCGGAAACCGGTATTGCTTTCATAACGCGCCTGGATGCTGCCGGCGAAGCGGCCCAGGTCCTCTTCGTTCAAGGTCTGGACCTTGATCGACAACACCGGTCGTACCGGTGCCGGCGGTGGTTCGCTTTCGGAACAGGCGCTCAGCACCAGCCCGATGGACAACGCCCATAAAGGCTTCATGGCTTGGCTCCCCACGTCAGATCCTTGTAAGTGTCTTCGGCAATCTCGACGTCCATGTCAGGGTGCAAGAGTTGGCCGCCCGCGATGATGACTTTGTCGCCGTCTTTCAACCCGCCGCTGATGATGACCTTGCCGGTCAGGTAGCGGCCGACTGTGACCGAATGCAACTGGGCCTTGCCCTTGTCGTCGACAATCCAGACAGCGGGTTCACTGATGTTTTTGGTCAGCGCCGACCAAGGCAATTCGATGACCGACTTTCCCGACCCCTTGGCCGTGGCACTCACCACCGAGCCCAATTGCATGCCGTCGGGCAGACTGTTGAGGCCGATCTTGACCTGCACGGTACCGGATTGCGCCGACACCGCCGGGGTGATTTCGCGCACGGTGCCGGTGGTTTTGATCGCCGGGTTGTCGAGCAGGCTCAGGACAATGGTGTCATCGCTCGGCTTCTCGGCCAGCAGGGATTCATAAACGTTGAACACCGCATCGCGGTCGCCGTCACGGGCCAGGCTGAAGATGGGCATCGTCGCCTGAACCACCTGGCCGACCTCCGCCTGGCGCTCGGTAATGATCCCCGGCGCATCGGCGATCAGCGCCGTATAGCTCAACTGATCCTTGGCATTGGCCAACTGCGCCTGGGCAGCGCTCAGGGCGCTCTGGCTGCTGTTCAAAGCGGCCTGGGCCGAGTCATATTCACTCTGGCTGGTATAACCCTTGGGCAGGAGTTTTTGCTGGCGTACGAATGCCGCCGCGTTCTGCTTCACCCGCGCCTGTTCGGCGGCCACTTGCGCCTGGGCCGAGTCGACGTTGCTCTGCAAGTCCTTGGGGTCGAGCCGGGCCAGCACTTGCTTGGCGGTCACTCGATCGCCGACGTCAACCGAACGCTGGATGATCTTGCCACCCACACGGAAAGACAGCTCCGTCTGTATCCGCGCCTGAATATCACCGGTGAGGGTAACCGGGGCCGCGTAGTCCGTCGGCTTGACGACTTGCACGAACACCCGTGGCAGGTATTCCTGTACGGGTTTTTTCTGGTCGCAGGCCGTCAGCAGGGTGACGACGCTCAAGGCCATGACTACTTTGAATCCGGGAACCACCATGCAAACTCCTTGGCCTTTTTCATGTCCAGCACGACAGAGAGCTTAGAACAGGACAGCAACCTTGCACGAGCGTCTTATGAAGAAAAAATCCACCCTGCCTTACGTCCAGAACACTTGCCCCAGGCACTTGCCCGTAGCGGACAATGGGCGTCGCTCGACCCCGCCACAGGACCCCACATGCTCAACACGCTCGCGGTAGCCAACTACCGCTCGATCAACAAACTGGTGATCCCGCTGGGCCGACTGAATCTGATCACCGGCCCCAACGGCAGCGGCAAGTCCAACCTGTACCGTGCGCTGCGCCTGCTGGCGGAAACCGCCCACGGCGGCGTGGTCAATGCTCTGGCCCGTGAAGGCGGGCTGGATTCGACCTTCTGGGCCGGTCCGGAAACCCTCTCCCGGCGCATGCGCACCGGCGAAGTCGCCATCGAGCCCACCGTGCGCCAAGGCGTCAAGCGTCTGCGCCTGGGGTTTGCGGGAGAGGATTTCGGCTACTCGATCAGCCTCGGCCTTCCCGATTCCAATGGTCACTTCATGCTGCCAGGGCACAGCTCGCCGATCCCGTCCTATTTCAGCCTCGACCCGCAGATCAAGCGCGAATGCCTGTGGGCAGGCGCGTTCTACCGCCCGGCCAGTCTGCTGGTCGATCGTGACGGCCCGATGATCCGCGCCCGCACCGAGCGCACGTGGGATGTGCTGGCGCAGTACACGCCGACGTTCGACAGCCTGTTCGATCAGGTCGGCAGCCTGCGCGGTTCACCGGAAGTGCTGGAGATGCGCGAGTTCATCCGCCGCTGGCGCTTTTACGATCATTTTCGCAGCGATGCCGACGCCCCGGCGCGTCAGCCGCAACTGGGCACTCGCACACCGGTGCTGCATCACGACGGGCGCGACCTGGCGGCGGCCTTGCAGACGATCATCGAAATCGGCGATCCCGACGCCTTGCGGGCGGCGATCAGCGACGCCTTCCCCGGCGCACGACTGAACATCGAACCCCTGCCCGGTGGACGCTTCGCCATCGAGTTCTTTCAGGAAGGTTTGTTGCGGCCGCTGTCAGCCGCCGAACTGTCGGACGGAACCTTGCGTTACCTGCTGCTGGTCGCCGCGCTGCTGACGCCTCGGCCGCCGACACTGATGGTGCTGAACGAGCCGGAAACCAGCCTGCATCCGGACCTGTTGCCGGCGCTGGCACGCTTGATCATCCGTGCCTCGGCGCAGTGCCAGGTGTGGGTGGTGTCTCATGCCCGGCGCTTGATTTCGGCGTTGCAGGAGGACCCGGACTGCAACTGCATCGTGCTGGAGAAAAATCTTGGCCAGACCGGGATCGTGGGCCAGCGCATGCTGGATGAGCCGGCATGGTATTGGCCGGATTGAACGGCGCGTGATTTGCCGGGATAAGGGAAGACGTCTATTTTCCCTTGTACCGTAGGAAGGATCTTTTTTTCGAAACACAGCTCCAAGGACGAACCACTTTTGGCCAGACTCCCGGCCAACACCTCACAAGGACGAGAACATGGCAGACGTAAAAACGCCGCAACGGCTGGATCCACAGGACATTCTGAAATTATTGATGGCGTTGCGCAGGGCGTTGAAGGCCAGGCCGGCCTGATCCAAAAAAGATCGCAGCCTTCGGCAGCTCCTACAGGGAAACGCATTCCAATGTAGGAGCTGCCGTTTAGGCTGCGATCTTTTGATCTTCAGTCGTAAAAAAACGCCGACGCTAAATCAGCCGTCGGCGTTTGAAACCTTGAAGGGGTTTGCTTCGCGAATCAGAACGCTGGCAACACCGCGCCGCTGTACTTCTTCTCGATGAAGGCTTTCACTTCCGGGCTGGTCAGGGCCTTGGCCAGTTTCTGGATGGCAACGCTGTCCTTGTTGTCTGGACGGGCCACCAGGAAGTTCACGTAAGGCGAGTCGGCACCTTCGATCACCAGCGCGTCTTTAGCCGGGTTCAGACCCGCTTCCAGCGCGTAGTTGGTGTTGATCATGTCCAGGTCGACCTGATCCAGCACACGCGGCAGCATGGCCGACTCAAGCTCCTTGAACTTGAAGTTGTGCGGGTTCTTGGCGATGTCTTTAGGGGTGGCCAGGGCGTTTTTCGGGTCTTTCAACTCGATCAGGCCAGCCTTCTGCAGCAGGATCAG
Organism: Pseudomonas sp. ACN5; assembly: GCF_002303975.1. NCBI lineage: Bacteria > Pseudomonadati > Pseudomonadota > Gammaproteobacteria > Pseudomonadales > Pseudomonadaceae > Pseudomonas > Pseudomonas sp. ACN5. The sequence continues at coordinate 68,600 of NZ_MRCP01000003.1, read as the reverse complement.
GGCACGGCCGCTGTTGCTGCCTTCGTTCGGGATGGCAATGGTCGCGCCGTCTTTGAGCTCAGCCAGGGTTTTGACTTTCTTCGAGTAGCCACCGAAAGGTTCGACGTGCACGCCGATCACGGTTTCCAGGTGAGTGCCTTTGCCTTCGTTGAAGCTCTTGAGGTACGGCAGGGTCTGGAAGTAGTTGGCATCCAGACGCTTCTGGTCGACCTGCACGTTCGGCTGAACGTAGTCGGTGAAGACTTTGATTTCAAGGTCCACGCCTTCTTTGGCGAGGGTTGGCTTGATCAGCTCGAGAATCTCGGCGTGTGGAACCGGGGTCGCGGCAACCACCAGTTTTTCGCCAGCCTGGGCCAGGCCCGCGGTCAGGGCAGCCGCCAGTGCGGTGAACAACAGAACCTTTTTCATGCAGTGTCCTTATCGAAAATCACAGTCGCTTGTGGCGACGGCTTGAAGATGAGAGTGCCAGTGAAGTGCTATCGCTGGCGTGAAGCGGACAATACCGGGATTTTTTATTCCCGAACAATAACGTTTATTCAGCTTCATATTCCATTTTGTTCATACAACTGTAGGAGCGAGCTTGCTCCGGGCGGCGTTCCGACGATGGTCGTGAACGAAAACGCGCAAAACCTGATACCCAACGGCGTCTGTGGGTTTCTCGCGAGCAAGCTCGCTCCTACAGAAATCCGGCGTTTGCGAGCAGTTGTTTCAAGGCGTCTTTTTCGGCGGCTGATCCATTGTCGAAAATCTGCTTAATCTGACTGTCGATCTGCGCCAGCGGATCAGGCAAATTCAAATGCTCCGGCAAAATCTCGTCGCCCGTACTCACCAGCAGCGCAAAGTGAATGACGTTTTCCAGCTCCCGGGTATTGCCCGGCCAACTGTGGCGTTCCAGCACAAGCTGCGCGGCTTCGCTGATCAGCGGCACCGGCAGGTCGAGACGCTGGCTGTAGATGCCGAGGAAGTATTCGGCCAGCGGCAGAATGTCCCCCGTACGCTCGCGCAGCGCCGGCAGTTCTAGCGGGCCTTCGCTGAGGTAGTGATAGAGCCGTTCATGGAATTTTCCGGCGGCCACCGCCTGGGCCAGGTCGATGCTGGTGGCCGCCACCAGCCGTACATCCACCGGGCTCGGCTGCTGAGCGCCGACGCGGGTGACTTCGTGGTTCTCCAGGGCGGCGAGCAGTTTGATCTGGATCGGCAGTGGCAGGTCACCGATTTCGTCCAGGTACAGCGTGCCGCCGTTGGCCGAACCGAACCAGCCGGCACGACTGCTCGCCGAACCGCTGTAGCTGCCCGCCGCATAGCCGAACAGCTCGGCGTCGGCGTAGGTCGGGCTGATGGCGCCGCAGTTGACCGACACGAACAACCCGCCGCGATCACTGGCGCGGTGGATATGACGGGCCAGCAACTCCTTGCCGGTGCCGGTTTCGCCTCGAATCAGCACCGAGACTGAACGCGTGGCCAGTTGCTCAAGGTCTTCACGTAATTGCCGCGAACGCGGATCGACAAACACCAGCGCCTTGGCGCGGATGCTCAGAGGACTTTTTTCGGCGTCGGGAAAAGTCAGCAGCGGCTGACCGAAGGTTTCAAAGCTCATGGCAGACTCCCGCCCAAAACCGCCGGGAGACGGGGGCGTTAAATAAAGAAAGTGTTCAAGCGCGGCGCAGGGCGTGGTGTTCCATGCGGTTTTGCAGGCGATAGAGATAGGCAAAACCCTGCTCCCAACGCTGGTGACCGGACTTCACGTTGATATGCCCCGCCCCCGCCAGAATCCCCGCCTCGGCACCCCAATTGCGCGCCAGCTCCAGGGCCCGCGGCGCACTGACGGCGCTGTCGTTGTCGGAGCTGACGACCTGGCTGGGAAATGGCAGCAGGTCCGTCGGGATCGGCGCGAAGTTGCGCAAGGCCGGTGCACAGGCCGGGCGCTCGACATCCGCCGGTGCGACCAGCAGGGCACCGCGCACCTGACGCAGGAATTGCACAGGCGCAGTGGCCGCCCAATGGGCGACGGTGATGCAACCCAGGCTGTGGGCAATCAGGATGACCGGCGTGCTGTCGGCGGCAATCGCCTCGGCCAGCGCCGCGACCCAGTCTTCACGGCGCGGCGTCAGCCAGTCGGCCTGCTCCACCCGTGCGCTGTTCGGCAGGCTGTTCTGCCAGTGGCTTTGCCAATGATCTTCTGGCGATCCTTGCCAGCCCGGCACAATCAGGTAGCGAATTGATTCGTTGCGCATGGGGGAGCTCTCCTGCTGCGTGTCTGTTCCCGGTCGAGTATAGGGAGGAGAGTTATATTCGTTAAGGAATAAGAAGCTATTTATTAAGACCCATATAGAATATAAAACACATAACCTGTGGGAGCGGGCTTGCTCGCGAAGGGGCCATCAAATCCAACATCCTTGTAGACTGACACTCCGCATTCGCGAGCAAGCCCGCTCCCACAGGGATGAAATTCAGTCCAAAAAAAGGGGCCGCACCCTGCCAAGGAGACGGCCCCGGAAAACGAAAATCTGTTAACGCGCAGTGATCACCGACAACTTGGTAATTCCTGCCCGTTCAATCGATGCCATGGCCCGCGCCACCTCGCCGTAATTCACACCATCGTCCGCCTGCAACTGCACGCGCACCTCGGGGTCTTTGGCCTTCGCCGACTTGAGGTTGAACTCCAGCAAGTCCGGCTGTATCTCGTCCTTGTTGATGAACAGTTTGCCGGCACCGTCGATGCTCACCACCAACGGATCCTTCTGCTCCACCGGCGCCACCGCCTCGGTCTTGGGCAGGTTGATCGGAATGGCGTTGGTCAGCAGCGGTGCGGTGACGATGAACACCACCAGCAACACCAGCATCACATCCACCAGCGGTGTCACGTTGATCTCGCTGAGCACCTCGTCAGTGTCTTGCGTGGAGAAGGCCATATCAGGACGCCTCCTTCACTTTCTGCGCGTTGCCCTGGGCTGCCACCTTGTGCGCCGTCGGGTGGATCAGCACGCGGAACGAACTCTTCTGCGCCAGGCTGTAGAAGTCGTGGGCGAAGTCATCCAGGTCCGCCGCCGTCAGTTTCAAGCGCCGCAAAAAGTAGTTGTAAACCAGCACCGCCGGCACCGCGACGGCGATCCCCACACCCGTGGCGACCAGTGCCGCGCCAATCGGTCCGGCGACCGTTTCAAGGCTTGCCGAGCCTGCCGCGCTGATGCCTTTCAACGCTTCCATGATTCCCCACACCGTGCCGAACAAGCCAATGAACGGCGAGGTACTGCCAATACTGGCGAGCACGGCCAACCCGGTTTCCAGCGACCGGCGCTCGCGCACGATCTGCTGGCGCAAGGCTCGCTCCAGACGATCCTGATGGTTGATCGCCTGGCTCAAGTCCGCCGCCTGTGGCGTCTCGCCCACCTGGATGGCCGCATAACCGGCCTGCGCCACCCGGGCGGCCGCGCCGGGCCGGGTTTCGCTCAGTTCGGCCGCCGAGTCGAGACTCGAAGCGGCCCAGAACTGCTGATGAAACTTTCGATCCTGTGCCTTCAGCCGACCGAACTGCACGCCCTTGAGCAATGCCAGGCCCCAGGTCGCGACGGAAAAAACCACCAGCAGCCAGATCACCGCGCTTTCGATGGATTCAAGTGGAGAGGCCAGTAACGTCATGATGTATTCCTCGTGTAAACGTTTCGCGCGAAATTGGTTTCTGTTTAATGAATCTTGAAATCGATGGGCACGTTGACCCAGCCATCCCGGGCGACATCACCTTGCTTGGCCGGCACGAAACTCCAGCGTTTCACCGCATTCAGCGCGGCGTCGTCCAGTGCATCGCGACCGCTGCTTTTCTGGATCTGAATCTCGCCGGGCTTGCCGCTGGCCAACACATGCACGCGCAACAACACCGTGCCTTCCCAGCCGCGACGCTGGGCCAGCGACGGGTATTCCGGCGCCGGGTTTTTCAAGTAGCCGGCGGTGGCGGAGGCCGGTGTTACGGGCGCAGGAGCCGGTGGTGCAGGTGGCGCCGGGGCCGCGACAGGTGCTGCCGGCTTCGCTGGCGCCGGTGGCTGCTCAACGGCTTTTGGCGCCGGTTTCGGTAGCGGTTTGGCGACCGGTTTGGGCTTGGGAACCGGCTTCGGTGGAGGCGGCTTCACCGCCAGTTCATCCTCCACAGGCGGTGGCGGCTCAATCACGGGTTGCACAGGTTGCGGTGGCGGCGGCTCGACCACCGCGGGCGCCGGACGGGAGAACTCGATAGTCATGGGCGGGACTTCTGGCGGCACGATCGGCAGTACCGGGGTCGGTTGCTGATTGACCCAATAGATCACCGCGCCATGCACCAGCAACGCCAGCACGCCCAACACAATTGCTTCACGCCGGCGAAGGACGCCTTTGGGGGCTCGCTGCAAACGCAACTGCCCCAAGGGCACCCGGTGCGGTCGGCCGAGGTCGACCAATTCGCCACCGGGTGCCTGGCGCCAAAGCACCTCATGTGCACCGGTGGCGATCTGGACATTGCCCATTGTTTAACTCCCTGCGGTCTCTTTGCGGATAACCGGAACGTCGTGCTGAACATCCCCCGACGACGCCCCGGTAGAGCAATCATTGGCTTGAACGCTTAGCTCTTAAAGTAATGTTTAAACTTATATTTAGACTCAAAACGAATAAATAAAACCCTCAACCCACCGCCAGAGCCCGTCGTTCAAGGGCTCCGGCGTAGTGGATAAAATCCGATGCTTTTCGGGCATTGAAAGTATTCATTCGAAGCATGCGTTTTCGCCGTCAGAAGTCGTATCGGCCGGTCACACCCAGCGTGCGGGGCGTACCGAGCAGGCCTTCATAACCACCATTGGCGGCCGTCCACAGCGTCGTGTAGTAGGTTTTGTCGAAGGCGTTTTTCAGCCACAACGAAACGTCCCACTGCCCCTGGTTGAAGTCACCGCGCAGTCCGGTTGACAGGTTGACCACCGCATAACTCGGGATCTGCCCGAAGTCGGAGTCTTCCACCGTGCCCACCGCTTTGGAGCGGAACGCATAGCTGGCGGTGACGTACTCCTCGAAGCCATTACTCAGGTTCCACTTGTATTCGCCGTTGGCGTTGCCGATCCATTTCGAGGCGCCGACCACTTGATGGCCACTGAGGTCGCAAGACGCCGGAGCACCCGGCGCCAGGCTGACTTCCGGCGGGCACGGTGCATCCTTGTAGGAGAGGTAGCTGACGTCGTTGTACGAACCGTTGATGTTCAGCGTCAGGCCGCGTAGCGGGATCAGGGTGCTTTCGAACTCCACGCCACGGGAGCGCACGGAACCGGCGTTGGTCAGGTACTGCACGCGATTGACGTCGTCGTAGGCGTTGGTCTGGTAGCCGTTGACCTGGGTCCAGAACAGGTTGGCGTTGAGTTGCAGGCGACGGTCCCACAGGGTGCTCTTGAAACCGAGCTCGGCGTTGTTGGCGCGCTCGGTGCCGATCAGCAACGAGTCGGCACCGGCCACCGGCGCCATACCGACGGCCAGGTTGACCCCACCGGATTTTTCGCCGTGGGACAACGTGGCGTAAGTGAGCAGGTCGTCGGTGAGGTGGTAGCTGAGGTTCAACAGGCCCGAAGGACTGGAGCTGTACTGGTTCAGATCGCCGGAATCGTAGGCCCCCGCACGAGCGCGTCGTGACGCGGCGGCCGCGCCGGTGACTGCAGCACCACCGGCGGGTGCATTGCGGGTCACCCAGGCGTTTTTCTCTTCATAGGTGCCGCGCAGGCCGGCAGTGAAATCCAGGCGTTCGGTCAGGTGCCAGGTGCCCTGTGCGAACAGCGCGAAGCTGTTGGTTTCGATATGACCGTTGCCGACACTGTCGATGTTGTTCAGCGCACCGGTGGGCGTGCCACTCCAGATATCCGCTTGCGGCCCGTAAAAGGTGAAGGATTTGTTGTCCAGGTCGGAGCCGAAGTAATAGGCGCCGAGCACGTAGTCGAAGAGCCCGCCGGTAGGCGACGCCAGGCGAAACTCCTGGGAGTACTGCTTGTCCTCCACCGAAACCCCGGCGTTGTAGAAGACGGTGGCGTTCAGGCCGTCATCATTGCGCGGGGTGAAATTCCACCAGCGATAGGCGCTGATGGATGTCAGGGTGAAGTCGCTCGGCAGCGTCCAGTTCGCCTCCACCGACGTGCCGCCCTGATGCACGGTGACATGCTGGTCGTTGTTCAGGTTGACCTTGCGGTGCGTGCCGTCGACCAGTGTCGCGCCCGCGGCATTGGCCCGGGTCTGGTAAAGGTTGGTGCCATTGATGGTCGGCCCGGTGCTGAACAACACGCGGGTGCCGGCGCTGGAATCTTCTTCGTTGTAGTCGCCGATCCAGCGCAGGTTGAACGATTCGTTCGGCTTGAACAGCAACTGGCCACGGAAGCCATCGCGCGAGCCGCCGTTCAAATCGTGGCCGTCGAATTCGTTCTTGATATCGCCGTCGCTGCGGGTGCGATACGCAGAAAAGCGCCCGGCGAGATGGTCATTCAGCGGGCCGGAAATCGTGCCCTTGGTCTGGAAGTAGCCATCCTCGCCCACCGAAGATTCGATGCTGCGTTCCGGGGTGAAGGTCGGCGCGCGGGTGCTGATGTTGATCACGCCGGCGGTGGTGTTCTTGCCGAACAAGGTGCCTTGCGGACCGCGCAGCACTTCGAGCTGCTCGATGTCCATCAGGTCGAATACAGCCATGCCCGGCCGGCCGAGGTAAACGTTATCGAGGTACAGACCGACACTGCCTTCCAGGCCATCGCTGGCCGGATTGTTGCCCAAGCCACGAATCGACACGCTGGACTGGCGCGCATGCATGTAGGCGACGTTGACGCTGGGCACCAGTTGCTGCAAATCCTGGATGCGATAGACCCGCTGGGCTTCCAGGGTCTGGCCGCTGACTACGCTCATCGGGGTGGGTACGTCTTGCGAGCTTTCTTCGCGGCGGCGAGTCGTGACCGTCACGGTTGCCAGTTGGGCATTGTCGGCCGTGGCGGTTTTTGCCGGGATGGTTTCAGGGGTGGCGCTTTCGGCCGCATAGCCTTGGGTCCAGCTGGCACTGCCTGCCAGTAGCAGGGCCAGGGGCAGGCGTTTGAGCCGTTGGGGTGAGGAGGTTTGAGCAAAGTGCAACGGACTCATAAGGCGGGGTTCCCGATCAAAAAAAGTTCTTTGTTGCTTGCCAGGCCGCCTTCGCGGGCAAGCCCGCTCCCACACTGACCGTGTGAACACTGGAGATCCCCTGTGGGAGCGGGCTTGCCCGCGAAGGCGTCGGCTCAGACGCCGTCGATATCCGGCCCTTTCACCGTCTGGCTGACCTGCCCGTTCACACCCACCGGCACTTCGCCCTTGAGCGTCACACGGCGCACGATCCGGTCCTGGGTCCCGTAGTCATCCACCGCATAATGCTGGGTGGAGCGGTTGTCCCAGATCGCCACGTCACCGGCCTTCCAGCGCCAGCGCACGATGTTTTCCTGGCGGATCACATGGCTTTGCAGCAACCCGAACAGGTGCGCCGAATCGGCCTGGGAATAGCCCTTGATGCGTTTGACGAAATGCCCCAGCAACAGGCTCTTCTCGCCGCTGATCGGGTGCACGCGCACCACCGGGTGTTCGGTCTCGTAAACCGTCGAGGTGAAGACCTTGCGATAACGCTCCAGCTTCTCCGCCGAAACGTCCGGCCGGGTGCCGGCGTAGTCGTATTCGTTGCTGTGCACGGCGACCAGTTTGTCGGCCAGCTCACGCAGCTCCTCCGACAACCCGTTGTAGGCGGTGGCGGTGTTGGCCCACAGGGTGTCGCCACCGAAAGCCGGGGCCACCACCGAGCGCAGGATCGAGGCTTTGGGGTAGGCCTCGACGAAGGTCACGTCGGTGTGCCAGGAGCTCGCACGCTGGCCCTCGGCACCGTCCAGTTCCAGCAGAAAACGCGTGCCTTCACGCACCGGCACGGTCGGGTGCGCCACCGGCTCGCCGAGCAGGTGGGCAAACGCCTCCTGGCGCTGATCGTCGAGTTGGGTCTGCTCGCGGAAGAAGATCACCTTGTATTGCAGCAGCGCCTGTTGAATGGCTTCAACGGTGGCGGCATCCAGCTCGCCGGAAAGCTGTACGCCACGGATTTCGGCACCGATGCGACCGGCCACCGGGTGGATTTCAAGCGCGTGAACAGCGGGTTGTACTGCGAAAGCGGCATTGCTCATGGGTAGACCCTCATCAGACTGCTTGCGGTTGAACCGGCCGCGAAACACTGCTCTATCTATATTCTATTTAGATCTAATAGATATCAACATGCTTCGTTGACGGAATAAGAGGTTGCATTTAAAACCTCAGTCAACCCTCGTCGCAAATGCCTTCGAGCTATTTTTAGGATGCCGGAAAAGCATATGGATCTTCGCCAGTTGCGTTACTTCATCGCCCTCGACGAACACCGCAGTTTCGTGCGCGCGGCCGAGGCCATGGGCATTACCCAACCGGCCTTCAGCCGCAGCATCCAGGGGCTGGAGCAAGAGTTCGGCTGCGTGTTGGTGGACCGTGGCAACAAGGATTTGCGCCCGACCCCAGAGGGCCTGGTGGTGCTGCAACATGCCCGCAGCCTGGTGCAGGGTGCGGCGCTGCTCAGCGCCGAAGTGACGCAGATGACCAAGCTCGATGCCGGGGAACTGCGCTTCGGTTGCGGCCCGGCGCCGGCGGTAAAACTGGTGCCGGATGCGGTGGCGCAATTCATCAATGCACACCCGAAAGTGCGCACCTGCTTCGAAGTGGATAACTGGGAAAAACTCAGCCGCGCCCTGAGCCGTGAGGAGATCGAATTCTTCATCGCCGACATCCGCCATTTCGAGTCCGACCCGAACTTCCAGACCCAGGCGCTGACGCCCAAACGCGGTGTGTTTTTCTGCCGTCCGGGGCATCCGCTGCTGGCCAAGGAGAGCCTGTCGACCAACGACATGTTCGATTACCCGCTGGCGACCACGAAGATCCCGCCAGGCATTCGCAAACTGCTGGCGAACCTCAGTGGGCGGGTGGATTTTTCGCCGACCCTCGAGACCGAACATTTTCCGGCGCTGGTGAAGGTGGTGCTGCAATCCAACGCCATCGGCGTGGGCACGCAAGAGGCGTTCATCGAGGACATTGCCCAGGGTTCGCTGGTGCTGCTGCACTGGCGCAATTTGCCGCAGAACATCGAGAGCATGAATGCGCGGTGCGGGATTGTCAGTCGCACCGGGTTCCGGTTGTCGCCGGCGGCGCGGGCGATGATCGAGACGCTGGTGGCGGTGGACAGGCAGCAAGTCAGCGTCGCGGTTTAGGGCCTCTTCGCGAGCAAGCCCGCTCCCACATTTGACCGCGTTCGTTCTGGCGACCTGTGGGAGCGGGCTTGCTCGCGAAAGCGTCCGAATTGACGCTAGAGATTCAAAGTTTTGCCGCAGCCAACTCCGGCGCCACCCAATCGCTTACCTTGAACGACTTGCGAATCAGCTTCTGCTGCGAAGCCAGGTCCACCGCATCCTGCAATTTGCCAAGGAACACCGGATCGAGCGTCGACGGGAATACCTCGCTCAATTTCTGATCCTTCAGATCCTGGCTGAGAATCACCGGCGGGTAACTCGCCAACCCCGACACCAACTGAACGTAAGCGTCCTTGTTGCTGTCCTGGGTCAGCCACGCCACCGCTTGCTGTTGGGCCTTGAGCAGTGTGGCGACCGCCTCGGGGTGCTCGTCGACGAACTTCCCGGTCCCCACCAACACGGCCTGCACACTGCCGGCGCCGCCCAGGTCCTTGGTGGTCAGAGGCAGCTCGGCCAGTCCCTTGGCCTGTAATGCGGTAAGCCCGGAACCCCCCCACGAGGCATCGATCTGTTTCGCCGCCAGCGCCGCCACCGCCGCGTTGAAGTCGAGGTTGATGACTTTCACATCCTTCTCGCTCAACCCCTGACTGGCCAGCGCCGCATCGAAGGACAACTGGCTGGCCGTGCCACGGAAGATCGCCACGCGTTTGCCCTTGAGGTCTTGCAGGGTCTTGATCCCCGAACCCGGTACCACGCCGAGGTAGTGCTTGACCCCGCGCGCCGAGGCGCTGAGCAATCGCGTATCCAGACCATTGGACTTGCCGATGATGGCTGCCAGATCACCAAGGTAGGCCAGGTCCACCTGACCGTTGGCGAACGCCTCGTTGATCACCGGGCCTGCGCCCTTGAAGAAGCTCCACTGAATCTTGATGCCTTGATCGGCAAAGGCCTTTTCGAAGATCTGTTGATCGCGCAACACATCCACTACACCGCCACCGCTGTGCTGCGTACCGGCACTCAGATCCGGCACGGCGATGCGGATTTCCTTGAGTTCACCGGCGTTGGCCGTGAAGGCCAGCAGACCCGCCAGGGCCGGTGCGGCGAACAGGCTGATGACACGTTTGAAGGGAAGGTTCATGAGTGCGGCTCCTTGGGGCAACGGGCGTTGATGAGCCGAAAGTAGGCCGAATCAGAACCAACACTTAAATACTATAAATTCACATTTTTAGATCATATGGATCTATATCAACAGCGGCGGACCTCTCCGCCGGGTATGCCTTGGCAGCATTGAAAATATTCTTCGAATGCATTGGATGCGTGCGCGCTCCCAAGCCTTAAATGGCCTTGTTTATCTCTAAATAGAATTATTTATAATTTTTATAGATCAATTTCGAATACACATCAAACCCTGTGGGAGCGGGCTTGCTCGCGAAGAGGGCGTGTCAGTCACCCCATTGTTGCCTGACACACTGCTTTCGCGAGCAAGCCCGCTCCCACAGGAAGACAACGGAGGTCTCTCATGGCCCGTGTTTCCCTGCTCAGCCTGCCACTGGCCGCGCCATCGCTTGAACACAAGCGAACATGGCCGAGCCTGGGCCAACACTTGTTGCCGTGGTTGTTACCCACCGCTCTTTTCACCCTCTGGTGGCTCGCCAGCCGCAACCACTGGATGAGCGAGCAGATCCTGCCGGCACCGACCCTGGTCTGGAGCAGCGCCGTTGAATTGTCCCAAGGCGAGCTGTGGAGCCATTTGTGGATCAGCCTGCAACGCTTGTTCTGGGGGCTGCTGGCCGGGATCAGCGCTGGTGCAGTTTTGGGTGCTGCGCTGGGTTTCAGTCGTCGACTGGAGCGCCTGGTATTTCCCACCTTCGCCGGGTTGGCGCAAGTCCCGACCCTGGCCTGGATTCCCTTGTTCATGGTGTTTTTCGGCATCGGTGAAGGGCTGAAGCTGGTGGTGCTGATCAAGGCGATCGTGGTGCCGGTGACCCTGCACACACTGGTCGGCGTGCGCGACGCGCAACCCAGGCTGCGCGAAGCCGCCGCCGTGTTGCGCCTGCCCGGGCACCTGTTGATCCGCCGCCTGGTGCTGCCCGCCGCGCTGCCGGCCTTCATGGCCGGTGTGCGCCTTGCGCTGGCCGCCGGATGGACCTCGCTGCTCGCTGTTGAACTGCTCGCGTCCAGCGAAGGCATCGGCTACCTGATGGTCTGGGCACGCCAGTTGTTCATGCTCGACATCGTCTTCGTGTGCATTGTGGTGATCGGCTTGATCGGTGTGGCGATGGATCGTGGCATCGGTCTGTTGGACAGGACGCTGGTGCACTGGCCGCACCCCGCCACCGCCGAAATCCGTCGCGGGCCGCGTTATCAAGGCTGGCAACGCCTGCAACCGTGGCTGCTGCCACTGGCGCTGCTGGCGTTGTGGCAACTGAGCACGGATCAACAGTGGATTGACCCGAACATTCTGGTCAGCCCGCTGGCCGTCCTGCACACCACCTGGCATGGCCTGCTCGACGGCACGCTGATTAGCGGCATGGCCCTGAGTCTGGGCCGAACCCTTGGTGGGCTGCTGCTCGGTGGCGGGCTCGGCTTTGCTCTGGGCCTGCTGCTGGGACTGTCGCGCACCGGTGAACGCGTGCTCGGCCCGACCCTTGCCGCCCTCCGCCAGATCGCCATTTTCGCCTGGGTGCCGCTGCTCACCGCGTGGTTCGGCCTGGGGGAATTGGCCAAGTGGGTGTTCGTCGCCCTCGCCGCGTTTTTTCCGCTGTTCATCGCCACCCAACGCAGCGTCGCCAATCTCTCGCCACAACTCAATGAGGCGGCCCAAGTGCTGCGCCTGAACCTGCCCCAGCGCCTGCGTCGGTTGGTGTTGCCGGGGGCGGCGCCGGGAATATTCGCAGGGCTTCGCCTGAGCCTGATCTACGCCTGGCTCGGCACCATCGGCGCCGAATATTTCATGCCGTCCAACGGCGGCATCGGCAGCCAGATGATCGGCGCCCAGCAACTGCTGCGCATGGACCTGATCATGGCCGGCATGTTGCTGGTGGGCCTGACCGGCGCCTTGCTCAACCTCATTGGCCAACGCCTGGAAATCCGCGCCACTCGCTGGAGACACGCATGAACGCACCGATTGTCAGCTTCAATCACGTGGGCAAGACCTTCGACGTCGATGGCTTCGAACTGGAGGCCATTCGCGAATTCAACCTGGACATCGCCGAGGGCGAGTTCGTCGCCATCGTCGGCTCCAGCGGTTGCGGAAAATCCACTTTACTGCGGCTGCTGGTGGGCCTCGACAGGCAATTTCGCGGGCAGATAAGCGTCGACGGCAAAGCCGTCACCGGCATCGGTGGCGAGCGCGGCATCGTCTTTCAGGAACACCGTTTGTTCCCGTGGCTGAGCGTGGCCGACAACATCGGCCTGGGCCTGGTCAACGAGCCATTGAGCGCCGCGCAAAAGCACCAGCGTATCCATAACTTCATCGAACTGGTGGGCCTGGGCGACTTCGCCCGTGCCTATCCGCACCAGCTCTCCGGCGGCATGGCGCAGCGCGTGGCCATCGCCCGAGGCCTGGTGGCCAGCCCGCGGATTCTGCTGCTGGACGAGCCCTTCGGCGCCCTCGATGCGCTGACCCGCCAGCAGATGCAGGACGAACTGCTGGCGATCCGCGCGCGGGCAAAAATCACCACGGTGCTGGTCACCCACGATGTCGAGGAAGCGATCTTCCTCGCCGACCGCGTGGTGGTGATGGAGCCGCGTCCGGGGCGGATCAAGCAAGTGGTCGACATTGCCCTGCCCCATCCACGCCAGCGCAGCAGTTTCGACTTCCACCAATTGCGCGAAGAACTGCTTCACGAACTCACCAGCGACGGTCACTACCAGCCTCCCGTGCCGGTGCAGGTCCGCGATCTGCCGCTGTCCTTCATTGCCTACTGAAAAAGGAAATTTTTGATGCCGCAACGTCCCAATTTTTTAGTGATCCTGGCCGATGACCTGGGCTTTTCCGACCTCGGCGCCTTTGGCGGCGAAATCAATACACCAAACCTCGATGCCCTGGCCAACAATGGCTTGCGCCTGACCGATTTCCACACCGCGCCGACCTGCTCGCCGACCCGTTCGATGCTGCTCACCGGCACCGATCACCACATCGCCGGCATCGGCACCATGGCCGAAGCCTTGACCCCGGACCTGATCGGTAAACCAGGCTACGAAGGGCACTTGAACGACCGCGTGGTCGCCCTGCCCGAGCTACTGCGCGAGGCGGGTTACCAGACGTTGATGAGCGGCAAATGGCACCTGGGCCTGACCGCAGAACGGGCACCCCACGCCCGGGGTTTCGAGCGTTCGTTTTCGCTGTTGCCCGGTGCGGCCAACCATTACGGCTTCGAGCCGACCTACGATGAAACGACACCCCGGCTGCTGAAATCCACACCGGCGCTGTATATCGAAGACGACCGGTTCATCGACGAACTGCCGAAGGATTTTTATTCCTCCGACGCCTTCGGCGACAAGCTGCTGCAATACCTCAAGGAACGCGACCAGACCCGGCCGTTCTTCGCCTACCTGCCCTTTTCCGCACCGCACTGGCCGCTGCAGGCGCCGGCCGAGGTGGTGGAAAAATACCGCGGGCGCTATGACGCCGGCCCTGAAGTGCTGCGGCTGGAACGTCTGGAAAAACTCAAGAAGCTGGGATTGATCGAGGCCGATGTCGAACCGCATCCCCTGATCCAGCTGAGCGCGCAGTGGGATGCGTTGAGTGATGAACAGCGGCAAATTTCCGCGCGGGCCATGGAAGTGTATGCGGCGATGGTCGAGCGCATGGACTGGAGCATCGGGCGTGTCGTCGATTACTTGCGCCAGCAGGGACAACTGGACAACACCTTCATCCTGTTCATGTCCGATAACGGCGCCGAAGGGGCGTTGCTGGAGGCCTTTCCGAAATTCGGCCCGCAGTTGCTGACTTATCTCAACCAGCATTACGACAACAGCCTGGACAACATCGGCCGCGCCAACTCCTACGTCTGGTACGGGCCGAACTGGGCGCAAGTGGCGACCGCGCCGTCGCGACTGTTCAAGGCCTTCACCACCGAAGGCGGGATTCGCGTGCCAGCGCTGGTGCATTACCCGCAGCTGCCGCTCAAGGGCCAGATCAGCCATGGGTTCGGCACGGTGATGGACATCACGCCGACCATTCTCGATCTTGCCGGTGTGCGCCATCCGGGCAAGCAATGGCACGGCAAACCCGTGGCGGAAGTTCGCGGGAAGTCGTGGCTGGGGTTCCTGTCGGGCGAGACGGCGCACGTGCATGACGAGCACACCGTGACCGGGTGGGAATTGTTCGGTCGGCGGGCGATTCGCCAGGGGCAATGGAAGGCGGTGTACATCCCGGGACCGGTGGGGCCGGCGACCTGGCAGCTGTATGACCTGGGCAGTGATCCGGGGGAGATTCATGACCTGGCGTCGAGCCAGCCGCAGCGGCTCAGTGCCTTGATCGAGCATTGGCAGCGGTATGTGGATGAGACTGGGGTGATATTGAGTGAGTCGCCGTTTCAGCCGGATTGATGTTGCCTGATGCACCGCTATCGCGAGCAAGCCCGCTCCCACAGGTTTGTTGTTAATCACAAAATTTGTGTTCAACGCAGATCCACTGTGGGAGCGGGCTTGCCCGCGAAGGGGCCCTTTCAAGCACTACTAAGCCTGAGCCGTACGCACCTTTTCCGCCGCCACTTCTTCCCTGCGCTCAAACCGGTTAGCCCGCGCAAACGTACCGAAGTCATTGAACCGCACACCCATCTCGCGCATCACCTTGTGCCCCACCGGCACGGTCAACTGGCGGATGTAGAAAGGTTCCTTCACCACAAAGTGATGGATCCCGTGGCTGCTGCCGAAGTTGAAGCAGAACGCCTGCAGCGGCCACAGCCACGGGGCATTGAGCACCTGGCACTGCTGCATCACGTTGCCCGGCTCCACGTCACCGTAGTAATGCATGTTCGAGCTGATGAAGTGCAGGCAGAAGGTGCGCAACACGTTCGGGCCGATGATCACGACGGCCGCGATGTCGATCACCTGCATCACCGACAACGTCGTCGCCGACCACTCGATCGGTGCGCCCATCAGGTACGCAACGCCGTTCGCTGCGTGGAAGCCGAGAAAGACGTACCACGCGCCCCAATGCATCAGCGCCAGCGGTGCATAGACCTTCAGCGTGCGCTTAATGATGCTGAACTTCATTGCCCAGGTCTTGGCCCGCAACATGCGGATGACCGAGGACATGATGTTGTCGCCGATCATCAACAGCCGCGCAAAACCCCAGGGTTCGCCATTGGTGATGGCGCGCTCTTCCGTGTCGGTCTCAGAGCCCGACACCTTGTGGTGATTGAGGTGCAGATGGCGGCGAATCCAGGGATTGATGGTGCTCGGCCGCGCCAGCCACACCAATCCCATCATCAGGTTGTGCGGCACTTTCTGCTTGCGGAAGTACATGCTGTGGATCAGGTCGTGTTCCAGCTCATGGGTCAGCGAGGCGAAAAAAGCATTGAGCAACAGGCACGCCCACCAGGCCATGTGCCCGCTCATGTAGAGCGCCGCCGAACCGACCATACCGGCGATGGCGAAGGTCAGAATGCCTGCGCCGAGAGCGTCCTGATGCTTGAGAACCGGGTATTTCTCACGCAATTCGACACCTCTGGCCAGCACCACTTCACGGATATGGGCTGAACGTTGGGCTGCATTCAGTCGTTGGGGGCTTGCAGAAGTACGGTCCATGCTTCCATCCTCTGGTTATTGATGGTTGCATCCTGCCTTGCGGAACCTCGCAATGCGGTAGCCGTGAACGCCAACCTGTTGACTGGAAGCGCCAATCAGCATGACTGAACCGACCTCCCTCGCCAGCTGGACCCGCGCCCTGCGCAAGCAGCTCGATGCCCTGGGCATTGACAGCACCGCCCTGTGCCAGCAATCGGGGCTCGACCCGCAACTGATGGACGACCCGAACGCGCGTTATCCCCTGTCGGGCACCACACACCTGTGGAATCTGGCGGTGCAGGCCAGCGGCGACCCGGCGATCGGTTTGCGGGTTTCGCGTTTCGTCAGCCCGACCACCTTCCATGCGCTGGGTTATGCGCTGGTGGCCAGCGGCAGCCTGCGGGAAGTGTTCGAGCGCATCGTGCGCTATCACCAGGTGGTCAGCGATGCCCTCGAACTGGAACTGACCCGCGCCGAGGATCGCTACCATTTCCGCCTGAAAATCCCTGCCGGTAACCCGGCCCCGGCCTTCGAAGCCATCGATGCGTTCATGGCGATTTACGTGCGCACCTGCCGCAATCGCCTGGGCCGTGAATACGCACCACTGGCGACCTACCTGCGCCGCCCGGAGCCGACAGACGCGCACCATTGGCATAAAGTCTTTCGCTCGCCCGTGCATTTCGGCGCCGACGAAGACCGGCTGGAATTCGCCCTCGTCGACTTCGACAGCCACCTGGACGACGCGAACCCGGAACTGGCCGAACACAACGAAACCGTGCTCAAGCGCACCCTGGCGCAACTCAAGCCGCTGACGTGGGAGCGCAAGGTCCGCGACGCCATTGAAGAACAACTGCCTGAAGGCGAACCCAGCGCCGAACACATCGCCAAGGCCCTGCACCTGAGCCTGCGCAGCCTGCAGCGGCACCTGGCGGATGAGGGCTGCCGGTTCGATACGCTGCTCAACGAAAGCCGCGAAAACCTCGCGCTGCTGCACCTGCGGGACCCGCAGGTGTCGCTGAGCGAAATCAGCTATCTGCTCGGGTTTGCCGATACCAGCAGCTTCAGTCGCGCGTTCAAGCGCTGGACCGGGATGACGCCGGGGCAGTTTCGGGATGGGTTGCGCTGATTGATTCGGAAGGTGAGTTGGCTGGTCTGGCCCCATCGCGGGCAAGCCCGCTCCCGCTGTTTTTTTATCGGTGACCACAATCTTGTGATTTACACAGATCCACTGTGGGAGCGGGCTTGCTCGCGAAAGCGGTGTATCAGTTGAAATTGATATACCTGAGCTGACGCCTTCGCGAGCAAGCCCGCTCCCACAATGGTTCGGTGTTCGCCGTCAGATCGTGGCCAGTGTCCGCAACCGCTCGGCATCGAGGATTTCGATTTCGCCGTAACTCAGCCCGATGATCCCCTGCCCCTGCAACTCTTTGAGGATCTGGTTGGTGGTCTGGCGCGACAGCGACAACATGGCGGCAAGCTGTTCCTGGGGCAGTTGCAGGACGCGCCGCGGCGGGGTGGTCTCGCCATAGCCTTCGGCGATCATCAGCAAGCGGTGTGCCAGCCGTGCCGGGGCCGGCAACAGGCTCAATTGTTCGAGGTTGATGAAGGTCATGCGCAGCTTCTGGCTCATCAACAACGCCAGTTGCCGCCAGTGCTGCGGATGCTCGTCGAGCAACACCAGCAAGGTGTTCTGGGGAATGTGCAGCAGTGTGCACTGGCCCACGGCGTAGGCATCGTGGGTGCGTGGCTGGCCATCGAACAGGCAGATCTCGCCGAACCAGTGTGGCGGTTCCACCAGGCTCAGCAAGGCTTCCTTGCCCTGCTCGCTCACAGCACCGACGCGTACTGCGCCTTCAAGCACCGCGTACAGGCCGCAGGGCGGATCGCCGCGCTTGAACAGCCGCTGGCCCGGCGACAGGCGCCGCAGCCTGGCCACCGACAGCAGGCTATCCTGTAGGGAAACAGGCAAATGGCTGAACCACTGACCGCTCATCAGGCGTGGGCGCCAGACCTGCATATCCATGAAAACTCCTAGAGATTGTCGCCTGGCTGACAGAGCGGGAAGTGGCCCCGGGGCATGATCAATCACCCCCACAGGAGAACAACAATGAGAAGCCTCGTCGACCACCTCAGTCAATACGCCGCCTACCACCGTGATCCGCGCAATATTGCATCGCACTTTATCGGTATTCCGCTGATCGTGGTCGCCGTCGCGGTGTTGCTGTCCCGGCCGCAGTGGTCGCCGGGTGGCGTGTGGCTGTCACCGGCGGTGCTCGTTTCGCTGGCATCGGCGTGGTTTTACCTGCGCCTGGAATTGCGCCTGGGCGTGTTGATGACCGTGTTGCTCGGGCTGTGCGTGTGGGCTGGTCATGCGCTGGCACAGCAAAGCACGCTGGTCTGGCTGGGCAGCGGCGTGGCGATGTTCGTGATCGGTTGGGCGATCCAGTTTGTCGGCCATCACTACGAAGGGCGCAAACCGGCTTTTGTCGATGACGTGACCGGGTTGATTGTCGGGCCGTTGTTCGTGGTGGCGGAGCTGGCGTTCATGCTGGGGATGCGGCATGAGCTCAAAGAGCAGATCGAGGCGCGGGCGGGTGGGGTGCGCCTCAATCCGAAGCGTGCAGCTGTCTAGATCGCATTCGCGGGCAAGCCCGCTCCCACACTGGATTTGTGAACGACGCAAATCAGTGTGGGAGCGGGCTTGCTCGCGAAGCTTTTGCCTTAGATGTTGGCGACTTTCTGCCAGACCTTCGGCTTGAAGAACAGCGTCTCACCCTTCGCCAACCCGATCAGGCTGTCGTGATCCTTGACCACTTCGGCCTCGATCAGATCGCTCTGCCCTTCGACCTTCAGCGTCACCCGCGTTGTCGCGCCCAGCGGACGAATATCGCGCACTTCGGCCGCGTGGTGATCTTCCAGTTCATGGCGCGACAGCGACACTTCGTGCGGGCGGAACAGCACGTGGTTGTCTTCACCCAGGTGCAGGCGGTTCGAATCACCAAGGAAGTGATAGACGAAATCGCTGGCCGGGTTTTCGTAGACGTCACCCGGTGAACCGATCTGCTCGATCACACCCTTGTTCATCACCACGATACGGTCGGCGACTTCCATCGCTTCTTCCTGGTCGTGGGTCACGAACACCGAGGTCAGGTTGATGTCTTCGTGCAGACGCGCCAACCAGCGGCGCAGCTCCTTGCGAACCTTGGCGTCGAGAGCGCCGAAAGGTTCGTCGAGCAGCAACACTTTCGGCTCCACCGCTAGCGCCCGGGCCAAGGCAATGCGCTGACGCTGGCCGCCGGAGAGTTGCTCCGGGTAGCGATCCGACAACCAGTCCAGTTGCACCATGTTCAGCAGCTCGTGAACCTTGGTTGCGATCTGGCTTTCGCTCGGGCGCTGGTTTTTCGGCTTCATGCGCAGGCCGAACGCGACGTTGTCGAACACCGTCATGTGGCGGAACAGGGCGTAGTGCTGGAACACGAAACCGACGTTGCGATCCCGCACATCGTGGCCGGAAACGTCTTCACCGTGGAACACGATGTTGCCCTTGTCCGGGGTTTCCAGGCCGGCAATGATCCGCAGCAGCGTGGTCTTGCCGCAGCCCGACGGGCCGAGCAACGCGACGAGTTCGCCGCTCTGGATGTCCAGGCTGATGTTGTCCAGCGCCTTGAACGCGTTGAAATTCTTGCTGACGTTACGCACTTCGATCGACATGAATTATTCCTCCGCGGCGCTGGCGCGCAGGCGGTTAATACGGTTTTCGCTCCACTGCTTGAGCAGCAGGATGAAGAGCGCCAGGATCAGCAACAGGCTCGCCACGGCGAACGCGGCCACGTGGTTGTATTCGTTGTAGAGGATCTCGACGTGCAACGGCAGGGTGTTGGTCACCCCGCGAATGTGCCCGGAAACCACCGACACTGCACCGAACTCACCCATGGCCCGGGCGGTGCACAACACCACGCCATAAATCAGGCCCCATTTGATGTTGGGTACGGTGACGTGCCAGAACATCTGCCAGCCGTTGGCGCCGAGCAGACGCGCGGCCTCCTCTTCCTGAGTGCCCTGTTCCTGCATCAGCGGGATCAGTTCACGGGCCACGAACGGCACGGTGACGAAAATCGTCGCCAACACGATGCCCGGCAGGGCGAAGACGATCTGGATGTCGTGGTCCTGCAGCCATGGGCCAAACAGGCCCTGGGCGCCGAACATCAACACATAGACCAGACCGGCGATCACCGGCGACACCGAAAACGGCAGGTCGATCAGCGTTACCAGCATGCTCTTGCCGCGGAACGAGTACTTGCTGACGCACCAGGCGGCGCTGACGCCGAACACCAGGTTCAGCGGTACCGAAATCAGTACGGCGATGACCGTGAGTTTCAGTGCCGACAACGCGTCCGGCTCAAAGATCGCGGTGAAGAACGCACCGAGTCCGAGCTTCAGGCCCTGGGACACCACGATGAACAGCGGCAACAACAGGAACAGCGCAAAAATCAGCCAGCCAAGGCCGATCAGGATTCGCCGCGACGTCGCGCTGCCACGACGGGCAGCGTTCGAGGAAGCAGCAGCAATAGACGATTGGGACATGGGTGCGCCTCCTTATGGGGTTTCGATGCGTCGCTGCAACAAGTTGATCAGCAGCAACAGGACGAAGGAAACCACCAGCATCAGTACACCAATGGAGGTAGCGCCGGTGTAATCGTATTGGTCGAGTTTGACCATGATCAGCAGCGGCAGAATCTCGGTTTTCATCGGCATGTTGCCGGCGATGAAAATCACCGAACCATACTCGCCGACCCCGCGGGCAAAGGCCAGCGCGAAACCGGTCAGCCATGCCGGAAGCAGTGCCGGCAGCAGGATATGGCGGAAAACCTGCAATGGTTTTGCACCCAGGCACGCCGCCGCTTCTTCGACTTCACGAGGTATGTCCGCCAATACTGGCTGTACGGTACGTACTACGAATGGAAGTGTCACAAAAGTGAGGGCAAGGGTGATGCCCAGGGGGGTGTAGGCGATCTTGAAACCCAAATCCGCTGCAAACTGACCGACCAGACCGGTAGGGGTGTACAACGCCGTCAGCGCAATACCGGCCACTGCCGTGGGCAATGCGAACGGCAGGTCGATCATTGCATCGATCACTTTTCGTCCAGGGAAGGTATAGCGCACTAATACCCAGGCCAGCAGCGTGCCGATGATGCCGTTGATGATTGCGGCACACAGGGCGGTGCCGAAGCTGAGCTTCAGCGCCGCCAGCACCCGTGGCGCCGAGATGATTGCCCAGAACTGATCCCAGGTGAGTTGAGCGGCATGCACGAACATCGCCGCCAGTGGTATGAGCACAATCAGGCTGAGGTACACCAAGGTGTAGCCCAGCGTCAGCCCGAAGCCGGGTATGACGGGGGAGATACGACGCGACATAAAAGTCCTTGGTTAAAAAGCGATCAACTAAACCCATCCTTGTGGGAGCGGGCTTGCTCGCGAAGAGGGAGCATCAGTCAACAATGATGTCGTCTGACACACCGCCTTCGCGAGCAAGCCCGCTCCCACATGTTATGTAGCTTAAGCGAGGTTATTGCGCCTGGTAGATCTGGTCGAACACCCCGCCGTCATTGAAGAATTTCGGTTGTGCGGCTTTCCAGCCACCGAAGTCCTTGTCGATGCTCACCAGCTCCAGCTTCGGAAACTGCTGGGCGTACTTGGCGGCCACGTCCTTGTCACGCGGGCGATAGAAATTCTTCGCCGCGATTTCCTGGCCGGCCGGGCTGTACAGGTGCTTGAGGTAGGCTTCGGCGATCTGCTCGTTGCCCTTTTTCTCGGCATTCTTGTCAACCACCGCCACCGGTGGTTCGGCGAGAATCGACAGCGAAGGCACGACGATGTCGAACTTGTCGGCGCCGCCCTCTTCTTTCAGGGCCAGGAAGGCTTCGTTTTCCCAGGCCAGCAACACGTCGCCCTGACCGTTGTTGACGAAGGTAATGGTCGAGCCACGGGCGCCGGTGTCCAGCACGGGCACGTGCTTGAACAGGGTTTGTACGTATTCCTTGGCCTTGGCTTCGTCGCCGCCATTGGCTTTGAGGCCATAGGCCCAGGCCGCGAGGAAGTTCCAGCGCGCACCGCCGGAGGTTTTCGGGTTCGGCGTGATCACCGAAACGTCATTCTTGATCAGGTCACCCCAATCCTTGATGCCTTTAGGGTTGCCCTTGCGCACCAGGAACACGATGGTCGAGGTATATGGCGTGCTTGCGTCCGGCAGGCGCTTTTGCCAGTCAGCCGGCAGGGTCTTGCCGAGCTTGGCGATTTCGTCGATGTCACCGGCCAGGGCCAGGGTCACGACATCGGCACGCAGGCCATCGATCACCGCTCGGCCTTGCTTGCCCGAGCCACCATGGGATTGCTGGATTTTCACGGTGTCGCCGGCATGTTCCTTTTGCCAGAACTTCACGAATTCGGCGTTGTAGTCCTGGTACAGCTCGCGGGTCGGGTCGTACGACACGTTGAGCAGTTCGTAGTCCTTGGCAACTGCGGAACCGGCAAAAAGGGCGCTGGCCAGGGCGGCCAAAGCGAAATGACGAATCGACGACATGGTGAAAGCTCCTGGAATTCTTGGTTTGTTGGCTTTTTCTTATGGGATATCGGAAATCGCGGTGCCTGATTCGCCTCAGCCCGGCTTGTTGCCCGGCTGCTGCAAGCGGAATTTTTCTTTGCGTTCGATCTGCACCACCTGCGCGTTGTGCACAGTGATTTCCACGGCCCCAAAACGCAGGTCGCGCAGGGCGCTCTGGATTTCACGCAGAATGGTGGCTTCGTCTTGACCGTCGACACTACGCAGGGATGCGCTCATATTGCTGCTCCTTCAACTGAGAGTTTGCCTCGCAGTGTCGGCACTGCTTGCGGCTTGGGAGCAATACTAGTGAGGTCTGGATATTCTTAAAAAGACTATTTAAGAATGTTTATATAACCAGAAAACATTATCTGACAAGACAAGGCTTTGCGAGGGATTGCACCTTTCAAACGTACGCAAACCCCCTGTAGGAGCGAGCTTGCTCGCGATGGTGGCAGGAGGCACCGCGTTCATTCAGGCAGCCCTTGTCATCGTTGAAGTTCATCGCGAGCAAGCTCGCTCCTACGCGATCACCGGCGCATGAGCCCAGTTCAATTGCCCTGCCGGCACCGGCCGCCCGAACCAGTAGCCCTGGCCCAGATCACAGCCCTGCTCAAGGAGGAACGCCGCCTGTTCGACCTGCTCGATCCCCTCGGCATGAACCTGCATGCCCATGCTTTGGGCCAGGGCGATGATCACCCGCGAGATCGCCGCATCATCCTCGTCCCACGGCAATCCGGCGACGAAGCCCTGGTCGATTTTCAGCTTCTGCACCGGCAGGCGCTTGAGCCGCAACAGCGATGAGTAACCCGTGCCGAAGTCGTCGATGGCCAGGCGCACCCCCAACTCGCGCAGACGATGCATCTGCTCCAGCGCGACTTCCGGATCATCCATCACCGCGCTTTCGGTCACTTCCAGTTCCAGACAGGCCGGTTCCAGCCCGGTTTCGTGCAGCACCTGCGCCACCTGCTGATATAACTCGCGATGGGCAAACAGGCGCGAAGAAATGTTGACCGCCACAAACGACAGCACCACGCCATCCTGCTGCCACAGACACATCTGCCGGCACGCCTGCGCCATGACCCATGCATCGATTTCGGCGATCAGACCGGTTCGTTCGGCGACAGGAATGAATTCCGCCGGTGACACCAGCCCCCGCTGCGGGTGCTGCCAACGCACCAGCGCCTCGACCCCCATCAGGCGGCTGGTCTTGAGGTCGTGAACCGGCTGGTAATAAACCTGCAATTCCTGCTGGTCCAGGGCGCGGCGCAATTCGAAGGCGATCTCGACGCGTTGTTGGGCATGGGCGGTCAATTCTTCGGTGTAGAGCGCGTAGTCATTGCGACCGGCGCTTTTGGCCTTGAACAGTGCCGAATCGGCGTTGCGCAACAATTGTTCAACGCTCAAGGCATCGCTGGGGAACAGGCTGATGCCAATGCTGGTGTTGATGAACAGCTGATGTCCTTCGATAGCAAACGGCTCTTTCAGTCCGTTGATGATCCGTTGCGCCAGCGCAGCCGCCTGGACCAACTGCGGACAGCATTCGGCCAGCACGGCAAACTCGTCGCCACCCAGCCGAGCCAGGGTAATGCCGGGATCGAACATACCTTTCAGGCGCCCGGCTACAGCCTTGAGCAACTGATCGCCAACGGTATGCCCGAGGCTATCGTTGATCATCTTGAAGTGATCGAGATCGATCATCAGCAGCGCGCAACCACGCTTGTGCACCTGCGCCGAGGCCAGGGCCTGTTCGGCGCGGTCGCTGAACAGCAGACGGTTCGGCAGGTCGGTCAGCGGGTCGTGGTGCGCCAGGTGCATCAACTCGTGTTCGGAGTTCTTGATTGCACTGATATCGGAAAACACCGCCACATACTGGCTCGGCTGGCCGTCGTCGTCATGAATCAGGCGGATTGTCTGCCATTGCGGATAAATTTCGCCGCTTTTGCGCCGGTTCCAGATTTCCCCGCTCCACTCCCCGGCGCTTGCAAGCGTGGCGAACATCGCTTGATAGAATTGCGCGGGATGGCGCCCCGACTTGAACATATTGGGCCGCTCCCCCAGCACCTCCTCACCGTCATAACCGGTGATCTCCATAAAGGCCCGGTTCACATGAACGATTGCGCCTTCCCGATTGGTGACCAGCACCCCTTCGCGGGTGCAGTCGAACACTGCCGTCGCCTGTCGCAAGCGCATGCGGTCGGCATCGCGCTCACGCAGTTTGGCGCCGATACCCAGACACCGCAGCAGCCGCGCCCGGGCAATGAAGATCAATCCGGCGCTGAACAGCACCCAAACGTAACCGTTGATCAGTTGCCATCGCAGTCGCTCGGCGGAGCTATCGAAGAAACTGTTTAATAAATAGCCACTGATCTGCAGCCAAACCACAGAAAGCAACAGATAGAGCAGCGCTGCACGCAAGGCATCACGATAGGTGGCAGGCATCCGGCAATCCATGTCCATACGAAAAGGTTGGAATTATAGTTTAAAGACACATCCAGCCACTCTTATCTGAAAGGGCGACTGGTTTTCTGTGTGGGCTTAGTGATAATGCAACGGCTGTTTTTTCTTTATCGAGGGCCCTACAGCCTATGTGGTACGAAGGTTTACTTGGCTTGTCAGCCTGGTCACTGGTAGCAGTCACCCTGCTGATGACCCACGTCACGATCATCGCCGTTACGGTCTATCTGCATCGTTACTCGGCCCACCGCTCCCTGGAGCTGAATGGGGGCCTCAAGCATTTCTTCCGTTTCTGGCTGTGGCTGACCACGGCGCAGAACACCCGCGAGTGGACGGCC
Organism: Pseudomonas sp. ACN5; assembly: GCF_002303975.1. Lineage (NCBI taxonomy): Bacteria > Pseudomonadati > Pseudomonadota > Gammaproteobacteria > Pseudomonadales > Pseudomonadaceae > Pseudomonas > Pseudomonas sp. ACN5. The sequence continues at coordinate 43,218 of NZ_MRCP01000003.1, read as the reverse complement.
ATCCACCGCAAGCATCACGCCAAATGCGAAACCGTCGATGATCCGCACAGCCCGGTCATCAAGGGGCTGTCCACGGTGCTGCGCAAAGGCGCCGAGCTGTACCGCGCCGAAGCGGAAAATCCCGAGACGCTGCGCATCTACGGCAAGAACTGCCCCGAAGACTGGATCGAGCGCAACCTCTACAGCCGCTTCCCGCTGCTGGGTGTGGCGATCATGGCCGTTATCGACCTGCTGCTGTTCGGCACCATCGGCATCACCATCTGGGCCATCCAGATGATGTGGATCCCGGTGTGGGCCGCCGGCGTGGTCAATGGCCTGGGCCATGCCATCGGCTACCGCAACTTCGAATGCCGCGATGCGGCGACCAACCTGGTGCCGTGGGGCATCCTGATTGGCGGCGAAGAACTGCATAACAACCATCACACCTACCCTAATTCGGCAAAACTGTCGGTGAAGAAGTGGGAATTCGACCTGGGCTGGGCGTGGATCAAAGTCTTCAGCTTCCTGCGCCTGGCCAAGGTTCAACGGGTTGCGCCGATTGCCCATCGCGTCGAAGGCAAGGGCAACCTGGACATGGACACCGCCATGGCGATCCTCAACAACCGCTTCCAGATCATGGCCCAGTACCGCAAATTGGTGATCGGCCCGCTGGTCAAGCAAGAGCTGGAAAAGGTCGATCACTCGGTACGTCACCAGTTCCACCGGGCCAAACGCCTGCTTTCGCGAGAGACCAGCCTGCTGGATGACAAACACCATGTACGCATCCAGAACATGCTCGAGCACAGTCAGGCGTTGAAGGTAATTTACGAGAAACGCCTGGCCCTGCAGCAGATCTGGGTCAAGACCAGCTCAAATGGCCACGACATGCTGGCGGCCATCAAGGACTGGGTACACGAAGCCGAAGCCAGCGGGATTCAATCCCTGCGCGACTTCGCCGATCAGTTGAAAACCTACTCCCTGCGCCCTGCCGCCGTTTGAGCCACAAAACCTGTGGGAGCGGGCTTGCTCGCGAAGGGGTCGTGCCAGTCGACATAAAAGGTGACTGACACGACCCCTTCGCGAGCAAGCCCGCTCCCACATTGATTTGTTGCCGCAAAAACGCGTCGCCAGTACCGCCCGGCGGGAGCAACCTCCCTCGCCACAAAAGGCGGGAACTTCATCCTGAAACCCTTATCTCAAAGACACCTCACCATCCCCGGCGGGATTGGTGTTGGCCGCTATCGAACATGCGGCATGCCCTTTGAGATTTGTTTCGATGGCCCAAAAGAACCTGCAAGACTCATCTCCGTCACATTGGCCCGAGGCCGCGCAGACCCTGATGGCGCTGATGCACGCCCAAGGCGAAGTCGCACGCCTGACCGAACGGGAACAGCTGCTCAACACATTGCTGGCAAGCGTCAACGCGGTGCTGTGGGCATTCGATTGGGAAACCCGCCGGGTGCTTTACGTCAGCCCGGCCTACGAACGGATTTTTGGCCGGTCAGCCGATCAGCTGCTGGCCGACTGCAATCAATGGCGCGACAGCATTCACCCTGACGACCTCGACTACGCCGAACGCAGCCTGGCCGAAGTGCTGGACAAAGGCGCCGTCGAAGACCGTGAGTATCGAATCATTGCCGCCGACGGCCAGGTGCGCTGGCTCAGCGACAAATGCTTCATCAATCGCCAGGCCGAGCCGGGGCAACCGGTGATCATCGTCGGCATTGCCGAAGACATCACCCACAAGAAGCAGCTGGAAACCGAACTGCATCGTCTGGCCACCACCGACGCCCTGACCCAGAGCAGCAATCGCCATCATTTCTTCGAATGCGCTCACCGCGAGTTCGCACACGCCCGGCAACAGGGCGAGCCGCTGTCGTTTCTGATGCTGGATATTGATGACTTCAAAACGATCAACGACACCTACGGTCACCAGGAAGGCGACAACGTGCTGCAACGCATTGCCGAAAGCGGCCGCGCAGCGTTGCGTCGTCGCGATCTGTTCGGGCGCATTGGTGGTGAGGAATTTGCTGCGGTGTTTCCCGGGTGCACGCCACAAATGGCCCTGCAAGTGGCTGAACGCCTGCAACGGCAGATTCAGCAGTTGAGTTTCAACCATGAAGGCCGGACGTTCGGCATCACTGTCAGCCAGGGCCTGACCAGCCTGAGCGCCTCGGACGAAAACGTGGAGGACCTGTTTTCCCGGGCGGATGCCGCGATGTACCGGGCCAAGCGCGAGGGCAAGAACAGGATTGTCACGGCCTGACCGGCCACCACAAAACCACTGTGGGAGCGGGCTTGCTCGCGAATGCGGAGTGTCAGTCGATGTCGATGTTGGCTGACACGCCCCTTTCGCGAGCAAGCCCGCTCCCCAAGGAATTGAGTGAAACCTACTTCTTGCGAAGGCGCATCAATTCCGGCAAGCCGATCTTGAGCAACCGCGCCGTCCGGCTCTTGGCCAGCTCCTCAATGCCCTCATGCTCGGTCAGGCGCGCCATCTGCGCCGCCATGTTCATCACCAGCGCTTCGCGGGAGTAAACCCCGCCACCGAGCTGGTAGGCCGCGGCAATCAGCTCCCGTAACTCCAGCGGCAGGCGCCAGCGTGTACGCAGGGCCGAGCCATAGGCCGCGCCATATTCAACAAGCGCTTCACCCACTTCTTCCAGCTCGTCCAGTTCGCCGCCAGCCTGTTTCCATTCCTGTAGACAGCGCAGCAACGCCAGATCGCCGAGACGGTGCAACATGCCGGCGCAATAGCAGCGCTCCTGATCCAGATCAAGCAAGCGCGCCAGGGTGCGCGCATACTCGGCAGTGTGCAGTGACAGCTCCCAGTAACGCTCGGCATAGTCGGCCAATTGCGGATCGCTGAGCCGGGCACTGCGCTTGAGCGTCAATCCGAGAATCAGGTTCATGCTCTGCCCGGTACCCAGGCGATGCAGCGCCTGGGACAGGGTTTGCACACCCGCGCCGCGGTGCTGGGCCGCGCTGTTGGCGGCGGCAATCAGCACAGCCGTAACCTGCGGATCGGTGCGGATTTCGTCCTCCAGCACCGTCAGGTCGAGGCCATTGGGATTGAGGCTGCGTTTGACCGCCACTTGCACGTCGGTCATCAGCGGCGCACCGTCGGCCAATTCCCGTCGACGCTCCAGAAACACCGACAACGTCATGCCCGGCGCCAGCGCCGGCACTTCGCACGAGACTTCTTCCCCCGCGTGCAGCAGCAACCCCTGCAACCGATGGGTCAGGCTTTCCATGTTCAGGGGCTTGGTCAGGTACGCGGCCGGCGCCAGCGGCAAGGCCTCGCGCACGCTGGCACTGTCGTTGCGACTGCTCATGAGGATGAAGGGCAGCGGCGGGTTGCGTTTGCGCTGGCGGATGTTACGCAGGACATTCAGGCCATCGACACCCGGCAACTCCCAATCGGCGATGACCAGGTCATAGGAATTGGCAGCCAATAGCTCCAGCGCTTGCTGGCCATCGGCGCACAAATCCAGCCGTGCATCGCAGCGTACGTTCAACAACACTTCCTTGAGCAGATCCCGGGACCAGGGGTCGGCCTCGGCAATCAGTACTCTCGGAACCGCGGGTAAAATGACAGTTGTCATACAGCTCTCCCTGGCAATGCAGGAACCTTAGCCAATGCTGGCCATTCGATACAGCGTTAATGCGCGGGATGTGTTTTCAGGGGCATGAAAAAACCCGCCGAAGCGGGTTTTTTGTGGATCAGGTCACACTGGGTGATCAGAGCTCGGCGAAGCACTCTTCGATGATCGCCAGGCCTTTGTCCAGTTGCTCGTCCGGCGAGGTCAGCGGTACCAGGACGCGCAGAACGTTGCCGTAGGTGCCGCAGGACAGCAGGATCAGGCCCTTGTCGCGAGCCTTGGCCACAACCGATGCCACAGCGGCGGCGTTTGGCTTGTGGCTGTCGCCGTTTTCGAACAGCTCGACAGCGATCATCGCACCCAGGGCACGGACTTCGCCGATCACCGGGTACTTGGCCTGGATGGCCTTCAGGCCAGTTACCAGACGCTCGCCAACGGCCTTGCAACGATCCAGCAGGTGCTCTTCTTCGAACACTTCCATCACGGCCAGAGCCGCGGCGCAAGCAATCGGGCTACCGGCGTAGGTGCCGCCCAGGCCGCCTGGAGCGATGGCGTCCATGTATTCGGCCTTGCCGCACACACCGGCCAGCGGGAAGCCGCCAGCGATGGATTTGGCGAAGGTGGTCAGGTCGGCAGCAACGCCCATCTGTTCCATGGCGAAGAAAGTACCGGTACGGCCAGCGCCAGTCTGTACTTCGTCAGCGATCAGCAGGATGCCGTGCTGGTCGCACAGGGCACGCAGACGCTTCATGAATTCTTTCGGAGCGACGTAGAAACCACCTTCGCCCTGAACCGGCTCGATGATGATCGCAGCGATGTCTTTCGGCTCGGCGTCGTTCTTGAAGATGCGTTCGATGGAAGCGATCGAGTCGTCGATGCTCACACCGTGCAGTTCGTTCGGGTACAGCGCGCGGAAGATGCCGCCTGGCATCAGGCCCATGCCAGCCGAGTAAGGCACGACTTTACCGGTCAGGCCCAGGGTCATCATGGTGCGACCGTGGTAAGCGCCGGTGAACGCGATCACACCGGCACGGCCAGTAGCGGCACGGGCGATCTTGATCGAGTTTTCCACGGCTTCGGAACCGGTGGTCACCAGCAGGGTTTTCTTGGCGAAATCACCTGGCACCTTGGCGTTGATTTTTTCGCACACTTCTACGTACGGCTCGTAGGCCAGTACCTGGAAGCAAGTGTGGGTCAGCTTGTTCAGTTGCTCGGTCACGGCCGCGATGATTTTCGGGTGCACGTGGCCGGTGTTCAGCACGGCGATACCGCCGGCGAAGTCGATGAACTCACGACCTTCAACGTCGGTCACGGTCGCGTTCTTCGCGGACTCGGCGAAGATCGGGTGAATCTGGCCAACACCACGTGGAACTGCGTTGGTACGGCGGGCCATCAAAGAAGCGTTAGTCTTGCTCATTACATTCCTCATTCGCCGCTCATCGGTCGGCGTGGTTCAAGGATTAAGCAGCGGGGAACAGCGGCGGCAGCATGCGATGATCGACTGCCACGGCGTTCCCGGCCACCGAGAATATTCCGGTTTGAAGCGGCGCAAAGGGACAGCGCTCTCGTGCCCTTTGCGCTTGAAGCAATGCTCTTCCGGGTTAGATGCCCAGGCAGAGGTATTTGATTTCCAGGTAATCTTCGATGCCGTACTTGGAGCCTTCACGGCCCAGGCCCGAGGCCTTGATGCCACCGAACGGCGCGACTTCGTTGGAGATCAACCCGGTGTTGACGCCGACCATGCCGTATTCCAGGGCTTCAGCCACACGGAACACACGGCCCAGGTCGCGAGCATAGAAGTACGAGGCCAGACCGAACTCGGTGTCGTTGGACATCGCGATCACGTCGGCTTCGTCTTTGAAGCGGAACAGTGGGGCCAATGGACCGAAGGTTTCTTCCTTGGCCACGGCAGCGTTGTTCGGCACGTTGGTCAGGATGGTCGGCTCGAAGAAGTTACCTTCCATCGACTTGCCGCCGGACAGCACGGTGGCGCCTTTGGAAACGGCGTCAGCAATGTGCTCTTGCACCTTGGCCACGGCTTTTTCGTCGATCAGCGGGCCAGTGGTGGTGCCTGCTTCCAGACCGTTACCGATCTTGAGCTTGGCCACAGCCACTTTCAGCTTCTCGGCGAACGCGTCGTAGACCGAATCCTGAATGTACAGGCGGTTGGCGCAGACGCAGGTCTGACCGTTGTTGCGGTACTTGGAGATGATCGCGCCTTCGACGGCCTTATCCAGGTCCGCGTCGTCGAACACGATGAACGGCGCGTTGCCGCCCAGTTCCAGGGACACTTTCTTGATGTCCTTGGCGCATTCCGACATCAGTTGACGACCGATTTCGGTCGAACCGGTGAAGGACAGCTTGCGCACGATCGGGTTGCTGGTCAGTTCGCTGCCGATGTCGCCGGCGCTGCCGGAAACCACGCTGAACACGCCTGCAGGGATACCGGCACGCTGGGCCAGTTCGGCCAGGGCGAATGCAGAGAACGGAGTTTGCGAAGCAGGCTTGAGCACCATGGTGCAACCGGCGGCCAGGGCCGGGCCGGCTTTACGGGTGATCATCGCGGCCGGGAAGTTCCACGGGGTGATTGCAGCGGTCACGCCGATTGGCTGCTTGATCACGATCAGGCGCTTGTCTGGCTGGTGGCCCGGAATCACGTCACCGTAGATGCGCTTGGCTTCTTCGGCGAACCACTCGATGAAGGAAGCGGCGTAAACGATTTCACCCTTGGCTTCGGCCAATGGCTTGCCTTGCTCCAGGGTCATCAGGCGAGCCAGGTCGTCCTGGTTCTCGATGATCAGCTCGTACCAGCGACGCAGCTTGGTCGCACGTTCTTTGGCGGTCAGTGCACGCCAGGCCGGCAGCGCTTTGTCAGCGGCTTCGATCGCACGGCGGGTTTCGGCAGCGCCCATTTTCGGCACGGTGCCCAGAATTTCGCCCGTTGCCGGGTTGTTGACCTTGATCGTCTGACCATTGTCCGCATCAACCCACGCGCCATCGATGAAGGCTTGCTGGCGGAACAACTGGGTGTCTTTAAGCTGCATGTCGGCTTTCCTTAACAGCACCGCGCACGCGCGGAGCAAATTATGATTGTAGAAAGGCGCCTCGATAGGCTGCCGTCAGGGAAATCATTCACCGGGCTGAAGCACATAAATAGCGCACTGATTGAACTCGTGCGGTTCAGCACCCAGACAAGAGCGTTTGAAATCTCAAACGAATCCTAGGATCAAAGGGGGTAAAGGACAATAGGCTGTTCGAAAAAAAGAACGAAAACGACGCATTTGCCCGTATTTTCTGATCAACGTAGCAAACGCCCGTTACAGCTTTAAAAAAACGCAGGCGATTCAGCAGCATGGACGCCCGCAGTGCATATGAGTATCATGGCGCCCGCTGCACCAGTAGCTCAGCTGGATAGAGTACTGCCCTCCGAAGGCAGGGGTCGTGGGTTCGAATCCCGCCTGGTGCACCATACGTTGTAACGAGAAAGCCTCAGGCCTTATGGGTCTGGGGCTTTTTTGTGGGTGTTGTTTTTATGAAATCAAACTGACTCCATTGGAGCCGGGTGAGAGGTAGCAGGCCATTGGCAAAACATCGGCATGAGTTCCATGGCGTAGCCGATGGCATGCGGGCTGAAGGGTCAGTAGTCAACTTAAAGTTGACTACTCCAGCACTCGGCGAGCGGTAGAAGGGGGAAATCCAGACAATCCCCCCAACTGCCAAGGTTGCAGGAGATAAGCCTGCACGATACCCTTCCGCCGTCGCTGCCAATTCAGTGACCGGGCTTGGTAACCCGAGAGTTAAGCGCAACAGCGCCCCCATTCGAATTGCAGGCGTTTTTTTTCGCCCGTAATTTTGAGTTATGGCGGCTGTGCGTGGGACGTTTTCGGACGTGCCGGATTCCTTGACTCCCGGTTTACCAACCTGCGCACAGCTGCCACCCATTCGCTTGGTAACGAAAAGTGGCAGTTCCACGTCAAGGAGCTAGACCATGCGCAATACAAATCCGTACGAAATTCCGCTTTCCCTCAACGCGATTACAAGTCGCGCCCTCAATGCATCTCCGTCACTGGAGGTGGCAAATGACTGAACAACCAGAAGCAAAAACCATCGGTTTGACTCCCTGCATGTATTGCCCGGACGAACCGCTGTTCCATGTCAGTGGTGGCGTGCCTATTAGCAAAGCACTGGCACAGGCGTCCAACCTGCTGTTCCTGGCCAAATCGTTCGCCGAGGATGCGGCCTACGCAAAAGACACCGACCGCCATGCGTGGGCCGCCCACTATCTGACTGCGATGAGTAAGGCTGTGATCGATGATGTGGTTAAAGTGCTGACGCGACCGACACAGGTTCGCCAGCGACAAGCTGCAGAATAGTGGCGACCCACCCTTGAAATGCGCCCCGAATTCTCGGGGCCTCCAAAACTGCCAGAATTACACTGAAAACACCTGATCGATTCGCACGTACATCAGAGATGGACAAATCATTTCACTTTTACGTACAGCCTTAAGGCAAGAAATGAAAGCCGGGCGTTTCCCGAAGTCAGTACACATCAGCGCTGGTCGCAAGGCTTGGCGGGCATAGTGCTGGCAAAATGACTAGAGTGCCCCGAAAGCTGAAAAAAGTAGCAGTGACTCAGCTTCCCGCCCGACATTATGTAACAGCGCTCTTCCATCCCTCCGGATATTCGCGCGCAGCCTTGGAACAACTGGTATCACCAGTTCGCACCGCCATACTGCTTTGCCTGTTTCTCGAATTTAGCGCAGGCGTTGTAGGTAGCCACATCATCGACCACGTTGGAAACGCAGCGGCCATAAGCAATCAATTCGTATACTTGAAGTCCATGACGCTTGGTCAGGTAGTACTCCACAGGTAATAGTTGTGCCATGTAGCCCACCTCCAGATGCGAGTCTTCAATGGCCTTCATGACCTGCTTCTGGTCACCGCTACGGTCGACTTCCTTGAACAGCATGTTGAATGTCCAGGCCGTACGCCCGGTACCCTGCAGGCTGGTACGCAAATAGGATGCCGCCCGCGTCGAGTCGCCAGCGATGGAGTAAGCCATCGCCAGTTTGTTGGTGACTGCGACGTTGCCCTGCAGGGTTGCCGGCAAGGGCTGCGCTTCGATGCGAGCCAGATTCGCCTTGAGCTGTTCGCGATTGCTGGAGACCAGATCGTTCAGTCGGAACAGATAGTCCGTCGAAGGGAAATCCGGCAGCGGCCCCGACGGCCGGCGACGGCGCTGCTCTGGCGGCAGGCTGGCGGTGAGTTTCACGATCGGTTCCAGCCGCTGTTCGGACGATTGATAGATACTCTCGTCCACATGACTCAGTTCCTTGCGGCAGCCCTTCAGATTGATCTGGTAATTGCCGCCCTTACCCGTCACGCAACTGGTTGTTTGCGGGGCACGCGCCACCAGCGCACCTTCACTGTATTTGCCGAGACGGCGTACAGCCATTTTAAGACCATCGAGCGAATACCCGGCTTTCACCAGCAACTGCGCGGAAAAATGGTCTGCCGCTATTTCCTGCTCTTGGTTCCAGTGCCGATAGACAAGACCCTTGGTCATGTCATCGACAGTCTCGCCGAAGAGCAGGCTATAACCACCGGCTCCAGCGGCCCAGGCGCCCAGTTTGGTCATATCCAATGCAGTCTGTTGCAGGCCGCCCTTGGTGGTATCACCTTGATAGACATGCCCGAGCTCGTGGGCGATGACCGCTGCAACCTCATCTTCGGAATTGGCCTGGGCTATCAGCCCGGCCGACACCACGATGGTTGTAGCAGAGAGAGAATAGGCCTCGTACCCGCTGAACGAGTCCACGACCACCACGCAGTCGCACGGCACTGCCCAAGCACCTTCAAGGCGCTGGCGGATACGCTGTACATATTCGATCAGCGCAGGGTCCAGCACTGGCGTGCGATCCATCTGCCGCAACAGCCGCACATCATCAATGTTGACTTTGCGATCGGCGCCCTCCAACGGCTTGAACGCGCTGTACTTCGGGTCGACAGCGCAACCGGACAGTGCCGCCAGTACAAATGCGAACAGACAGACACTCCGTCTCATCATTTGCATCCTTCGCCCGCTCCCTTGACGCTTGCAGATTTCGCATCGCCAGCCAGAGTCGCAGGTATGGTGCTACAGGCATCGACCACCAGTTTTTCGTTCACCAACTGCACATCGGCACGCGAAACTTTCCAGGCAGCGGTGCCCTGGCGAAACTCCAGGCGGTTGCCTTCCACTGACTTGGCCGACAGTGGGTAAATCAGTTTGCCCAGCTCCGATACCAATCGATACTCGCCACCCTTGGCGGCTTCAACTTCGATGAGCTCGGGATGGGGAATTGCCTGGATCTGCAACGTATCTGCCGAAGCCGATAAGATATTCAGACTAGCAAGCAGCAACAGCTGGATTGGGAAGTGCTTTTTCATCAGGTCCATCCTTAGAGTAATTCTGCTCACCGGCCAAGACGATCTCCCAAAGGAATGGCACGAAAGCCGCCAGTGCCAACCAACCTTCGGGAGCCATGTTCGCCCGGTAAAACAGGTAGTAGCCGACCGCGACCACCGATGTGTTGAGTGCGGCAAACCCCAATGTCCTGCCGACCTTTGAGCCAATTGAATCTTTCTCGGCGGCGCTGGATTTCCGTGTCTGGACGCGCCAACCAAGGGTGCCCTGCAGCTGCATACACATCAGAATCATCACCAACAGGAATAGAAAGTTGGCAATTCTGGAATCACTCTGATGTATGTAGTGCGCTCCCCTTTCGTCCAGGTTTGCCAATGCATTGGCGTGCAGGTATACGCCAGCCACTTGGCCATACAATGGCGACTCTACATAGTCGTTCAGGCTGGGCATAACATTCCCCACCAACACCACGAAGGGTTCACCGGGCTTGAGTCGGGGTGGCCTGAGACTTACCGGGTGTTCGCCGTACAACTGCGACAGTCGAACCTGATGGACCGGCATGCACGCGGCTGTCGGGTTTTCGGCTGCCGTCGAGAAACCAGCGAGACGCAAAGAAATCGAAATCAAATCACTCCACGCACTCGCTTGCTCGGCACTGCAATCGTCCCGAGAGGTCATAGTCCACTGTATGGAAAGTTCTGGCAGGCTTGCCGCCTCGGCCCAGCGACAATCTTCGCCGCGGGCCTTGCACAAATCCTGGTAGAGCGCGCCAGCCGCCGTCGCCACAGGCTCAGCGGCGCTCGCTGTGCCCAGAGACGCCTTCAGCGGATAGAGATCGCCTATCCCATCCCACGCAGAGACTGCCAGCGAGGCGGACCGCAACTGCTGGCGGGCCTGTGGAGACATCGGCACAAAACTCCCTCCCCCGGCCAGATGAATCTTCGATGCCACCGGGTTTTCGTCCAAACGCTCCAGGACACGACCGAGCTGCTGCAAGTCGCCACTCGTAGTGCGAGGGCGCTCAAAGAAGATGTCGTAGAAGATGGCCGCCGGAGCCGGTTCGCCGCTCTTGGACAGGGCGAGATCACGCAAAATGCGACCATGATCGGCGTAGGTCAGGGGCCAGTCATTGGCCTCCAGCCAACCCTTTCCATCATTGTGCAAACCGGCGATGCTGGGGTAATCAATAGCGACGACCGTTACCGGTGCGGGCTCGACAGGAAAACTGAACGCCCGGAATCTCCCGAGTTGATCCGACAGAGCCTTGTCAGCGGCGGAGCTCAGGCCAAACGGATCACAGAACAAGCCCCAGTATCCAAGGATCAAGTAAAGCCCTACACGAGCCAGTGGCCACTTACGGAGTCTTTCAAAACCTTCATCCAAAACCCTGAACACTCTATCGCTCCGTGATGTCACTTGGCCACTTCTCGACCAAGGATATCCAAATGATTCGTGCGATGTACATTTAATTAAATAGTTTTGCCTACAGTCAGGTGGCGGACGTTGTCGGCAGCTCGGCCCGCACGGGCAAACTGTTTAGACACGCGAACGCCTCAGCTCCCAAGGCCCGGGCCGTTTTTACGGCACAAAAAAACCGCCGAAGCGGTTTTTTTCATTCTGTGGTCCAGTCGAACTCGTCGTACTCCTCATCGTCCTCGTCGTCCTCGAAGAACTCCTCTTCAAGGTCGTCGTCTTCAACAACATCTTCTTCCGGCTGGTTCAGCAGAAAATCCTTGCGACTCTCGGTAATCGCTCGCCGTAGTTCTTCACCCTTTTGCGGGCAGTTGAGCATTTGGGCGATGCGGTCGATTTTTTTTGCCACGGCATCCTCCAACGCATCGGCTATAGCCTGATAGTGCGCGCTTTCGGGGGTGGATGCCAAATCCCCGCCATGCTGCGCACTTCAGTTTTCTGTAAATCCGCCTTTAGCGGTGATAGCGCCGTACCACGCTGCTGTTTCTCAGGACGTGGCCTTTGATTTTTTCCAGCAGCTGCGCACGGGTCAGGCCGGCGGGCAAGGCGTCCGGGGCCAGGTCCAGGGCGTAGATCTGGATGATGTAGTGGTGCGCGCTGTCTCCAACGGGCGGGCAAGGGCCGATGTAGCCGGTGGTGTTCTGGCTGTTGGTACCGCCAACGCCCTCGAGGCCGGGTTTGCTCCCGGCACCGGCCGGGATCTGGTGGGTGCCGGCCTTGATGCCGTAATGCACCCACTGATCGAGACCCTGGCCTTTCTGGCCGTCCGGGTCGTGCATGACGATGGCGTAGCTTTGGGTGGCGGCCGGGCCGGTGTTCCAGTTCAATGCCGGGGAAATATTGTGTCCGCCACAGCCCGCGGAATCGCTTGCAGCGGCCGATGTGAACAGACGGTCATCGGAAACTCCGGGAATGTTCAGGGTGAAGCGCTCCTGGGCCTGCGCCGGGAACTGCACGCAAAGGGCGACAGCGGCGCCTGCGAGCCAAGCGTTGATTGAGGTCAATCGGGTCATACCGGAGCACCTTGTGCGTGTTGGGCCGTCGTCGGCGTGCAAACTATAGCCGGACCGTTCACGCCGTGGCAGCGGGGAATTGGCTGAACCTCGCGATAGGCACCAGACTCATAAGTAAACGTCTGTCTGGAGAGCAATCATGACTCTGCATCGCGTTGCGCGTGTCACCAATGTGCCCGAAGACCGGGGTCTGGAAGTGCAAGTCCAGGGCAGCAAGATTCTACTGTTGCGGGCCGGTGAGCAACTTCGCGCTTATCAGGCAGAATGCCCGCATGCCGGCGCCCCGCTGGTTGACGGTGCGGTATGCAACGGTCGCCTGACCTGTCCGTGGCACAAGGCGCAGTTTCGGATCGAGGATGGCGGCCTGTGTGAGCCGCCAGCCCTGGACAGTCTCAAGCGCTATCCCCTCGAAGTCCGTGACGGCGACATCTGGGTCGGCGACCAGCCATTATCGGACGCCCACACGCCACCGGCCGACGATCCACGAACCTTCATCATTATCGGTGCTGGCGCGGCAGGTACCGCGGCAGCGGCGGCGTTGCGCGAGAAAGGTTTCGGTGGCCGGGTGCTGTTGATCGACCGCGAAGCCGAGGCCGGATACGACCGCACTGCGCTGAGCAAATACGTGATCGCCGGGGAAATGCCGCCGCAGGAAGTCCCGCCGCTGCGCGACGAGGCGTTTTACCGCGAGCAGCGGATCGAGCGCCTGCAGGGCGAAGTGGCCAGCCTGGACGCATCAAACCGCACACTGCGGCTGACTGACGGCCAATCACTGACCTACGACGCCGCGCTGCTGGCCACCGGCGGCATACCCAAGCTGTTGACGCTGCCCGGCGCCGACTTGCCGCAGGTGTTCGTTTTACGCTCCAGAGCCCATGCGCAGCAGATTCTGCACAGCGCCAGCGCCGGCCAACGGGTGGTGATCATCGGCGACAGTTTCATTGCCATGGAGTCCGCCTCGTCCCTGCGCCAGCTTGGCCTGGACGTGACTGTGCTGGCCCGCCACGCAGTGCCTTTTGCCAAACAGTTCGGCGAAACGGTCGGCAAGGCCATTCGCGCGCGGCATGAAGCCCATGGCGTGATGTTTCATACCCAGGGCAATGCGGCGCAGATCGAAGGAACGGACAAGGTCGAAGCCGTACGCCTGGACAACGGCCAACGCCTGGCGGCCGATCTGGTGCTGGTCGGCATTGGCGTCACGCCGGCCACCGCCGCCTTCACCGGGCTGGCGAAAGAACAGGATCAGTCGCTGCGTGTCGACGGCGCAATGCGCGTGGCCGACGGCCTCTGGGCGGCTGGCGATATCGCCACCTTCCCGCTGAACAACCAATACGTGCGCATCGAACACTGGCGACTGGCCCAACAGCAGGCGCGGATCGCAGCGGCCAATATGCTGGGCGGGGACGAGCATTACCTCGACGTGCCGTTTTTCTGGACCTGGCATTTCGGCAAGACCTACGACTACCTCGGGCACGCCGAGGCTTGGGACGAAGTCGAGTTCAAGGGCGACCCTTACGATCCGCCGTTCATCGGCCTGTTCGGAAAAAATGGCGTGGTGTCGGCGGCGCTAGCCTGCGAGATGGACCGGGCCATGGCGATGCTTGCCGAGCGGATGAAACAACCCTTGCCCTGGGAAGAGGCATGGCGCCTGATCCGTGATGTTCCCTAGCGATGCCGGACAGCAAAACGCCCGACACCTGCGCGATGCAGAGGCCGGGCGTTTCCGGGTAAACGGCCGCCGTTATTCGGTGGCGCCGGTTTCCGCAAACTTGCTCATGACAAAACCGGCAAACTCTTCGACGGTCATTTTCTGGCCGTTGAAGTCCACCTGATTGTTGGCGTAACGCAAGTTGGTAACGATGTTGTTGCCGTCCAGTTTTGCCAGTTGGCTGCCGACCGCCATGCTGCTGAACATGTCCGCAGTGGCGGTGGCCTGATCGGCAATCAGCTTGGCGTCGGTCTGACCGTCGATTTGCGACTGCACGGTGAGTACATCGACCAGCATGGGTTTGGACACTTTCAGTTTGAAGTCCAGCAACGCGATCAACTGCCTGACCAGTTGATCGGTCGGCAGGTCGATGGTTTGTGGCTTGGTCAGGTCGAGCACCATGTTGGCGCGGCTCTCACCGTTGGCTGTGTTGAACGACAGGTTTTCCAGGGCTACCTGCGGACCGGCCGCCAGCAGCTTTTCCAGGCTGGACTTGAGCAGTGCTTCCTCGGCTTCGGTCAGTTTCAGCTCCGGTGCCGGCAGGCCCGCTGCCGCCGCTTCGGCCGCCGCACGCTCATACGGCTGCAGCTTGCTCTGATAGACCTGCATCAACGACATCGTGGCCGGAATGTCGAGGTTCTTCACGCTCATGGTCAGCGCACCGGAACCGATGATCTTGCCATTCAGGGACACTTCGCCAACTTTGTAATCGGCACGCCCGGAAGCGTTGCTGCCCTTTTCTTCCGTCAGGTTTTTCATCTCGAATTTCTTGAAGTCCAGCACCGACTGCTTGACGCCAAAAGTCGATTTGCCGCTGGCCAGTTCGAGGACGTTCTCGCCGACATAGAAACCGTAGGTACTTTTGGTCAGGTTGCTGGCCAGGGTCAGGCCGTTCAACTCAACCTGCACCGGTGCCTGGTCTTCGGAAACGGTGGTCACTTTCAGGCTGTCCATGTAGCCGTTGGCCTTGACCTTCTGCGCCTTGGCGCTGGCGTCGACGTCCATGCTCAGGCCGGAGAATTTCATGCTCGACTTGTCATCCAGCGCCATTTCCAGCGGCAGCAACTCGAAGGTGCCATTGGTGGCGTTGTCATAGCCGATGTTGACCACGCCGGTCAGTGGGGATTTGTCCTTGGCGGCGGCAAACCACTTCTCGGTGAACGGGGTCTTTTCCAGTTCATAGTGACTGGTCGCCAGGACCGGCAGCCACTTCAGCGACATCAGCCGCGAGAACGGCAACGGGCCGTGTTCGATGTGATCGACAAACAGCAACTCGACCGGTGCTTCGCCGAACATTTCACCTTCGCCCTTGAGGCGATAGTGCGCGGTGCTGCTGAATACATGACGCTCCAGCGACACCAGTTCCAGCGACGCGGTGCCGTTGGAACCGACCATGGCCGCTTGCAGCTCCTTGTTGGCATCGGCAATCGAGGCGTTCAACACACCTTCAAGCTTGGTGCCGGTGAACCAGGCTCCGCCTGCGCTGATGGCACCGATTGCGACAACAATTCCCAGTAGCACGCCTGCTGATTTGTTCATGTATGGCCCGTTCAATGTCCGTTGTTGAAAGTGTGGTCGTCTTCCCTGAACCCATGACGGGTTGCGGCTCGACTGTGCTGAAAGTGGAATGCAGATTAGCACCGGGCGCGACGAACGGCCCAATGATTAAAGGTGAAGGAGTGTCTTGGGGGCGCGCAGGGTTCGAAATTTTCGCTGTGCATTCAATCGCCTTCGCGGGCAAGCCCGCTCCCACAGGGGAATGCATTCCAATGTGGGAGCGGGCTTGCTCGCGAAGGCGGCATAACAGCCAACACAAAATCAGGAATACTGGACTTCGATCTCGTCCAGTTGATGATCAAAGCTTTTAAGCCGCGCCGTCCAGGTGTACACCAGCACTTCGAAGTCGCGGTTGATCACCGCTCCGCCCGTCACTTCCGCGCGGGGGTCGCAGACGTCCAGTTGATAACGTTCGCGGGCCATGGCCGTGGCGACATCGGCCAGCTCCCGGGCATTGCTGAGCCAGTGCCGACCGTCGTCAGCCACTTGCCGGTCGAGCGCAAGGCATTGTTTTTTCAGGTTTTCGAGGCTTTTCTCCAGCGGCGTGCCGGTCAATTCGCCCATGACCTCCTGAAACGTGCGCCCCGGCTGCCAGTAACTGCCCCAGAAATAGCGGTCGAACACCGTTTCGACACGACGCAACGCCACCTTGGTATCCCAGATCAGGACCAGGGTCTTGCCTTGTTCGAGTTGTCTTTTTTTGATGCGCTGATTCTGGACCGACGCCCAGGCCACCACCGCAACGGACATCACGGCTATCAATGCGACGGCACTGTCGAGGAACACCAGAGCCTGGTCGATCTGGTGGGCCAGCATGACGCCGTAGAAATAGGTGGCCGATAGCAGCACTAATGCCACGATGGCGCACCAGAAGCCAAGAGCATAAGGGTTTTTCATTATTGGTTTCCCCCTGACCTGCGCGAGCCTTGTGCGAAGAAAGGGCGCTTTGCACGAGGCGCCTTTCCAACACTTCAAAGCATAGCAACGGCCTCAGGGTTTGCCGGAGTTCGACGCTTGCGTTCGTCCGCTTTCCCAGCCGCCGCCCAACGCCAGGAACAAATCGATCTGGCTGGCGGCTACCCGGGTGTTGGCAGCGGCCAATTGCGCCGTGACATCCGTGTAGGTGCGGGTCGCTTGCAGGTCAGCCAGGAACGATTCGCGGCCGGCCTGGAAGAAGCGATGGGTCTGTTCGGCCGCCAGTTTTGCCGATTGCTCGGCATCGGCCAGGGCGTCGCGGCGTTGCAGCAAGGCCGTGTATTGGGCAAGGCTGGTCTGGGTTTCACGAATCGCGTTGAGCACCACCCCATCGAAATGCGCCAGCGTTGCCTGGGTCACCGCTTCGGCTTCGCGGATGCGCGCCCGGGCGCCGTTGGTCGGCACCTTCCAGGTCAGCGACGGGCCGAAGCCCCAGCGGTTGGTCGACGGGTCGCCGAGATCGTCGAGGATACCGACGGTACCGATGGTCGCGCCGATGCTGATATTCGGGTACAGCTCACCCGTGGCGACCCCGATACCGGCCGTCGCGGCCGCCAGCCGCCGCTCGGCCTGCCGCACATCGGGGCGACGCTTGAGTAGCGCGGCGCCATCGCCCACCGGGACCAATTGCGCGATTTTCGGCAGCTCGTCGCAGGTGGCGGTGCCGGCCGGCAGTTGGTCCACCGGTTTGGCCAGCAACATCGACAGGCGATACAGCCCGGCCTGACGTGAGGCCTCATAGCGCGGCATGTCGGCGCGCAGGGATTTGAATTGGGTTTGCGAGCGGGTGACCTGGGTTTCATCGCCACGCCCGGCATCGCGCAGGCGCTGGATCAGTGTGGTGCTTTGCGCTTGCAGGTCGAGGGAGTGCTGGGCGATTTCCCGCTCTTCATTGGCCGCGCACACCTGGGTGTAGGCCCGCACCACGTCGGCCACCACGGTGATGCGTGCCGTATCGGCGGCGGCCTGCGTCGCATCGGCATTGGCCTTGGCCGCTTCGATACCGCGTTGCAAGGTCCCGAACAGGTCGAACTGGTAGGACGCGCTGATGCCGATGTCGCCAATGTTGGCCACCGGCACTTTTTCCGGTAGCAGGAACGCCTGGCCGGACTCCTGCAAGCGCTGGGCGCCCATCTGCACGCCGCCGCTCCAGCCGCCCGCCGCTTCGGCCTCATCCACCTGAGCGCGAGACCGCGACAGGCTGGCTGCTGCCACGCGCAAATCGGTGTTTGTGGCCATGGCCTGCTGTACCAGCTGGTCGAGTCGCGGGTCCTTGTACAGGCGCCACCAATCGGCCGGCACCGGTGCGGACACCACCGTTTTGCCGTCGACCGCCAGATCGCCCTGGATATCCGGGCGATGAACAGCCGCCTCTTCGGGCAAGTGATAATCCGGCCCGACCATCTGGCACGCCGACAGCAGCAAACCTAAACCGGCGACCGCCAAACCCGAGGCCTTGCTCATTGCGCCGGCTCCCGTTGCTGATCGTCGATGATCGATACCGTGGCGGTGCGCCCGGCGATCATGCGGAAATCTTCCGGCACGTCATCGAAAGCGATGCGCACCGGAATCCGTTGGGCCAGGCGCACCCAACTGAAGGCCGGGTTGACGTTGGGCAGCAGGTTGTTGCCGCTGGTGCGGTCGCGGTCTTCGATACCGGCAACGATGCTTTCTACGTGCCCGCGCAAGCGCGCATTGTCGCCGATCACCCGGATGTCGACGCTCTGGCCGATATGGATGCCGTTCAGTTTGGTTTCTTCGAAATAGCCGTCGATGTGGAACGAATTGCTGTCGACCACCGACAACACCGGACGCCCGGCGCTGACGAACTCCTGGGTCCTTGGCGCACGGTCGTTGACGTAGCCGTCCACCGAGCTGCGGATCACCGAGCGGTCGAGGTTCAGCTGTGCGCTGTCCACCGCCACCTGGGCTTCCATCAAGGCCACTTGGGCGCGGGCCACTTTCGACTGGCTTTCTTCCAGTTGCTCAGCCGGCACCAGATTACCGAGACCTTTGTTTCGCTTGGCCTCGCGCTGGGCCTGGGCCAGGGTTTCTTCGCGGTCGGCGACAGCCGCTTTCGCTTGGCGCAGTGCCAGCTTGAAGCGGTCCGGATCGATGCTGAACAGCACCTGGCCGCGCTTGACCAACTGGTTGTCACGCACCTCCACTTGCTGAATCAGCCCGGATACATCCGGCGCGATTTGCACGATGTCGGCACGGATGTGCCCATCGCGGGTCCAGGGCGCGAACATGTAATACATCACCATGCGCCAGACCACGACCACGGCGAAGCTCACGATCAGCAGGGTCAACACCACGCGACCAAGGGTTAGAAAGGGTTTTTTCATGTCATCAGGTATCGACTGAGTGAGTCCACGGCGCCAAGCAGCAGGGCGTAGAGGGCCACGTTGAACAATGCCCGGTGCCAGACCAGACGGTAAAAGTGCAGGCGCGTCAGCACCCCGTGCACCAACAGATACAACACATAGGTAATGCCCATCAGCACCAGCAGCGTGGGCAGGAATACCCCGCTGACATCCAGGTCACCGATCATAAAGGCGCTCCATCAATGCCATGGGGAAGCGGTTCTTCGGGCTCGGCGGCGCCGACGAATTCGACGCCGGGCAGCAATGCCAGGCGCAGGCCGCTCAGGGCGTGCAGCAGATGCCGACGGGTTTCGTCATCG
Organism: Pseudomonas sp. ACN5; assembly: GCF_002303975.1. Taxonomy (NCBI): domain Bacteria; kingdom Pseudomonadati; phylum Pseudomonadota; class Gammaproteobacteria; order Pseudomonadales; family Pseudomonadaceae; genus Pseudomonas; species Pseudomonas sp. ACN5. The sequence goes on along the minus strand of NZ_MRCP01000003.1, from coordinate 23,819 downwards.
CCGGCACCACTGAGGGCGCGACGTGTGCGGTCGAGGGTCATCAGCAGCGGGCTCGGTGCCGGCAAGCGCTCACCGGCCTTGAGACAGGCCTTGAAGTACTCGCCAACCTCGGCCACCACCTGGCGCAGCAGCACCTGCGGCACACCGAGGACCCGCGGCGTATGGGCCAGCAGGTCCAGCAGATTCAGCGCCACCCGCACTTCCCGCAGCGCCACGCCGGAGTCCTGGCCGGTCATGGCCAGGCGCGGCAGGTGCTGCATCAGCCGATCGAGCATCTTTATGCCCAACAGCCGATGTTCGGACAACGTGGCCGGCTCGGAGAGGCCGACAATGTCACGCCAGCTGAAACGGGTCAGGCGCTTGGCTGCCAGCTCGGCCCCGAACGGCCGGGCGATCAGGGTCCAGATGAACGCGAACAGCAGCCCCATGGGACCGGCCAGATTGGAGTTGGCGAAACTGAGGAAGTCGGCGTCGTAGGCACCCTGAATACTGATGAAGGACGAGGTGTTGACCAGGGTCAGCAGCATGCCCAGGTAAAACTGCGGCTTGACCGTCAGGGTGCCGACACAAATGAACGGCACGGCAAACGCCAGCACCAGCATCGGAAAGTCATGCAGGTTGGGCAGCACCAGAAACAGATAAAGGCTGGCGAACACCACCGACATCGCCGTCCAGAAAAAGAACCGGTAAATCTGCGGCGCCGGGTCGTCCATCGAGGCGAAGAAGCTGCACGCCACCGCCGCGAGGATCACGGCGCTGCCGCCATCGGTCCAGCCGAGCAGAATCCACAACACCGAGGCCACGATAATCGCGGTGACGGTGGAAGCCGCGGAATACAACATCAGGCCGCGATCCAGAAACGGGGATAGCCGCCCCAGCCGCCAGTGCCGATACACCGCGCGCCAGCTGTCCTGGCTTTCGCACTGGATGGCGTATTGCAGGCTGCGGCAGTCCTGCCACAAATCGATCCACTCGCCGAGACGGTAGATGGCATTGGAGAACAGCAGCTGCTTGCGGTCATCCAGCTCTTCGGAGGCGGGTTGCAGGGCTTCCAGTTGATCCTTCAGTGCTTGCCAGCGGTCGAGGTCGGCATCCTTGTGCCCGAGCCATTCAGTGGTGGCCGTGAGCAACGGCGCGAACTTGTCCACAAGCTCGGGCGTACGCCGTTCCAGGGCATAAAGCGCGTCGTCGAGGGCATCGACTACCGGCAGCAGGTGAATCATCCGCCCACGCAACTCCTTGGTATTACGCACCGTCTGCGGACGCGAACCTTCGTGGGGCAACTGACCGATCATCAACTCCAGGGAATTGAACGTGGCGACCATCGATGCACGCAACGCGCTGACTTCTTCAGGCTGCACGTTACGACTGAGGAAGCGCAGGCTGTAGGTCGATGCATCGGTAAACCATTTACTCACCGAATCATTGAACACCGGCGCCAGGCGCCGCGGCCAGAACATGGCACCGACCACCGCCGCCACGGCGATGCCGAGAAAGATTTCTTCGGTCCGCGCCTCGGCCACGTCCCACACCCCCAGCGGGTTGTTCACCACCGGCAGGGCGATCAACGGCAAAGTGTAACCGGCGAGCATCAAGGCGTAGTTGTTCGCGGTGCGCAAATGCAGGGACAGAAACAGCAGCGTGCCGGTCCACAGTGCAATCACCACCACCAGCACGTAGGGGCTCTGCACGAACATCGGCACGAACAGAACCGCCGCCGCAGCGCCGATAAAGGTGCCGACTGCCCGGTACAACGCCTTGGAGCTGGTAGGGCCGAGAAACGGGCTGGAAACGATGTACACCGTGGCCATCGCCCAGTACGGACGCGGCATTTGCATGAGCAGGGCGATGTACAGCGCAATCATCGAGGCGGCGAAGGTGCGGACCCCATAGAACCAGTCTCGCGCCGGGGGCATGCCTGCAAAAAAACCGTTCAAGAGTTGGCCACCGATGGCGGCGTGGCCGCTTCAAAGGCTCTCAGTACCCGCAACGTAGCTTCCAGATCACTCGGGTCAATGCCTTCCAGGACTTCCTGGCGCAAACGTACCAACTCCACTTCGACCGCCTGCACCAGCTCCCGGCCGGCGTCGGTCAGGCTCAGGCATTTGGCGCGACGGTCCTGCGCGTCTTCGGTCCGGCAGACGTAACCGGAATGGCACAGTTGATCAAGCAGGCGCACCAGCGATGGACTCTCCATCCCTGCTGCTTGCGCCACCGTCACCTGGCGCACGCCCTCGCCCAAGCGCCCGATCATCAACAGCGGAACGGCGCAGGCTTCGGAGATGCCATAGTTGACCAGCGTGGTCTGGCAGATTTTGCGCCAATGCCTGGCGGCCACCACCATGGCGCTGCTGATGTTCATCTGGAGAACGTCGAGGTTGTTCGGCACGAGGGAAAATACACACTGTTAGTTTGCTAACTATCAATATTGCATTGGAGAGGATTTTCCGTCAAGTTTTGAAACAATTACGTAACAGCGACCTGCCGAGAGCCCTCAACGTTGCCTGGCGCGCTCATACACCTCACTGTGTTCGCGCTTTCCTACTGCAACGACAGAAACAACAATGCGCTCATCTATCACCTCGTAGACGAGTCGATATCCCGATGACCTCAGCTTGATCTTGTAGCAGTCAGGCATGCCATGCAGCGCGTCAGACTGGATTCGAGGCACCTCAAGCCGCTCTGACAGCTTCTTTTTGAATTGCTCACGTACTGTGTGCCCCAGCTTGTCCCATTCTTTGCGTGCAGACGGGAGAAATTCGAGCTTATAAGTCATCCAGCGTTACCGGGATCGGCGTTTCATGACGACGAGAACGCACGAGTTCCGCCAACTCCAAATCATCAAGGCGCTCCATCATGGCTTCGAACACATCGGCAGGAACCATGTAGCCCATGACGCGATTGTGATTGAGCACCGCGACAGGCCCTCCATGAGCGCCATTCAAAACGGCAGAGGGGTTTTTCTTTAGTTCAGACACGCTGACAGCCATATCGGCCAAAACATTCTGCATAATTAAGACCTCAAATAAGGTCTTAATTTTGGTCAATTAATTCGATCAGAGCAACCTCCGTGGACCGCCACCTATCCGTTATTTACACCCCCCGCCCCTTCCTCAACATCACATCCAGCTGATCCACCACCTCGGCCCAATCTGCGTCATCGAGTATCTCCTCACGCAGAAGCTCCGCCTGGCTCGGGCTCCAGAAAAATGCATCCGCAAGGTGCAGTTCCGGTTTGAGCGGTGAATGGGTGGCGATGAATTTATCGATGCTTTCGGCGTCGTCCGGCAGGCCGAGTTGTTTGAACAGCGAAGGGAGGTTGTGGGTTGGGTTTTCCATGTCGAACTCCTGGGGACCAATTCAGGGGGACCGCTGCGCGGTCATTCGCGGGCAAGCCCGCTCCCACAGGTTTTGTGTTTGATACCGAACCTTGTGGGAGCGGGCTTGCCCGCGAAGACGTCAGCATTGACGAAACAAAACTCAATGACTCAACTCCCGCACCTCCGCATGCGGCACCATTTTCAGGAACTCGGGCATGTCCATGCGCACCAGGTTGACGTGGTTGCCGGCCTCCAGATAGATGTCTTTCTGCCGGGTCAGCAGCGGGTCGATGACCACTTCCAATCCATAGGACTCACCCAGCGCCGGTACGGCACCGCGCTCGCAATCGTCGAACAGGTGCGCCAGGTTGCTTTCCCGGGAAACCTGCCACTCACCGCTGCTGCGGACCTTGCTCAGGTCAAGGTGACGGCTGGCGGGCAGCACGGCCATCAGGTAGTGCCCATGGTGATCGTCGAGGATCACCGATTTGGCCACCCGTTCGGCAGGAATACCGGCGACCCGCGCCGTTTCGAGGCTGCTGGCCGAATGGGGGTGGCTGACGATGTCATATTCGCATTGAGCCTTTTCCAGGCTTCGCTGCACGGTTCTTGCCATACGCATGATGCACCTCGGTGTCCGCCGTGATCGCTGGCAGACGATGGTTAAAGCGTTGCTTGCGTAGTAAAAGTCTAGGCCCGCCGGCGTGATCCGGTGGGAAATCCGCCCATCGGCCGACGACGACAATTGAGCAAAATTCATACAGGTTGAGGCTCAACTAAACTGTACTCAGAGCCACTCCACGACTCTCCCGGAGGGTCAAGTGAACACGCGTTGTTGTGCAGTTGCGTTGCTGTTGGCGTTGAGCGGATCGGCCTTCGCTGCCGACACGGTTGTGTTGCTGGTGCCCAATCCCGTGGGAATCTGGCTGATCACCTTCGGCATCGCATTCCTGATCGCCGAAGCGGCCCTGCCCAATTACGGCGTGATCGGCCTGGGCGGCATCGTGATGTTCGTGATCGGCGCGGTCATCCTGTCCAACACCGAAGTGCCCGTGCCGTTGATGATCGGCCTGGCGGTGGTCAGCGCGCTGCTACTGATCTACCTGGTGATTCACGCCCTGAAGACCCGACCGCGCCACATCGTCAGTGGTGATGCCGGGCTGCTCGGTAGCGTGACGGCAGTGACGTCATTGCAGGCCGGCAACGCCTATGGCGGCTGGATTCATTTGCAAGGAGAACAATGGCAAGTGCTCAGCGCGACGCCGCTGCAACCCGGACAACAGGTGCGGGTGGTGGGGCGCAAGGGCTTGCTGCTGCAAGTGGCCGCGGCTGACGCGGCGCCGGGCGGAGAATAGTCATGGGTTTGCAATTGGGTCTTGTCGCGCTACTGCTGTTGCTCATCGCACTGGCGGGGTCGACGTTCCGCATCCTGCGCGAGTACGAGCGCGGGGTGGTGTTCCAGCTCGGGCGCTTCTGGCAGGTCAAGGGTCCCGGCCTGATCCTGCTGATTCCGGTGGTCCAGCAAATGGTCAGGGTCGATTTGCGCACCGTGGTGCTGGACGTGCCGCCGCAAGACGTGATCACCCGCGACAACGTGTCGGTCAAGGTCAACGCGGTGCTGTATTTCCGCGTGCTCGATCCGCAGAAGGCCATCATCCAGGTCGAGGATTTCCTGGCCGCCACCAGCCAATTGGCGCAAACCACGTTGCGGGCGGTGCTGGGTAAACACGAACTGGACGAACTGCTGGCCGAGCGCGAACGGTTGAACCTGGACATCCAGCAAGTGCTCGACGCCCAGACCGACGCCTGGGGCATCAAGGTCGCCAACGTCGAGATCAAGCACGTGGACCTCAACGAATCGATGGTCCGTGCCATTGCCAGGCAGGCTGAAGCCGAGCGGGAACGGCGCGCCAAGGTGATCCACGCCGAAGGCGAATTGCAGGCCTCGGAAAAACTCATGCAGGCCGCCGAAATGCTGGGCCGCCAACCGGGGGCCATGCAACTGCGCTACATGCAGACCCTGAGTTCGATTGCCGGCGACAAGAGCTCGACCATCGTCTTTCCGTTGCCGATCGAGTTGCTCAAGGGCATGGCTGACTTGTCGTCGAAACCCTGAAGGCTGCAACCCTCTCTTTCATTGCCCGGTGTTGCCGGCCAGGTACAACCTGGCGGCAACACCGGCAACGGTGCAAACTCGTCCGGCACGTCGGCGGTGCCGATCAGCCAGATTCAACCCGAGTCCATGGACCGTCAGCGCTGCGCCGTCTCGGCTAACGGATACACCGACTCCCAACCCCCACCCAACGCCTTGTACAACCCGACGGCTGCCAGCGACACGCCGGTCGAACTCTCGACCCACTGCTCCTGCGTGGCCAGCAGCGCCCCTTGCACGGTGAGTACGGTGACGAAATCCACCACGCCCTCAACGTACTGCTGTTGCGCGGTGTCCAGCGCAATGCGGTTCTGACGCACGGCTTCGGCCTGGCTGTCGCGGCGTAATTGGCTGGCGTTGTAAGCGGTCAGTTGGTCATCGATTTCATGCCAGGCGCGCAACACGGTTTGCTGATAGGCAATGGCCGCTTCCTGTTGTTGTGCTTCGCGCAATTGGAGCACGCCCCGCAAACGGCCACCGTCGAACAACGGCAAGCTCAATTGCGGGCCGATCCCGAACGAACGCGAACCCCAGGAGCCAAAATCGCTCAGCTGCATGGCCTGGGAGCCGATGTTCCCCGACAGGATGATTCGCGGATAGAAATCCCCCTTGGCCACGCCAATGCTGGCCGTGGCGGCATGCAGTCGCGCTTCGGCCTGGCGAATGTCCGGTCGACGTTCAGCCAGTTGCGAGGGCAAGCCAATGGCGACCTGGCGCGGCGTTTGTGGCACCGGGGCGTCTGTGGATAACTGCGCCGCCAATGCCTGGGGTGCTTCGCCCATCAACAGGCTCAAGGCATTGATCAGTTGCCACTGGCGCTGCTCCAGCGCGGGCAGACGCGATTCGATGGCCGCCACCTGCGCGGCGGCTTCGGCGACATCCAGATCCGTCGCGACGCCGTCGGCCAGGCGCAGTTGCGAAAGCTTCAGGCTATGGCGGGCGACGTCGAGGTTCTGTTCGGTGACGAGCCGGGTGTTCTGCACACCGCGCAGTTGAATGTAGTCCTGGGCAGTTTCGGCCAGCACCGACAGCAACACACCACGCCGGTCGTTCTCGGCGACTTCCAAAGTGGCGTCGGCCGCTTCGGTTTCCCGACGCACGCGGCCCCAGAAGTCCAGCTCCCAGGAAGCGGAAAAGCCGGCATTCCACAGATTGAAAGCCGACTGGCCATTGTGTCCTGACGGGTCGTTCAAGCCTTCACCACTGTTGCGATTGCGCCCGTAACTGCCACTGGCGGCCGTGTTTGGGTAGCGGTTGGCAGTGATGACCTGGCGCACCGCACGACTTTGCTGCAAACGGCTGCCGGCCAGCTTCAGGTCGAGGTTGTCGGTCAGGGCGCGCTGGCTCAAGGCCGAGAGTTGCGGGTCATGGAACACTTCCCACCAGCGCTCGGCCATTGTTTCGGCGATGGCCTGGCTGGTAGCTGCATTTGATGGTTTTGCCCATTCGGTGATTTGTTTGGCTTCGGGCTTTTTGAAATCGGGTCCTACGGTACAGGCGCCGAGGCTCATGACGAGCAAGGCACTGAAGGTGAGTGGCTGCCACAGGCCTCTTCGCGGGCAAGCCCGCTCCCACAGTTGACCGCATTCCCCTGTGGGAGCGGGCTTGCTCGCGAAGGCGTCAGCGCGACCAACAAAAATCTTCATCGCTGAACAACCTCTTTCGCCTTGGCGGTGGCCGTATCAATACTCGCCTCCACCGACATCCCCACCCGCAAGCGCTCGGCCAGCGACTGCCCCGGCTCCAACACGATCTTCACCGGTATCCGTTGCACCACCTTGGTGAAGTTGCCAGTGGCATTGTCCGGTTTGATCGCGGCGAACGTCACCCCGGTGGCCGGTGCGATGCTGTCGACACGACCGTTGAGTGCCGCACCGCCCAGGCTGTCGACGCGCACTTGCACCGCCTGCCCCGGCTGCACATCCGTCAGTTGCGTTTCCTGGAAATTGGCCATCACATAAGCCTGCGCCAGCGGCACCACGGCAAGGATCTTGCTGCCCGGCGTCACGTAGGCGCCGACCCGCACTGCGCGCTCGCCGACCATACCGTCCTGTGGCGCCACGATTCGCGTATAGGACAACTCGTAGCTGGCCATTTCCAGCGTCGCTTGCGCCCGCTTCAGACCGCCTTCTGCCGCATCGCGCTGGGCCGTCAGGATCTCCACCTGCTTGCGCTCCGCCGCCAGTACCGCCGTGGCATTGGCCAGCCGCGCGGAGGCCTGGTCGATGCGCGTTTGCGCCTGTTGCGCATTTTGCACCGTGCCGGCGCCCACCCCGGCGAGGTGCTTGTAGCGGTTCAATTCATGCTCGGCAAAGGCCATTTCCGCCTTGGCCGAAACCACCGACGATTGCGCCTGGGCAATCACCGATGCCTGGCGCTCCAGGGTCGCCCGGGCGTTTTGCAGTTGCGCCCTGGCCACCAGCGTTTCAGCGTCGGCGGCCTGGGCGGCGGCGCGCAAATCCCGGTCATCGATCAGCGCCAGCAATTGCCCCGCCTTGACCTGCTGGTTGTCCTCGACCAGCACTTCCTTGATAAACCCGGCAACCCGCGGCACGACCAGGGTGAAATCCGCCGAGACGTAAGCATCGTTGGTGTTCTGCCGGGTACGCTTGCCGAACAGGCCGGGCATTGCCAGGTACAACGCCCCACCGACGACCAATGCGACGGCCACGGCCACCGCGACTTTCTGCTTTGCTTGGGTGTTCATAAAAACCTTCTGTTTCAGTGGAGCATTCAGGTCGGTGTGCGCGGCGGATAGATCCGCGTCGGCAGCCAGAAAATCAGCAGGATCAAGGTCACGGCGAGACCGGCCATGCACAGGTAAAGATCAGAGGACGTGAGCACCAGCGCTTGCTCATGCAAGCGATGAGCGAGACTTGCGCTGTCGCGCTCGACCAGCGGCGAGTTGCCGAGGCGATCGACCAGCATGGTCGAATGAAAATGCAGGCGGGCCGTGGTCAGCGCTTCGATCACCCCGGTGGCGATGACCGCCGACAGGCCTTTGACGGTGTTGAACCAGGCCGATGCGAACGGCCCTTGCATCGGGTTGATGCTACCGGTGGACAACATCAGCAGCGGCAACACCGCCATGGGCTGACCGAAAATCTGCAGCCATTGCAGCACATAGAAATCGTCGCGAATCCACGCGGACGTCAGTTGCGAGCCGCCAACGCACGACAACGCCAGCATGCCCAGGCCGATGCCCAACACCCAGCGGCAATCGACCCGGCGAAAGTTGCACAGCGTCGCCACCAACGGCAGTGCGATCAATTGCGGCAGCGCCGCCAGCAGCATGATCGGTGCGGTCTGCACCGGGCGATAACCCTGGACCTGCGCCAGGTAGCTGGACGGAATGATGATCACCGCCTGCAACACCACCAGCACGCCCGCCAGGGTCAACAGGGCAAAGGACAGGTTACGGATGCCGAGCATCTGCATCTTGAAAAACGGCATCGGCTGCGACCACTCGCCGCCCAAAAACAGCACCAGCAGCAACAACCCGCCACCGAGCAATCCGCAGATCAGGTTCGACTCGAACCAGTCCAGGCGATTGCCCTGCAAGATGCCGATCACCAGCATGCAGATGGCGGGAAAGCCCAGCAGCAATCCGCGCCAGTTGAAGGATTTGAAGCGCTCCAGGCGCAGCGGGTCCTGGGGCAAGCCATACGCTACCGCGACCATGGCAATCAGGCACGGCGCGATGATTTGCCAGAAAGTCCATTGCCAACCGACGTATTCGGTCCATAGCCCGGCCAATGGCGTACCCAGGCCCGGGCCGAACGTCGCCGTCAGGGCATAACCGGCCAGGCCATACAACTTCACGTTGGCGGGCAGAAACCGCAGGGCCACGGTCATCAACATGGGGGGCAGTGCGCCGCCCGCCAGGCCTTGCAAGGTGCGCAGCAACAGCAGGCTTTCGTAATTCGGGGCGAAGGGGCACAACACACCCAACAGGGTGAACAGGCTGATGGCGCACAGGGTGAAACGCCGCAACGAGAACGTCACCGCACACCAGGGCGCAAATGCCATGGCCGCCACCGACGTCGCGGTGTAACAGGCGACCAGCCAGGTGCCTTCGTCGTAGCCGATGGCCAATGCGCCGCGGATGTCGGCGAGCGCGACCTTGGTCACCATCTCGTTCAGGCCCGACACCAGCACCGCCAGCAGCACGCCCACCAGGCCGATGATGATCCGCGGGCCGAAGACCGGCGGTGCGGCCGCCGTGCTGGTCGCAGCGACAGGTGCCGTGACCGTAAGGGAAGTCATGTACTGCGAGCTCCGGCGTGGAAAGACCGAAGCATTCTAAAAAGCGTGATGCCTGACGAAAATCAACTTATCAGCAGCTTATAAGTGCGCCAGACGCAATGATAACCCCCCTGTAGGAGCGAGCTTGCTCGCGATGGTCGTTAACGATGCCGCGTGTTTACTGACTAAACGCGGCGCTCTTGAGTTCATCGCGAGCAAGCTCGCTCCTACAGGGGGAGGATGCGCTCGACCTCAGTCCGGCTGCGCAGCCAGCCACGTTTCATCGCAGCAGGTTTTCAGGGTTTCACGCAGCCAGCGGTGCGCCGGGTCCTTGTCGAAGCGCGGGTGCCAGGCCTGGGTCAGCATCAGGGTCGGCAACGGAATCGGCAGGTTGAACGAGCGCAGTTTCAACCCCAGCCGCCGCACACTCAGCAAGGCTTCCTTGGGCACCGGCAGGATCAGGTCGGAATCGGGCAAGGCAAACATCGCCGCATGAAAGCTTGGCGCGATCACCGCCACCCGCCGCTCCAGGCCGAGGGCATTGAGCGCGGTATCGATCGGCCCCCGGGCAATGCCACGCCGGGACATGCTGATATGGGAATAACCGGCATAGCGCTCAGCCGTGATCTCTTCGTCCAGCAGCGGATGATCCTCGCGCACCAGGCCGACGAAGTGGGTGGAAAACAGGTTCTGAACCTTCACTTCCGGGGTCAGCGGCCGTGTGTTGCTGACGCTCAGATCGATCCGCCCTTCGCGCAAGGCCTCATCATCGCCATCGCCTTCCGGGACGAAACGCAATTCGCAGTGCGGCGCTTGCCGGTCGAGGGTGGCGAACAACTTGCCGCCGTAAACACCGACAAAGAAGTCGTTGGCCCGAATACTGAACCGCCGCCGCAGCGAACTCAGCTCCACCGCATCGGCCGACCGAAACAGCAACCCGGCCTGCTCCACCACGCTGCGCACTTGCTCGCGCAATTCCAGCGCCTTGGGTGTGGGCACCAGGCCGCGGCCGGCGCGCACCAGGATCGGGTCGCCAATGGCCTCGCGGATGCGCGTCAACGTCCGGCTCATGGCCGCCGGGCTCAGGTTCATCCGCCGCGCCGCGCCCACCACACTGCCCTCGTCGAGCAAGGCGTCGAGGGCGACCAACAGGTTCATGTCCGGGAGTTGCATGCAGGGCACTCATGGCCGATCAGGATTCATCCATGTGCAATGCTAGCAGATCAAAAGATCGCAGCCTTCGGCAGCGCCTGCAGAGGAATGCGCTCTCTGGATTTGCGATCAGCGCTGCATCCCCCAGCGCTTGACCGTCACCCGCTCCAACGAATCAAACACCAGGTTCTCCACCAGCAACCCAATCAGAATCACCACCGCCAGGCCGGCAAACACCTTGTCGGTATACAGCTCATTGCGATTCTGAAAGATGTACCACCCCAACCCACCTTTGCCGCTGGTCGCGCCAAACACCAACTCGGCAGCAATCAACGTCCGCCAGGCAAAAGCCCAGCCGATTTTCAACCCGGCGAGGATCGACGGCAGTGCCGCCGGGATCAGGATGAACAGCACAAAACGCATGCCCTTTAGGCCATAGTTGCGCCCGGCCATGCGCAGCGTTTCCGAGACGCCGAGAAACCCGGCGTAGGTGTTCAGCGCCAAGGCCCAAAGCACCGAGTGCACCAGCACGAAAATCAGGCTGTTCTGCCCCAGGCCGAACCACAACAGCGCCAGCGGCAATAGAGCGATAGCGGGCAACGGGTTGAACATCGACGTCAGGGTACTGAGCAAGTCGCGACCGAATTGCGTCGACACCGCCAGCGTCGTCAGGCCAAACGCCAGGACGATGCCGATCAGATAACCCTTGAGCAACACCACCAAAGAGATCCACACCTTGCCCAGCAACTCGCCACTGAGCAAGCCGTCGTACAGCGCGTGAGCGGTCTGCAAGAAGCTCGGCAGCAGCAGGTCGTTGTTCTGAAACTGCGCAACGGCTTCCCAGAGCACGGCGAGCAACACCAGGATCAGGCTTTTACGCAACCAGCCCTGTTGCCACAGGCGTTGCCCAAGGGGTAGTTCACGCTCCAGCGGCACGCTGGTCAGTGGCTGCAAAACGGTTTCGAACGCTTCACGCGGGGATGATAAATGGCTCATCGGGCCCTCCTCTCAACGGGATCAATACGCGATGCGGATGTCAGCGAAATCCAGTTCGTACTCGACTTGCGGTGATTGACCTTCGTCGAACAACAGCCGGTGAATGCGGCGCGCCGATTCCTGAAATGCCACACCGCCCAGGCTGTGCAAATCGTATTGGTGGCTGTGCACTTCCGCCCGCACTCGCCCCGGATGCGGTGACAGCAACAGAATGCGGTTACCCACCACCAGCGCCTCTTCGATGGAGTGCGTGACGAACAGCAGCGTGAAGCGCACTTCCTCCCAGAGCAGCAACAGTTCCTCCTGCATCTTGCGTCGGGTCAACGCATCGAGGGCAGCGAAGGGTTCGTCCATCAGGAGGATTTTCGGCTGCATCGCCAGCGCCCGGGCGATGGCAACCCGAGCCTTCATGCCACCGGACAAGGTGTGCGGATAGGCATCGGCAAACGCCGCCAGACCGACCTTGTCCAGGTAGTGCAACGCCCGCGCTTCAGCCTCTTTGCGCTTGAGGGTTTTCGAGGCCAGCAGTGGAAACATCACGTTCTGTTTGACGGTTTTCCACGGTGGCAGTTGATCGAACTCCTGGAACACCACGATCCGGTCCGGCCCCGGCGCATCGACGCGCTGGCCTTGCAGACGGATCTCGCCTTCCACAGGCTGGATGAAGCCGGCAGCAGCCTTGAGCAATGTCGACTTGCCGCAACCGGACGGCCCGAGCAGGACAAAACGGTCCGCCGGATCGATCTCGAAGCTGACTTGATGGGTCGCCCGCACCACCCGCTGCGGCGTGCGGTACTCGAGGCTGACGTTATCGACCGACAGCAGCGCCTGGGCTGCCGCGATCGGTTTGCTGACCGTGTGGTCTTGCAAAGGGGCGTTCATTTCGGTCAGCTCCCTTGCAGCGGCTTGGCGTCCTGGAAGAAATAATCCTTCCACGAGTCCGGTTTGTTTTTGATCGCGCCGACACGGTAGAGGAACTCGGCCAACGGGTAAGTGTTTTTCGGCGTGACGCTGAACTCGAACTGCGGGTTGTCGATGATTTTCAGCAACGCGGCGCGGTCGATTTTGGCCTTGGTCACGCGGATGTAGGTGTCCGCCGCTGCACCTTTATCGTTCTGCGCAAACTGTGCGGCTTCGGTCAGCGCTTCGATGAAGGCTTTGTAGGTTTTCGGGTTCTCGTTGCGGAATTTCTCGGTGGCGAACAGCACGGTCGGCGAGTTCGGGCCGAGCAGGTCATAAGTGTTCAGCACCACGTGTACATTGGGATTTTCCAGCGCCTGATCCTGGAATGGCGGGTTGGAGAAATGCCCGGTCAACTCGGTGCCACCGGCTACCAGCGCCGCAGTCGCGTCGGGGTGCGGAACAGCGATGGTGTACTTGTCGAGGCGGTTGAATTCCTTGTCGCCCCACTGCCTGGCGGCCGCGTATTGCAGGAAGCGCGACTGTACCGACACGCCCACCGCCGGCACCGCGATGCGGTCCTTCTCGGTGAAGTCGGCGATGGTTTTGACCTTCGGATTATTGCTCACCAGGTAATACGGAAAGTTGCCGAGGGAAGCCACGGCCTTGACGTTCTGCTTGCCATGGGTGCGGTCCCAGATGGTCAGCAGCGGGCCGACACCGGCACCGGCAATGTCGATCGAGCCGGACAGCAACGCATCGTTGACGGCCGCGCCGCCCGAGAGCTGGGTCCAGTCGACCTTGATGTCGATACCTTCCTGCTTGCCGTACTTCTCGATCAGGTTCTGATCGCGCACCACGTTGAGCAGCAGGTAGACGATGCCGAACTGTTCGGCGATGCGGATTTCACCTTCGGCGTGGGCCACGGTCGGCGCCACCAGGCTGCCGGCGATCAGGCTGAAACCCAGGCCGATGGCGGCGGCCAGGGGTGCAAAGGGCAGACGTTTGGACATGATCAATTCTCCGGCAATTCAGAAAGGCGCGTCGCCCTGGATGGTGGTGCGATACAGCTTGCGGCGCAGATGGCTGGGGCAGCCGGCAGCAAGGTGGATCAGCGAACGGTTGTCCCAGAACACCAGGTCATGGGGCTGCCATTGATGGCGGTAGATGTTTTGCGGCAACACGCTGTGGGCGTAGAGCTCGGCCAACAGTTGCTGGCTCTCGTCCTCCGGCAGGCCAACGATGCGGGTGGTGAACCCCTCGCTGACGAACAAGGCCTTGCGGCCGTTTTCCGGGTGTGTCCGCGCGACCGGGTGGACGACTTCGGCGACCTGGGCCAGTTGCTCCGGGGTCAGGGTCGGGCGCCAGTTGCCTTCGAATTTGGTTTCGCTGTAACGCGCCGTGTAGGAGTGTGCGGCCGAGCGGCCTTCTACCGCTTTGCGCAGCGCCTCGGGCAGGTTGTCCCAGGCCTTGTGCATGTCGGCGAACAAGGTATCGCCGCCCTCCGCTGGCAGCTCCTGGGCATGCAGCATCGAACCCAGGCTCGGCAGTTGTTTGTAGGAGAGGTCGGAATGCCAGAACTTGCCGGCGTCGCCCAGGCCGATGTTCTGGCCGTTTTCAACGATGTTGGAAACGATGAGGATTTCCGGATGCCCTGCCAGCAGGAACTGTTTGAGCACGTGGATCTGCAATACGCCAAAACGGCGGCTGAAGTCGATGTGCTGTTGCGGGGTGATGCGTTGGTCGCGGAACACCACCACATGATGGTCCAGGTGCGCGCGGTGAATGCGGGCGAAGTCCTGATCATTGATCGGGCGGGACAAATCGAGGCCGAGGATTTCGGCGCCCACCGCTCCGCTGAACGGGCGGATTTCAAAGAGTTGTGGCGCGATGCTTGGCGAAGCTGAAGCTGCAGACATAAATCACTCCCACGCACGGCACGCTCAAAGGCGCGCGCGTCGATCAGAAACTCACGGAGGTCCCGTGTTGGTTCGTGTCGTGCGGCGCGCCGATTGGTCGGCAGGTACGCAGGAGATTGACTTTATAGGTATAAGAATTGAAATTTAAATACCGTTAATGAATAACGATATGGCGATTGAAAAGGGATGCGTGGATTGTGGAGTGACGTTTTTTGTCACTTACTGACAGGGTTGTGGTGCTTTGACTGACGCCATCGCGGGCAAGCCCGGCTCCCACAGGTTTTTGTGTCAAACACATGATCGTGTTTCAACAAAGAACCTTGTGGGAGCCGGGCTTGCCCGCGATGGGGCCAGTGAATCCACTAAAGATCTACCGCTCGTGCAGCGCCTCGGCCCGTGCGCGGATGATCGGCTTGAGCAGGTAGCTGAGGACGGTCTTCTTGCCGGTGATGATGTCCACGGAAGCGACCATCCCTGGAATGATCAACAAGGGTTTTTCGTCGGTGCCCAAGTGGCTGCGGTCGGTGCGCAGCTTGATGATGTAGTAGGTGGTTTTCTTGTCTTCGTCGGTAATGGTGTCGGCACCGATCTGTTCCAGCTTGGCCTTCATCCCACCGTAGATGGTGTAGTCATAGGCGGTAAATTTCACCGTCGCTTCCTGCCCCGGATGCAGGAACGCAATGTCCTGCGGGCGGATCTTCGCCTCGACCAGCAAGGTGTCGTCCAGCGGTACGATTTCCACCAGGTCGCTGCCTGGCTGGATAACCCCGCCAATGGTATTGACCAGCAGCTTGTTGACGATACCCCGCACCGGCGAGGTGACCAGCGTCCGGCTGACCCGGTCTTCCAGGGCCTTGCCGGTGGCTTGGGCCTTGTTCAGATCGGTGCGTGCTTCATTGAGTTGGGTCAGGGCATCACTACGGAACTTGCCGCGGGTTTCGTCAATTTTGCGCTGCACTTCCTTGATCGCCGACTCGGCTCGCGGAATTGCCAGGGTGGTGGCGTCGAGCTGGCCACGGGTCTCCGCTTCGGCACGCCTGAGGCGCAGGACTTCCACCGGCGATACCGCGCCCTGGGCCACCAATGGCTCGGACATGCTGATTTCCTGACGCTGGAAGCCCAATTGCTGGCGGTACTGCGCCTGCTTGGAAGTGAACTCGCGCAGCTCCTGCTGGCGCTGGATCAATTGCTCCTGCAAGCCGCCAATCTCGTCGTGCAACTGCTGGCGGCGGCTGATATAGAGCGACTCTTCGCTCTTGGCCTGACCCGGCACGGCCTTGAGTACATCCTCGGGGAAATTCAGCGGACGATCCTCGACCTCAGCACTCAGGCGCTCGACCCGCAGCACCATCGACAACCGATCGGCCTCGGTTTCGCCGACGTTCGAGGCAAATCGCGTATCATCCAGGCGAAGCAGCGGGGCACCGGCGTCGACGATCTGGCCTTCCTTGACGAACAGCTCGGAAATGATACCGCCCTCAAGGTTCTGGATTTTCTGGATCTTCGACGATGGAATCGCCTTGCCATCGCCCTTTGTCACTTCGTCGATGACCGCGAAGTTGGCCCAGAGCATCAGGAAGACGAAGAACGCGATGATCGCCCAGATCGTCAGCCGCACCACACGCGGCGCATCTTCGATCAACGCCTTGTTGACCTCCGGCAGCGGCTGGCCCTGGAGCGAAGAAGAGCCCTTGAAGTAGCGAAGGATCGAACCCTTACCCGACTTAAGCAACACTGATCTGCCCCTTCTTCAACGCTTCCATCACCGCGGCTTTCGGGCCGTCGGCGAGTATCTGCCCGCGGTCGATCACGATCAGCCGATCCACCAGCGACAACAGCGATGCCCGGTGCGTCACCAGCACCACGGTCTTGTTTTCGATCACGGCGGCCAGGCGCTGCTTGAGGCGCTCTTCACCGGTGTTATCCATGGCACTGGTCGGTTCGTCGAGCAGCAGGATCGGCGGATTGAGCAGTAGCGCACGGGCCAGGGCCACGTTCTGCCGCTGGCCGCCGGAGAGGTTCTGCCCGCGCTCGCCCACTTGCAGCTCATAACCCTGCGGATGCAGGCGCGCATATTCGTGGACACCGGCCAGCTCTGCCGCTTGCAGCACCAGTTCATCCTCGACATACCGCGCACCGGAGACCAGGTTGTCGCGCAAGGTGCCGGCGAGCAACTGAATGTCCTGGGGCACGTAGCCGATGTTGTAGCGCAGCTCGCTGACGTCGATCTGGCGGATATCCACACCATCGACCAACAGCGAGCCATCATCGGGCTGATAGAGCCCTACCAGCAGTTTGGCCAGCGAGCTCTTGCCCGAGCCGCTTCGGCCAATGATGCCGATTTTCTCACCGGGCTGAATCGACAGATTGATGTTCTTCAGCGCCAGGTTCTGCTGTTGGGGGTACGTGAAATTGAGCTGGCGGCACTCAATGGCGCCCTGCAATACCTTGCGGCTGAGCGGGCGCTCTTCGAAATTGCGCTCCTGGGGCAGTTCCATCATTTGATCGACGGACGTCATGGTCACCCGCGCCTGCTGATAGCGCGTCAGCAACCCGGAGAGCGACGCCAGCGGGCTGAGCGCACGACCACTGAGCATGTAGCAGGCAATCAGGCCGCCCATGCTCAGGTGACCGTCGATGATCTGGTACACACCGAAGACAATCATGATCACCCCGGCCAGTTGCTGGATCAGCAAGGTGATGTTCATCGCCAGGCCGGACAGCATCTTCACCCGCAATTCAAGGCGACTAAGGGTGCCGATGGTCTGTTCCCACTGATACTGGCGTTCGCTTTCGGCGTTGTTGACCTTTACCGCATCCAGCCCGGCCAGGGTTTCGATCAGGCTCGACTGACGCTCGGCCCCCAGCGCCATGGTCCGCTCCATGGTCGCTACCAGGGGTTTCTGCAACGCATAGCCGATGGCCAGGGCGATCGGGAATGCCAGCACCGGTATCCACACCAGATGGCCGCCGAGGATCGCGATAACCATGAAAATCAAAAGGGTGAACGGCAGGTCGATCAGGCTGGTGAGGGTCAGCGAGGCGAGGAAATCGCGCAGACTCTGAAACTCATGGATGTTCTGGGCAAAACTGCCGACCCGTGCCGGCCGGTATTTCATGGTCATGCCGACGATGCGCTCGAACAGCGTGGCCGAGATGATCAGGTCGGTTTTCTTGCCGGCCAGATCCAGGCACAGGCTGCGCAGGCTTTTGAGGATCAGGTCGAAGAGGTAGGCGCCAGAGATGCCGACGGCCAGCACCCATAGCGTCGCTTCGGCCTGGTTCGGCACGACACGGTCGTAGACGTTCATCACGAACAACGGCGCGGCCATGGCAATGATGTTGATCAGGAAACTGGCGGCAATGGCGTCGGCGTACAACCAGCGCGAACGCTTGAGGGTGTCGCGGAACCACGAGCGCGCACGGGGAATCAGCGTGCCGTGATTGACGTCGAATTTGTGCTGCGGCTGGGCAAAAAAGACTTTGCCGGTGTAGTCGTCGGCCAGCAGCTCGCGGCTGACCAGAGACTCACCGCCATCGCTTTCGCTAAGCAGCACCCGCGCCTGATCTTCGCCTTGCCAGCCAAGCAGGACGGCACTGCGACCGTCCTTGAGCAGCAACAATGCCGGCATGGCAATCGCCGGAATGTCCTCCAGCTTGCGCTGCAGCACCCGGCCTTGCAGCCCCGCGCGAGCCGCCGCGCGTGGCAGCAGCTCGACACTCAAACGCTGCTCGGGCAGTGGCAGGCCGGTGGTGAGCATGGCCGCGCTGGCCGGCTTTTGGTGCAGCATGCAAAGAGCGAGCAGACCATCCAGCAACGGATCGTCATGCAACGCGCGCGGATCATGAATGAGTTGAACCCGACTGACTTCTGATTCCACGCTCGGCACTCTTGGCTAACAATTGAACAATGAAGGTCCTGCTCAATTCATACCGGGCAATTGGACCTTGGGCTTCACGTCGTTCTGCACAACGGATGCCAATGGTGCGACCACTCCCTGGCTCTTGAGCAACTCGCCCATGGTCGCCTTGATTCGGTACTGAGTAAATAACTGAATGTTCTTGATCTCCGCCAGACGGCGAGAAGAGGAGAACAACTCGTTCTCGCTGTCGAGCAAATCGAGCAGAGTGCGCTCGCCGAGGCTGAACTGACGCTGGTAAGCGGTACGCACGGCGGTGCTGTGATCAACGTACTGCTGGGCGATCGGCACCTGGGCATTGGCGTTGTTCAGGGCGTTCCAGGCCAGGCCAAGTTCTTCATTCAACTGGCGCAGGGCGTTGTTGCGGATGTCCAGTGCCTGGTTCGACAGGTAGGACTTTGATTCCAGGTCGGCCTTGTTGCTGCCGCCGGCATACAGGTTGAAGCGCATGCGCAGCATGGCCTGCCATTCGTTGTTGTGGCCATTCTGACCATCGATATCGTTGTCTGCGGTGCGACCCAACTCAGCATCGAAGCGTGGGTAGAAGGTCGACTTGGCCGTGTCGTACTGCTTTTCGGCAGCGGCGATGTCGGATTCGGCCGAGCGCAGGATCGGGCTGTTTTCCAGCATCTGCGCGCGGGCTTCATTCAGGTTGGCCGGCATCAGCGCCAGGAAACTCGCCGGGCGCTCCAGTTGATCGGGCATCTGGCCGACAGCGGAGAGGTAGTTGGTCTCGGCATCAGCCAGGTTGGTCTGCTCGGTGATCAGGTTGTTGCGCGCCTGGGCCATCCGCGCCTCGGCCTGATCGAGGTCGGCGCCGCTACCGACGCCACGTTGGGTGCGCAACTGGATCTGGTCGTAAATGCGTTGGTGGCTCTTGAGGTTGTCCTCGGCCAGGCGCACGAATTCGCGCCGGGTCAGCACGTCGAGATAGACCTGGGCCACGGTCAGCCCGGTACGCTCGGAAGTACTCAGCAGCGAATAGGCACGGGAGTTGACGGTGGCTTGTTGACGCCCTACTTCGCTGGTCGTCGCAAAACCGTCAAAAACCATTTGGGTCAGTCGCAAGCTCGATTCACTGCGGTTCAGGGTTTCGAAGTGATTGTTGCTGCCGTCTCGCGTCGTCACACTATCGGTGCCTTCACGACCATAGCCGCCCAGCAGGTCGACCCGTGGCAAGTACCCGCCTTTCGCCGCCTTCAACTGATAATCAGCCGCCAACCGGCTGTTGACACCTGCCTGGACCTCCGGATGGACATCCAGCGCTTGTTGCATGGCTTCTGGTAAGGATTGCGCCTGGACGAAAGACGCGGCGATAGCGAAAGGTAGAGCCATGAACAAAGGCGAACGCATTGTAGGAATTTCCCAGGACTTCTTGTCTTGAATCACGACTGAAAAACGCGCCGTGTCGGAAGATGGCGAGCGGAATGACCGTATGTCGGAAAGCTCAAAAGCGGAACTGGATCACATACCGAGGACAGGGTCACAGCTCAAATATCAATGTGACATTACTGGGACGATTGTTTAGGATGGATCCAAGAAGGTCAATAGTTTGGCATAAGGTTAATAACGAAAAATTATAGCCAAAATATTGACGAATTGGTGCGTCAAATTTGTGCATCTATTTTGCAAAGAACGTCCAGACTGGTCGGCGCAGACGCCATCAGGTCTATGGAAGTCAACTGAACGTGACACCCCGGAGAGTCTTCAATGAGCAGTGTTGTTGCCATCGTCAAAAGCATTGTCGGTCAGGTTTTCGTGGTGTCCCCGGAGGGCATCCGCCGAGTTCTCGTTGAAGGCGACAAACTGTTTGCCGGCGACCAGGTCGATACTGGCCTTTCTGGTGCCGTGTCTCTGGAACTGGCCGATGGCCGTACGCTCGATCTGGGCCGTGACACCCAATGGAGCGCTGACGCGCCGGACTCCAGTGCTGACCTGGCAGCCGCCACTGCGCAAGCCGCGCCTTCGGTAGAAGAGCTGCAACAAGCCATTGCCGCCGGTGCCGACCCGACCAAAGACCTTGAAGCCGCCGCTGCCGGCCCGACTGCAGCAGGTTCTGGCGGTGCCGCCGGGGGCGGTCACAGCGTCGTGATGCTCGACGCCACGGCTGGCCGTGTCGACCCGACCATCGGTTTCCCAACCGCGGGTATCAACCCTGCCGGGCAAACGACCCTGGAAATCCCGGGTAGCCAGTCCACCAACGCCAACGTTAATGCCAACGTTAATGCCAACGCCAACGCCAATTCCCCGAGTGAATCAGTCCTCAGCCTCAGTGCCACGCCGACCATCACCGAGGCTGGTGGCGTGCTGGTGTACACCGCGACCCTGACCCAGGCACCACTGACCGACCTGATTGTCACGTTATCCAACGGCGCCGTGATCGTGATTCCCGCAGGCGCGACCACCGGCACAGTCAACGTGCCATTGGCTGCGAACGACACTGTCTATAACGACGCGACCCAAATCGATGTAACTGTCACCGGCACCAGCGGCGGCAGCGGCATTACTGTGACGCCGCCGACTACCCCGGCCGCGACCCAGGTCACCGATACCCTCGACACCACCACGGTCACCCTGACGGCCGGCAACACCGTCACCGAAGGCGGTCAGATTACCTACACCGCGACCCTGACCAATCCAGCACAGACGCCAGTAACCGTCACTCTGTCCAACGGTTCGACCATCACTATCGCCGCTGGCCAGACCAGCGGCACCGTGAACGTGCCGACCTCGGCCAATGACGTCTATAACAACGGCAGCACCGTCAGCACCACCATCACTGGCACCACGGGCGGCAATTTCGAGAACCTGGTGCCGAACACCGCGCCAGCCGTGACCACCATCACCGATTCCGTGGACAACACCGGGCTGACCCTGACGGCCACCGGCAACATCACCGAAGGCGGTCAGATTACCTACACCGCGACCCTGACCAACCCGGCACAGACGCCAGTAACCGTCACTCTGTCCAACGGTTCGACCATCACTATCGCCGCTGGCCAGACCAGCGGCACCGTGAACGTGCCGACCTCGGCCAATGACGTCTATAACAACGGCAGCACCGTCAGCACCACCATCACTGGCACCACGGGCGGCAATTTCGAGAACCTGGTGCCGAACACCGCGCCAGCCGTGACCACCATCACCGATTCCGTGGACAACACCGGGCTGACCCTGACGGCCACCGGCAACATCACCGAAGGCGGTCAGATTACCTACACCGCGACCCTGACCAACCCGGCCGGCACGCCGATGACCGTGACCTTGAGCAACGGCTCGGTCATTACCATCGACGCGGGCCAGACCACCGGCACCGTCGTGGTTGGGACCCCTGCCAATGACGTCCATGTCAACGGCAGCACCGTCAGCACCACCATCATTGGTACCACGGGCGGCAATTTCGAGAACCTGGTGCCGAGTAAAGAACCGGCAGTAACATCCATCACTGACTCGATTGACACTACCACCGTGACCCTGACCGCGACGCCGAGCGTGGACGAGAACGGCACCATCACCTACACCGCGACGCTGACCGATGCCCAGGGCAAACCGGTTACCGCGCAGAACGGTCCGGTGACCGTGACCCTCGACAGCGGCAAGGTGATCACCATCGCCGAAGGCCAGAGCTCCGGCAGTCTGCCAGTGACCGTGGGCAACGACGTCTACCAAGGCCCGACCACCGTTACAGAATCCATCAAGGACGCGGTGGGCGGCAACCTCGAAGCGATCAACCCGATCAAGACTCCGGTGGAAACCACGGTCAACGATGTCAGCGACACCACCACGGTGACCCTGACCGCGACGCCGAGCGTGGATGAAAACGGCACCATCACCTACACCGCGACCCTGACCGATGCCCTGGGCAAACCGGTTACCGCGCAGAACGGTCCGGTGACCGTGACCCTCGACAGCGGCAAGGTGATCACCATTGCCGAAGGCCAGAGCTCCGGCAGCCTGCCAGTGACCGTCGGCAACGACGTCTACACCGGTCCGACCACCGTTACTGAATCCATCAAGGACGCGGTGGGTGGCAACCTCGAAGCGATCAACCCGATCAAGGCCCCGGTGGAAACCACGGTCAACGACGTCAACGACACCACCACGGTGACCCTGACCGCGACCCCGAGCGTGAACGAAAACGGCACCATCACCTACACCGCGACGCTGACCGATGCCCAGGGCAAACCGGTCACCGCGCAAAACGGTCCGGTGACCGTGACCCTCGACAGCGGCAAGGTGATCACCATCGCCGAAGGCCAGAGCTCCGGCAGCCTGCCGGTCAGCGTCGGCAACGACGTCTACACCGGTCCGACCACCGTTACTGAATCCATCAAGGACGCGGTGGGCGGCAACCTCGAAGCGATCAACCCAATCAAGACCCCGGTGGAAACCACGGTCAACGATGTCAACGACACCACCACCGTAACCCTGACCGCGACCCCGAGCGTGGACGAGAACGGCACCATCACCTACACCGCGACGCTGACCGATGCCCAGGGCAAACCGGTTACCGCGCAAAACGGTCCGGTGACCGTGACCCTCGACAGCGGCAAGGTGATCACCATTGCCGAAGGCCAGAGCTCCGGCAGCCTGCCAGTGACCGTGGGCAACGACGTTTACACCGGTCCGACCACCGTGACCGAGTCGATTAAATCGGCCGACGGCGGCAACCTCGAGTCCATTGATCCGGTGAAAACGCCAGTGACCACCACGGTCAACGACGTCAACGACACCACCACCGTAACCCTGACCGCCACTCCAAGCGTGGACGAGAACGGCACCATCACCTACACCGCCACCCTGACCGATGCCCAGGGCAAACCGGTCACCGCGCAGAACGGTCCAGTCACCGTGACGTTGGACAGCGGCAAGGTGATCACCATCGCCGAAGGCCAGAGCTCCGGCAGCCTGCCGGTCAGCGTCGGCAACGACGTCTACACCGGTCCGACCACCGTGACCGAGTCGATTAAATCGGCCGATGGCGGCAACCTCGAAGCGATCAACCCAATCAAGACCCCGGTGGAAACCACGGTCAACGACGTCAACGACACCACCACGGTGACCCTGACCGCGACCCCGAGCGTGGACGAGAACGGCACCATCACCTACACCGCCACCTTGACCGACAAGAACGGTGCCCCGGTTACCGCGCAGAACGGTCCGGTGACCGTGACCCTCGACAGCGGCAAGGTCATCACCATCGCCGAAGGTCAGA